>NZ_AP024895.1:1208628-1812942 GCF_024347055.1 Vibrio porteresiae DSM 19223
AAAGCATCGAATTAAGCGCAGATGAGTCCGTGCATATTGCGATTACCGATGAGCTCAAAGATGGCAAGTTGCATCGTTATCAATGGATTGCCAGCGACGGTAAAGTGGTGCGTTTCTTTGTCATTGACCGCTACCCAAGCGAAATGAAATTTGGTGTGGTGTTTGACGCTTGTATGCTTTGTGGCGATGCAGGGTATATTCAAGACGGCGATCAAGTGATCTGTTTGGCTTGCGGCGTGCACATCTTCATTCCTTCGATTGGTAACCCGGGCGGCTGTAACCCGATACCGATCAAAGAGTGGTCATTGAAAAACAACGAAATCGTCATTAGCCAAGCGATGCTGGAATCGGGTCTGCAGTATTTCAGTGAGGTGGTGAAAATCACGGTGAAAGATCCGGTTAACGGCGATGCCTTAACCAATATCGACGCTCCGTTTAGTTATCAATTTGGCGGTAAGACCTATTTCTTCTCGAAACAAGCTTCTTACGACGCCTTCCGCGATAACCCTTGGCAATATGTAAAAGGCAGCTCAGCGTTGGGAGGTGACCAATAATGTTATGGACTATGTTGCGCCAATCTTGGCGCCATGACAGTGGTCGTAAATGGCTTGCGACCACCACTATCTTTTTGGCTGCAGGTTTGATTTCGGCGCTGCTCGCTATCTCGATTACCATTGGCGATAAAATGTCAGTGGAGATGAAACGCTATGGCGCTAACATCGAAATCACCCCAGAAGGTCAGGTGCAGTTGCCGTATGCATTGAAAAATGCCTTAGCGTCGATGGATAAAGATGACCTGTTGCTGGAATCTGAACTGCCGAACATCAAGAACATTTTTTGGCGTAACAACATCATAGGTTTTGCGCCTTTTGTGCGTGGTTCTGTTCAAGTTGCAGATAGCCAAAATCATACCAGTCAACATAAGGTGGCGTTAGTCGGCACCTTCTTTGATCAGTCGTTAGCTGTTCCCGATGAGCCGGATTACCACACCGGTAATAAGATCATTGCTCAGTATTGGAAAGTAAATGGCCAGTGGCCAGACGATAGCCAAGCTCAAGCCTTGGTTGGGCAATCTATTGCGGCGCATATGGGTTGGAAAGTGGGTGACTCACTGACGTTAACTCGTGGTAAGCAAACCATTTCCGTTCAAGTGACCGGCATTTTGACCAATGGCGGTGCTGAGGAAGAGGCGATTGTGGTGCCGTTGCATATTGGTCAAACACTGCTCAATCTGCAAGATCGGGTGGAGAGTATCAATGTATCGGCTTTGACCGTGCCAGAAAATGCGTTGTCAAAGAAAGCCCGCGAAAACTTGGAGTCGCTTGACTCCGATGAATACGACTTGTGGTTTTGTACTGCGTTTGTCTCTTCGATTTCATTCCAATTAGAAAAGGCCTTAAGTAATGCCAGCGTTCACCCTGTGTGGCAGGTGGCTGCCTCCGAAGGGATCGTGATTGAGAAAATCCAAAGTTTGCTGTTTATGGTGACCTTAGCTGCCTTTATTGCTGCTTCAATGGGGATTGCATCACTGATGACCAATGCGATTTTGCAACGTTCAAAAGAGATTGGTTTGATGAAATCGCTCGGCGCGCATAACTGGCAAGTGTACTTACTGTTTTATGCTGAATCGATGATCTGTGGTTTGCTTGGTGGCTCACTGGGATGTGTTGCTGGCTGGGGGCTTGCCAAGGTTATGGGCTATGCCTTGTTTGGTTCAAGTATCACATTCCATTGGATTATTATCCCGTTGATTCTCGTGATTTCTGTGGTAATGACAGTGTGCGGAACCTATTTCCCATCGCGTCGTATTGCTGCGCTTTACCCAATCGAGGTGTTGTATGGCCGCCAATAATCGTTCGATGAATACTCTGCTGGTGGTGCGATCTTTGAAGTTGCGCCTGCGCCGCGTGATTGTGGTGTTGGCTGCGCTGACTATGGGCGCGGCGATTGTCACGGCCATGGCGGGCGTTTATTTCGATATCAACCAAAAAATGAGCCATGAGCTACGTAACTATGGCGCTAACTTTTATGTTGGACCGGGTGCCAAAGAGAGCACTTTATCTACCGCCGATTACCACACCATGGTGAGCATGGCGCCGCAAGGCAAGCTGGTCGCCTCAAGCCCTTATCTCTATGGCATGGTGCAATCGGATTTGGAAAAAGTGGTGGCGATGGGCGTTGATTTTTCGCAATTGAAAAAGCTGGTGCCCTATTGGCAAGTCCAAGGTGAGTGGATTGGTGTCTCGTTTGATAAACGCAATGCCATGATAGGTGCGAGCCTAGCCAAAAAATTGGAGCTAAAAGTGGGCTCTGAAATCAGCATGATCAAAGGGCAAGAGCGTCATACCTTTACCATTAAGGGTATTATCGACTCCGGTGCCGAAGAAGATAACTATCTCATTGTTAATTTGGGTGTTTTACAAGAATGGCTCGGCCAAGCTGACCAAGCGAATTACGCCATGTTCAGTATCGATAACGATAAAGATCAGGTCGATCAATTTGCCAAACAGCTACAAGCGAAATTCCCTGATCTAACGATTCGCCCGATCCTTAAAGTCTCCTCATCGGAGGGGAAAGTGCTCGATAAAATCAAGCTATTGATGGGTGTGGTGGCCTTTGTCATTTTGGTGTTATCAACCCTATGCGTGAACACCACGTTGACGGCCATGATTGGCGAGCGTCGCCATGAGTTCGCCCTGCAAAAAGCTTTAGGCGCTTCCCACAAAGCGATCACCAGACAAATCTTGGCAGAAACGTTAGTGATGACGGTCGCTGCAATCGTATTGGGGTTGGGCATCGGTTATGTATTGGCTCAAATTTTAGGGCAAACCGTGTTTAGCTCGGCGATTGATTTACGTGCCCCTGTGTTTGCCATTACGGCAGTGTTATCGATCGGTGCGGCACTGATTGCTGCCACGATTCCAACTTTGCGCGCGATGAATGTTGATCCCGCCAAAGTGTTGAAAGGAGAATAAGATGACTGCATTAGCTATGAAGAACGAACTAGCTATTGAAAGTGAATTTGCCATTGAAACGAAAGGGTTGTGCAAACGCTTCGACCAAGTCAGCGCCCTCGACAACATCAATATTTCGATTCGCAAAGGGGAATTTGTGGCCATCATGGGTGCCTCTGGCTCTGGTAAAACCACGTTAATGAACATTCTCAGTTGCTTAGATACCGCGACCGAAGGACAGGTGATTCTGGATGGGCAGGATGCCGCGAGCCTTGATGAAGATGGTCGACGTGCTTTTCGCGCCGAAAAAATTGGCTTACTGTTCCAACAGTTCCACTTGATTCCATACCTTACTGCGTTAGAAAACGTCATGCTGGCGCAGCACTACCACAGCGTGACCGATAAAGACGCAGCAGTCAAAGTGTTAGAGGAAGTTGGGCTGGGGCATCGTATTGATCACCTGCCAAGTCAACTCTCGGGTGGTGAACAACAGCGCGTTTGTATCGCGCGCGCCTTAGTTAATGAATGTCCGATTCTGTTTGCCGATGAACCGACAGGTAACCTTGACGAAGCGAACGAGCAGATTGTACTGGATATTTTTAAGCGTCTGCATGAGCAAAATCGTACCATCATCATGGTGACCCATAACCCTGATTTGGGGCGCTACACCGATCGCATCATTCGTCTGCAGCATGGCAAATACATCGGTGAGGAGCGGATGAATGACGCTTAAGCGGCTGGGATGGGTAAGCTTACTGGTCGCGATGTTGGCGATCAGTGGCTGCAAAGAACAAACGTTAGCGATTGGTCAACCTGCACCAGACTTAGCTGTGCTGGATAACCAGAAAAACAAGATGACCTTAGACGAAGCTCAAGGTCAGCCGGTGGTCGTCGAGTTCTGGTCATCGACCTGCGGCGCGTGTTTGGTGATGATGAAAGCGTGGCAAGATTATGTGGCGGCGCATCCAGGTAAGATTCGCTTTATTGGTGTGGGCATTCCCCCTTTTCCTGATGATTTACCCGCATTTGCCGACAAGCTGGGTGTTGATTTGCCGTTAGGTTTGGATCAATTGGGTATTACCCAAGAGCGTTATCAAGTGGTCGCAACGCCCACCACCTTTTTTATTGATCGCCATGGCGTGCTTCGTGAGCAGCACATCGGTTATTCACCGGGTATGGATTTTGATCGCTATGTTAATGCCATTTTAAAGTAGGAAGGAAAAGTGCTTAGTCAGGTAGAGGATATACCGTGTGTGCATCGGTTACTGTGTGGTTTACTGATGTTGCTGGTCAGTGTTTTTTCTGGCGCGGCGACAGCGCAAAGTGTCGATGTTGAAGTTGGGCAAGCGGAGATTTTTTTGCCACAAAATGGCGCTTCGGCGACTGGCTCCAAAATGACGATTTACAATCACACCGACCAGCCACTAGTGATTACTAAGGTTCAGGGAAAATTGTTTAAACACATTATGTTGCATGAGACTGTGTTTGAAGGTGGGCAACGTGTCATGCAGCCGATTGCGCAAATTACCGTCAAGCCTCATCAGCAACTCGCCTTAACACCCAATACGGCGCATATCATGTTGATGGGCTTATTGCGACCGCTGAAACAGGGCGAATTGGTTCCGCTCACCTTAGTGACCAATCAAGGGGCAGTGAATGTGATCGCCCGTGTTGTCCCTATGCATCTTCATTGATTTTCTTTTCACCCAGCTATTTTTGAGAATGGTTATGAAAAAAACACATCTTCTTGTCGCCGCTCTTTTACCCAGCACACTGTTGTTGACGGGGTGTTTTGACAAAGCCAGTCAGTCTAACCAAGCGGTCGATGCGTCTAGCACTATCGTTAAGGGAGCTGCGGCGAAAAAGTCGGAGACTCAATTGGTGCTAAAGGATGACAAGCGAACCCTGTTGGAAGTGGCCGATTTAGACCAAATTCATGACAGCGCGAGCAAAATCATCGCCACGCACCTTGAACCTATGCTGGTGGATTTCACGCAACATACTGTGACTAATTCAGTCAGCGCTATCAGTCAATATCAGCAAGCGTTACAACAAGATAAAGTCACCACGATTGAGCTGAGCTCAACCGACAATCCCGCTGGACTCACTAACAAGCCAAGTCAGCAGATCATTTATCGAGTCCATAATAGCGATGTGGTCATCTTGCCGATTGAAGGACAAGGGTATCTTTCGTATCTCAAAGGCTTTGTCGCGTTGCATTTGGCTACGGGACAATTTGCTAAGGTTCGTTTCTATCAGCAAGGGGAAACCCCCGCGCTCGGTGGGCACATCATGACGGATAGGGTTTGGCTCCAACAGTTTGTGGGCAAATTGGCGCTAAAAGATTCTCAACCTGCGTTAAAGATTGTTCAGCCTGCTAGAGTGGAAAACAACAGTTCAGAAAACAAAAGCACCGACACTTCTACCGCAAACCCAAATCAGTTAGATGAGTACACGATTGATGGTATTACAGGTGCAACCAACACCAGTCAACGTGTCGAGCACATCATTAATTATTGGTTAGGTGATGAGGGATACGGTCCGATTCTTAAGCAGCTTAATACCACACAATCCTAATCTCGTTATTATTGGTTGAAAAAAGGCAGCTAGGCTGCCTTTTTTGATGCTCAATTTTCAAGTGTAGTGGCAAATCTAATGCCACTTAGCGGTTTTGAAACTCTGGCAGTAGTGGCGGAATACTTGGTACGACTGGCGCGTTATCAATATCTTCTTGAGTGATTTTGAAAGCGTCAGGGTAGTGTTCACGGCTAGTGCGACGTAAAGGTTCAGTTGAGCGCCAAGTATAGAGACAATGTTGGCATTGATACACTTCCCAGACATTTGCAACAGGGGAGGTGGCAAGTACTTCGATGTGGTCTTCTCCGCAACGTGGACAAATCATTATTTTCTCTCCTGTTTTTGTTTGGCGATCATCTCAGTCAGTTTGCTGACCCAAGCTTTGGTTTCTGGCAAATCTTTCACTGGCTGGCTGTAATGGCCGCGGTTATCTGGAGCAACCGGTGTGGTGGCATCAATGATCAATTTATCTGTGATACCTGCAGGTGATGAACCAGGATCAAGTTCAAGAACCGACATATTAGGCAGCTGAACTAAGTCGCCAGCAGGGTTCACTTTGGATGACATTGCCCACATCACCTGTTGCAAATCGAATGGGTCGACATCTTCATCCACCATGATGACCATTTTCACGTAACCTAAACCGTGTGGTGTCGTCATCGCGCGCATGCCGACTGCACGAGCAAAGCCGCCAAAGCGTTTTTTGGTTGAAATGATTGCTAGCAGGCCGTGAGTGTACATAGCGTTAACCGCTTGTACTTCAGGGAATTCTGCTTTGAGCTGTTGGTATAGAGGCACACAAGTGACCGGACCAATCAAGTAGTCAATTTCCGTCCACGGCATACCTAAATAGAGCGATTCGAAAATTGGATTAGTGCGGTAAGAGATTTTGTCGATGCGCACTACGGTCATGTTACGACCACCAGAGTAGTGCCCAGTAAACTCGCCAAATGGACCTTCGATTTCACGCACGCGACCTTCAATCACCCCTTCAAGAATCACTTCAGATCCCCATGGCACATCAAAACCAGTGAGAGGCGCTGTAGCGATCGGATAAGGTTTTTCACGTAGCGCGCCAGCCATCTCATATTCAGATTGGTCATATCTTAGAGGCGTCGCCCCCATCAAGGTAATCATAGGTTCGTTACCTAGTGAGATAGCGATGGGTAAATCTTCACCACGCTCTTCCGCTTTGTTGAGGTGAATCGCAATGTCGTGCATTGGAATGGGTTGCAGCGCCAACTTGCGTTTGCCTTTCACTTCCATACGGTAGATGCCGACGTTTTGTTTACCAAAGTTGTCAGGATCGGATGGGTCGCGAGAGATGGTACAAGCTTTATCCAAATAGAAACCGCCGTCACCGTCATTGAGGCGGAACAGTGGCAATACGTCAAATAGGTTAACGTCTTCACCTTCAAGGGTATTTTCTGCCCATGGTGGATTGGCACGACGTTCTGGAGCAATAGGGTATTTGTCCCAACGGCGAATCAATTCGGCAATCTGCTCTTTCACTGGTGTGTTGGGTGCCAAGCCCAGAGAAATCGCGTGGTTTTGCCAAGAGCCAATGGTGTTCATAGCTACTTGGGCATTGTTGAAACCTTCGATGTTATTGAACATCAATGCTGGAGCGCCTTCACCAATACGCCCCGTCGCATTTGCTGCCGCGGCGATATCCGGTTCAGCTTTAACTTGTTCGGTGATAGGCAGCAGTTGTCCGTGCTCGTTTAAGGCGTGCAGAAAACTGCGTAAATCATCATATGCCATCGTTATTCTCCTTGGATGGTTAATCTAAATTATTGCCGTCGGATAGACCTTGCCAGCGTTTGGCTTTGGGGAAATCCAAGTTAAATTGGTCCAGCACGCGGGCAACAATATGGTTTTTGATGTCGTCGATGGTTTCGGGATGGTTATACCAAGCTGGCATGGGAGGAATCATGGTGACGCCCTTTTGGGCTAAAGCGAGCATGTTTTCGAGGTGGATGGTACTCAAAGGGGTTTCACGAGGGACAAGGACTAATTTGCGATTTTCCTTGATGATCACATCAGCTGCTCGTCCTACTAATCCATCGGCGTATCCGGCGCGAATTCCCGCTAAGGTCTTCATGCTGCAGGGGATGATGATCATCCCATCGGTGCGAAACGACCCTGAAGAGATGGCAGCGGCTTGGTCAGCCGAGCTATAAGTCACATCTGCGAGGGCGGCGACATCTTTCGCCGTGTACGGAGTCTCTAGTTCAATGGTGGTTTTCGCCCAACGTGACATCACTAAATGGGTTTCAACTTCTGGGATAGCGGCTAGGGCTTCTAGTAAAGCGACCCCTAGTGGCGCTCCAGTCGCGCCGGTCATTCCAACAACTAGTTTCATATTACCTCTTGCTAATTTAAGTTCGTACACGAACATTGTGGGTAAATGTACGCTCATTGAAACGAATGTTCAATAGTTCATAAAAGTTAAAGATCGTGCACGAATTATAATTTCAACTCATGTTTTCAGATTTGGTAACAAAATTTAGCAACAACTTATGGTAAAGTGTCGAAAGTTATCAATCACGTATGAGTAGTAAGCGGATATGTATTCCAAATTAGATCATGTTGCATTTCACTTGTTGCGTAAGCTAATGCAAGAGCATACTGCCGCATGGCAAAGCGAAATGCCCAATTTGACTAAACCTCAGCACTCCGTAATGCGCGCTATCGCCGATCAACCAGGCATCGAGCAAGTGGAGTTAATGGGGGCCTCGGTCACCACCAAAGCCACCTTGGCTGAAATGCTAGGTCGTATGGAAAAACGTGGGTTGATCTATCGCGAGCAAGGAGAGACGGACAAACGTCGTCGTTTTGTGTATCTCACCGAAGAGGGGCAAGCTCAGCTTGAAGCATCCACTTCATTAGCGAATAAAGTGGATGATGTATTTTTGCAGCGCATTGAGCCAGAGGATCGCGACGCGTTTATTCGTATCCTCAAAACCATGATTTATGGCCCGAAAGAGGACTAGTGCAGTTTCAGTTTAAGGATAAATTGATCAAGTAGTTCTGTTACTAGGGACTGAATGCTTTTGATTTGCTGCGCATCTGCATTATCCATGTGGATGCCGCAGCTCACACTCACCACACAGTTGAGATGCGACGCGAGTGTTTGTGCCAAATGGTGCGCTAACATGTCTTCTTTATGGCCCATCACACAGAGAACGGAGGTCGATGCACTGATCTTCTCTGAGTTTTTCAAACTGGGTCTCGGTTGCGCCAATGCTGTCGCTCCGATGTGAGCTTTATCGCCACCGGATACAATCGTCACCAGATCGCTTCCCACTTTAATACCTTGAAAGCAAACAGAAAAACCTGCTCGTTCCCCTGACAATTCAATCATGGCTTGATGCGACATGATAGGTTCTCCTTAATCGTATGCGAACAAAATACATGCTAGCACGTAACTAATTCTGCTCTCTAGAGAATTTTTTCCCTAAGTCTGTGAATAGAAACTGAAGTTACCCTTGGTGTCCATTACGGTAGGCAAGCGGAGTGCGGTTGAGCGCGGTTTTAAAAAAGCGCGAAAAGACCGCTTGAGAAGAAAAGCCGAGTTGATCGCTAATATCTAAAAGGGACAAATTGGTTTGCGTCAGTAGTTCACAGGCTTTATCAACACGCACCTTTTTGACTAGCTCTGTAAAGCTGGTCTGCTCCTCTTTTAAACGCAAATTCAGCGTCCAGCGGCTGACTTTCAATTCAAAACAGACTTGGTGAAGTAAATGGGTCTCCGGTGTTGAGCTCTGATTACCCAACTGTCTTTCAATCTGCTCAATCACATTTTGTCGCCAAGAGGTTTGTTCATCTAACGACGTATTAAGCCGTGCTACACGTTCCAACTGCAGCGCATAAAGCGTGGCATTCCAGTAGGGATGTTGGGTGATAAGTGTGCTTTGGTCGATGACTATTTGGGTCGTTCCGGCATGATAAACGCATTGGTTGTCAAACGCGGTAGCCAGTTTCGATTGATAAGCGGTGCTGCTCAATGGCAAGTAAATGGTCACTTTAGGTACGGGTGTGTAGTTGTGCAGCAATTCATAGATCAGAATAAAGTAACTGATGGCGGCAAGAGTGTTGCTCTCGTTACAGCCGCTGCTCACCACGTTTAAATGCCACGCTTGTGGGTAACATTCGATCTCAATTTGGTTGGTATTTTCAATCAGACTACGATGGGCGAAAAAGTGCTGCAGGCAGTGCTCAACATCAGGGCTATTGAGACATAATCCGAGCAAATCTGGTGATTGACTGTAGAGAAATTGAAGATATTCAGACTGTTGCTGCTTGACCATCAAGTAATCATAGTACTGAGAAGTATAGCGGGTTAAGGACTTGAGCAATTTGGCATATTGGTCTTGTGTCAGGCGACCTTCAGGGCGTTCCAGCTCGCAGCGCACAATTCCTGAGTGATGGAGAATCGGTTCAACAGCTATCCCTTTCTCGTCGAAAAAACGCAGAATGTCTCTCGCAATCCAATTGGTACAGGTACCCACGATCTCCTCCATTTCGTCACTCTTGTTGTCAGTAATCTACGATTGTTTGACCATGCGAACAAATGGAGAAAAGTGAAACCATGACTAACCACGCAAAATGCAACCGGTTTCACTTGGGCGCCAATAGTTAGTTAAGATTTGGGCGATCTGCTACTTGAGAGAAGGCAAGCCATACAAAATATACAGCGTCTTGTCCTTTGATACCCATTGTTTGAGAATCTTTGCTTTACCTAGATCCAAGTTTTGAATTGATATCTCTTTAGTATTCGTTTCGATGTTTGAGTGAAAAATACCATCGCGAAGGTGTTCTGTTATTTGCGTTGAATCATCAATAAATGATACTGCTTGCTTTGATAATTCGGCTTGAGCATCCAACTCTGCTGCTAGCATTTGTAGTCTTTTATTATTGTCTTGCTGTGGTGGTGCTACACCTACCACGGTCGTGTAACCCTTCACGAAAGGTGCAAAGACCCAAGCTGGTAATTGCTCTTTAATTTGTTTTTTCTCTACTGTGTTTGAAATGCTAGCATCATTGACACAAGCAGATAATAGGAAAACAATTGATAAAAAGAGAAAATGAAATTTTTTCATAATAAATAGCTATCTATTTATGCAATCAAAAAACCGTATCAGGGAGAACTGTGTATATTAGATCTCTCTTAATAAGCCTGATTACCGATTGTATATACTGCAAATTTGTAATCATAATTTCTTATTATAAAGTCAATTGAGCACTTGGAAATGAAAATAATAGGTTGTTGAAGTGTGAATAATGCGTGTTACAAAAGCTTAGTTTAAAAGTTGCCATTGCCAACACCGCTGAGATAAATTTTTTTGTGTGAGTTTAGATGCCTAAAGTCAATTGTAATCAATATGTTTGAGTGGTAACTTTATCATATTATTCATATGTAAATCATTTTGTATTGGATAAATATACATGAAATTTGGCAAGGTTTATTTAGGCGCTCTTTGTTCTTTCGGATTTGTTTTTGGTTGTTATGCTGCATCTGCTTCGAACTTAGATGCTTTAGAAAAGGCGATGGAAAAGTCTAGCATCGCTTATCAAATATTGACGAATAAGTTTGAAAAAAAACAGATAGAACTTAAGAATGCAGAACAATCCGCAGATTTTGCCCTCAATAAATACGCCCAGAGCAGAGAAAAGCTTCAAGAATTATTAAAGATAGATGATAAAAATCCAGGTTCTATTAATGGACCTCTCGCAGCTGGCCGTAAAGAGCGTGATGATAACTACGCTGTATTAAAAGAATCAAAAAATGCGTTATCTGACAATAAAGAGCAACTTTCACGCCTTTCTATCGAGCTTGAGGCTGCTAATCAAGATTATGAAAACAGTGTAAAACAATACATTGAAAAGGCTAACCAAGTCATAGATTCAAAACTATCTGAGAAAATTAAGAACTATGAGGAAGTTCGTGAAGTTACTGTCGAAGGAACTCATAACTGTGGTGACGATGAGACTCGTAGACAATGTCGTGAAAAAGCTCAACAAGATGCAGAACGTAGAGCAATAGAACAAGGTTCTAGTATTTTTATAAACTCTGTAACAGAGATGAAGAACTTCAAAATTCAGAAGGATGTTATTGAGAGAAAAGTAAATGCTTCGATTGTATCTTCTACCGAGCTGAAATCTTGGCACTCCTATTCAGGCCAAGGTGAGAATGAAACAGAAACGTACTTCTACAAAATGAAGGCGAATGTAAAGCCTAATTTTCCATCAGAAATACGTAAAGATCTTCGTTATGCAATTCAATTGCAACTAGCTGGGAAATATAGCCAACTATTGGATTCCGATAAAAAGGATAAAGAACAAAAAATCGTGGCACAAAAGAACCACGAAAAAGAAAAGTTGTTAGCAACAAAGCCAAAAGAAAATCACTTCGCCATCGAATGGAAGGGGGACGGAAAATCATATTGGCTTTATGTCGATGGTAAAGACATATCGAGTAATGGTGGAACAATCAGTGAACTGATTGGACATGATCTATTCGTGAATCAGTTAAGTACGGGCAAGTATTATTTATTAGAAGATTATACTTATAGAATTGATGATAAATTGCGTCCGGCCAAGAATATCAATTTTCTTTGGCGCGGGAAAAGCGGAGCCTTTTGGAAAGGTGAAAGTGATCTGTATTGGCTTTATGTAGACGGAAAGCTGATATCTGGTGATAGCTCAGTCACAAGTGAGTTTCTCGATAATGATTTGCTTGTACATGATCTTAAAAGTGAAGATTACTATTTGCTTAAAGACTTTAAGCATAACTTAGATGAAAAAATGAGACCGGCTAAGTTAGTAAAAAATCTATGGCGCAGTAATGGTGAATCTTATTGGGTCTATGTCAATGGTAAGCTTATATCCGGTGATGTGACCAACAAGTTGTTAGGCAATGATCTGTTTGTTCACGATGGGAAAACAGATAAGTACTATTTACTTGAAGACTACAAACATAAATCGGATAACAAAATTCGCCCGGCTAAGTTGATTAGCAACGTTTGGCGCAGTGATGGTCAATCATACTGGCTTTATGTCGATGGTAAGCAAGTCTCTGGCGATGTCACTAGTGAATGGCGAAATGATGACCTTGTTGTTCATGATGTAAATACCGATAGTTATTATTTGTTTAAAGATTATAAACATAAAGGTGATAACCAATTTTATCCTGCACAAAACTACTATAAGTCATAACGTTTTTCATATGCCTTCTTCTTCCCCTTATTTGGGGGAGAAGAGCATGATACTAAAAGAGTTATTGGTGAACTTTGTTACTAGTATTGACTTTAAACGGATAACCCTTAACTCATCCGATCAATTACCCATCCTCCCACTTTTCGTTATAATGCCAGCGTTTTGGAATTTTGAAGCTTGCTTTAGCAGAGCTTCTTTTGATTGAGTTGATAATGCATACACTTGAACAACTGCGCTCTGGGGCGTTACAAGGGATTCGTCGGTTAAAGCTTTGCTGTGGGTTGACGGAGTTCCCTCGCGAGATTTTTTCGTTAGCGGATACGTTGGAAATTCTTGATCTTACGGGTAATGAGCTCACTACGCTTCCTGAGGATCTGGACCAACTCACAAAGCTTAAAGTCATTTTCTGTTCGCAAAATCAATTCACTCAGTTACCTGCCGTGTTAGGTCGTTGCCCCTCATTAAGTATGGTAGGGTTTAAAGCCAACCAGATTGTTGATGTACCCGCTGACGCTTTGCCGGTTAACCTGCGCTGGCTTATTTTGACCGATAACTGTATTGCATCACTTCCAAAGAGCATTGGCGATTGCGCACACTTGCAAAAACTGATGTTGGCAGGAAATCAGCTCACATCTTTGCCAGACGCATTAGCCTCTTGCCAGCGTTTAGAATTAATTCGCGTAGCGGCAAACAAACTGACGTGTTTACCTGAGTGGTTACTGGCTTTACCTAGGTTGACTTGGCTTGCTTATGCGGGCAATCCTTTTTCTGCGCCACTTGAGCAACAAGCGCTGGCGCTGAACATGGCTGAGATTGATTGGCAGCAGCTAGACATTGGCGAATTACTGGGTGAGGGCGCTTCCGGATTAATTTATCGTGCCAACTGGATGCACTCTGACACTTCTTATCCTGTTGCGGTGAAGCTATTTAAAGGGGCGATGACCAGTGATGGGTTGCCGCTGTGTGAAATGGCATCGACGATGAAAGCAGGGCAGCATCGAGCGCTTACCCAGACGTTAGGACGCATTCACCACCATCCCGAAGGTAGTGATGGCTTAGTGATGAAGTTGATTCCTGCAAAATTCGATAACCTAGCGGGTCCACCAAGTCTTGAATCTTGTACGCGTGATGTTTATCAAGCAGATGTGCATTTTTCTGCGGCGGCGCTATTTAAACTGGCAATAAGTATTGCTGATGGGGCGCATCATCTTCATCAGCAAGGTGTGATGCATGGTGACCTATATGCGCACAATATTTTGGTGACCCCTAGCGGTGAGGCTTTGCTTAGCGATTATGGTGCTGCGTCATTTTTCGATGTTGCCGATGTAACAATAGCGTCTAAATTACAACGACTGGAAGTACGAGCGTTTGGCTATTTATTGCAAGAGCTGAGCGAACGTTGTGCAGAGTTATCTACTGAGGGGCTTTTAGAAATCAATGCGTTAATTGCCTCCTGCTTGCAACCAGAGATGATGGCAAGACCCAATTTGGCACAGATTGGCGAGCAGTTAAAAGAGCTTAGTTACCGCTAATTCAAAGCTCTTTCGTTTGAAGTGAAACGTCCCATGCGAAAGCAAAACCCCGCGCGATAAAACACGGGGTTTTTCATTTCTCATGTCAATTATTTAACTTCAATACAGCCAGTGGCATCAACTTTATAACCCACAGGTAGCGCTAATGCGTTTGGTGTGGTTTGTGCGATGAAAACCGCTTTCTTCACGGTGAATTTCACCGGTTCAATGCCAGTTACATCAGACGATGGGGCGATATACGCTTGATACTCTCCGGGTTCGATAACCCATTGGTTGGCCTTCGCATCAAAGCTAGCAAGCCATTTGGCGGGAATATCGAAAGATAGAGACTCTTTTTCACCTGGTTGTAACGCGGTGGTTTTAGCAAAGGCTTTCAATTCAATCGCTGGTTTTACCAACTTGCCTTGCGGCGCACTGATATAGACTTCAGCAACCTCTTTCCCAGCCAATTTACCAATGTTTGCAATGCTGGCTGACAACGACACTTGTCCTTTTGCTCCCGCTTTATCCAGTGTATTGACGGTCACTTTCGCATCATCGTATTGGAAGTTGGTGTAAGAGAGACCATAACCAAACGGATACGCAACCGGCTTGTTGGCTGTAGTGTAGTAGCGATAGCCTACCATGATCCCTTCGTTGTAATAGTTGGTGTCGATTTCACCATCGCCATTGGTATCACTACCAAAGAACGATTGAGCGGAAGGAACGTCATTGTAGTTGAGTGGGAAGGTTTGAGTTAGCTTACCACTTGGGTTGGTTTTGCCTGAGAGAATATTGGCAACAGCATAACCTGCTTCCTCCCCAGGCATATACGCAAGCAGGATGCTGTCGACTTTGTTACTCCATGAGGTGTCGATAACACCCGGAATATTGAGCACGACGATGACTTTTTTATCCGCTGCATGGAATGCTTTAGAGACATTGTTAATCAGCGCGGTTTCATCGTTGGTCAGTAGATAGTCGCCTTTGGTCACGGTGCGGTCGGTGCCTTCACCCGCCATACGAGAAATGGTGATAACCGCGGCGTCATTTGTTTTTGCGGCATTAGTCAATTGGGTTGCTGTGAGTTTGGGCTCCTCACAGGTGTACGTTTTACTGATGCCAAACTGGTCAGTATGTTCTACTCGATGGGCTGCATACCAAGTTTGATAGGTGTTTTGCAGCTTAGCATCGACTTTAAACTGTTCAGACAGCCCTTCAGTAATCGTCACTAAATGATCAGGGTGAACGTCGCCACTGCCAGTTCCCCCTTTTTGGGTGAGTTGCTGAGCAATACCAAACATGGCGACAGGTTGGTTAGCTTTGAGTGGCAGAGCTTGCTGGTGGTTTTTCAGCAAAATCATGCCTTGCTCTGCTGCGTACCGCGAAACATTGGCATTGGTCGACAAGTTGGGATGGTTAGTTAAAGGCTGATTTTGTGCCGCAGGGGTTTTGAGCATTTGAGTGACAATACGCTCTGCGCTGAGATTGATCTCTGCGTCTTTAAGCCTGCCTTCTTTGTAGCCTTGTTGCAGAGCTTGCAACTGTTTCTCTTTGGTGACCATATTGATGCCGCCCGGCTGAATGCTGTCATTCCCGGCATTGATCATTTCAACGGAATTATCACCAGCGAACCAGTCACTCATCACTAAGCCGTTAAAGCCCCATTCATTGCGCAGCACATCGGTCAACAAGTCATAGCGTTGCGCAGTGTACGTCCCATTTACCTTGTTGTAAGAGGACATAATTGCCCACGGCTGGGCAGTTTCAACGGTATCTTCAAAGCCACGCAGATAGATTTCACGCAGCGCACGCGGAGAGATGATGTTATTGACGGTACGACGGTTGGTTTCAGAGTTATTGGCAATAAAGTGCTTGATAGTGACACCAATACCTTCTTCTTGTACGCCTCGAGTAATGGATTCGGCGATTTTAGCTGTGACAAATGGATCTTCAGAATAGTATTCGAAGTTACGACCATTGAGAGGGTTACGTTGAATATTCATCCCCGGAGCAAGCCAAAAATCGACACCGTAGGCGCGCGCTTCTTGACCAATGCTTTCCGCCACTTTGTGGGTGAGATTGGTATCCCAGCTTGACGCGAGTAACACGCCGATAGGAAACGCGGTGGCATGATAGGTGTTAGGATCATTTTTACGCGTAGCATCTAAACGTACACCTGCAGGGCCGTCAGCTAATACGACCGCAGGAAGGTCGATGCCTTCTTCCGTGTTGTTCACACCATTGATGTAGCCCGCTGTCCCTTTCACACTGTTTTTCGCGTTAGTACCATCATTACCATAGCCGGGACCAACCAAAATATTCAGCTTTTCATCGACGCTCATTTTGCTGACCATTTCATGTGCAGCAGCGCGAGCGGCTTGGTCTGTATCTTCGCTGGTTGTGCTACAACCGACCAAACCAACTCCAAGAGTTAGTGAGACAGCCACTGCGACCGTACTTAACCGATAGTGTTCACCGTATTTCATTCTAATGTCCTTTTGCTTTTCGACGTGACGCCAAAACATGCGTGCACAAATTCGTAGCGCCTAATGCGATACCGTTTCAGTAGGCACATGTGCATTAGGTGCTATCAATGCCTTCTATGAAAGCGGATTGTGGAACCGATTTCTTTGCCTATGGGTGCAATTTTTATCGTTTGGGTGAATGTGTAGGAAATGAGAATTGGGTCATCCTTCTATCGCTTTATTAACAGAGATATTGGATGACCCATTTGACCCAAACTTATTTAACGATATAAGAAGCCGTTATGGCGCGATAACACCCCCTGTAGCGTTGGTTTCAATCCCTGCAGGGAGAGCAAGAGCGCCTTCGGTAGCTGGAATGATCACCGTTTTTTTAACCCGAAATGTTAAAGGCGTGACCTCAGAAACATCTGAGGATGGGCTGATATAAGCCTTGTACATACCGGATGCGACAACCCATTGGTGATTGGCTGCATCGAAGCTGGCTAACCAACGAGTTGGAATCGTGAAATGCAGTGTTTGTTTTCCGCCCGGTTGTAGAGTGTGGGTTTTGGCAAACGCTTTAAGTTCATAGCGCGGTTTGGTTAAGCCATTTTGTGGCGCAGAAATATAGACTTGCGCTACTTCTTGCCCGGCAGTATTTCCGGTATTGGCCACGGTTACTTTCAGTTTGAGATGACCTTTTTGTCCTTTGTCGCCAACGCTATTGAGTTGCACAATCGGACGATTGTAGGTGAATTTGGTGTATGACAGACCATAACCAAATGGGTAGGCGACAGGTACATCATTTGTGGTGTAATAACGATAACCGACCAAGATACCGTCATCGTAATAGTTGGTATCGATCGTGCCATCACCATCGGTATCGACTCCGGCAAACGAATTAGCCGATGGGACATCTTGATAATCCATCGGGAAGGTTTGTGCGAGCTTGCCGCTTGGGTTGGTGACGCCACTGAGAATATCGGCGATGGCATAGCCAGCTTCTTGCCCTGGCATATAGGCTAGCAAGATGGCATCAACATCGTCGCGCCACGAAGCGGTATCAATGACCCCAGGAATATTTAGAACCACCACCACTTTTTTGCCTTTTTCATGGAAAGCAGTAGAAACTTGGCTAATCAAATTGGTTTCATCTTCAGAGAGTAAGTAGTCACCGGCGGTCACCGTGCGATCGCTGCCTTCACCAGCAACACGGGAAATACTGATCACGGCAACGTTGTCGTCTTCCGCGGCTTGAGCGATTTGGTCATCGGTTAAGGTCAGTTCATCGCAATAGTAAGTGGTGCTCACGCCCAAAGAGTCCGTTTCTGACGTACGGTTATTGGTGTACCAAGTGCTGTACAGACTTTGCAACGTGCTGTCGACGGTAAACTGCGACGCCAAACCATCGGCAATATTGATCACATGAGCACTGTTGACATCGCCACTGCCGGTGCCACCTTTACGAGTGGTGTATTGGGCAATACCGAACGAAGCAACGTTATTACCACTGGCAATCGGTAGGGCAGAACCGTCGTTTTTCAGCAGCACCATACCCGCTTCAGCGACTTGTTTAGAGAGGGTGGCATGAGCATCGAGGTCTGGATTGTTGCTTGGCGTAACACGGGCATAAGCTGGCGTTTTGATCATTTGCGTCACGATATGAATCGCATTCGCTGTAATGGTTTTTTCATCCAGTTCGCCCGCTTCATACGCGGCTTCTAGGGCGCTAAGCTGGGCTTCACCACTAACCACATTGGTGCCGCCGGGCTGGATCAAATCGTTGCCCGCTTGGGTTTGGGCAACAGCACTGTCACCCGCATACCAGTCACTCATAACTAAGCCACTGAAGCCCCATTCACCACGTAAAATTTGCGTGATCAAATCATAGCGTTGAGAAGTGTATGTCCCATTCACTTTGTTGTAACTGGTCATCAAAGCCCAGGGATTGGCGTTTTCAACCGTATCTTCAAAACCGCGCAGGTAAATTTCACGCAGCGCACGAGGGGAGATAATGTTATCGACATTCATGCGGTTGGTTTCGGAGTTATTGGCGACAAAGTGTTTGATGGTGACGCCCACCCCTTGCGATTGAACCCCGTCAATTTCAGCTTCAGCAATCTTGGCAGTGACGAGGGGGTCTTCAGAAAAATATTCAAAGTTACGTCCGTTGAGTGGGTCACGTTGAATGTTCATCCCCGGAGCAAGCCAAAAATCGACGCCATAAGCGTAGGCCTCTTCACCCACTGCGGTACCGATTTTTTTGACCAGTTTAGGGTCCCAAGTGGAAGCGAGCAGTGTGCCGACGGGAAAGCCGGTTGCATAGTAAGTGGCTGAATCGTCATCGCGAGTGGGGTCGATACGAATACCCGCAGGTCCGTCAGAGAGTACGGCAGCAGGTAAATCGATCCCCGTTTCGCTATTGATTACCCCATTGATATACCCAGCGGTACCCGAAACACTCTTTAATGCATTGGTGCCATCAACACCATAACCGGGACCAACCAAGAGGCTCAAACGTTCGCTAATGGTCATCTGTTTAACCAATTGAGTGGCCATTTTTTCGGCGGTCATTTTGGTCGCTTTATCGCTGTGAGGGTTTTCCTTAGCCGTGACGCTGGTTGCCAAAGATAAGGCAGCCGCAATCGCACTCAAAGTAAAGAGAGAATGAGTTACTTTCATGTTTCTATCCTTTATTTGCATTTTTGTTATTGATTTAATTAGGGTTTAAGAGATTTTGAAAGGCGATAAAGATAGCGTAGGGAGACATCTTTACCTGTGAAAAATGGATCTCTTAACGAGACTGTAGATGAGGAATACGCGAAATATTTTGCCTTGCGGGGAGGATTTTTTGCTTTTCGGGGAAATGCCCATATTTGGAATCAAGTGCAAACATTCACTGTGATCTGCCCGACATTGAATCTTTGCCTAAGTACCTGTAGCACATTAGAAAGTGATTAAGTAAAAGTTTAATTGAGAAAAGTTATCATTTCGATTGAGAAAAACGATTGGATTTTAGTCATTGTTTTAACCGAAGATAAGGATGTTAACCGAGGTTAACTTGTGTGAGGTGAGTTTAATGCTGCAATCTATTTCAGATCGTTCTATCCAATTTCAAGCAAGCAACGTGTTGCAAGGCAAGGCTGCGCGCTTTAGCTGGCTCGTCATGTTTGGGCCAGCCTTGATTGCAGCGGTTGCCTACGTCGACCCTGGTAACTTTGCCACCAATATAGAAGCTGGCGCTCGCTATGGTTACGCCCTGTTGTGGGTGGTGTTAGCCGCAAACCTGATGGCGATGTTGATTCAAGGTATGTCGGCCCGTTTGGGGCTGGCGACTGGGCAAAACTTGGCGCAAGTGATTCGAGATCGTTATCCGCGGCCAGTAGTGTGGTTTTACTGGGTTCAAGCAGAAATTGTCGCCATTGCGACCGATTTGGCGGAATTTTTAGGTGCAGCACTCGCATTTCAACTGCTGTTTGATATCCCGATGATTTATGGTGCGCTGTTAACCGGTGTGATCACTTATGCTGCGCTGCTGCTACAAAAATACGGCTTTCGCTTAATGGAGATCCTGATTGGCGCGATGATCATGGCGATCGCTTGTGGCTTTGGCGTGGAGTTACTGCTTAGTCGTCCTGATATGGCGGCATTGACGCAAGGCTTGTTGATTCCATCCTTCCCAGACAGTTATGCCATCTATCTTGCTTCAGGTATTTTAGGCGCGACGATTATGCCGCATGTGATTTACCTGCACTCTGCCTTGGCGCAAAACCGAATTAAAGTGCGCAATCAAGCAGAGCAACAAAAGGTGGCTCGCTTCTATCGCTGGGATGTGATCATTGGGATGGCACTGGCTGGTGTGGTGAATATGGCCTTGCTAGCGTTAGCCGCTTCGACATTCCACAATAATGGTCATCAAGATGTCGCGACCATTTCAGAAAGTTACCAACTGCTAACCCCGTTAATGGGTGGCAAAGCCGCGAGCATTATCTTTGGTGTTGGGTTACTTCTGGCGGGTTTATCTTCATCGATTGTGGGTACGTTATCTGGGCAGGTATTGATGCAAGGTTTTGTGCGCTTCACCATTCCTGTTGGCGTACGTCGCTTGATTACCATGATTCCCGCATTAGCTGTGATTATGTTGGGCGTATCAGAGCAAAAAGCCTTGGTTGCCAGTCAAGTGGTACTGAGTTTTGGCATCCCCTTTGCGCTAATTCCACTACTGACCTTTACCTCCAAACGTTCCGTGATGGGCGAGATGGTCAATAAAAAATGGATAACTGTGCTTGGAGGCTTGATTTGTAGTTTAATCATAGGCTTAAATGTGTATGTCATTTTTTACACTGTAGCTTAAGAACCATGCCTAAATCACAACAGTGCGCCTATTTTAATAAGACCAAAGAAGACCACCAAAGTGAGCTGGTGGAGGACTATGTTGAAGAAATTGCGGACCTTTTCCAAACTCATGGGGAGGTTCGCAGTGCCGATCTCGCCGCCCGCTTTGGTGTCAGCGCCGCCGCGGTATCTAAATTTATCACTCGCCTGAAAAAAGAGGGCTTGGTTGAATCCATGCCCTATCGAGGCGTGTTTCTCACCGACAAAGGGCGCGAACTCGCCGAAAAAGTGGCCCATCGCCATCATGTGGTATTCGAAACCTTGATTGCTTTAGGCGTACCAGAAGCGAATGCCCGTGCCGATGCAGAAGGTATTGAACACCACTGCAGCCAAGAAACCGTGATTGCCATGGAAGCGTTTTTAAGTAATAAAGTTTCTGGTTAAGAGACTTTCCTTTCACTGTGGCAGGGTGTGGCCATGCTTCACTTGGGTTATGACGTCAGCTAAATGTTAACGTTTTACCCATTCCTTTCATAATGCCTTTTCTTTGCTCAGAACGGTTGATTTGGCTGTGACTGAGATCGCAGCTTTGATATCGATATTCACCATTTTCTCTAATAAATACAGGTAATAGGGTGTAAAAGTGTGAGCTGTTCCTCTTTCTGACTACTTTGTGGAAACGTTTCCATTTGCTGGCGTTGGGATCACAGAATTTGCCTAGTGAAGTAAACATAATGTTTACATCATAAAAACATATAAAGGCTCTTACTCTATGAAACCTACCCATATTACTCTAAAAACTAAGGCGTCCTACGGCCTTGGTGCATTAGGTAAGGATCTCGCCTGTGCGCCAATCTATATCTTCTTAATGTTTTACTTCACCGATGTGGTGGGCCTTTCTGCCGCTTATGTCGGTGCGGTGTTCCTTGCTGCGCGTATTGTCGATGCGATTACCGACCCGATGATGGGGATTGTGGTGGATAACACTCGCTCACGCTTTGGTAAATTCCGTCCGTGGATTGTGATTGGGACAGTGGTGAACGCCTTTGTTCTGATTGCCCTATTTAGTACGCATATGTTCACTGGGACCAGTGCTTATGTGTATGCCGCAGCCATCTATATTTTGTGGGGCTTGACTTACACCATTATGGATATTCCTTTTTGGTCAATGATCCCAGCCATTTCTGACTCACGTCGTGAACGAGAAAAATTGGTGGTTTGGCCCCGTCTTTTCGCCAGCATTGCGTGGTTTATTGTCGGTAGCTACGGCTTAGTGATCGTGAAAGACCTCGGCAATGGCGACCAAGGCCAAGGCTTCTTCAACGTCTCTTGCATTATTGCTGTGCTGTTTGTCCTCAGTGCGCTGATTACGTTTAAAAACGTCAAAGAGAAAGTGGTGGTGTCGACTCAAACTGAAAAATTCAGTTTGAAAGATACGCTGCACATTATCGGTGGTAACGATCAATTAAAAGCACTGATTGCGACCGTTTTGAGTTTCCAGATCGCTAACCTGCTGGTAGGTGGATTTGCGATTTATTACTTCACTTATGCCATGGGCAACGCGGAACTGTTCCCGGTTTACATGATGATCGCCGGTGGCGCAGAAGTGGCTGGCGTATTCCTTTTCCCTCGTTTAGCCGCCATTTTGCCACGTAAAAATCTGTGGGTGATTGCTTGTGGTCTGCCGGTGGTTTCTTGCTTACTGCTGCTTGCGATGAGCATGATTGCGCCGGGAAATACTTTAATGATCGGCCTTGCTGGTGCAGCGATTAAGTTCGGGGTCGGTATCGCGAACGCATTGCAAACTGTGATGTTGGCCGATGTAGTGGATTACGGTGAATACAAAATTGGTCGTCGTACCGAAAGCGTTATTTTCTCGGTACAAACCATGTTGGTGAAATTTGCTGGTGCAGCAGGCGCATTCATTGTGGGTGTCGGTCTGTCAGCAATCGGTTATGTACCGAATGTAGTCCAAAGTGACAGCACTGTGTTTGGCTTGAACGTGATGATGATTGGGTTACCAACCATCATGATGGTGCTAAGTGCGATTATCTACAAACGCTACTATCGATTACACGAAGGCTTTATTCGCCCAGAAACAGAAGCGGAAACCGAGTCAGCCCTGCATGCTGCAACAGAAAAAACCGCGTAATCAGTGGCTAGGGCAAGCCTTAGTTAACATCCTGATTATGCAGAAAGAGTTATAAAAATTGTACTAAAAGGGGGAAGCGGATTGTCCCCCTTTGTTCGTCGTTATGAGGTCTTCTATTATGCGAACTTTTCACGATATTATCGCAAGCCAAGAGTGGCAAAATCCGTTAGTGGTGAAATTGGGTACACTTGCCCCTCATGCACCACTGCATAGCTTTCGTAGTGCGGACGACGCACTGACTCAGAGTCACTCGGCTCGTCATTACCTCAATGGAAAATGGCAATTCAAACTCTATTCTGCGCCCGAGCAAGTAGAGGCTGAGTTTATTCAGCCGCAAACCGATCTCAGTGCTTGGCATGAGATTAGCGTGCCCGGTAACTGGCAGATGCAAGGGTTTGATAAGCCGATTTATACCAACGTCAAATATCCGTTTCCAGATAAAGCGCCTTATGTTCCAGACGAAAACCCAACGGGCTGCTACGTGTGTGACTTTGAAGTTGATTCTCTTGGTGCAGAGCAAAGCCGCCTAGTGTTTGAAGGGGTTAACTCAGCGTTTCACCTTTGGTGTAATGGTCAATGGGTGGGGTACTCGCAAGATAGCCGTTTGCCAGCCGAATTTGATATTTCTGCTCATCTGCAATTGGGCAGCAACCGCATTGCCGTGATGGTGCTGCGCTGGTCAGATGGTTCTTATCTCGAAGACCAAGACATGTGGTGGCTGAGTGGAATTTTCCGTGACGTGTTTTGGTATCAAAAACCTCAACTCGCCATCAAAGATGTCTTTATCCGCCCAAGTTTAAGCCCTGAATATCGTGATGGAATTTTGGATATCACCACCACTTTAACCGCACCAAGCAGTGAGCATACTGTCTCTATTGCTTTGTATGACGCTCAAGGCGTTAAAGTGACGCTGCAAGGTCCTAGTGAATTGGGTACCAACAGTTATGCCGTGGATGAAAAGGGCGGCTGGGGTGATAAAGTCGAACAGCATTTTATCGTCAGTCAACCCGCGCACTGGACTGCTGAAACGCCAAATCTTTATCGCTGCGTGGTGAGTTTGCTTGATAAGCAAGGTAACACCGTCGAATGCGAAGCTTTTACCATAGGTTTTCGCTCTGTATGTATTGAAGATGGGTTGCTCAAAGTGAACGGTCAGCCTTTGCTGATTCGTGGGGTAAACCGCCATGAGCATCATCCTGAAACGGGTCACTTTGTTGATGAAGAGACCATGATTCAAGACATCGTGCTGATGAAACAGCATAACTTTAATGCGGTGCGTACTTCCCATTATCCAAACCATCCACGTTGGTACGAACTGTGCGACCAATATGGTTTGTATGTGGTAGATGAAGCCAACGTGGAAACTCACGGTCAATTTCCGATGTGCCGTTTGTCGAACGAAGTGCAATGGAACCACGCTTATATGCAGCGCATGATGGGGATGGTGGAACGAGATAAAAACCATCCATCGATCATCATCTGGTCGTTAGGCAATGAGTCGGGGATCGGTTTTAACCATCACGCCATGTACCAATGGACCAAGCAGCGCGATCCTTCGCGTCCAATTCAATATGAAGGGGGCGGTGCTAATAGCGCAGCGACCGACATCATCTGTCCGATGTATGCTCGCGTCAATCAACACCAAGGTGGGGTAAACCCGAAATACGCGATCAAAGATTGGATCGGTCATCCCGGTGAAACACGACCGCTGATTTTGTGCGAATACGCTCATGCGATGGGCAACAGCCTTGGTAGCTACAGCGAATACTGGCAAGCGTTTCGTGATTTTCCTCGTCTGCAAGGTGGGTTTATTTGGGACTGGGTTGACCAAGGTATTTCCAAATGGGACGACCAAGGCAAACACTATTGGGCTTATGGTGGCGACTTTGGTGATGAGATTAACGATCGTCAATTCTGTATTAACGGTTTGATTTGGCCTGATAGAACGCCGCATCCTACCTTGCTTGAAGCCAAGCGCGCGCAGCAGTTTTACCAAATGGCCTATGATGGGCAAAAAGCGCTGACGATAACCAGTGAGCATCTCTTTGCCAGCGAAGCACTGCTGTGCCGTTGGTCATTATTGGAAGAGGGCGTTGAGATAGCCTTTGGCGAGTTGTCACTCGAGATCGCGCCGCAAGCCTCGGTCGAAATTCCTGTCACGTTCGATAAAACCGGCTGGAAAGATGCCAATGCCTATCATCTTAATGTCGATCTGATGCTAGCGAAAGGCACGGCTTGGGCGAGTGCGGGTCACTGTGTGGCAGAGTTCCAACAGTGTTTAAAAGCCGCTTATCCTAAAACGCGGATTCCGTGCATCGATGGGCAACTGGATGTGACTGAAACTGAGCAATCACTACTGATTCGTGCAGCACAAAATCAGTGGCAGTTTGATCGCCACACTGGGTATTTAACCCAATGGATCGCCCATGACCAACATCTCTTGGTTGCACCGCTCACCGATCGTTTCTACCGCGCTCCTTTGGATAACGATATTGGCACGAGTGAAGTCGATCGCCCAGATCCCAACAGTTGGATGGCACGTTGGAAAAAGGCAGGGCTGGATCGCCTTGAAGCACATTGCAGTCAATTTAGTTATCAAACCCTTGCTCACCAAGTGTTGGTCACCGCGCAGTTTGAGCATTATGCCCTAGGGAAAAAGGTGCTTGGCAGTGTGTGGCAGTATGCTATTGATGCTCAAGGGGTGATGAACGTGAGTGTCGATGTGACCCGTTACGCTGAGTTGCCTTCTTTGGCGCGTGTTGGGATGAGTTGCGCGATACCACTGGCACAGAACGTCAGTTGGTTTGGTCGTGGCCCACATGAAAACTACCCTGATCGCCAACTGGCTGCGCGTATGGGCCGTTATCATCGCCCACTTGAAGAGTTACATACTGACTATATCTTCCCAAGTGACAATGGGTTACGCTGCGATACCCAAGAGCTCACCATTGGTGCATTAACCGTGAAAGGGCATTTCCATTTTGCGGCAAGCCGTTACAGTTTAGCCAATTTGGAACAGGCCAAACACACCAATGAACTGAATGCTGAGCCGCATATTTACCTCACCCTTGATGGTTACCATATGGGAATTGGCGGCGATGATTCATGGACACCCAGTGTCCATCGTGAATTCTTACTGGAAGCCCCTCACTACCGTTACCAAGTGAGTTTTGTTGCTGAGCCTAACGCAGGAGAAAAGTGATGAGTCAAGAAGTCTATCAACTGAGCGGCACGCGCAGTCAGTTGATTGTGCAAGTTGGTGAAGTGGCTGAAATCGTCTATTACGGTAAGCGTTTGCAGCACAAAGCCTCGCTCACTGAATTGGCCGCAATTGCTCGGGCGATTCCCTATGGGCGTTTAGATGTGGATGTGCCTGTGTCACTGAATCCTCAACTGGCAAGGGGAGCCTTTGGCTCTCCTGGGCTTGAAGGACATCGCAACGGTTTGGCTTGGGCGCCAGCATTTACCCTGCAAGAGGTAAAGCAGCAAGGAAATGGTCTCTCTTTTACCAGCCGCGATGAGTTGGCCCAACTTAGCCTAGTAGTGGAGCTTGAGCTAGACAGCGACGATGTGTTGCAAATTCGTCAAACCCTGACCAATGAAGGAGAGCAGGGGTATAGCGTGACGCGGCTAGCCAATACGCTCCCATTGCCAGAGAGAGCCAATGAAGTGCTCTCCTATTTTGGTCGTTGGGTAAAAGAGTTCCAACAAACCCGCACCTTGATTCAAGCGGGTGGTTATATTCAAGAAAACCGCCGTGGCCGCACCTCCCATGAACATTACCCAGCCTTGATGGTGGGGCCGCAAGGTTTTGCGCAAGAGAGTGGCGAGGTGTGGGGCGCACACTTGGCATGGAGCGGCAACCATCGTATGCGCGTGGATGTCAAAGCAGATGGCCGCCGCGTATTGCAAGCAGAAGCGCTTTATCTGCCAGGGGAAGTGTATCTGCAACCCACTCAGAGTATAACCACACCGACTTTGTATGTGAGCTACAGCGCGGCGGGTTTAAATGGCATGAGCCAGCAATTCCACGAACATGTGCGTCACGCCATTTTGGGTGAACGCCTGAGTAAGCCGCGTCCAGTGCATCTTAATACTTGGGAAGGCATCTATTTTAAACATGATCCTGACTACATTATGCAGATGGCAAGCGCTGCCGCTGAAATCGGCGTTGAGCGATTTATTGTCGATGATGGTTGGTTTAAAGGCCGTAACGATGATACGTCATCGCTTGGTGACTGGTTTATCGACAAACATAAATACCCGCAAGGGATACGCTCGCTGATCGAACATGTGCATGGGTTAGGGATGGAGTTTGGTTTGTGGTTTGAGCCAGAAATGGTCAACAAGGATTCCGACTTATACCGAGCTCATCCCGATTGGCTGCTAGCGGTAGAAGGCTATGATGCGCCAACGGGTCGCCACCAATATGTACTCGATTTGCAGCAAGAAGAGGTTTTTGACTACCTCTTTGAGCGGTTAGACAACTTCTTAACCAACTATCCTATCGACTACATCAAATGGGATATGAACCGAGAAATCGTCCAGCCAGCACACCATGACATGGCCGCCGGCATTGGTCAGGTTGAGCAATACTACCGTTTGGTGGATAAGCTGGTGGCGAAACATCCGGATGTGGATATTGAATCTTGTGCTGCGGGTGGCGGTCGTATCGACTTTGAAGTGTTGAAACGTACTCACCGTTTTTGGGCGTCAGATAATAACGATGCACTGGAGCGCCAGCAGATCCAACGTGGTATGAGCTACTTCTTTCCACCGGAAGTGATGGGGTCACATATTGGCGCTGAACATAGCCATACGACAAGACGCACTCATTCCCTAGGTATTCGTGGTTTAACCGCCATGCTCGGCCATATGGGACTGGAGCTTGACCCAGTCACTTTAAACGAAGAGCAAAAAGCCAATTATCGTCATTATGTTGAATTGCATAAAACATGGCGTGGTTTGCTGCACTCTGGTGTTACGTATCGGTTGACTCTTGATGATGCCCAAGCGCAACAAGGGTTAATGGTGCTAAGCGAAGATAAAGAGCTGGGTTTGGTCAATATCACCCAAACGGCGATGGGCACTTATTCGCTTTCAGGTGTTTTGCGTTTACCGGGGTTAGATCCACAAGCGAGCTATCGTATTTGTGTGATTGATGAACCGCAAGGTTTACACCAGATTGTCAATCGCCAACCCCTTTGGATGACAGAATCCACGGTACTCACCGGTGAATGGTTAGCAGAAGTAGGATTGGCGATGCCATTGATGGACCCAGAAACCGCGCTGCTATTTTCTCTAGAAAAAGAGTAGCGATTGGGCTTGGGTGCTTCGATTCAAAGCAAGATAAGCGATTCAAATTAAGATAAGCAAAGAGGACGCTGTGGCGTCCTCTCTGTTTGTACAGAGAAAACCCCCAGCTTGGCTGGGGGTTCCGTTAAGCTTATAGCTATAAGTCAGTTATAAAACCCCTTTCAATTTGTTAGAAATACCTTGTGGTCTGGCAACTACAAGAGTTAATCAGAAATTGAAAGGGGGTCCCAATATGGGGGACGAGAAGAGCTTAGCTCACACAAAATAGAACTGTAAATATCATATAGTATTCGCACCCAAATATAGAAGGCAGGTGTTCTACGGTGAAAAACGTCGAGCAGTTGGAGAAATATTGCGAAAGCTATGTGAATGGAAAGACGTGAATATACTTGAGGCTGAATGCTGTAAAGATCATGTACATATGCTTTTAGAAATCCCACCGAAGTTGAGAATTTTGGTGCCGGGGTTATTACGTTGATACAGCCGGTAAAAATACAAGCCAGATCCAAAATTACATCAAGCATCAATTAGATCAAGATAAAATGGGAGAGCAACTGTCGCTCCCATATTCAGGTAACCCGTTTACGGGTCGCAAGAAATAGTCATATGCAAATGTCAGATCACGATGCGCCTGCTAGGGCGCTGCTGGTAGGAGAGCCTTATAGGCGCATATGAAAAACCTCCGGCTATGCCGGAGGATATTTTTTTTTGTTGCTTTATCGTTGCATTGAAGCGATGGAGATTAAATCTCATCCACCACTTGTAATACCGCTGCCAGGGTATCTTCACCAAAGGCACTACTGCGCTCAGGTGACCAACCATAAAGCTCATCAGGATGGTTATCGTTATCTTTAAACGGCATTTCAATGGTGTAAGAAAGCACTTTAAATTGCTCGGCAACCCATTTAGAGCCGATCAGCAGATTGGCCGCTCCCGGCGCATTTTTAGGATAGCCGTGCTCATCTTGAAACTCTGGTGTGATAGTGAGTAGGGCTTGTTTAAAGTGCTGCTCCAGCTTCGCCATACGCTCATCGTAGCTTGGCACACCTTCGCTGCCCGCCACGAAGTTATATGGAATCGCTTCGTCGCCATGAATATCAAGGAACATATCGACACCGGTTTGCAGCATACGTTCACGCACGTAGTAAACTTCAGGGCTACGTTCAATTGATGGGGTTTGCCATTCGCGGTTTAGGTTTACCCCAATCGCGTTGCAACGCAAATGACCACGAATACCACCATCGGGGTTCATGTTTGGCACAACGTAAAACACAGCTTTATCCAGTAGTGCGCGGGCTACGGTGTCGGATTCATCCAATAAACGCTCAATTAAGCCTTCCATAAACCATTCGGCCATGGTTTCCCCTGGGTGTTGACGCGCGATGATCCAAATACGTTTTTTCCCTTGGTCGGGTTCACCTATGGTCAGCAGCGACATGTCGTTGCCATCAAGTGTTTGACCTAGGGTTTCTAATTGGCACTGATAGCTCATTTGCGCTTGATGCAGCAGATCCAAATGGCGCGAGTAACTGTAAGGCGCAAAATAGGCAAAGTAGATTGATCCAAATTCAGGAATAAACGTGGTGGTCAACGTATCACCATCAAACTCACAAGGAATACGGAACCACTCTTGACGATCGTACGAGGCGACCATGTCGTAGTCCTTCCAACCTTCTGGGTAGGCAGATTGAGACAGATTGAGTAGCTGGATTTGGTGCTGAACTTGCGCGGTGGTTTCCAAACGGAAATGGAACCATTGGGCAAATTCTGATTGGTTGTCTTTAGGAATGGTCAATTGAATATTGAGTGGGTCATCGGCGCGGACCACTTCAATATTGCCACTTTCAAAATTACTGAATACTTGCATCGTCATAAACTCGAAAAATTATTTCCATCAAATTAGCAAGAATAGCGCTTATTGAAAAGCGGCATTACCCTTTGGTTTATGGGAAATTAAGTGCTCGTCTACAGAATTATTGAGTCGGTCATTCTGATTGGCATGCAAACATTTTTTTCTACATTTCTTTCATATTTTTTCATATTTTTTCATATTGACGGCGTTATCCCGATTTTATTGGCTATAACATAATTTAATGAATAAATAGGTGTTTTTAGTAGAAATTTCTATTGGTTTCATATGGGAAGGGTAAGTACAATAAGTGAATAAAAATGGTCAATATTATCGCGAGTGTAAGCCGTGTATTAAGTAAGTTGTGCTAAGGGGATAGTGTGTTTAAGGAAAGAATTTACTGGAAGTTTATTGTGAGCTTTGTGCTCTTTGGTATCAGTATTCTGACTATCTCGCTGCTGTTACTTACTCGCCATGCCCAAGTGGTTATTGAAAGTTCTGTTGCGCAAAGTATTCAGTTTCAGCAAGCGCGTGTGGATGCTGTTGCCCGCTTTTTTACTGAATCCGGTTCGAGCTCAGTGGTGCGCTTAGCCGACAGTATGGAAGCCCACCGCTATATGCTTGATCAGAACTTAGATGATCTAAAAGTCATCTCGCGTTGGATGGAAAGTATCGTCTCCGCTTCGATGGATCACTATCGCGTTGAAATGTACGACACCCAAGGTAAAGTCATTCTTTCGTATTTCAGTAGCCCGCAAAAGTTTATCCGCCAAGATCAAACGTCCGTTGGAATGGTTCGTTTGAGTTCGAAAGTGTTACAAGAAAACGTCTTCAATCGCTACTTCCCCATAGTGCCTGCAAGCCAATATCATTTTTCCGATCACCCCAACATTAAAGTAATGTTGGTGCTGGCACCCATTTTTAAAGATGGCTATGGGCATATCGCCGGTTATGTTGGCTTGTATGTCAATGTTGATTTGTTACTTAAGGTAATGACCACCAACAATACCCTTGACCTGTTCGTTGCCGATAAGAACAACAATCTTATCGATGCGTCGATACCCAATGCGAACGCCATCTGGCTCCATTTAATCAATAACCCACAAGCCAATGACTATGTTGCCAAAGAACGCAGATTAGTCCGTTATCCGATTGAAGGGATTAACAATGGGCAAGGACTGGTTCTCTACAGTCGGGCAGCTAAATCCTTTTTGGTTGAGCGCGAGAATGAAATTCGGCAAGACATTGTGAACATCGCATTTGTTGTTTTTGTGTTCTCGATTGTGTTTGGTTTACTGCTGGCAGTGAGTCCTTCGCGAGTGGTGACTCGGTTACATCGGGTCTCTAAAGAGCGCAATCAATATCTGAAAATCATGGATCAATATGTACCGGTTCTGGAAACCGATCTGCACGGGGTGATTACCAACTGCAATAACGCTTTTGCGATCATTAGTGGTTACCCTAAAGGTCAGTTGGTGGGGCAGCGCGCCAGTGTGCTTAGCTTTTCGTCAGATAGAGCCCAAAGTCAGGATATGTGGGATACGCTAACCCGCAGGCTGCCTTGGCAGGGCGAATTTCATAACGTCACTTTGGATGGGCGCGAGTTTTGGCTCTTTAGTACGGTGATTCCTATTTACCATGATGGCAAGGTCACCGGATATATGTCGGTTTCGACCGACAAGACGGAGAAAAAACGTCTCGAATTACTGGCGGAGATGGATTCCTTAACCAAGCTTTATAACCGTGCCAAATTGGACAAGTGTTTAGCGCAAGAGCAATCACGAGCTCGTCGTTACGGCACCTATTTCTCAATCATTTTGTTGGATGTCGATCTATTTAAGCAGGTTAACGATACCTACGGGCATCTTATCGGTGACAAAGTGCTGCACCAACTTGCGATCATGCTTAACCACAGCACCCGGATTACCGATGAAGTGGGGCGCTGGGGCGGTGAAGAATTTATGATTGTTTGCCCTGAAACTGATCTTGAACAAGCGGAAATCGTGGCAGAGAAAGTACGCAAAGCTGTTGAAGAATATGAGTTCCCAGAAGCGGGAAATATCACGGTGAGTCTTGGAGTTGCCATGTATGAAGCGCCTCTGGACTTGCAACGCACCATTGCCGAAGCGGATTGCTATCTCTACGAGGCGAAGAAACTCGGCCGAAACCGAGTTGCTAGCCGCTTATCAAAAGTCACATCATTAAAAACGGTTGGAAAGGCAAGGTCTTGAGCTTGCCCTTGTCCTTGCCCTTTCTCGCCCTATTCCCTATTTAACGCATTTGCAGTTGAGCATCACGCGCGGATTTTGGCTGCGGAAACGCCTCATTCAACAGGTGTAAATCGTCTTGAGTAAGCAGCAGCTCTGCTGCGTCTAAGTTCTCTTTGACGCGCTCAAGGTGGGTCGATTTAGGAATGGCAATAACGCCTTTTTGGGCAAGCAGCCAGGCTAACGCTATTTGAGCAGTGGTTGCATCATGGCGTTCGGCCAATTGACGTAACACCGGATGTTGCAGCAAGTGGCCTTGGTCAAGCGGGCAATAAGCCATTAACGAAATTTGCTTACTGTCCATAAAGGGTTTTAATGCGTAATCGGCTTCACGACGTTTGAGGTTATACAACACTTGGTTGGTTGCACATAGGCTAAGCTGGTCGGCATCACACCACTCTTGCATGTCATCAAGGTCAAGGTTACTGACGCCGTAGTCGACGATTTTGCCTTGTTCCCGCAGTTGATAGAGCGCTTCTAAGGTCTCTGCAAAAGGCACCGAGCCACGCCAGTGCAGCAGATACAAATCCAAATGATCGGTATTTAAGCGGCGCAGTGAACGCTCACAAGCAGTAATCACCTGTTTGCGACCGGCATGATGAGGATAGAACTTACTGACAAGATAGAGATTGTCACGATAGCCACGCATCGCTTCGCCAGTGATCAGCTCCGCTTCACCTTCACCATACATTTCTGCAGTATCAATAAGCTTGGCGCCATACTCAATACCAAAACGTAACGCTGCCACTTCTTGCTGGCGTTGGGATTTGTTTTCACCCATATACCAAGTGCCTAGCCCTAAGCGAGGAATCCGCTTTTGTGAGGGAAGTTGAATGTCTGCCATGGAATTCTCCTTTACCAAAAGGTGCAATGTTCAGTTGAGTGGCCTTGGGCTAACAGCTGAATGAATGAGAGCTTTTTATTGTAACGAGGCTCGACAGGGCGTGCTATGGGCTTAACGCCAATAAGTCTCAAATCTATAGAGGAATTTTTGTGCATGGTGACAAATCAACCGGTGTCTACCAGAAACAGTGCTGATGAAATGAAAAAAGCACCGCAAGTCAGCGGTGCTTTTTGATTCGAACCAACGGCATGCTCTTATTGAGATTAACCGAAATGACCACCTACGTAGTCTGCTGTCATCGTTTGATCAGGAGAGTTAAAGATCTTCTCAGTAGGAGCAAACTCGATAAGCTTACCTAAGTGCATAAACGCAGTGTAATCAGAGATACGTTTCGCCTGTTGCATGTTGTGCGTCACGATAACAATAGTGAAGTCACGACGTAGCTTAGTGATCAGCTCTTCGATACCTTGCGTTGCAATTGGGTCAAGCGCAGAGGTAGGTTCATCCATCAGCAATACTTCTGGTTTCAGCGCGATAGCACGAGCGATACACAGACGTTGCTGTTGACCACCTGAAAGACCCGCAGCATCAGTGTGCAGCTTCTCTTTCACTTCTTTCCATAGACGAGCTTGCTCAAGAGCTTGTTGAACTCGCGCATCCATTTCTTTCTTCGAGAGATTTTCTTTCAAACGCAAACCGAACGCGATGTTTTCATAAATGCTCATCGGGAATGGTGTTGGTTTTTGGAAAATCATGCCCACTTCACCGCGCAATTGGTTGAGGTCATAACTGCTCTCAAGGATGTTAGTTTCATCCAACATGATGGTGCCGCGCGCATGTTGTTTTGGGTAGAGCTTATAGATACGGTTTAGTGTACGTAGCAAGGTCGATTTGCCACAACCAGACGGACCAATAATAGCGGTAACGCGGTTTTTATAAATCGGCATATTGATGTCGAATAAGGCTTGTTTGCCTTCACCGTAGAAGAAGTTCAGACCTTCAACACTCATACGTTTTTCTGATGCGACAGCACTGTCAGTTTCTGCTGCGATTTCACGAATTGCTTGAGGTTCAATAAACGAGGTCATCATAGTTACCGCCTATTAATTAATGCTGGAATGGAACGTGAAAGAATGTTGAGCGCTAGGATTGTCGTTGTAATGATCAGTGCACCTGTCCACGCCAAGTTATTCCACGTTTCATATGGGCTCATCGCCAAGTTGTAGATTGTCACAGGAAGGTTTGCCATTGGGCCTGCCATATCCAGAGACATAAATGAGTTACTTAATGAGGTAAACAGCAAAGGTGCTGTCTCACCTGCGATACGTGCAAAAGAGAGCAAAATACCAGTGACGATACCTGCACCTACGCTGCGATAGCTCAGTGCTGTGGTCACTTTCCACATTGGAGCACCGATACCCGCGCCAGCTTCACGTAAGCTAGGTGGAACCAATTTCAACATCTCTTCTGTGGTTGAAATGATCATTGGCAAAGCAATGATGGCGAGTGCAATTGCACCGGCCCAACCTGAAAAGTGATGAAATGGTGCCACGAAGATCAAGTAGACAAACAGACCAATCAGAATCGATGGTGATGACATCAACATCCCGTTCATAAAACGGATGGTGTCAGCCATTTTTGACTCTTTACCAAATTCTGCAAGCCATGTACCGGCCATCACACCGATTGGAATCGCAATCAGGATACCCAATACGCTGATCATCACTGAACCGACAATCGCATTAGCCAGACCGCCATCTGTGTCGCCAGGAGCGGGTAGGGATTTGGTAAACACATCTAAGTTAAGTGCGACTGTGCCTTTGCTGATGAGGCTGTACATGATGGCTGCCAGAATGAACAGACCAATCGTTGTTGCCGCAAAACACGCTGCTTTGAACAGCCAGTTTTTCACTTTACGAGCTCTCATTATGCCACCTTACTTTTACGTAGTTGCAGACGGGCATATCCCATAACAAGGAATGTCACAATGAACAGCACTAGGCCTAATGCCATGAGTGAAGCCATTTTGATGCCATCCGCTTCGTTGAACTGGTTTGCAATCGTCGCGGAGATCGAGGTTGCTGGCATAAACAGTGATGAGCTAATGTCTTGCGAGTTACCGATGACAAACGTCACCGCCATGGTTTCCCCAAGCGCGCGGCCAAGTGCCAGAATAAAAGCACCAAACACCGAGCTTTTGATGGATGGCAGCAGGATATTGCTGATCACTTCGTAGGTGTTCGCGCCAATGCCGTATGAGGATTCACGAAGTACATTAGGTACTGTGCTCAGTGCATCTTTAATCAACGAGGTCATGATAGGCAGAATCATGAACGAAAGAATGATGCCTGCAGTTAATAATCCTTGTCCTAGTGGTGCACCGCTAAACAGTGGACCAATCACAGGAATCACACCCATGTGCTCAATCATCCACAATTGCGGACCTTCAGCAAACCAAGGAGCGAACACGAACAAGCCCCACATACCATAGATGATACTTGGAACAGCAGAGAGCAGCTCAATCGCTAGACCAACTGGATAAGATATCCATTTTGGAAGTAGCTCAGAGAGTGTAATCGCAATCGCAATACCAATCGGTGTTGCAATAATGACTGCGATGATCGAAGAAACTAAAGTGCCATAAAGGGCGTTACCCGCGCCGAAGACAAAATTAATAGGATCCCATTCTGTACTGAAGATAAAACTAAGACCGAATTCCTGTACTGCTGGCATCGCTCCGCCTACTAACGTAGCGAAGATAGCGGCCATCATTACAGTGATCAGCAAGGCGGTACTGAAACTACCTTGTTTAAAACAACGATCATAAATAGCGTGAGAAGCAATCACAGATTCATACCGTTTTAAATAAAAAGGGAATACGACCCCTGATGTCATCACCAGAGGCCATTAAAAAATTACTACTTTAGACTCTGGCGATTAGTAAACTTTCTTACCGTTCGCTTTGATGTCTTTTGACCACATGTCGTTAACCATGGTCACAACAGATTTAGGCATTGGAACATAACCTAGGCCTGTTGCTAGATCGCCGTGCTCATAACCCCATTGGAAGAATTTCAACACTTCTTTAGCGTTATCTGCATTCGCTTGATCTTTGTACATCAAGATGAATGTCGCAGCGGTCATTGGCCATGATTTCGCGCCAGGTTGGTTGTTTAGGTCGATAGCAAAGCCAGGTGCTGAGTTCCAATCTGCGTTAGCTGCAGCGGCTTGGAATGTTTCAAGAGAAGGCTCTACGAAGGTACCTGCACTGTTTTTCATTGCGGTGTAGATCAGTTTGTTTTGTTCCGCGTAAGCGTATTCAACATAACCAATCGCACCTGGAGTACGTTTCACTAAGTTAGCAACACCTGCGTTACCTTTACCGCCTAGGTTTGTTGCTGCTTTTGGCCATACCACTTCTTTACCTTGACCTACTTGTTCTTTCCAGTCGTTGCTGACTTTTGCTAGGTAACCGGTGTAGTTGAATGAAGTACCTGAAGCATCAGAACGGTGAACAGTCACGATAGGTTGGTGTGGCAGAGTCAAAGAGGCGTTGTCTACTTTAACTGCTTTGTCATCCCAGAATTTCACTTTACCTAGGTAGATGTCAGCCAGTAGTTCACCAGAGATTTTCAGTTCGCCAGCGTTAATTCCTTTAACATTCACAACTGGAACGATAGAACCCATAACAGCTGGGAATTGTACCAAGCCGATTTTGTCTAGTTGTGTTTCGGTTAGCGGAGCATCAGAAGCACCAAAATCAACAGTTTTTGCAGAGATTTGTTTGATACCACCGCCAGAACCGATCGCTTGATAGTTAAGTTTTACGCCAGTTTCTGCTTGGTATTCTTTTGCCCATTTCATGTACACAGGATATGGGAATGTTGCGCCTGCACCGTTGATTGTTGTATCTGCGAAAGCACCAGCAGATAGCATGGTTAGTGAAGCAGCTAATACCGCAAATTTTTTCATTTTTTGAATCCCTAAAAGATGACTTGTTGGTTCGGGAATGGATGTTAGGGAGATATTTTTAAGAGATAAAGTTTCATTTTTAAAAATAACTTTCCGAATATGAGGGTCTAAAAAAGTCATTTTGAAATATTACTGACACAATATTGAGTTAATACAAAAGGGGTATTGATAGGTGTAACCGTGGGAATTTCTTTGATTGATAGGCGTTGGCTGGCTTTTGTAATCTTTCTGTCACATTGGTGACATTTAAAGTTCTTATTCAAAATGCACAAAAAAACAGCACATGCCGAGGGTTTATAGTCGCTGGTGATGAAGTGACTAATTTATATGCGCAAACGCTATATTGGTGGCGAATCTGGAGAAAAAGTTCAATGCCTTAAGCAATCGGTTGAGTGAATAGTCAAGGCGACTCTATATGATTTGTCAATAAAGATGAGGCTTTGTTTTGAGATGGGTTCCGCTTCAAGTGCAATGAGTGCACTTGAAGGGAACGAAACGAGTCAATAAAGAAGTGGTTATTGGATGTCGTAGGTGACAGTGATATTAAATTCCCGTTGCAGCCAATCCACATTGCTTGGGGCTGCAGGAAATGGGCTCGCTTTGGCCAGCATTTTTACCGCAGCTTTATTAAAGGCGCGAATACGTGACGCTTTGGCAATCTCTGCTTTGAGCACTTTACCTTGTCGGTCTAGGGTGAAAATCAAGGTGACTTCCCCACGGATGCGACTTGAGCTCATCAAATTAGGCGCCATTTTCTTCGCCAGTAAATGTTGCCGTACTAAATAGTCATACTGTTCGCTAGCACTTGCTGCAGCGCGGTTGGCTAAGCCAGTTTCGCTTTGTTGCTGGCTATCTTGAGTTGAACCGTTCACTCCTTGCTCACCGGCGACGCTATCAATCGATTGAGTCTGAGCGATAGCCGCTTTGCTCACTTTGGGCTGCTCTTCTTGTTTAGGCTCTGGTTCTTTTTTTACCACCTCTTTAGGTGGGGACTCTTTGGGCTTAACTTCTTGCGGTTTGGGGACAGCCTTAACGAGTGCTTTGGGCGTTTCTATTGGCTTCGTCTTTTTAATTGGCTTTTCTTCACGCTGCTCTTCTGGTTTTACAGGCTTAGGTTCAACATTGGCTTGCATCTCTTTCGCTTCGTTTTGTGCCTGCTTCGCATGGCTTGTTGCAGCCCCTGCAAGAGCCGCTTGCAAGCCCAGTGATATCGCCAGTTTGTCATTACTCTTCACTGGCGTTGGCGGTAACGATTGTATTTGCCACAACACCATCGCCAAAATCACTAGGTGCAAAGCAACAGAAAACACCAAACTCAGAGAGAAGCGAGTTTGAGTCGGGAATTTCATTTAGCGCCCCGTCTCTTTCAGAGCCAATTGGGTGACATCGAGCGGTACCGATTGCAACAAGGTAAATAGTTGCACCATACGTTCCATGGGCACTTGTTTGTCACTATTGACGATCACCTGCAGATCGGGATGAGCAAGTTTGCGCTGCTTTAATGTATCTACCAGCGTTTCACTGTTCATCGGCTGTTGGTCGATATACCAGTTGTCATCTTGGTTGATAATCGAGAGCGTGACACTCTCTTTTTTTACAGTGATGGTCTGTGCCGTGGCATCTGTGCTCGGCAAGCTCACTTCCATTGACGCCAGTGGCGTATTGATCATGAGCATCATAAACGCGATCAGCGTGAAGATAACGTCGATCATCGCCGTTAAAGGTTCAGATGCACCTTGCTCTTCTTCTAAGGCACTATTATTAATCATTTTTGGCCTCTGCAACTAAGTGAGTTAAGCAGCAGCGGTTAAGAAGATCGGTCACATCGCTCAAATGGTAACGAATGCGAGACTGAAACATTGCATGGCACATGACGCAGAGAACCGCGATGATCATCCCTGCTGCCGTTGTCGATAGGGCTTGCCATAAACCGTCCGCAACTAACGCAGGTTCAACGGGACCATTACTCAGTCCAATATTATGAAATGAGCGCATTAGACCGACTATCGTACCCAGCAGCCCCAGCATAGGCGCTAATGTTGCGATGGTAGTTAGGGCCGATAAGCGACGACGTAAGGTTTTGGTGTAACGGGCAAGCCACAAGCCTAATGCTTCTTCGCGCAGCTCTTTATCCATGGACGTTGTGCTAGCAAATTCACTCATTGCCGCTTGATAGCCCTCGCCAGAAGAGGCGATGGCGTTACTCACTTGGTTCACTTCACCATTGTTAAGCAGAGCTTGTACTTGTTGCTGCTGCTTTTGCGACAGGACCTTACAACGCAAGGCTGCCACACTGCGATCGAGAATCAGCGCCAACGCGATCAATGAACAGATCAGCAGTGGAATAGCGGTCGCTATGGACCAGATATCTTGGTTTAAAATGACATCACTCATTGAAATTCGCCTCTATTAATTAAGGTCATTGTTTTTAATTGGTCGTGTTTTCTATCGGTAGTTCAATTCGCGTTTGGCTCGCGGGTTGCGGAAATATCTTATCTGCCCACTGGGTGAGCGATGCTTTGCTTATGTTTTCATCTAACGAAAGCATGCGCGTTAAATACTCAGGGGATTGATAACGTTCAAAACTCAGTTGCAGACGGCGCAGCCAAGTGTTTGGCGATTGCAAACGAACCTGCTCGGCAAACTCAATATCATCTTTGATGAGGTCGATATTCTCTTGCTCAATCTGACGGTCAAGGTGGTTGAGCACCTCGGTTGCGGCGGCAATCAGCTCATCGACACGCAGTGGGTCGGTGGTAAAGCTGAGTGTGGATTCCACCTGATTATTTTTGTTCAAGTTCATCTCAAAGTTCATGCGATACACACCACCAAGTTGGTGACGCAGACGGTTTTTCAGCGCGCGCTGCGCAATTGGATTGAGCGCAGATATCTCAAAACTCGCCTCTGGCGACCATTGCATCGGCGTTTGTGACTTCACCGTTACTGTGGCTTTGTTGTCATGGTAAATGTGTTTCACTGTTTTGGTTGAAGCTGGTTGCTTAAGGTGTGTGTCCTGCTTAGCGCTTTCCTGTGTAGCGGAAGTGTTGGCCACGCGATGGTCGCGCTTAATGCCAGCAAGATACGGCAGCACATTTTGCTCGATAGATTGGCTAGATAGCTTCCCAACGATATAGAGATCAATCGGTTGACGAGCTAATACGCGAACGGTTTGTTGTAATTGGGCTGTGCTAAATTGTTCTACCTGGGCTAGCTCGGCTTTATTGGTGAGCTGCTTCGCCAGATCCTTTTTCAAATCAGTGATATTGAGATCAAGCCATTGCGGTGCTTGTTGCATCGCTGCGTAACTTTGCATCGCTTGGCTAAGGTGTGTGTCCTTTTTAGCGGCCGTTTTGCTCTCCAACATTAAACCGAGGTCAAGTTGTTGCTGGTGGGGTGCCCATTGCCATGCCACCTTGTGACTGTCGCGCCAATCGTTAAAAGCGGTTTGTGTCGCAAAGGCGTAGTCTGCCTGTTGCCAAAGTTGGTAAGCCGTTTGGGTTAACCAATCTGGCTGATGCAAGGTGTTGGCTGTTGTTTGTGAGAGCAGACGTAAATACACCTTACCTTGCGCCGGTTGATCTAACCAAGTGACCGTGTCACCATTTTTTAGCGTCCAGCGGGTTACATGATCACGTGACCACGCTTGTTTGCTGGCAATGTTGAGCTCTGCCTGCTTAAGTTCGGGCACTGTAGGTAGCTGTTTAAGTTGTTTCGGCGCTGCCTTTTTTGTCACCATCGCTACCGCGGGTGCTTTTTCTAACCTTGTGTTGCTCAGGGTTTGCTGTAGCTTTCGCACTTGCTCTTTGCTTGGTAACTCGGCGTCACGATTGCCAGGGACTTGGTAAAACAAAAACTGATCTTGGCTGGAAAGTAGCTCGTGTAAACGACGATTTAAACTCTCTACGGTTTGACCCGTAATGGCTTTACGCAGCAGCGGTTCGCTCGCTTCATAACTGGTTAGTACGCCATTTTGCATAATCGCAGAGGCAATTTTGTCCTCCCAATCGGTGTAAGTGCGGTGGGTACTTGCGATGCGGTTGTTGTCTAGCGAGCGTAATAAGGTCTGCTTCAGTTTGATCAGCTCTTTTTCATCAATGCCATTTTGCAGTAGACGTTGCCACTCGGTTAAAGCAATGGTTAATCCTCGTTGGTGATCGAGTGTACGCACTTGAAAGGCAATAATGCCACGCTCTGGCGTTGGCTCTTTAGCGGTGACCAAAATGGATTTGATATCGCTTTCATTTTTATAGCGTTCTTTAGCTCGTGACAGCTCAGTTTTCATCAGTCGACGTAACATGTTCTGCTGAATGCGCTGCTCAATACCAGCATCCGTTGCACGGCTAAGCAGGGGAAACCTCAGTCCAAAAGTGGTGAATGATGAGGTACCTTGTGGGTCTTGAACTTTGCCGATATAGAGATCGTTCACGAGTGGAAAATCGACATAATCGCGATTGACGACGTTCGCTTTTTCGCCTTGTCCAAATGCTTGTTCGATCGCCGCTTTAGCGCGCTTCGCCGTTACATTGCCGCTCACAATCAGGGTCATGTTCGCTGGCACATAATAGGTGTCGAGAAACGCACGAATGTCGCTTGCAGTGGTTTGTTGAATGGTTTGAGCAAACCCAATCGTTGGACCATTGGTATAGCGAGAATCATGACGAATAACCGCTTTCTTTTGGTCGTTAATGCGGCTTGCTACGCCTTCGCCCAGACGTAACTCTTCCAAAATAACCTTTTTCTCAATCTTCCATTCATCTGGTTGAATAGTTGGGTGCAAGCTTAAATTTGCTAATAGGGCAATGGATTGCTCTAAATTTAATACGTCATTAGGACGAGTTCGCACCATAAATTGTGTTTCAGTTGGGCGAGTTAATGCATTTATTTGCAGACCCGATTTCCAACCGATTTGATTTAAAAATTGATGGATACTAATGCCGTAAATATCGTTATGGCGAAACACCATATGTTCAACAATATGCGCAATACCGGGGATGGTGTCATCAATAGAACCCGCATGAACCACTAAACGTAAATTAAAGGGTTCGCTACTATTTTTACTCGGGTAAATAATGTATTGGAAACCGTTAGGAAGCTCACCAACGGTTAACTTTTCGTCCCATTGTTGGGCGGAAAACACCGTAGTAGAGAAGAAGTAGCAAATGCTAATTAAGCAAATTGTGAGAGTGCGCATTATTATGACCGATTAAAAAGAAGTATTACAAATTGTAACCATGAATTGCTGATGAGAATTAATTTCATTATCATTGCTCTTTACATTCTGTGAATAATACAGAGTTCTTACTCTGAAGCAAACAAAGAAACAATGACAAATTATGAAATTCACGCATTTTAGTTTGGCAGTGGTAGCCATAACTCCTTGTTCTAATTTGGTTTATGCAGAGCCTATTGAACTAGGGGAATTAGAAATTGTTGAGTCAACAGTGCAGGATGATCCGGCCAAAACGGTTGGCGTGAATGGTGCACCGGTGATGAGTCGCAGTTACGATCCTATCGATACAGGTAAAACGGTTATTGATAAGAATGCGATGGCGTTGGGGTATGACTCTGGTGTTGATACAACGAAAATCATCCAAGATGTTCCGGGCGTTCAGCTTGATGTAAACGAATCTCAAGCGACTCAAGAGAAAATACAATCACTTCGTCCTGCAGATTTTTCAATTAATGGTGGTGCTTATTACGAAAATAACATCATGATTGATGGCATTGGTGTTAACTCAGTCATGGATGTCACCTCTAATTCCTATGGTGATGTGGATGGTGTGGCTGGGGTAACCTCGCAAATAATGTACGTTGACGCATCATTATTGGGCACTGCTCAGATAATGACCAATAACGTATCTGCAGAATATGGTGGTTTTCTTGGAGGAGCGGTGAATTATGATATTCGCGATCCTGCTAAAGAATTCCATATGACCCTAAATGGCAGATATCAAAATGACTCTTTCTTAAGCTATGTCTATGCTAAATCGGATTTAGATGAAGGAGAAGAATTAATCGCTCCGCCAGATTTTAGTAAATACAAGGGCACTCTCGCATTTGATTTACCAATGACCGACAGCTTTTTTGTGTTGGCATCCTATTCACGTGGTGAGTCAAAAGTAAAATACACCAACGATGAGAGTTACGGTGGTGAAAATCATTTTAAAGGTGATACTTCTGAACAATATCTTTTAAAAAGTTTGTATGAATATCGCGATGACTTAACATTCAGAGGCACGTTGCTCTATAGCCCTTACCGAAGTGAATATTCCCAACCTAACCAAATTGATAACTATACGGTGCATCATACTGATGGATTAAAAGCTCAGTTTCAGGCAAATGGCTATGTGGGCTTAACCACTTGGGAAAGTAAGCTCGCTTATGTATCGAGCGATATGGGTAAAGAATCGGCCGATTATCAAGTCAATTATCGAGGAGCATCGGTTGACTGGTGTTCCGCTACAACATGTTGGGCTGGCGGTTATGGAAACCTAGGGATATTACAAGAAGAGTACACTTGGAAATCGAAAGTCTCTACACCGTTATGGCTGGGTAATCTTGATTCAGGACTCGATCTAAAATATACCCATGCAGAAAATAATCGGTTGTCCGACTATTACACCTATTCAGGTGCAAGGTCTAGCACCTGGAATTGTGCAGACGATGATATTTCATGCACAAGTACCAGTGCAGCTAGAACTCGTATTCTCTATCCAGAAAATAGCGCAACAGTTAGTTTTGCTAGCCAAGCTCTATGGTCTCAATATACACAGCCTATTGGTCCAGTAGAATTGCGTCTTGGATTGCGTTATGAACACGACGAGTTTTTAGACAACCATAATATTTCTCCAAGAGTCACTGCCACGTGGGAGTTTATGGAAGATACCTATTTTACAGTAGGGGCTAACCGTTATTATGCCAATGATATGGTTGGATATGCGTTAAAAGCTCAGTCTGCTGATAAAATAACTTATACGCGCACCCTTGACAGTAGTACTGGTGATGTTGGGGAATGGACGCAGTCAAGAGTAGTCAGCGCCACGAAATACAATAATGCCAAACTGAAGACGCCTCACTCGGATGAATTGGTTGCTGCTTTTATCTTTCCGACCGCGCTTGAAGGGAAACTCCAATTAGAGGCCGTATATCGTAAAAACAGAGATCGATTTGCATTAAGTCAAATGATTGAAAGTGATGACGGTGACTATTACGAAATGACTAACGAAGGTAAATCAGATTACCGAGGATATACCATTAAATGGAATGGTGGCATTGAACATCATAAATTTGGTATGGGGCTTACTTGGTCTGAAACGAAGTCTTATGGTCAAAGTGATTACACGGATATTGTTTCAGACGTTGATACAGTTTATTACCATGGCGATTTGGTGACAAATAGTGAGTTGTATTCTTCAGCCGCTGCTAATAATTTTGCAGCGCCCATCACCGCCAAATTATCATGGACGGCTGATTGGTTTAGTGAGCGTTTGGTGACGAATACTGAGCTGAGATATCGCCATCGTTATAGCGCCATTGGGGATACCAAAGAAAATATCACTATTGATGGCTCCTCTTATGATGTTTACGATGAAATCGAAAGACCATCATTTACCTCGGTAAATATGAAAATTCTGTATAAATTGATTAAACAACAAGATCAGCAATTAAATGTAACGGCTGAAATTACCAATGTGTTTAACCGAATTCCTTATACCGATACAACGGCAAGTAACCGCTACCAAATTGGTCGCCAAGTATGGATTGGGTTTAACTACTATATGTAACTTAAATAAATTAAGTGTATTTACAAGATGATACAACCGCCCGACACCCCATCGGGCGGTTTTTATTTGGTTTGAACAAACTTACTGTAGGTACTGACTTGGCCGTTAATGTATTCAATACCGCAGTGAATACTCTCTTGCGCATTGCCGACAATTTGGTATTCGACAATAAACTCACCGCTGACGATTTTAATAAACAGAAAACCGTCGATGACTTTCCAAACTCCTTGTAGCGAGCTGGCGCTAAACAGGTCAGATTCCGTTACCTTGCCATTGGGCAAGAGTCGCAAACACGACGAACCGCCCTCGATATTGACTTTGACCCAAGGATGCTGATGCACTTCAAAGTTAAGAATTTTGCGGCGTCCTTTGACCCAATTGGCTAACTCTTGATGCTGTGCAGGCGAAAGCTCTGGAAGGTCTTCCATTTCCAATAAAGTGTGGTGCTTTTCATACCAGAACAGTTGTAGATGGAGTAATTTCATTGTCAGTCATGGAGTTAGGTTGGTGGTTAGGGTTAGTTAATGTGCGCTTAGCCATAGGTAAAGTCAATCTAGAACAGGATACCCTATCGAATGCAAATCGGTAAGAAAGCATGTGATGTCCTCGGGGGAAGACATCACATGTCCCAAAGGGAGCAAATCCACGGCATGAGTGGCATGCGGGATAGAGGAGATTCATCGCATTTATTATGGTTGAAAGGAGTGCTTAAGCTGCAAACAAGCGTGGCAACTGCGCGTTATCACACGCTTGGTTGAGCCTGCGTTTGGCTAACTTAATGTTCTCTTTCCAGTTTTCATCATGGGCCCACATTTCAATCACCATGGGAACCACACAATCTGTTTCTTTGAGGGTTTGGAAAATCGCATCAAAATTCACCTCACCATCACCAATGACTAAGTCACGAAATTGTCCTTGATAACCAGGGCTCACTTTGTGTGTGTCCTTTAAATGGATTTGGGTAATATGCGCTTTACTCAGAGCCAGTTCGGTACACACATCGTAATTCCAACCAGAGATATTGCCCACATCCGGATAGGCGGTGAAGTAGGGAGAATTGATCGCCCGATTGAGAATTTCAAACTTACTCAAAGAGTTGAGATAGTTCGTATCCATGATCTCAACCGCTAACATCACGCCAGCACGTTCTGCCATTTTCGCCGCTTGACGCATACCCGCAATAAAGCGTTCATGGGTCTCTTTATTCGCTGGCTCGTAATAGACATCGTAGCCAGCGAGTTGAATGGTACGAATGCCCAGTTTAAAGGCGAGGGTAATCGCTTTTTCCATGTGCAATACGGCTTGATGGCGAATTTCTGGGTCAGCAGAACCAAACGGATATTTGCGATGCGCACTTAAGCACAACGATTGCAAAGGTAACCCTACTTTTTCACACAGGTGGCGCAGTGAATAGATGGTTTCATCGTCCCAATCTAAACGGCTACGGCGCTCATCGGATTCATCTACCGAGATTTCCAGAAAATCAAAACCCAGCTGTTTGGTGGTGGTGAGTTTCTCTTCCCAACTCAGGTCGTTAGGAAGGGCTTTTTCATAAAGCCCGATCCGTTGACGTTGCAGAGGCTGATACATAGGCGCTCCTTATTCGTTCCAATAACGATCAATTTGTGCACGTAGCGCCGCGGCGACTTCTGCGCCTTTGTCACCGGCGAGTGCGCGCCCAGCGATAAAGGTTTTAGCTTGAATGCCTTCAAATAAGTGAATGTCTTCAGGAACAATGCCACCGGTAATAGAGAGTTCGATGCCCATGTCAGACAGCTCGCGCATTTTGGCAATATCCGCATCGGTCCAACTCACACCAGCCAATTCAGCGTCACGTGAGCGGTGATAAATGGCTTGTTTGATGCCTAAATCGACCCAAGCTTGCGCATCTTCCATGGTCCAACGACCGTAAATTTCGATCTGAATTTCACCACCGAATTCATCGGCAACTTTCTTACACGCGGTGATGGTGGCAATGTGGGCTGCGGCGGAAACGGTAATCCAGTTTGCTCCTGCTTCAAATGCCATACGGGCAAGGATGGCACCGCCGTCAGTGGTTTTCATATCACACACCAAAATATGGTTAGGGTGATTGTGCCGCAGAGTTCGAACCGCGTTCATCCCTTCGGCGAAGGCCAAAATGGTGCCCACTTCAATCACGTCGACAAAGCCTTGCACGTTATGTGCAACATCAATAGCAGGAGCAAGAGAAGTTTGGTCTAGGGCGATTTGAATAAGAGGTTTAGTCATGATGTTATCCTTGAATTTTTTCACGTATAAGGCGGGCTAGGCCGTCTTGGTTATTATTGGTTGAGCAAACAAGGTTAGCGCCTTGTTTGACAAGATCAGATGCATTCGCCATGGCAACGCCAAGGCCAGCAAAACGAATCATGGAGAGATCGTTTTCGTTATCGCCGACCGCCATCACATGGTTGGCGTCGTAACCCAGTTCACGCACATATTCAGCTAGGCGTTTGCCTTTGCTGTTGCCTTGAGCAGAGAAATCGATGCGATTGGACCATGACCGTTCCCCATTGAAGGTCTTTTGAATCCACTCTTGCTGAGCAAAGCGTTCAACAGAATGAGGCTGCCCTTCAACGACAAATTTCCAGATGTACTCGGTTTGGCGCGCCAGTTCGGCAAAGGAGGCAATTCGTTCAATGCGCGGCTGTTGCTCTGGAGGAAATTGCTGTGCCCAATGTTCGAGTGCTTGCATGTAAGCGATGGGATTGCATTTGGAGTAAGTCATGGCGTTGGTGACGTACATGACTAACTTCATTTGGTACTGCTGCGCTAAGTCGATAAAGTCGAGCGCATCGTCTTGTGCAATTGCGTTGTGTTTCAGCACTTGGTGGTTTGCATAATCATACACATAGGTCCCGTTGCAGCAGATGATCGGTGTGGTGAGCCCCAACTCATCGTAGTAAGGCTTGGCTGCAGTATGATGGCGACCGGTGACAATCACGACATGACATACTTCTTGCGCGTCGCGAATGGCTTGCTTCACTGCAGGATGGATGGTCTGTTGGTCGTTAAGAACCGTACCATCTAGATCAAGTGCTAATACTTTGTACATAGAGATTACCTTTGTCCGTAATAGGCATTGGCGCCATGTTTTCTTAAGTAGTGTTTGTCTGACAATTCACGCTGAATGTGCACGCCGCTATTAATGGTGCGTGTGGCAATCGCCATCGAAGCGACTTCTTCTAACACCACAGCGTTGTGCACCGCATCGATACCATTTTTGCCCCAAGAGAAAGGGCCATGACCTGCGACAACCACACTGGGGACAGCAAGAGGATCAAGATCGCGACGTTGAAACTCTTCAATGATCACTGCGCCTGTGTTCTTTTCGTACTGCTCGGCAATTTCTTGTTTTGACAGCAGTCGTGTACAAGGAATGTCGCCGTAGAAGTAGTCGGCGTGAGTGGTGCCGAGTGCTGGAATGTCACTTTCTGCTTGGGCCCAAACGGTCGCAAAGTGAGAGTGGGTATGAACGATGCCACCGAGTTGTGGAAACGCACGGTACAACTCTAAATGTGTGGGCGTATCACTGGAGGGATTGAGTGTGCCTTCAATGATGTTGCCATTAAGATCCAGTACCACGATGTCGTTCACTGTCATCACATCGTATTCAACGCCTGATGGTTTAATCGCAATCACACTGCGTTCGCGGTCAATTTCAGAGACGTTACCCCAAGTGAAGGTCACTAAGCCGTAGTCTGGCAATTTGAGGTTAGCTGCGAGTACGCGCTCTTTTAATGCTTGATACATGATGAACTCCTACGCCGTAGCTTCTTCTAGAGCAGCATCAATGACTTGATAAACGTCTTGCGCGCTCTGGCAGCGACGTAACTTGTCCAAGTCGACGCCCGTTTCGCTCTCTTCATCGTCTAACACTTGAGTGACTTCCATCAGACCTTCCATGTGTTGGTCAGAAGTGCTACCGGCTAAGGTAATCAAAACGTCTATTGGGCTCTCTTCGCCGTCAAAGAACACCGGTTCTTTTAAGGTGACTAAAGCAAAAGCGGTGCGCACCACGCCATTTTCTGGGCGAGCATGAGGCATCGCTAAACTTGGGGCGATAACGATATAAGGCCCTAATTTTTCGACACTACTAATGATGGCGTCATGATAAGAAGGCTTAATTGCGCCTGATTTGATCAACATGTCAGTGCCAATTTTGATCGCGGCTTTCCAGTCACTGGCTTCTGCTTGCAGGCAGATGGAATTGTTTTCGATAAGAGATTGTTTTAATGCCATGATATGTCTCTCCTATAGGCGCCGGAGGAGTCCGGCACCTTCAGTACATTGCTTACGTTTTGGATATAGAGGTTTTATTTGGTTGGAATAAAATTCTTATTAATGATGTCGAGCAGCTCATCGCCAAAGGAGTTGGGATTGAGCATGTTTTGCACCCCAAGTACAAACTTGCCTTCACCTGGGTCCATCTCACCGGATAAGTGTTTGGACGAAACAATGATGTCAGTGGTCGCCAGTTTGGCTTTGTAATCAGATAGGGCACAGGAATCCATGACATGAGGGATGCCTTTTTTCTCTAGGTATTTGCCAATTTTCATCTTCATCATCATCGATGATCCTTGACCATTACCACACACAGCTAAGATGCTAACTGGGCGAACTCCGTCGCTTGCGGCGATGGCTTGTTCTACTGCTTTGATGATTTCAGGTTCTTCAGCAATATTCACAAGACCAGCTGCATCTTCTTCTGCGCGCAATTTTTTGGAAGCGAAGAACATGTAAACACAAGCCAGTGCAATCAACACATAAAAGAACATTTTAGAAATTGAGATACCTTGCATGACCGCAGGGAAAAGAATTGCCCAGTCAGCCATACCCATCCAACCGTTGAATGAGGTGCCAAACACAGAGAACAGATGAATTGCCCAAGCAGAACCCAAAATTTCGATAATCCCCATCACGAAACAGATTTTCATCACTGCACGCCAGCCGCCGTAGTGGTTCGCAAACACACCGATGGTTGCGTTAGAGAAGAACATCGGAATAAATCCTGGGATGATCATGATTGGAGCATTAAAGGCCAGCATTGCAAGGACTGCAGTAAATTGCCCGATAGCGCCCCACATAAAACCAAATACCATCGCGTTAGGTGAGAAGGCATAGATAGCGGCACAGTCAATTGCCAGCACTGCATTTGGAATCACACGTTCAGAGATACCTTTAAACGCTTCAGACAACTCGGCCACGAACATACGTACGCCGACTACGATAACCTGTACGGCCACCGCAAATTTCAAACCGGTTTCGAGGATATAGATAGACCAGTGAGTAGAACCCGCCATGGACTGTAAGTTATCTAGGCCAAATGAAAGCAGGATAACGCCAAAGAACAGAGTCATGACGATTGCCGTAGAAGCGATGCTGTCGTGGAAAATGTGCAGCCATTTAGGCAAGTTTAAGTGGTCAACGCTTTCGTTCTTGTCACCCAATTTCGGCGCTACTTTGGTGGCAATCCAAGACGCTACTTGTTGTTGGTGACCGATAGAAAAGCCGGCTCCACCAGTCACTTCTTCCGTGGCCTTGAACATGATATTGGAAGAGATCCCCCAATACAGTGCCATGATCACGGCAGAGTAGATGATGGTTTGCCACATGCCAACGCCCATCACGTAATAGAACACAGCAATCAGACCTGCTTGCTGGAACATGATGTGCCCAGTCAGCATGATGGTGCGAATGCCGGTAATACGACGAAATAGCACCAGAATAATATTGATCGCCAGTGCCAATAGAACGGTGTAACCGACCCAAGAGTAGTTATCGCCCATGGCATCCATGGTCGCCATCATTGAGGTGTATGGGTCTGCAACAGAACCTGTAAGGTGATGATATTCTGCTAATTTTTCTATTACTGGTTTAAAACCAGCCGTCAGTGTGCCTGCACCGACTTGCACCAGCATAAAGCCAACAATGGTTTTAATGGTGCCTTTTAAAATCGTGGTGCCGTCTCGTCTCAGTAGCCAGTAGCCTATCAGTGTAACTAGCCCCAGAAGTAGCGGCGCTTTGGTCATCACTTGGCTGTAAAAAATATAGAAGATGTTATACAAGGTCTCCATATCTTTACCCCTGAATATGTTGTCGTTGTAATCGTTGTAGGTCAGAGAAATTCTCGTAAGATGCGGCGAGAAAAACTCGTTAAGTGCTCACGCAATAAACAATACCAATCAAAAGTAATCATTCAATGCGCGTTTATGATTACTTTGAACTGCGTCAAATTTGTCCTTGATTTGGCCTCTATTTTGATAGCCAGATCACTTGTGTGGAATTAAATATAAATAAAAACAATCACTTATTTTTATTTGTGATCAAGGTGTCGTTTTTCCTCGTTGATTGTTTGACAATCATTTTTGAGATTAATACAATCAAATCAAATCAAAAGTAATCAAAAATAATCATGCGAAATCATGAGGGTGATAAAATGAATGAAGTTCAGAGACATAATGGCATTCTGTCGTTGTTGGAAGAGAAGCAAACCATCAACGTCAACCACATTATTGAGCAGTTCCATGTCTCTCCCGCCACTGCCCGCCGTGATATCGCTAAGCTCGATGAACTTGGTAAGTTGAAGAAAGTGCGTAATGGTGCCGAGCGTATTGAAGGGAAAAAGCGCACTTGGTCGCCACTCAATATCGATAGCACTGAGCATTATGAAGAGAAAGAGCGTATTGCTATTCATGCGGCGCAACTCTGCCAACCTGGTGATAGTGTGGTGATCAACTGTGGTTCAACCGCGTTCCTACTCGGACAGCAGCTTTGCGGGCAAGATGTACAGATAGTGACCAACTATTTTCCGCTGGCAAGCTATTTGATTAACGAAGATCACGATGATGTCATCATCATTGGTGGTCAATACAACAAAGCGCAGCACATCTTTCTCAATCCAGCTCCTGATTCACTGGGCAGTTACGCGGGTAACTGGATGTTCACCAGTGGTAAGGGATTGACAGAAAACGGTTTGTATAAAGCAGACATGCTAACTGCAGTGGCGGAACAGCAGATGCTTGAGCAGATCGATAAGCTGGTGGTCGTCGTCGACAGTTCGAAAGTTGGGCAGCGTACGGGCATGCTGTTCTGCCCAGCGGAAAAAATCGATATTGTTGTCACTGGTAAAGAGGCCGACCCAAAAGTGGTCGCCGCACTGGAGGCGCAAGGGACGCAAGTGATCTTGGTCTGAATCGCGCCATCTTAATTACACATTAACTTAATCACCTTAAATTTAGCCGCCTTGTGCAAAACAAGGCGTCGACTCCCTACATCTTAAATTTAATAAAACGCGATAATTCGCGGTGAAACAAAAAGGTATATGGTTATGAGCAAAGTAGATGAAATTACACGTGAATCTTGGATCTTAAACACGTTTCCTGAATGGGGAACTTGGTTAAACGAAGAGATTGAAAAAACCGAAGTGCAACCTAATACCTTTGCCATGTGGTGGCTTGGTTGTACTGGTATTTGGTTGAAATCAGAAGGTAATACCAACCTCACTATCGATTTCTGGTGTGGTACAGGTAAGAAAACGCAGAAAAACCCATTAATGAAACATCAACACCAAATGATGCGTATGGGCGGTGTGCGTGCATTACAACCTAACTTACGTACTTCACCATTTGTGTTGGACCCATTTGGGATCAAACAAATCGATGCAGTCATGGCAACCCATGACCATGCAGACCATATTGACCCTAACGTTGCCGCTGCCGTTTTGCAAAACTGCGATAACCATGTGAAATTCATTGGCCCACAAGCTTGTGTTGATTTGTGGTTAGGTTGGGGCGTGCCTAAAGAACGTTGTGTTGTAGCGAAAGTAGGCGATGTGATTGAAGTCGGCGATATGAAAATTCACGTGTTGGATTCTTTCGACCGCACTGCGTTGGTCACTTTGCCTGAAGGTGTCTCTTCTTATAATAAAGAGATTTTGGATGGTATGGACAAACGTGCGGTGAACTATCTGATTGAAACTACAGGTGGTAACCTTTACCACTCTGGTGACTCACACTATTCAAACTACTATGCTAAACATGGTAACGACTACAAAATCGATGTGGCCTTGCTCTCTTATGGGGAAAACCCACGCGGTGTTACCGATAAAATGACGTCATCTGATATTTTGCGTGCCGGTGAATCGCTAGATTGTAATGTGGTGATTCCATTCCACCATGATATTTGGGCAAACTTCCAAAGTGATCCGCGTGAAATCGAAGTGTTGTGGAACATGAAGAAAGACCGTCTCAACTATCATTTCAGCCCATTCTTCTGGCAAGTGGGTGGCAAATATACTTATCCAACCGATAAGGACACGATGCATTACCAACATTTCCGCGGTTTTGCTGATATTTTCACCGATGAACCAGAGCTACCATACAAAGCATTCTTGTAAGGTTTGACATTTGACTAGGCAAATCTGCTCACATTTGCCCAGTCTCTAGGGGGATGCGCTCCCATACCGATACAGCCCAACATTCGTTGGGCTTTTTTGGTGCAGGCTTGTTTATTAGGTCGCAAAGTTGTTATTCTGTTTCGCGTTATACTGCAGTGCAGATCGACAATGAGGTAGGAGAATTACCTTGAGTGAGCGACGAGTCAATAGACAGCCTGGTGAGTTGTATTCGGCGATGGATCCCGAATTACGACGCTTACAATTCAAAGCCAAAGAGAGAACGTATCAATATAATCAAACTTTGCCTAATCAAGCGTTGCGCAGACAAATTTTGTTAGCGGAACTGCTTGGAGACTGTGGCGAGCAGACGTTTATTGAGCCCAACTTTACCTGTGATTACGGTTTTAATGTGCATTTTAAAGGTTCTGCTGTGGTGGAATCTGGGTGCGTAATGCTTGATAGCGCAGAGATTACGATAGGCAATAATGTCTATTTTGCGGCCAATGTGTGTTGCGCTTGTGCTAGTCATCCGCTTGTGGTGGAAGAACGACAAAATGCCTTGGCGTATGCGCAAAATATTACCATTGAAGAGGATGTTTGGATTGGCGCGCATTGCACCATTTTGGGTGGTGTAACGATTGGGCGCGGCGCAATTATTCAAGCAGGATCGGTCGTAAGCGAAGATATTCCAAGTAATAAAGTGGCGGCTGGTAATCCGTGTAAAGCGATACGAGAAGTCTCTGAGGCGGATAGAGAGGATTGTAGATTACCAGAGAGCTGCATCCTTGCAGACTCTCCGGCAGTGGATATTCATCAATGATCTAGAATCATTTGGGTTGCTAAGCGATGTTTTTCTTGTTCAAAACGTTTTAGCAGGCGGTGTAGCGCTAACAACTGTTCTGATAAACGGTTTTTCTTGCGCACCGCGAGTACCAGTTTGGCAACCCAACTAAAGCGATTTAGAACCGTTTCTGCGAGGCGAAATGCTTTGTCTGTACCGTGACCAAACTCCTGGTACCAGTGCATTAGCGCGCGTAGACGAATGTCATCGCTGACCTCATTGAGACGATAAGAATCCAGCAAAAACAAAAGGAAGTCGCGCGTGCGCAAAGTGGGGTTGCTTGAGATTCTTGCTTCTTCTAAATCTAAGAAAGTCACTTTCCCTTCATCATTGACCACGATATCGCGCATCGCTGGGCGACCATGAATCATGTTATGACGATGGAATTCACATAGAACATCGGTCGCTTTCATAAAAAGCGCAGCGTGTTTTTGCTCATCTTGGCGATGAATAGGCTCACCTGCGTTTTTGGTAATAAAAAACGAACGACCTTTAAAAATCAGATCAGGGGTTGATAAACCATGTTTGTTAGCGTAATCCAATAGTGCCACTTCTTTTTTAAAGCGTTCTTTTGGGCTTAAGCCACTGGTCAACACAAGGTGAGACAGATTTTTTTTATGTCTCAGATAAAAATTGATTAGCCGATTAATGGCATTGCGCTTGTCTTCGCCACATTTTTTGAGCCAGTAAGTTGAATTACATTGCTCAAGCATGTAAACGAACACTTTGCGGTGATTATTACTCATACATTCCTCAAAGCCGATTTCGAGTGTTTATTATAAAATTGTTAATTGCACACTGTTCATCATTAGAGTGTCATAATACTCTGAAACACCTTGAAACATATGTCATGTTTTTGTCAGAATTTATGCATATTGGTTTATATATAACTGAAATCAATAAGTTGCAATCGTTGATATATTGTCCAATCAATTATTCGGCATAGGCTAACGGTGTGTGTCCTTTTCCACTCTTGTTTGGCTTTTTTTAGCCAAATGTCGCTAGCGTATTGAAAAGTAGCAACTACTATCGTCTAATCAAATCACAAATGAGAACCGCGTTATAAAGGATATCAGCGGTGTCGTTCCTTAGGATGTACAGGAAAAGAATCTATGAGCTCTTATCAAATCGACGAATACGATATTAAAATGCTGACTCTGCTTCAGGAGAACGGTCGTTTAACCAGTCAGGAACTTAGCGAACTCGTGGGTTTATCTCCATCACAATGTTCACGTCGCCGTATTCAGTTAGAACAGCAACAGTTGATCTTGGGCTACCAAGCTCGTTTGTCCCCACAAGCGTTAAAACAAGAAGTGGTGGCGATGGTCGAAGTTAAATTGCTTAGCCATGAAGAAGAAAACGCTAGACGTTTTCTTGAATATATTCACAGTGAAGCTGCCATTTTCGATGCCTATAAAACCACAGGTGATGGCGACTATTCACTTCGTTGTGTCGTTTCTGACCTCGCGAATCTGAACGATCTCATCAACCGCATTTTCAGTACTCGTACGATTGCTCATATCAAAACATCCGTGGTACTTGATCGCGTCAAAGAGAATGGCATCGTAATTAGCTAATACCGTTTTTTCCGCTCACTTCATGCAAATAATTTCAAATGATGCATTTATTTCGCATAAGTGAGCAAATAATCCTTGATTTTGCCCGTGTGCAGTGTTTAATGAACTGCAACGGAGAATTAACTAAGGATTGTTACTATGACTCAAGCGTCCAACGCTCAGAGCCTCTCTGCGGATGTTTCTGCTATCAAGATTGATCACCGCTGGTTTGAAGATGTTATTGCTATCATGATTGGCTCAAGCATGGTGGCTTTTGGTGTCATGTTCCTCAAACAGATTGGCATGATCACTGGTGGTACCGCAGGGCTTTCGCTGTTTCTGCACTACAAATTTAATATTGAATTCGGCACTGTCTTTTTTCTCATCAATTTGCCGTTCTATTATCTCGCTATTCGCCGCATGGGGTGGCAGTTCACCCTAAAAACGTTTCTCGCGGTCGGATTGGTCTCTTTCTTCACCAATATTCAAGGTCAGTTTATTCAGATTTCGTCACTGCAGCCGCTTTATGCCGCGCTGTTCGGCGGCTGTATATTTGGTGTAGGATTTATCGTGTTATTTCGTCACAAAGCAAGCCTAGGTGGATTTAATATTCTGGCGCTTTACATTCAAGAGCGCACGGGGCTGCGTGCGGGGTGGTTATTGATGGGATGTGATGTGGTCATTATGCTCATTTCTCTGTCGGTAATTGGGACCTACGCATTGCTCTTATCCATCGTTTGTGGCTTACTGCTCAACCTTATTATTGCGTTAAACCATCGCAAAGACCGTTACCAAGCTTAGTCAACAAGGAGTATGACTGTGTTAAACCATGTGAAGCCATATGCTGGCGACCCAATTTTGTCGTTGATGGAAAAATTCTTCGCCGATGAGCGTGAAGGAAAAGTCAATCTGAGTATTGGTCTCTATTACGACGCAGATGGTGCGATTCCAACATTGGATTCGGTACATGCTGCAAAAGAGCAGTACAATCAACAGCCAGAACAACCTTGTTTATACCTACCGATGGATGGCATTCCAGCCTACCGCAGTGCGGTGCAATCCTTGGTGTTTGGTGATGAGCATCCAGCCTTAGCTCAAGGTCGCGTAGCAACTATCCAAAGCCTTGGCGGCTCTGGCGCTTTGATGATCGGGGGAGATTTCCTTCATCATTATTTCCCAGAATCAAAAGTGTATGTGAGCGATCCTACATGGGAAAACCACCATGCCATTTTCCAAGGTGCGGGTTTTGAAACAGCCACATACCCTTACTACAACTCAGAAACCAACTTGTTGAACTTTGATGGCATGATGGACACGTTGAGTCAGTTGCCAGAGAAAACCATCGTTCTACTGCACCCATGTTGCCACAACCCAACAGGGGTTGATTTGAATAATCAACAGTGGGACGAAGTGATCAAAGTGGTGGTTGAACGTCAATTGATCCCATTCTTTGATATGGCTTATCAAGGCTTCGCCGATGGCATCGCTGAAGATGCGCATGTTATTCGTGCTTTAGCTGAGCGTACTAATGCTACTTTCTTGGTGAGCAACTCGTTCTCTAAAACCTTCTCTCTATACGGTGAGCGTGTTGGTGGTCTATCAGTTGTGTGCGAAAACGCAGCTGTTGCTGCCAACGTTCAAGGTCAACTAAAAGCGACTGTTCGCCGCAACTATTCAAGCCCAGCTAAATACGGTGCGGTTTTGGTCTCTTGTGTACTTAACAGTGACTTAAAAGCAACTTGGTTGGCAGAAGTTGACACGATGCGTGCGCGTATGAGCGAAGTACGTGAAGGTCTATACGAACGCCTGCAAGCGCTTTGCCCTGAAAAAGATTTTAGTTTCTTGATTAAACAAAAAGGCATGTTTAGCTACACAGGTTTTAGTGTTGAGCAGGTGACTGTGCTACGTGAAGAGCATGGCATTTATCTCATCAACAGCGGCCGTATGTGTGTGGCTGGTCTGAATGCTGCGAATATCGAGAAAGTAGCACAAGCTTTTGCTGCGGTAGCGTAAGTACAGATTTCTCTCTTCTTATAAAGTGTTATCAATTTGATAAGTGTTATAAGTGTTGGCGACTTGTGGTAAGTCGCCTTTTTTCTTTTTAGCGGGACACACACTTTTGCAACAGGACACACACCACAGTCCAAAAAACTAAAAGAGTCCAGCTAAAAGGGACACACACCTTCATTTTGAATAATAGGTCGTCATTTTCAGTTGTGGCTAAACCAATGAACTTTCTGTCTTTGATAAAAAGGGGGTTATTGGGATGAATGAGTATTGCCAGCAGGGCAACCCCTTACACTGTTTTTTTGAGGTGGTGGATGGGTTTTTAGAGAGTAGGTTTTTGTTTATTCGTTAATTATGCAATGACCAATGCGACCATTCGTTGACGTTCTAATTTTGTCTTGGCATTTACGATATTGTCGGAAGTGCCTATCCAAAGGCGTGGTTTGCTCTCTAGGGCGGTACATACGCAATAGTACTCCTTGTGAGACAAGGTTAATCTTTGCAAGATTTTAGGCTCAGTTTTTTCAATATGCCCTTGTTTATCTTCGCGAATTTGTCGTCCGATCCAATCTACTAATTCCAAATAATCAACAAAAGAAAATGGGATAGAGTGAGATGATTTTTCGTTAAGGTCGCTAGCAAAAGGGAGCAACGCAATAGGTTGTTTTTGCGAAAGTTTCAATGAATCTAAGCGATATTTAAGCGATGTATGTTCTGATGTTTCTGGTAGCTTGGCCGTGTTCGCTCGGACAGGATTAAGATCGACGTAAGCCATCGCAGCTAAGAGTGCTTTTTCATCAAGTAATGCTTGTGATTTAAATCTCCCTTCCCAAAATCGGCCTGTGCATTGATCTTCTTTGTTCGCTTGCACGGCGATGCCATGGTTTAACTCTTTCATAAACCAACTAATAGAAGATAATCGTTCTCGCCATATCGTGATGATCTCAGAACAAACCTGCTTTTCGGTATCCGTCATTATCTGATGAGATTTGAATTTTTTTATAATGCTTGGAGAGTCATGTTCTGAACACCATCGTTCAATAACTTCATGATCAGAAAGATCTTTGCCTTTCTTTTTATCAATATGAACCACGATGTGATAATGATTACTCATCACCGCATAAGCACATACATCAATGCAATACACCGAGCCGAGTGTGAGTATTCTCTCTTCAATCCATGCTCTTCGATGTTCATACGATTGGCCCGTAAAGCTATCTTCTCCACATAGAAATGAGCGACGCACACAGCGAGAAACACAGTGATAATAAGGCGTAATGTCGGGATGAATTTGCTGTGAGCGGGCGGTTGTCACGTGATGTACTCCTATCAAGAAAACATCAGGATCATGACGGATACTGTATAAAATGCCAGTGTATCGAGCATTTGTTTGGATCTTATTCGCACTACGCTGCAAAATCGGTGTTGAGTGAGTATTAATACTTGTGAATCAATAAAGAGCAATAAACGGGACACACAGCATTACTGTGGGTGTGTGTCCAGTTTAAAAAAGCTCGTTTAAAAAACTATGTGTCGGTGTGTGTCCCGTTAAGGGGGAGTTACTCAACCTCCTGCTCTAGGTTGCGATTCATCTCATTAATGATGAAATCACAAAACGATGCGACAGCTTTAGGTAGGGTTCGCCCTGCTAACACTTGCACTTCTAAGTTTCTAATTCCCATGCCTTTATCGCTGATTGGGATCGATTCAAACCAATGTTGACGAATCATACGTCGTACTGAAATTTCCCCAGAGAGTGAAATTCCAGCGCCGGAAACGGTGTATTGATTCAATGCCGACATATAGTTACTCACCAGAGCAGGCTCGTAGCTCAAGCCTTGCTGACTGGCACAAATATCAAACAGTTGGCGCACTGTGGTGTCTGGATAAGGCAGAGCCAATGGATAAGCGCAAATTTGGCGTAGCGAAACACGCTTTTTATTGGCAAGAGGATGCCCGATGGGAATAAGGGCTCGAATAGGCGCTTGCTGAGAGTGCACCACACGAATGTTTGGGGTGGGACTAAAACTAAACGCGAGCCCAATATCGGCATCGCCGTTTTGTACCGCTTTGGAGACTTCTCTTGGTGGAAAAACATCAACTTGAAAGTGAATGCCTGGAAATTGCTGTTGAAAGTCTTTGATGCAAAAAGGCAGAAACTCCATGCTAAACCCTTCGGTTGAGGCAACGATCACTTTGCCTTTTTGCAATCCCTCTAACGCATCGATTTCGCCAATGACACGGTGTGTGTCCAGTTGAACTTTACGGGCGTAAGCGGCGAGCAGTTCGCCAGCGGCACTTAAGGTCATTCCGCGAGGTTTTCGCTCAAATAATGGCGTGCCAATTTGGTCTTCCAGCGCCGATATTTGGCGGCTGATGGCACTGGTTGCCACATTTAGGTGCGCAGATGCTTCGCTGATCGAGCCGCATTTGGCTACGGCGAGAAAGTAGCGTATCGCAGGTGCTGTGAGTTGATAGAGAGATGCCATGGCTTTGATTCCTTTCCTTCACCAATTTGGTGCCCAAAAATGAAGCAATTGCGTTGCTGGTTTGGCAATGCTTTGTTGCTGATTTACTAATTGTGGCAAGGTTTTTAATAACATAGTATGAAATCAAAGTGAATGATTTTTGGTCAACGCTTGCTTACATCAACTGACTGTTTTGTCGCAAATTTTTCGGCCCAGTCATTCACTTTTACGCTCCCGGTTAGCGTAGTCTTATTCAAGAAGTGCACTGCTATACACGGCTTGAATATGTGCAGAAAGGGATGGATTAACGAGTACTCAAGTATAAGGAAATGCTTATGACTCTGGTTAAACATGGACTCTCTCTTGTTATCGCTTCAACTCTTGCAGTGGCATCGGCCAGCGCGTTTGCTGGTAAATCAGATGACACATTGACTTACGCCTCAAACAGTTGGCCAGAAAATATCAGTCCTTATCACAATAACTTACGTGAAGGGGTAATTCTGGGACACTTAGCGTGGGACACTCTAATTTACCGCGATCCAGCATCGGGCAAATATGAACCAATGCTCGCGACAGAGTGGGAATGGAAAGATCCAACGCACTTAGTGGTCAAACTGCGTAACGATGTGAAGTTCCAAAACGGCGACCCGTTTAGTGCTGATGATGTGGCTTTCACCTTTAATTACGCCCTCGACCCAAGTTCCAAAGTGGTTACCCTGCAAAACATCAACTGGATTGATCACGTCAATAAAATCGACGATTACACCGCTGAGTTTGTACTAAAACAACCTTTCCCTGCTGCAATCGAATACCTCTCTGGTCCGCTGCCTATCTATCCTGAAAAGTACTTTAAAAAGGTCGGTCTTGCTGGCTTTGATAAAGCGCCAATTGGTACTGGGCCGTACAAAATTGTCAAAGTCATCAGTGGTCAAGAAGTAGAAATGGTGAAAAACCCAGACTACTTCAAAGAGAGCCCAATTGGTCAGCCTAAGATTGGCAAAATCAACTTTGTGATGATCCCAGACCCGGACACTCGCGTTGCTCAGCTCATGACGGGCCAAGTGGATTGGATTTGGCGTGTTCCTTCCGACCAAGCCGACCAATTGAAACAGATGCCAAACGTTTCTGTGCTCAGCAGTGAAACCATGCGTGTGGGCTTTTTGACATTGAACAGCCGTGGCACTGACCAAGCTGATTCACCATTTAAAGATTTGAAAGTGCGTGAAGCAGTTAACTATGCAATCAAGCGTGATGCACTCGCTAACGCCTTGGTTCGTGGTGGCAGTCGCCCATTAGATGCCCCATGTTTCCCTGACCAATTTGGTTGCGCCGTCGATAAAGCCGTGTCGTACAAATACGATCCTAAGAAAGCCAAAGCGTTACTCGCAGAAGCTGGCTATCCAAAAGGGTTTGATACCGATATCTACGCCTATCGCGATCGCGATTATGTGGAAGCGGTCATTGGTGACCTGCGTAAAATTGGCATTCGCGCCAAATTGCATTACCTCAGCTACGCCGCACTCCGTGACCAACAACGTTCAGGCAAAGTGCCAATGGCTTTCCAAACTTGGGGCTCTTATTCCATCAACGATGCATCGGCTATCGTGAGTGTCTACTTTAAAGGTGGTGCAGACGATGAAGATAAAGATCCACAAGTGATCAAATGGTTAGAGCAGGCGGATACCTCGGTTGATCCAACTGAACGTAAGAAGCTCTATGGCGAGGCGATTGAGAAAATCACCAAAAACGCCTACTGGGCACCGATGTTTACTTACTCAAGTAACTACGCCTTTACCTCAGACCTGAACTTTAAAGCCTATCCAGACGAGCTGCCACGTTTTTGGGAAGCTAGCTGGAAGTAATCACTTGTTATCTCAGGGAAGGGAGGAACACTATGCTTAAATATCTATTGCGTCGATTGTGCATGGCCATTGGAGTGGCCTTCACTGTCTCCATCGTCTGTTTCATGTTGCTGCACTTATCCGGCGATTTAGCTACGGCCATTGCTGGGCCAGAAGCAACAGCAGAGCAGGTTGAACAGGTACGGATTCAATTTGGATTAAACGATCCGATCATGATTCAGTATCTGCATTGGTTATGGGGAGCGTTGCATTTTGATTTTGGCAACTCCTATTACTTCCCTGAGTCGGTCAGTGATTTGATCAGCACTCGTTTACCGATCACCATGACGCTTGGTGGTATTGCATTAGCGGTTGCTACGCTGATTGCCATTCCACTGGGAGTGATTGCGGCGATCAAACAAGACACATGGATTGACCGTTTAGCGCTGATGATTGCGGTGTTTGGTCAAGCCATGCCAAGTTTCTTTTTTAGCTTAGTGCTGATCATCATCTTTGCGGTGACGCTGCACTGGCTACCCGTTGCGGGTAACCAAACATGGCAACACTTTGTTTTGCCAGCCATTGCTCTGGGCTACTACGCAACCCCATCGATTATGCGCTTAACTCGCACAGGGATGCTGGAAGTGCTTGGTTCTGACTATATTCGTACCGCCCGCGCCAAAGGCATCAGTGAAACCAAAGTGGTGCTCAAACATGCGCTGCGTAATGCGGTGATTCCGGTCGTTGCACTGCTGGCTGTGGAGTTGGGCTTTATGCTGGGTGGCTCAGTGGTTGTGGAATCGATTTTCTCATTGCAAGGGCTAGGGCAGCTGGCTTGGGATTCGATCTCCCGTAACGATTATCCAGTGGTGCAAGCGATTGTTCTGCTTATCGCGCTGTTTTATATCGTATTGACCTTTCTTGCCGACATGCTGAATGCGGCGCTCGACCCTAAATTGCGCATCGCTTGATAAGGAGATTGACTATGAACGCAACCGTGATGAGTTCTGCTCATGCCGCATTACCGGAAGTTCCTGCGTGGCGTAAAGGGTTAAATCAAATCCTTGGCCATCACAGCTTAACGCTGGGTGCGGCGGTATTGCTGGTGGTGGTGCTCGGCGCACTGCTCGCACCCATTATCGCCCCGCATGACCCTTATGCCCAAGATGTTACCCAACGTATGATCCCGCCGGTATGGCAGGACAAAGGTTCGTGGGATCACGTTCTTGGCACCGATAAACTTGGGCGCGATTACCTAAGCCGCCTACTGTATGGCGCACAAATCTCCATGACGATTGGTCTGGCAACAGCGATGCTGTCAGGGTTAATCGGTACCACGCTTGGCATTTTAGCTGGTTACTTTGGTGGCAAAACCGATGCGATCATCAGCTATTTGATTACCACTCGTCTCTCTATGCCGGTGATTTTGGTCGCGTTGGCCATGGCTTCTTTGGTTGGGGGCTCATTGCAGATGGTGATCATATTGTTGGGGGTATTGCTCTGGGACCGCTTTGCGGTGGTTGCGCGTGCAACAACTCAGCAGCTGCGCGATGCCGAATTTATTGCCTCCGCCAAAGTGCTAGGCGCTTCAACACCTTACATCTTAGTTAAAGAGTTATTACCCAATATTTTGAGCCCTTTGATTGTGGTTGTGACCTTGGAAATGGCGCACGCCATCTTATTGGAAGCGACCTTGTCTTTCTTGGGTCTTGGCGTTCAACCTCCTTTGCCATCGTGGGGATTGATGGTGGCGGAAGGCAAAGCGTACATGTTTTTCCAACCTTGGGTGATTGCGATTCCTGGGATTGCCCTGATGGTGTTGGTGATGGCGATTAACTTGGTTGGTGATGGTTTACGTGACCTTAACGCGCCACAAAACCGTAGCTAAGGCTCAAGGAGGAGTTATGCAAGAACAATATGCGCAAGAGACCTTACTGGAAGTCAAACAGCTCAAAGTCTCTTTACCAACAGCAAACGGCCCTTTAAATGCGGTGCGTGGTATCGATTTCTCGGTCAAACGAGGAGAAATGCTGTGCATCGTAGGAGAGTCGGGTTGTGGTAAATCGATGACATCAATGGCGCTCATGGATCTCCTACCGAAAAAGGCCAAGTGCCAAGCGGAGAAAATCGAATTCTTAGGTCATGACCTGCTCACCATGTCGAAAAAAGATCGCAATAAGCTACGTGGTCTTAATATGTCGATGATTTTCCAAGAGCCTATGACCTCGCTAAATCCCTCTTATAAATTGGGTGACCAACTGACTGAAGGGATCATCAACCACAAAAAAGTGTCACGTAAAGAGGCTAATGAACGGGCACTTTATCTGCTCAAGAGGGCGGGTGTCCCGTTCCCAGAAGAGCGTCTTAATCAATATCCCCATGAATTATCTGGTGGGTTAAGACAGCGCATAATGATTGCGATGGCCTTGATGTGTGAACCGGATTTGATCATCGCCGATGAACCGACCACGGCATTGGACGTGACCATACAAGCGCAGATACTCACTCTGATTCGTGAGTTGCAACAAGAGTTTGGTACGGCGGTTATTTTCATTACCCACGATCTTGGTGTAGTGGCGCGTATTGCTGACCGAGTTGCTGTGATGTACGCCGGACAAATTGTCGAAACGGCAACCGTCAAAGAAATCTTCGCGCAACCTAAACACCCTTACACTCGTGGCTTATTGAATTGCATTCCGATTCCAGGCAAAACCAAACCGGGTGAAGCGTTAGCCACCATTCATGGCGTTGTGCCCAGTTTGGTCGGTGAGACCATAGGTTGTGCATTTGCCAATCGCTGCGAACAAGCGAACAGTCGCTGCCAAGAGTGTCAGCCACAACTTGAAAAACGTGGGCAACAACATTGGGTTCGTTGTCCTATCACTGTTTATCCAGTACAGGAGGCGTCGTAATGGAATATGCGTTAGAACTGTGCGATCTCACTCGCCACTTCGAAGTGAGTAAAGGCTTGTGGAAAGAGAAAAAACGCTTCACTGCGGTCAATAAAGTCAATTTGCGTCTGCGACCGGGAGAAGTGCTGGGGCTAGTGGGTGAATCCGGCTGTGGCAAAAGTACCTTATCGAAAATGATCTTGGGCTTATTGGCACCCAGTGAAGGGAACGTACTGATTCACGATAAAGAGATGGATCTCAGCGATCGCATGGCGCTGGCAAAAGTGATTCAGCCTGTGTTTCAAGACCCTTACTCATCACTGAATCCGCGTAAACGAGTCAAAGATATCATTCGTTTACCTTTGGTTTTGCATGGCGTCGGTAACCGTGCGGAGCAGGAACGTATGGTGGTGGACATTGCACGCAAAGTCGGCTTGCCAGATCGACTGTTAGAGCAGTTTCCTGGGCAGCTTTCTGGTGGGCAGCGGCAACGTGTTGCGATTGCTCGCGCCTTGATTCTTAAACCCAGCATTTTGATTTGTGATGAACCGACGTCCGCATTGGATGTGTCGGTGCAGGCACAGATTCTTAATTTGCTGATGGAGCTGAAGCAGGAGCTTGGTTTGACCTATCTGTTCATCAGCCACAACTTAGCCGTGGTGGAGTATCTCTCTGACCGAGTGGCGGTGATGCATCAGGGGCGAATTGTCGAGCAAGGGGAGCGGGAGCAGATTTTCCACGATCCGCAGCATCCTTATACCAAAACCTTATTGGCATCGATTTTAACGCCTGACCCAGATCTTGGACTGCCCAATCCCCAAGATTTGGTCTGGTCGAAAGCCAGCTAGTGCGATAAGCCAATCCCATAATTGGCCAAAATTATAAGTAGAGACGCCTTGCATCAAAGCCAAGGACGGCGTCTCTCGTCTCAAAAAAGGAGATTACCCATGACTCGTCAACTTGCCATCGACAGTGTGACTGAATATTTTGAATCAGGGGCTTTTTTACGCCTGCTGACTGAACGTGTTGCGGTGCACAGTGAAAGCCAAACCCCAGCGGGTTACCCAGCGCTAACCGATTATCTTAAGTCGCAAATGATCCCTTATTTGCAGCAGATGGGCTTTGCGTGCGAGATATTGCCCAACCCAGGGGCGGATGACCCGATGGCATGGCCGCTGTTACTTGCTGAACGGATTGAAGACCCCGAAAAAATCACGCTACTCACCTACGGTCATGGTGATGTGGTGCGTGGCTATGATGAGCAGTGGCGCGAGGGGTTAAAACCTTGGCAACTGACTGTGGATGGTGATTTCTGGTATGGCCGCGGCACAGCGGATAACAAAGGCCAGCACAGCGTGAATTTAGCCGCGCTGAAAAATCTGCTCGATGTGAAAGGTGAGCTGGGCTTTAACGTCAAAGTGTTGCTAGAGATGGGGGAAGAAGCTGGCTCTCCGGGGCTCGACCTTTTTTGTCAGCAATACAAAGATCGCCTAGCAGCGGATCTTTTCATCGCCTCTGATGGCCCTCGGGTAGGCGCTGATTATCCCACTCTCTTTTTGGGCTCACGTGGCTCGCTCAATTTTGATTTGACCGTCAAAGCACGGGAAGGCTCACACCACTCAGGTAACTGGGGCGGATTGCTCTCGAATTCGGCAACACGATTGATGAACGCGTGGAGTTCCATGGTCGATGCCAACGGACGTATCTTAGTGCCGGATCTTTTACCCAGCTCTCTGCCTGACGCGGTGCGTGAGGCAGTGAAACACATTCCTGTTGGCGCTGGTGCCAATGACCCTGAATTATCAGCCCATTGGGGCGAACCAGGCTTAACACCTGCCGAGCGTGTGTTTGGTTGGAATACGCTAGAAATCTTGGCCTGCCATGCCGGTAACCCAGAGGCGCCAGCCAATGCGATTCCGGGCAAAGCCAGTTTGCATGGTCAGCTGCGTTATGTGGTGGGCAGCCAAGCCGATCGTTTTATTGATATTATCCGCGAACATTTAGTGGCACACGGTTTTGACGATGTGGCAGTGACCACCAGTGGTGTGGTGCAGATGGAGGCGACCCGTCTTGACCCTACCGACCCATGGGTTGAGTGGGCGATGAGCTCAATTTTAACCACCACTGGCCAACCCGCCTCACTGATTCCTAACCTCGGTGGGTCACTACCGAATGCGAGCTTTGCCATTACCTTAGGCCTACCTACTTTGTGGATCCCGCACTCTTATCCAGCGTGTTTGCAACACGGCCCGAACGAACACTGTTTGGGATCGGTGATGAAACAATCTTTGCAAATCATGACCGGGGTATTTTGGGATCTAGCAGAAAATGGTCAACAAATTAAGGAGATGCGTCAATGAGTGACACCAATAAAATGATGACCTTCGTTAGTGAATGGTTGCAAGAGCAGTACGAACCGATGCGCCAATTACTGCAAGAGTTGGTGGATATCGACTCATACAGCCTTAATGAACCGGGGCGTCTTGCTGTGGCGCAACGGGTGATTAAGCAGTTAACCGATGCTGGGATTGATGCTGCATTGCTTACCGATCATGAAACCTACGCAGTCAAAGCGTGTGTTGGCGACCCAAGTGCGGCTCCTGTGGTACTTTCTGGGCATATGGACACGGTATTTCCGACTGGTGAAGTATTAAAACGCCCTTACACTGAGCAAGATGGCAAGGCGATGGGCCCAGGTGTGACTGATATGAAAGCGGGCATTGTGATGAACTGCTTTATCTTGCAAGCCTTTCACCACTACCAAATGGCCAGTGGTAAAACCCTGCCATTGCAATTGATGCTGCTGGCAACTACTGATGAAGAGATTGGATCGCCACAAGGGCGACACGTTATCTATCAACACGTGGAAGGGGCTAAGGCGGTGTTTAATGCTGAACCGGGACGTATCTCGGGTAACGTGGTTAACGCCCGTAAAGGTGGGGCAACGTACACATTTGAAGTGACAGGAAGAGCCGCACATGCGGGTGTGAGTCACCAAGATGGGATCAGCGCCATTGGTATCTTGGCTGACCTGATTCAAAAGTTACATGCCTTAACCGATTACGATGCGGGCATCACCACCAACGTGGGGGTGATTAGTGGCGGCACAACACCCAATACGGTAGCGCAATACGCCAGTGCGAAATTGGATGTCCGGTATCTCACTGCAACACAAGGGGAGTGGCTAGAAGAGCAAATCACCCAATGTGTTACTGCGGCGCAGCGAGCAAACTCGACTATCGCTTGGCATAAAAATGCGGGCTTTGTTCCCTTTGAAGAGCCGATGAGCCGTTCATTGTTGAGTCTGTATAAAGAAGAAGCGCTAGCGCTCGGTATTACCGTAGATGGGGAGTTTACCGGAGGCTGCTCGGATGCCGGCTGGACCTCTTCGATGGGCATTCCAACGCTTTGCGCAACGGGCCCGGTGGGTGGTTATGCTCATACGGAGCGGGAATTTTGTGACTTAACTACCTTTGTACCTCGCGCACTGATTGTTGCGCGTTGCTGCTGTGCGATTGGTTAAGTTATTAAGTGTTGAGCCTTTAAGCGGTTAAGCTGGAGTGTTCATCACGTAATTAGAAACACTGTTTCAAAACCAGTTTACCGGCTGCGGTAAGCTGGTTATCATGCTTAGCAATCATTGTTGCTAAGGAAGAAGTTATGTTTATCGCGACCCAAGCGGAGTTGTCTTTTACTCGCGCCTTGCATCCTAAATTGGTTTCTCTCATCAACCAAGTTTTCGACAAAGTGAATAGTGGTTTAGAAGATGGACGTTATGCTCTCGAAGGAGATAACGCCTTTTTTATGCTCGTTCATGACCAAACTCACCCTATCAGTGAACGCATTCCTGAGTGTCACCGCCAATACCTTGATGTGCAATGTCTTTTGGAAGGTGAAGAGACGTTTGGTTACAGCACCCAACCCTTTACTGGTTTAGATAACGATATGTTGGCTGAGAAAGATTTGGCGTTCAGTCTGCAATTGCAAAACGAACGCTTTGTCACTCTAGGTGCGGGCGATTTGATTGTGTTCTATCCAGGTCAACCTCACCGTCCTCTTGTGGCTGGTAATGACACGCCAGCACCGATTCGTAAAGCCATCATCAAAGTTCACAAAGATATCCTCATCTAAACAACCGTTGCTACTCATGATCCAGTTCTGATAAGCAGACCCTCTTTGCCAAAGATGGCAAAGAGGAGCTCATGGATGGGTTAATGCGAGTCAGCGTTTAGCATTGGCCTAAGACCTATATTTAGGAACAGTTAGTTAGAGTCTTGCTCTGTGCAAATCGCGTCATAAAAGCGTGTCGGTAATGATAAGCTTTTGGGGTGATTTGCAGACATCATCCTTTCCCAGCGAAAATCAGCCAATAGCTAAGAAGGTTATTTGGGTATATCTATTCATTTTTGGTTCATATCATTCATCTAATAACCACGGTTATTTAGTTATCATTTGATAATATTAAAACATAGAAAATATAGGTTATAGATACGAGAAAAATGAGCCGAATTATCATTATTTAACCTGAGTAAAATAGTCTTTCTTTGTGTGGTTGCAAATTATTACACGTCGGTTAATTATTGTGCTTTATTTTTATAACTGTATGATTTTATTATAAAGCCATGATTATTTATATTTTTTATAGCTGTTATTAGTATTACTTATAATGATAGATAAAATATTATACAACGTGTTTATTATTGTCTATTTTAATTGAAATTAATTCTCATTACATACTTAAAATGGTGAATTTAATTAAGATTATTCGCATGCAGATGATCTAAATCATATATCTGAGCCCTGTTCATGGTTACGCTATTTTCATACAGATTGTTCATATTTTTAAATAATAAAAACCACATCATTTATTGCATCAATCTATTGAATTAAAACAAACGTTTTTCTTATACATCACCATATCGAGCGATGAGAGTAACCTGATTGTGAATGCGCTCATTCCTCCTTATGGACCAGATGTCATTGGGGTTATTAAGCGGAGTATTCCATGAGCAAGTTGTCCTTCCTCAACGTCGAAACCACACGACGTAAACTACTCGAGTATTCAGGGAAGATCGGTGCAGGTTCTGCATTGCTTTCTACACTCACCACTTTACCATTTTCCAAAAAAGCCTTGGCACAGTCAGTGGCACTACAATCTGGTGTGACTTACAAACACAGCGCTTGCTTAGTGAACTGTGGTAGTCGTTGTGCACTGCGTGTACGAGTTGAAAATGATCGTATCGTTCAAGTTGAACCTGAATTACCAACCGATGAAAGCGTGTTCGGTGAACACACTATTCGTCCTTGTTTACGTGGTCGTTCTAACAAATTTCGCGTATATAACCCAGACCGTTTGAAATACCCAATGAAACGTATTGGCAAACGCGGGGAAGGCAAGTTTAAACGTATCTCTTGGGAAGAAGCGACGCAGTACATTGCTGCAGAGATCGAACGTATCAGCAATAAATACGGTAACGAAGCGATCTTCTACCAATACGGCACTGGCGCGTTTTACCACACTCAAGGTCGCCCAGCATGGAAACGTCTGTTGGCGTGTGCTGGTGGTTACATGGATTACTTCAATACTTATTCCACTGCGCAAATCGCTAAAGCGACTACTTACACTTACGGTAAGTACGAAGGGGCGAACTTTACTCAAATCGCTCACTCTGATTTGGTTGTGCTGTTCGGTCTGAACGTTTCGGAAACTCGTATGTCTGGCGGCGGTCAGGTAGAAGAGCTACGTCGTGCATTGGAAAAATCTCACGCTCGCGTGATTGTCATCGACCCACGTTACACCGATTCTGCTGTGGTAGAAAATGCTGAGTGGATTCCGATTCGCCCAACCGCGGATGCGGCATTGGTTGCAGCTTTGGTGCACACCATGATTGGTGAAGACCTTATCGACGAAGATCAAATCAACAAGTACGCAGTAGGTTACAGTGCGGCAACATTGCCAGCATCAGCGAAGAAAAACGCGAGCTACAAAGATTACGTGCTAGGCCAAGGTGATGACGGTATTGAGAAGACACCTGAATGGGCTTCCGCTATCACGGGTATTCCTGTTGCTCGTATCAAACAGCTGGCACGTGAAATCGCGAGCGCGAAAGCGGCGTATATTTGTCAAGGTTGGGGGCCGCAACGTCATGGTAACGGTGAGCAAACCGTTCGTGCGATTCAAATTTTACCCATCATCGCCAACCAATTTGGTCGCTTAGGTACTAACAACGGTAACTGGCCACACGGTCCAAACTACAAAGTGCCTTATTTGCCTTCGCCAGCAAACAAAGTGGCGATTAAGATCCCAGTGTACGTGTGGACTGATGCGATTGCGCATCCAGAAACCATCACTGCCAATACTCACGACTTGAAAGGTGCGGACAAGTTAAACGTGGGTATCAAGATGATCGTCAACCAAGCAGGCAACGTGTTGGCTAACCAACATGGCCAGCTCAACCGTACTCGTGAAATTCTTGAAGACGATACTTTGTGTGAAACCATCATCGTGATTGATAACCACATGACGGCAACAGCGAAGTTTGCTGACATTTTGTTACCTGAAACTGCGTATCTGGAATCAAGTGACCTAGTAGGTAACTCACATGCTGGTGCGCACCAATACATGATCTCAATGGAGAACACCATTACTCCAATGTGGGAATGTCGCAGTACTTATGATCTGTGTGCGGATATTGCTCGCCATCTGGGTATTGAAGAGCAGTTCACTGAAGGTCGCACTCAAGCACAGTGGGTAGAATTGCATTACGAACAAGTACGTAAAGCGCGTCCTCATTTGCCACCATTTGAGCAAGTTCGTGGTACAGGTATTGTGGAGCAGTTCCTCTCTCCAGAAGCAATGAAACCAGTAATGGGTGAGTTCTTCGCTAACCCTGAAGCGAGCCCATTAACCACTCCAACCGGTAAAGTTGAGATCTATTCTGCAGCGCTACAGCATTTGCAAGAGACTTGGACTCTACCTGAAGGTGACCGAATTCCAGCGATTCCTGAATTCTTAGCGGTGAAAGACACCATTTGGGACCAAGAGGTAGCGAACAAATATCCGCTACAACTATCGGGTTTCCATACTAAAGGTCATGCTCACTCAACTTACGCTAGCGTGGGTGTACTGAAAGAAGCGGTACCAAACCAAATTTGGACCAACCCCATTGACGCGCAAGAACGTGGCATCAAAAACAACGACTTGGTCAAAGTGTATAACGATCGTGGCGTAGCGATGATTGAAGCAAAAGTCACGCACCGTATTTTGCCGGGCGTTACTGCGATGCCAGAAGGTGTTTGGTCAGTCGTGAAAAATGGCGTTGATATTGGCGGTTGCATTAACTCATTAACCAGTCACCGTTTATCACCTTTAGCAAAAGGTAACCCACAGCACACCAACATGGTTGAAATTGAGAAGGCTTAAGTAAATGAAACAATTAGGATTTTATATTGATACTTCCCGTTGTTCAGGCTGCAAAACCTGTCAGGTGAGTTGTAAAGACAAAAACAACATCGATGTTGGTCGCAAATTCCGCCGTGTTTACGAATACGGTGGCGGTAGCTGGGAAAAAGTCGATAACGCATGGCAACACAATACATTTGCTTACTATGCCTCTATCTCTTGTAACCATTGTGATGAGCCTGCGTGTGTGAAAGGTTGCCCAACTGGCGCGATGCACAAACGTGAAGATAACGGCATTGTTTTGGTAAACCAAGACGTGTGTATTGGTTGTCGTTACTGTGAAATGCGCTGCCCATATGGCGCGCCACAATTCGATGAAGAGAAGAAAGTAATGTCAAAATGCGACGGCTGTTTAGACCGTCTGCAACAAGGCCTAAACCCAGTGTGTATGGACTCTTGTCCACAACGCGCAATTGAGTTCGGTCCAATTGACGAACTGCGTGCCAAGTATGGTCATGAATGCGATATCGCGCCGCTGCCTTCATCGTCTTTGACTCATCCCAACTTGATTATTAAACCGCATGCAAAAGCGGTTGCTAACACCGAGAACCGTTTCGGGGAATTGCAAAACCCTAAGGAAGTGAAACATGCATGAGTTACCGTTAGTTTTCTTCACCGTATTGGCACAAGCTTCAGCGGGTTTGTTGATCCTTAGCGTGTTGCATCAGCTACTCGGTGGGCGTCAGGTTCATTCCGCCACACTCTCCAAAGTCGGTATTGCGGCTTTGGTGATCGTGGGTGTGGCGGGATGCTCTGCGATTCTGCACTTAGGACGTCCATTCCGTGCAATGAATGCGTTGTTTGGTGTTGGCCGTTCGCCAATGAGTAATGAGATTTTCTCTTGTGCGGTTTACGGTGGTTTGTTGTTTGTCTCTTTGGCAGTGACCTATCTACGTCCAGCAATGGAAAAAGCACAGCTGTTGCTGCGCGTACTCACCGCAGTGGCTGCCGTAGTATTACTGATTTTGATTCCAGCGGTATACACCATTGAAACCATTCCACAGTGGTCAACGTCATACACCTTGTGGCAAATGGTGTTGGCTGGCTTCACTGCAGGTGGTGCGCTAACGCTGATTTGGTTACCTTCACGTGTGAGCATGATGATCACTGTGGTTGCGACCTTGCTTAGTGGCATGATGCTGCCTGGCTACATGGCACATCTAAGTGCAACAGCACCAGACATGCTGCAACACGGTATGGGTTTCTTTAATGCAAAAATGGCGTTGTATGTCATTGCGTTAGTGTTATCTGTGGTAGGCTTTGTCAAACAAAAAACCTCACTAGCGAGCATCGCAGCGGTGGCGTTTATTTTGGCAGAATTGGCGGGTCGTATTGCTTTTTATGACCTTTGGTCAATCGGCATGTAACTCGCCAAATAAGCGAAGCAAACTCAATCAAGGCGGGCTCGCCCGCCTTATCGAAAAGGAAATGGTATGAGCAAATTAGCTATTTTGCCTCGTCTTCTCGGTAGCTTAATGTACTTATCTCCGAGCAGCGAAACGAACCAAAGTTTATTCGAACAGCTTGATGTGCTAACCGACGTATTTCCTTGGCATGAGGAAGCGCAAGTTAAACACTTGCTTGATGAGCTAATTCAGACGCGTGTATCCGCCACCGATTACACCTTCTCCGTATTGTTTGAAGGGCAGGGTGAGATGGTCGCGCCGCCTTGGGGTTCGGTCTACCAAGAGAAAGAAAACATTGTGATGGGTGAATCCACAGGTCGATGGGATCTGTTTGTGAAAACCTATGGCATGGAGCTAACCGACAAAATTGAACCCAACGATCAATACGGGTTAATGCTTTGGGCGATGGCAGCGCTGCTCGAAGATGGTCAAGAAGAAGCGGTTGTTACCCTACTTGAGCAACATCTGCTGCCTTGGGCATATCGCTATCTCGAATTGCTTGCCACTAACCAAGAAAGCGCTTTTTACGCCGCATTGGCTCAGCTAAATACGCTGTTTTTACAGCAGCTTGAGCAACAAATGGCGCTATCACCAAACGTGGTGCAATTGTACAAATAAAGCAAAATAACGGGGACAGTCGCCTTTGCGACTGTGCTTGTCACTGATGAGGAGAGCAACATGACGCAATTTGATCCAAGCCGCCGAGCACTTTTTCGTCGCTTGACCTCCGTTCCGGCTTCGTTGCCTTCAGAAGTAAGTTTTGCTCGACCACCTCATGCCAAAGCGGAAGTCGATTTTCTTGCTCTTTGCGCACAATGTGGTGAGTGCTTAAGTGCCTGCCCAACCAATGCGCTGACGCTGGTACAAGGTTTTCCGGTGCTATCAGCTCCAGAGCGTTGTGACAGCTGTATGGCGTGTACCACTGCTTGTCGTCATGGTGCATTAGATAAGGGCGGTTTGACACTGCGAGTCACTAGTCAATGTTCTCCAGCACTCGCAATATACTGTCAGAGCTGCCAAGAACAGTGTGCCTCTCAAGCGATTACTATCCAAGCGGGACACGCAGCACAAATTGATGCTGCACTCTGTAATGGATGTGCTGCTTGTATTCCATCTTGTGACTTTAATGCGATTCAGATACTCAATTAGCAACAAAATAGGTGACTGGCTACGCTTTATTTTTATGCTTTACTGAAAATAAAATCCTTATATTTTTATAATTCTAATGTAATAAGAAATTTTGAACCGTGTTGCTTATTTTTAATCATTGGTTTTTTGTGAATTTATTCACCGTATTTCTTGTTTATTTACACCGTGATTTCTCTAAAAACTCCTCCACCATTTCTTCTGGGTTATTTGTTTTTTTTCACCATTTCCCTGTAATTCTGATTTTCCTATTTTTACCCTTAATTGTTGATAAAATGTAACTTTTATCTGATTTTGTCCCTGCGGATTTCTTATCTATCCCATTAGTGAATTATATAGCTCATATTTATTTTGTATATACAACTGAGTGAGCAAGATCGTATTTTTTATGATTCTATTTTGTATATAAAACTAATTTTATAGCAAATGATTTAGATCATTTTTGTTCCAAAGCAAAAGTCCTATTTTGCCTATTAAGTCATCAGATTTCTTGCACGATATTTAATAAATGTTGCTGTTTAACATCAGCTTAACTTACGCAATAAATAACTTACGCAATAAATACGCTTTATAAATAACAATATGGATGACACCACATCCCTATAGCGCATCAATCATTATTGAAACGAATAGGGGGAAGCAAGCCGTCGCTTTCCTTGGCTAACCACACTTTAAGCCGTCTCAGAAAGCGCATGACTGAACATATCGACATTACTTATCGACATTGGAGCATTCCATGAGCAAGTTAGCCTTTTTGAATGTCGCGACAACTCGGCGTTCATTACTCGAATATTCGGGCAAAATCGGGGTGGGTACGGCATTACTATCGACGTTAGGTTCGTTACCATTTAGCAAAAAAGCATTAGCGCAAGAGGTTTCGGCTCATACCGAACCCCAGTTCAAGCACAGTGCTTGTTTGGTCAACTGTGGTAGCCGTTGTGCGCTGCGCGTACGAGTAGAAAATGATCGCATTGTGCAGGTAGAACCGGAAATTCCGCTTAACGAAAATGAGTTGGGCACACATCAAATTCGGCCTTGTTTGCGTGGTCGTTCGAACCGTTTTCGAGTGTACAATCCCGACCGTCTCAAGTACCCGATGAAACGAGTGGGTAAGCGTGGTGAAGGCAAATTTGAGCGCATTAGCTGGGATGAGGCGACCAAATACATCGCCGATGAGCTAGTACGAATTCGTGAAAAATACGGCAATGAGTCCATCTATTATCAATACGCAACTGGCGCGTATTACCACACCCAAGGTCGCCCAGCATGGCAGCGATTACTCAATTTGGCGGGTGGCTATCTGCAATATTTCAATAGTTATTCCACCGCACAAATCACCACTGCCACCCCATATACCTATGGTCTCTATGAAGCGTCGATGTTCACGCAAGTGGCGCATTCAGATTTAGTGGTGCTGTTTGGTTTGAACCTGTCGGAAACTCGTATGTCTGGCGGCGGCCAAGTCGAAGAGCTGCGTCGTTCGCTAGAAAAATCCCATGCGAAAGTGATTGTGATTGACCCACGTTATACCGATTCTGCCATTGTGGAACATGCCGAATGGATTCCGATTCGCCCAACAGCCGATGCCGCTTTAGTCGCTGGCTTAGTGCATACCATGATCAAAGAAGATCTGGTCGATGATGAAACCGTTGACCGTTATGCAGTCGGTTATACGCAAGCCAGTCTACCTGCTTCAGCCAAGCCTAACGCAGGCTACAAAGATTATGTGCTCGGTAAAGGTCCTGATGGGGTGGAGAAAACCGCCCAATGGGCATCGAATATCACGGGTATTCCAGTGACGCGCATTATCCAGTTGGCCCGTGAAATTGCCAGTGCCAAAGCCGCCTATATTTGCCAAGGGTGGGGACCGCAGCGTCATGGCAACGGTGAGCAAACAGCGCGCGCTATTCAGATTTTGCCTATCATCGCTAATCAATTTGGTCGCTTGGGCACGAACAATGGCAACTGGCCACAAGGTGAAAACTACAAAGTGCCTTATATGCCAACAGGAACTAACCCGGTACAGGTAAAAATCCCCGTCTATACCTGGACTGATGCGATTGCCCATCCAGAAATCATCACCCCTAAGACTCATCACTTGCAGGGGGCTGAAAAGCTCAATCATGGGATCAAGATGATCATCAACCAAGCGGGTAACGTGCTGGCCAACCAGCATGGTGAACTCAATCGTACACGCGCCATTTTGGAAGATGACACCCTATGTGAAACCATAGTGGTGATTGATAACCACATGACGGCCACTGCGAAGTTTGCCGATATCTTGTTGCCAGAAACCACCTATCTCGAAGCCAGTGATTTGGTGGGTAACTCTTACGCAACGGGTGCTCATCAGTACATGATTTCGATGGAAAACACCATCACGCCAATGTGGGAGTGTCGCAGTACCTATGATGTGTGTGCCGATATCGCGCGCCATCTTGGAGTTGAAGAGGCATTTACGTTAGGTCGTACTCAAGCGCAATGGGTGGAATACCATTATGAACAAGTTCGTAAAGAGCGCCCACACTTACCGCCATTTGCCAAGGTACGAGGGACTGGGGTCGTTGAGCAGTTTATCTCGCCGAACTCAGAAGTCCCGGTGATGAACGAATTTTACGCCGATCCAAAAGCGCACCCGTTAACCACACCATCGGGCAAAGTGGAAATCTATTCTGCAGCCTTACAAGAGCTACAAGATAGCTGGATTTTGCCAGAAGGCGACAAGATTGCGGCGATTCCAGAATTTTTGGTGGTACCTGATACCCCATGGGATACCGAGTTGGCGAAGAAATTCCCACTGCAATTATGCGGCTTTCATACCAAAGGACACGCGCACTCAACTTATGCCAGTGTCGCGGTGTTACAAGAAGCCGTGCCAAACCAAGTGTGGATCAACCCTATCGATGCCATGGCGCGCGGGATTCACAATAACGATCTGGTCAAAGTGTATAACGACCGTGGCACAGTCATGATTGAAGCGAAAGTGACTCATCGCGTCTTACCTGGGGTGGCATCGATGCCTGAAGGGGCTTGGTCTGTGGTGAAAAACGGTGTGGATATTGGTGGTTGTATTAACTCGATTACCAGTCATCGCATTACTCCGTTGGCGAAAGGTAATCCGCAGCATACTAACTTAGTTGAGATAGCGAGGGCGTAAGATGATGAAACAATTAGGCTTTTATATTGATACTTCCCGCTGCTCTGGATGCAAAACCTGTCAGGTCAGCTGTAAAGACAAAAACAATCTCGACGTTGGACGCAAGTTTCGCCGTGTGTATGAATATGGTGGCGGTAGCTGGCAGCGGGTCGACAACGCCTGGCAGCACAGTACGTTTGCTTACTATGCGTCGATCTCCTGTAACCACTGCGATAACCCAACCTGTGTTGAAGGTTGCCCAACGGGGGCGATGCATAAACGGGAAGATAACGGGATAGTGTTGGTCAATCAGGACGTGTGTATCGGTTGTCGATATTGCGAAATGCGCTGCCCTTATGGTGCACCGCAGTTTGATCAAGAGAAAAAAGTGATGTCCAAATGCGATGGCTGTTTGGATCGCTTGCTTGAAGGACTTAATCCAATTTGTATGGACTCTTGCCCACAGCGTGCCATTGAGTTTGGCCCGATTGATGAACTGCGTGCCAAATATGGCAGCGCGTGTGACATTGCGCCGTTGCCTTCTTCACAACTGACCCATCCTAATTTGGTGGTTAAAGCACATCCTCAAGCGGTATCGAATCAAGAGCAAAATTTAGGGGAATTGCAAAATCCTAAGGAAGTGAAATATGCATGAGTTACCTCTGGTCTTTTTTACCGTCTTAGCGCAGGCGTCTGCTGGGTTATTGATTCTCAGCGTGATTAACCGCTTGGTGTTTGCCAAACAATATGACGAAGAGCGCAACAAAACGATGCTGTTGGTTTGCTTTGGTATCGTGGCTCTGGCGAGCATTTGTGCCATCTTCCACTTAGGTCGACCACTGCGAGCCATCAATGCACTGTTTGGTTTGGGCCGCTCTCCCATGAGTAACGAAATCTTCTCATGCGCGGTTTATGGTGGTTTGGTATTGGTGTGTGTCCTGCTTAGCTATTTGCGCCCAGGTCTGAAAGGGGTACAACTGGCGGTGCAAGTGCTGGCAGCGATAGCTGGCGTTGTGTTGTTACTGCTGATCCCTGCCGTTTATTCGTTCCCAACGGTGACGCAATGGAGTACCTCGTTTACCCAAGCGCAGATGATTTTGGCTGCCTTTACCCTAGGTGGTGCACTGTGCTTGGTATGGCTGCCTAATCGTTTTAATGTGGTTGTTACGGTTGTGGCGACGTTGCTGAGCTTTTTCATTGTGCCAAGTTACATGGCATTTGTGGCCGATACGGCCCCAGCCATGCTTAACAATGGCATGCAGTTTTGGGATGCTAAGTTAGTGCTGTATGGATTGGCGTTGGTCTTTGCATTATTTGGCTATCAAAAATCCTACCGAACCGTCACGCTCGGTTGTTGTGGGCTGTTCCTACTGGCTGAATTGGCAGGACGAGTGGCGTTCTATGATCTTTGGTCGATCACTATGTAGCGCGTAAGCTATTTGAACCATAACAGTCCAAATAATAAGGCGAGCTGCTGCTCGCCTTATTTATTGTTGCTGTCGATGGGTATAACGACAGAGACGTGCAGTGATTATTCCGACAGAGCAACAGCAAAGGTGCCTTGTGGTTGCACTGGCAGGTATTTTGCGTAGAAATCTAAGTAGCTCTGTTCTGGATTAAGATCTTTAAATAGCTCTGGATACATGGATTTCGCCATAAATTGCAGCATGCTGGCATCCATAATTGAGCGAGAACCGTAGTGGTAAATCCCGTAAATACGATGATGTTGCACGGCAGGAAGGCTATCCCAACCCAGTCGAGATTCAAACCCTTTGAGGCGAGCTTTAGCGGCTTCGCGGTCAATGCCTTCGCCCATCAATGTCGAATGGCTGTCTTTACCAAATTCAGTGCCGGTTAAGAAAATAACGTCAGGACGTGCGGCAAGCACCTGTTCAGGATTGAGATGTCCCCACCATTTGATGAACGGCGCTGCAATGTTATCACCGCCAGCCAACATCGCCATTTTGCCCCACATGTTTTCACCAAAGGTGTAGCCATATTCATCAGGCCCAGTGAAACCATATTCTACATACACTTTAGGTTTAGGTAGATTCGCTTTTGCAAGGCGATCTAACACCAACTGTGTGTCGCGAACATAATTATCGGCAATCTCTTTAGCGCGTTTTTCTTGGCCAGTCAGTTGACCAATGATCAGCGTGCTTTGCACATGGCGTTCAACGGTTTGTGCGTTGTAATCCACCACAACCACTTTGATGCCTGCTTGTTCCATGCGAGGAATTTCAGCGGTCAGTGCTTGGTATTGCCACTCAGCAAGCAGGAGCACGTCCGGTTTTAGGCTGATCACCTTCTCGACAGAGAAGGTTTGTGTGTCTACTTTGCCAACTTCAGGCAGAGTTTCCAGCGCAGGACGGTGCTTAACGTACATCGCCCAGTTGTTTGGACGCCACTGTTCCCAAATGCCTTTTGACATACCCACGACATGGTCGTAAGAGGCTTCACCACCAATCGCCATATAGTCTTCGCCATAAAAGCCGATGACCACACGTTGTGCAGGAAGGTCGAGTTGAATTTGACGGCCCAACACATCAGTAATAGTGGTGGATTTTGCATTGGTAAGGGCAGAGAAAAAAAGCGTAGTAATAACCAGAAGTAACTTTTTCATTTCATATCTGTTATGCGGATAATAGTAATGATTATCATATTTATTAATGTATAATCGCGCAACTTATAATATTGATGTTATTACATTCATGAGATGTTTGATTGGTTGCGCCGAGCGATGCTGCGAATCAAGCATGAATGGAACATGATTAGGAACGTGCATGTCTTCATCTACCATCAGTAACGCGATTGCATTACAGCGAAAAAGCGAGCAACGGCGTTGGAAAACTTTGTTGTTGATTGGCGCTTTACTGCTGCTCACATTTGTTATGGATATTGCCACCGGCCCCTCTATGCTGGACGTGACCAGTGTGACGTACGCGCTACTCCATTTTGTCGGTTTCCCTTTGCAAGTTGACCCAACGACGGTTGTGATCGTAGAAAACCTGCGTCTGCCTATCGCTGTGATGGCGGTGATTGTGGGTGGAAGTCTTGGCATGGGCGGCGCTGAGATGCAAACCTTGCTTAACAACCCGATGGCAAGTCCTTACACCTTAGGTATGGCTGCGGCGGCAGGCTTTGGTGCTGCGCTGATGTTGTACATCGGTTCGTTAGGTTTGAATTCAGATTATGCGGTGCCGCTTGGTGCTTTTGTCTGCTGTATGCTTTCTGCCAGTTTTCTGTTTATGTTGGCCATGATGCGACATATCTCGTCAGGTCAATTGATTTTGGCCGGCATTGCTTTGCTGTTTTTGTTTCAATCGCTTTTGTCACTGGTGCAGTTCATCTCCTCACCGGAGCTAAGCCAACAAATTTTGTTCTGGTTATTTGGCAGCTTATCGAAAGCAACGTGGACCAATCTGGCGATTATCGGTACGGTGATTTTTGCCAGCTTTGCGGTGCTGATGGGGGATGCGTGGAAACTAACCGCGCTGCGAATGGGTGAAGAGCGGGCCAAAAGCTTGGGGGTCGATGTTGCAAAACTGCGCATGAAGATTCTATTTATCGTGGCCTTGATGACCGCAACGGTCACCAGCTTTGTGGGCATCATTGGTTTTATTGGTATTGTGGCACCCAATATCGCACGTATGATCGTAGGTGAAGACCAACGCTTCTTTTTACCGCTCTCCTTTTTGGTTGGTGCATTTTTACTTTCCAGTGCTTCTGTGCTGTCAAAAGTGATTGTACCGGGAGCACTGTTTCCAATCGGTATCGTTACGGCCATCATTGGCGTGCCGTTTTTCTTTTGGCTGATTATCGCAAGGAGACGCTAAATGCTGACTGTTCAAGATCTCAATTTAAAAATTGATCAGCTCACCTTGGCTGATGAGATGAATTTCTCCCTTCAGCCTGGGCAAATCAATGTGATTATCGGTCCCAATGGTACCGGCAAAAGTACGCTGCTCAAAACCTTGTTTGGCGATTTAAAACCCCAGCGTGGCACTATTCAATATCAAGGCAATGCACTAGATTACAAACGGTTAAGCCAGTGGCGAGCGCAGATTGGTTATATGCCACAAGACATCCGTTTGGATGTCAATTTATCAGTGATTGAGGTGGTATTACTGGGGCGTTTAGATGCGCTCAGTTGGCGAATTGATGAAGCGATGTTGCGCGAAGCCGTTAATGCGCTGGAAGAGATTGGCTTAGCCCATCTTGCCGATCGCGATGTGCGCACGTTGAGTGGTGGGCAATGTCAGATGGTACTGTTTGCGCAGGCGATTTTGCGTCAGCCGCCATTTTTGATGTTGGATGAGCCGGTGAGTGCGCTCGATCTGCATTTCCAACATGTGCTGCTCGATCACTTAGTGGATAAGACCAATCAACACGGTTGGACATCGCTCTTAGTGCTGCATGATCTTAACCTTGCGGCGCAGTATGCCGATAACCTTTTGGTGCTAAAAGCAGGTAAAGTGGTGGCTTCTGGAAGACCGTCTGAGGTGCTGACGCCAGCCTTGATTGATGAGGTCTATGGGGTTAATGCGCAAGTCTCGTACGACCAGCAAGGAATTCCTTTCGTAAGGACTTTACGTCGACCGCAAGTTGCTTAATAATTCAACAATCATTTGCCTATCGCGCTGTTTCATGCAGCGCGTTTTATTCCGAGGTTACACCGTGTTCTCTTTGCGTCGCTTAAGCGCATTTTCACTTTTAACAGCGCCATCTAAGGTGCTGATACTCAATTCATTTTCGTTTAACCTCGGCTTTTATATGCTCCTGCCATATTTGGCGGACCACTTGTATCAGCTGGGACTCACCAGTTGGCATGTGGGGATCATCATCGGTTTGAGGGTGTTGAGCCAGCAAGGACTGTTTTTGATTGGGGGAACGCTGGGGGATCGCTTCGGCTATAAGCCTTTGATTTTGTCCGGCTGCGCTGTGCGCATTTTGGGCTTTATTATGCTGGGCATGGGCGAAACTTTCTCGTTGCTGATTTTGGGGGCATTCTTAACCGGTTTTGCTGGAGCGCTGTTTACGCCAAGTAGCGATGCGTATTTAGCATCAGAATATCCTGATGCGCGGGTACGTAACCAAGTTTTTTCCTTGAAAAAAATGGCGGGGGAAACAGGCATGTTACTCGGGCCGCTGGTTGGTTTAACTCTGCTGAGCTGGAGTTTTATGTCGGTTGGTTTGACCGCAGCCGCACTTTTTGCCGCACTGTTGGTGTTGCAATGGTGCTATTTGCCAGCACAGGCAATCAATACCGAGAGCGAAGGGGAGAGCGCAGATTTCGTTTTCTGGCGTCAATGGGGCAGCATGTTACGTAAGCCAGTGTTTGTGAAATTTATTCTGGCTGCGTCGGTTAACAGTATCTTATTCCATCAACTCTATCTGAGTGTGCCACATCAAATCCATGTGATGACGGGCAATGAATCGATTTTGACTTTGGTGTTTATGACCACCTCGATTTTGGGGGTGTTCTGCCAGTTACCGATCAGCCGTTGGGTTGTCGCTGCTTTTGGTGATGCTCGTTCGATGGGGTTAGGCATGAGTCTCATGGGCTGTGCTTATTTGGTATTGCAATGGCACTATGCACCTATGCCTGCCTTACCATTTATTCTTTACGCCGCGCTATTTAGTTTTGGCACCATGCTTTCGTTCCCTGTGATGTATTCCTATATCCCGAACTTTGCCCCTCGCCGTGAAATGGCCAGTTACTATGGGCTGTATTCTTGCGCTGGTGGCTTTATGGCGTTTATGGGCAACTGGATCACTGGTTGGTATTTGAGCCTTGACTCGTTTTCGATCGGTACGCTCACTGCCTGTCTCGCTTTGCTAGGTGTGATTTCCGGCGTGAGTTTGTTTGCTATTGTCTCAACGCATCAACGCAAAGAAAAAGTCATGGCTCATTGATAAAGCCACTTCTAAGCAGGACACACACCGTAAGTCTATGAACTAAGCCACTGCAATTGCAGTGGTTTTTTATTTGCCCGTTTTTCTAAAGAAAACTGTTAACGGGACACACACTGTAATGTTAAGGGGACACACACTGTAGGGATTGTGGTGTGTGTCCCTTTAAGAACTTGGCATTATGTGTGGCGATTAGGGTGTGTGTCCTGCTAACAATAAGGAGCGTTTGCAGTGATAACTTATGTCAAAGTGTGAGGATCTCCGATAATTACCCATAAGGGTAAGATAATTAGTTGCACACAATATAGTTGTGCGCTATCTTGTTGCAAGTTGAGTTGGCGACCACGGTTGGCCAGCCGAGATAAAAACGAAGCAAAAGGAAGATAAAATGAGTTCTCTATACGATATCGAAGTGGTTTCAATTGAAGGCAAAACACAAAAATTGTCTGAATTTTCTGGTAAAGCACTTCTGATTGTTAACACTGCATCTGAGTGTGGTCTGACTCCACAATACGAAGCACTTGAAGCTCTTTACAACGCTCGTAAAGAAGAAGGTCTAGTGGTACTTGGTTTCCCATGTAACCAATTTGGCGCACAAGAACCAGGTGAAGAAGCAGAGATCAAATCATTCTGTACTGCTCGTTTTGGCGTAACATTCCCAATGTTCAGCAAAATTGAAGTGAATGGCGCAGGTCGTCACCCACTGTATCAAGCCCTATTTGCAGCGCAACCAGCACGTACTACTGCTCCAGAAAGCGGTTTTGTTGAAAAGCTAAAAGGCTACGGCTTTGAAGCAAAAGATGGCGATGTTCTATGGAACTTTGAAAAATTCCTAGTGAACAAAGAAGGCCAAGTGGTAGGTCATTTTGCACCAGATATGACTCCTGACCACCCAATTCTAGTAGAAGCACTAGACAAAGTGCTTGCATAAGCCTGATTTACATGACCAATAGTGGTCAATAAAACAGCAAAAAACCGCGGTTGCAAGACCGCGGTTTTTTTGTCGTGATTCTCACTATGCAAGAAAGTGAAATCTCATATTCCAAAAATTTTGTGATCCATCTATCTTTTTGTTAAAAAACGAGCGACAATCGCTCCGTTTCTGGAACCGTTTCTTTTTTCTACTGAGTCGTTATGAACCAAACTTTAGCATCGGCGCCACCTGTGACGCGCCATAGTCAGTATATGCGTGTGTTTGCACTCGGATTTAGTGGCTTCATTTTCAACACCACAGAATTTGTCCCTGTTGGCTTGTTATCCGATATAGCGAAAGATTTTGATATTACAGCGGCTCATGCCGGCTGGATGTTGACCATCTATGCATGGATCGTCGCATCCATGTCTCTACCTATGATGATGTTGACCAGTAAGATTGAGCGTAAAAAGCTGCTGATTGGCATTTTCATGTTGTTTATTGCTAGCCATGTGGCATCGGTCTTCGCTTGGAGTTTTGAATCACTGGTTGCCAGTCGTGTTGGTATTGCTTTTGCCCACGCTGTTTTCTGGTCGATTACCGCTTCTATTACCATCCGTGTTGCTCCTCCGGGTAAGAAAACCTTTGCTTTGAGTGTATTGGCAACAGGTACGTCGGTCGCGATGATCCTCGGTGTCCCAATGGGACGTATGGTCGGTCAATGGTTTGGTTGGCGTGCTACGTTTGGTCTGATTGCGGTCGTGGCATTCATCGTGATGTTGCTGCTTATTCGCCTATTGCCACAGATGCCAAGTCTGTTTAAAGGCACCAGCAAAACCTTGCCACGCTTGCTGAAAAACCCAATGTTGATGGGCTTGTATTTGTTCATCTTCCTACTATTTACCGCGCACTACACTGCTTATAGCTATATCGAACCATTTATGATGGAAGTAGGTAAAGTGAGTCCAAACTTCACTACGTTGTTGTTATTGGGCTTTGGCGGCGCTGGTATCTTGGGCAGTATCGTCTTTAGCTACTGTGGTGAGAAACACAACACGTCGTTATTGGTGTGGAATTGTGTGGTGGTGATTATCTGTATGGCATTGTTGCTAGCCACCGTATTTAGTCCATGGGCCGTGATGACCGATGTGATTATTTGGGGTATTGCCTTGACGATCGTCACTCTTGCTATGCAGGTGAAGGTACTGAATATTGATGCAGATGCATCTGACATGATTCAATCGATGTATTCAGGGATTATTAACCTTGGTATCGGGTCTGGTGCATTGATCGGTGCAAAAGTGATTCAGTGGTTTGAATTGAGTTGGGTTGGTTTTGCCGGGGTGATTTTCGCGGTTGTTGCGATTGCCTTTATGGTCTTTCTACTGCGTCGTTATCCAGCACTACGTTAATTCATTGAATGAAATAACAAAAAAGCGCCACATCCTGTGGCGCTTTTTTATTGAGCCAGTGAAAGGCGATCCCGAATCTTGGGGAGGCTGGAATCACTTTCCACTGGCGACAATTAGATTACCTATAAATTTTTAAGATAGCAACGATTATCATTTATATTAAGTTATGCTTATTTATCCATAATAAATGCATCAGCCAAGCATATAAAACATTATTCTTATTGTGGATTTTGCATCGCGAATTAAGTATAGCATAGGAATGAAATTACGATGCCTGACGAGTCGACTCACGACTCACTAATATACCTGGATAGGTTTTGTGCGTGATAGCCGCAGGTTGTTTCAAACTACGTTGAATGGCTATTTGCATCGCATCATGGGTGAGATCTTGGATTGGCAGTGAGACACTAGAAAGGCTTGGCAGGGCATAAGCGGCGGCGGGTTCATTATCAATACCAATGACGGAAATATCTTGTGGCACCGCGTAACCTGCATCGTGCAGTGCTCGAATTGCGCCTAGCGCCATGTCGTCATTACACGCAAAAATGGCACTAAAGGGGCGTCCGGATTTAAGCAGTTTTTGCGCACATTGATAGCCCGTCTCTAGCGTATTCTCTCCTTCGGCAAACCATTCTTGATAAGCGGGAAGTCCAGCCTGTTTTAGGGCGTCAAGGTATGCGTGATAACGTAATCGGCCAGTTTCACTTGCAAGGGGCGAGGAGATACAGGCGATTGATTGATGTCCTAAATCCAATAAATGCTGCAGCGCAATCGCTGCCAGTTGAGTCTGTTCTAAACCAAAACTGTGCACATTACTGAGGTGAAGTTGGCGATTGAGGATGATTAACGGGACGCCTAAATCTTGCTGACAATCATGCAGTTGCGCTGGAGTGAGGTGACGGCTATAGAGCAAAATGGCATCGCAGCGTTGCATGGCCAATGTCGCTAGTGCCTCTTGTTCACCTGCAGCGCTGTTTTTACTGCTGACGACCAACAACTTTTTGTTTGCCCGTTGGGCGGATTGCTCCGCTTCACACAAAATGGTGCCGAAATAGTTACTCTGAAACTGCGGTAAAATCAGACCAATTGAGTTAGAAACGTTGGTTGCGAGCGCTTGCGCGACCGAACTTGGATGATAATTGAGGGTCTTCATGGCGCTGAGAACCTTTTCACGGGTGCTCTCTTTGACTTGCCCACTCGCATTGATTACCCGCGATACGGTCGCTTTGGATAATCCAGTTAGGTTACAAACGTCAGTGATGGTTGCCATGGAGACTCCTAATTAATATCGCCACCCAGAGAGATAGGGTGGCGAGTGTAGCAGATTTTCTTCATCCTTGAGGAAAGAGATCAATACCTTGCCAATCAAACGCTTGATAAAACCCAACTGAGCTTTTGCGCTTTGCTGGTGGTCATCTCTTTTAATAACGGTAATTAGATTTCTTGACCGTTGCTACGTATGACGTTTTGGTACCAGAAGAAACTCTTCTTCTTCGAGCGAGCCATCGTACCTGTGCCGTCATCGTGTTTGTCGACGTAGATAAAACCGTAGCGTTTTTTGTATTCACCCGTGGTGAAAGAGACGCAGTCGATACAGCCCCAAGGGGTGTATCCCATGACTGGCACACCATCGAGTTCAACCGCTTTCTTCACTTCACGGATATGTTCTGCAAGATATTCAATACGATAGTCATCGTTAATTGAACCATCGGCTTCCACAGTATCGACAGCACCTAGGCCGTTTTCAACAATGAAAATCGGTTTTTGATAACGTTCATACAGTTCTGATAACGCGTAACGTAGGCCTTGTGGATCCACTTGCCATCCCCAGTCTGAGGCTGGTAGGTAAGGGTTCAATCGACTTTCGCCAAATAGGCTGTCAGATTGACCTTCAACAGGTTGTGCAGACACGATATTGGTCATGTAGTAGCTGATGGCAAGATAGTCGGAGCAGCCTTGGCGTAGAATCTCGGCATCGCCTTCTTCCATTACCACTTCAATGCCTTTACGTTCCCACTCTTTCAGCAAGTAAGTTGGGTAGTAACCACGAACTTGAACATCACTGAATAGGTATTTTTGACGCATCATATCTTGCGCTTTTAACAGATCTTCAGGGCGGCATGATGCAGGGTAGAGTGGCATCATGTGAATCATGCTACCAATCTGCATGCTTGGGTTGATCTCATGACCGAGTTTGACCACTTTCGCGTGTGCCACAAATTGGTGGTGAGCGACTTGGAAAAGCGTCTGTTCTGGTTTTTCATGGTCAACGTAAATAACGCCAGAATTACAGTAGCCAAATAAAGGTGCACGCCAGTTAGCTTGGTTATTGATCTCGTTAAAAGTGATCCAATATTTCACTTTGTGCTGGTAACGTTTGAGTACCACTTCAGAGAATTTAACGAAGAAGTCGATCACTTTACGGTTAGTCCAACCACCATACTCTTTTACCAAATGGTGTGGCATTTCGAAGTGAGATAGGGTGATGACTGGCTCGATACCGTATTTAAGTAACTCATCAAACATGTCATCGTAGAATTGTAGGCCAGCTTCGTTTGGCGTCTCTTCATCACCCAATGGGAAAATACGCGTCCAAGCGATCGAAGTACGAAAACATTTAAAGCCCATTTCCGCGAACAAGGCGATGTCTTGTTTGTAATGACCATAGAAATCAACGGCTTCATGGTTAGGGTAGAATTTATCGCTCTCTACTGTTTCAGTAATAACGCGAGGAACGCCGTGTGCACCTTTGGTTAATACATCAACAATACTTGGGCCTTTGCCTTGAGCATTCCAGCCACCTTCTACTTGGTGAGCTGCTACTGCGCCACCCCACAAAAAATCATCAGGAAAACCTAATTTGGACATTGAACACCTCTGTTACGCGACAATCGATCGCTATCTAGATTGGATTGCTTATGATTGTAGATCATTTTTTTGATTATTGTAACCGGTTTCTGTAACCGGTTACAAAAGTACAGAAATACCAGCTATTTGTGGTCAGAGAGACTATGGTTTAATGTTTAATTGTGTTGTAAACGGTAACGAAAATGCCCTCAAAAGAGGGCATTATTGTCATTAATGAATAGAGTGGCTCGTATTGAGTTGACCACTTATGGCAGATCAAACAGCAGTGCAAGAATAGGCTGTGTTCCGACATTGACCAGATCCAATGCACACTCTTCGGCAATTTTGGCTCCATCGCCGGGTTGAAGCTTGATGCCATTGATCTCAAGTTCGCCAGTAATCAAATGGACGTAAACACGACGGCCATGTTCTACGGCAAAACGCTGCTGAGTCTCTTGCGCTAACGTCACTTGGTAAATGGTCGCGTTTTGTTTAATGATGAAAGAGCCGTCATGACCATCTGGTGAGGCAATCGGCACAAAACCTTGGCGAGTTTCGAAGGGTTTTTGTTGATAGCCCGGCTCTGTGTCTTGCACATTAGGTTCAACCCAGATTTGCAAAAAATGTAGGGAATCTTGTTGTGATGCGTTGAACTCACTGTGATAGATACCACGACCAGCGGACATTAACTGAAACTCACCTTGTGGCAGGGTTTCAATATTGCCAGTGCTGTCTTTATGGGCAATAGTACCATCTAATACAAAACTCAAAATTTCCATATTACGATGCCCATGAGTAGCAAAGCCTGCTCCTGGTTGTACCGTATCATCGTTAATGACTCGCAGCGCGGAAAATCCCATGTGGTGAGGGTCGTAATACTGGCCGAACGAGAATGAGTGGTAGCTATTGAGCCAACCCATATCCACATTACCTCTGTCATGCGCGGCACGAATTTCTATCATAAGATGTCCTTACAGTGGTCAAAAACGTTTGTTTGCCGAGCGATGCCATGTCACTCAGCAAAAATATCAAGCGCAGTTTAGCCAGTCCTTACGGGGGATAACACTGGGTTCCCCCGTTGAGGTCCATCAAAAAATTTGAACATGTCACCGATTAATATGGGTGTCTTTCGATGTTCATTTTTAACCGTTTACTTAGTGTCGCCTCATCCAGATGATAGAGAATGTCTAACATCTCCCCAGCCAGAAAACCGGGTCCATCACATTGCTCGGCGGCAATTTCTCCGACGACGCCCCAAATTGCCGCAGCAGCTAAACCGCTGCACTCACCGACGGCAGCAAAAGCGCCAGTGAGTGAACTTAATGCGCAGCCTAAGCCAGTAACGTAAGGCATGATTGGCGAACCATTAGTTAAATAATAGTCGTGATTTTGGGTAACGATAATATCCGTCGCTCCAGAAATAGACACATCCGTTTGATATTGCTCACGAATTTGATGAGCCGCTCCAAGGGCACTCAGTGTTGAATCTTGGCTATCCACCCCTTTATTACCTCGGGGACATTCATCAATAGAAGGTGTGTGTCCCGCTAACGGATATCCTTCTGCTGAGTTATCTAGTGGTGTGTGTCCCGCTAACGGATATCCTTCTGCTGAGTTATCTAATGGTGTGTGTCCCGCTAACGCAATCACTTCTGATGCGTTGGCTCGAAGGGTGAGGTGGCAGGCGAGTGAGGCGAAGTAGCGGCTCACTTTGGTGCGATAGGTGCTGGCTCCACAACCTACAGGGTCGAGTACGATGGGAGTATGGTGTTGGTTTGCGCATTCAATGGCGTATTCCATCTGTGCGACGCGTTTCTCATCGAGTGTGCCGATATTGACCACTAGCGCTCCAGCCAATGGCATCAGCTCAGCCATCTCTTGGCGAGAATGGGCCATGATTGGGGATGCGCCTAACGCCAAAAGACTATTAGCGCAAAGATTCATGACCACATCGTTGGTCATGTTGATGACCAACGGACGTTCGCGGCGCACTGTTGCAAGAAAATCAGCAATTTGTTTAATGTTCATAGGATTCATAACGCCTCCGCATAGTCGGCATTGGCCACTGGTGTGGCGTTGTAAGCATAAAAGTGATGAACAGGGCCGTGACCATGACCCACTTGGAGTCGATGACTGTGGCGTAGCGCTTCAGTGAGATAAACTTTCGCTGTTGCGATCGCTTGTTCGAGCGAGCAGCCCAGTGCTAACTGAGTTGCAATCGCGGCAGAAAGCGTACAACCCGTGCCGTGGGTATTGTGGGTAGTAATGCGTGGGCCGTTAAAGGTGGTGATCTTGTCGTGGTGGATCAGGTAATCATTCGCATAATGAGCATCGTCGCTGTGACCCCCTTTGAGCAAGATAGGATAGTCAAAGCGTGTTAGGGCAGAGCGGAGGTTCTCAACGCTGGTGTAATGGAATGGTTTGTCGACCATGATCGCCGCTTCGTAAAAATTGGGGGTCACTAGCGAAGCTAAGGGAAACAGGGTTTGACATAAGGTGTTAATCGCATCTGGAGAAACTAACTGATCGCCGCTGGTTGCTACCATCACCGGATCGATCACCACATGTTTGATAGCATATTGCTGCAGTTTTGCCGCAACGGCTTCCATAATGGCAATATTAGGCAGCATGCCTATTTTTATCGCATCAATACGGATATCTGAAAGCACCGCATCAAGCTGCGCGGCAACACTTTGTGGTGGAATGGGATGAATATGAGTGACGCCGCAACTATTTTGCGCTGTTACTGCGGTGATAACGCTACAAGCAAACCCACCATTTGCGCTAATGGTTTTGATATCGGCTTGAATACCGGCGCCGCCACCACTATCAGACCCTGCTATGGTCAGAATGTTAGGTAGGGGAGATGGGGTAGATAAAGAAATGTCTGTTTTAGAGTTCATGGTTGTGCTCCTCAACATGACATGAGGAACCAACCTAAGGCACAAAGACCCTAGTGATTGTCGTTGGAAAATGATCGGTAAATGGATCGCGCCGCAGACTCTCATAGTTCCCTACGTCAGTGTTAACTGAATCAGGTTCAACGGGTCTCGCAAAGCGATCTCAGCCAAATGGCACCCCGACTATCGGCTTTTATCCTAACAACTTAGATCAAATTAGCAATCAATTAATCACACCTATTGTTGAGTGTTACCTATCAAGGAACGACTCAAGCAAGCAAAGCAACGCACGCGGTTATTTTTTGTAAAGACACAGAAACGCTTCGACCGCTTTATCGACGGTTTCGCGAATCTGTTTATCCGTTGGCATCTCGATAGCCCTTAGAGCGTAAGGTTCGAAGTGCTCTGCGGTTAATAGCCCTTTTAACTGCATTGCCGCATACCAAGGGTCCGCTTGGCGTAAAGTGCCGCGTTCCATTTGATGACGTAAATAGCCACTAAGATGAATCCAGCCTTTCTTTGGTCCATTTTCATAAAAATGACGGCCGATCGATGAGCGTTCTGCTTCATTGATCGCCATGCGGTAAATCGCCATTAAATCTGGCTTTAATACCGATTGCAGAAAATTAAAGCCAAATTCTGGCAAAGCCACATGAATATCATCTTGGTGCTCTAGAGAGACAAAGGCGTTCTCAATCTGCTCGGTCGCAGAAGACTCCATCACCGCGGCGAAGATTTCTTCTTTAGAATTGAAGTAGTTGTAGAGCGTTGCCTTTGAGCCTCCAAGCTGCTTGGCAATATACGACATGGATGTCTGCTCAAATCCTTGTTGGGTAAAAGAATCCTTCGCTATGTCCAATATAGCTTGCCTTTTTTCTTCGCTTTTTACTCGCATCGGCTACTCGTGTCCTATCAGAAATTGTGGATAAGTTTCGCTTGACGAACGATCAAAGTCAAGAGTATAACTGTACGGTACGGTTTAGTTATAAGGTAATTTAGCGTGAAAAGCAATGCGTTATGTCCTCGCTGGCGCGCCATTCGTCCCCGTCATCTGGCTCTGACTTTGATCAGTGTGGCGGTACTCAATGGCTGTGCAGCCCCTGATGATGAAGCCACTCCGCAACTGACGGTTATGAGTGAACTTCACTACCAACAAAGTTTTGCCAACAGCCAATTAGTTAATTGGCCAACCATGGAGTGGTGGACTCGCTATCAAGATCCACAACTCAACACTTTGATGCAAGAAGCCTTTGCCAACTCGCCTGATCTGAAGATCGCGCAGGCGCGCTTACGTGATGCGCGCGGTATCGCTGAACAAATTGGCGCAGTTAAGCGTCCTTCAGTGGGGTTAAATGCCAGCGCTTCAGAAAGCAAGGTGAGTTACAAATATCAAGCTTACAGTCCGCCATACGATTGGAACGACTACGGTTCCGTTACCCTCAACTTCCAGTATGACTTTGACTTTTGGGGTAAAAACAAGGCTGCTGTGGTGGCTGCGACCAGTGAATTGGCTGCAACACAAGCAGAAACCGTTTCTGCCCAGTTAATGTTGGCGACCTCAATTGCCAATGCGTACGCCGAGCTGGCCCGTCTGTATAAAAACCAGCACACGGTGGATGAAGCAGTACAACTGCGTGCTAAAACCGTTGAGCTAATGCAAAAACGTTATGACAACGGACTTGAGACACTCGGCTCGGTTAACCAAGCCAAAGCGATTCGCGCCAGTGTGGAAGCGGAATTGCTGGGAATTAATGAATCGATCGCATTGCAGAAAAACGCCATTGCGGCACTGCTTGGTGAAGGCCCCGATCGCGCGTTAACCATAACCGAGCCTAAGATTGCTCTCGATAAACGCTATGGTTTACCCAGCGAAGTGGGCATTGGCTTACTTGGACACCGTGCTGATATCACCGCCGCTCGTTGGCGCGCAGAAGCTGCAGCTCAGCGTGTCGGTATCGCCAAAGCGCAATACTACCCAGACGTAACTTTATCTGCGTTTATCGGTTATCAAGCCTTTGGTTTAGATAACTTAACGCGCACAGGTAACGATGCTGGCGGTATTGGCCCTGCTATCTACCTACCGCTGTTTACTGGCGGTCGATTAGACGGGCAACTCACTTCTGCTCGTGCCCATTATCAAGAAGCAGTCAACAGCTATAACCGCACGTTGACCAACGCATTGCACGAAGTGGCGGATGTGGTGACCAGCAGTTCTGCGCTCGATGCTCGAATTCAAAAAACGCACGAAGCGGTTAATGCAGCACAGCGTGCCTACGACATTGCCAATAATCGTTACAACGGTGGACTGGCGACTTACCTCGATGTGTTAGTCGCGGAAGAAGCGTTACTGAATAACCAAAGGGCGTTGGTTAACTTGCAATCGCGCGCTTTCAGTCTTGACCTCGCTCTAGTACATGCCTTGGGCGCAGGCTACCAACCTCAAAAGTCATGATCGGTTAAAAGGTTTTACAAATGAGTACTGAACAATCTCAAAATGAGACAACTAATCTCGATAATCAACGTGTTAACCGTGCGCGCAAACGTGGTTTTACTGCGTTAGCGGCAGCGATTGTGATTGCCGCGGCCGGTTATGGTTCTTACTGGTATTTTTACGCATCTCGCTATGTCAGCACCGATAACGCGTATGCTGAAGCGGAAGTGGCTGCGGTGACGCCAGCGGTGGGTGGCATTATCGGTAAGGTAAATGTGGTCGATACCCAATTTGTGCACAAAGGCGATGTGCTCGTCCAGATTGATGATACCGATGCTCGCATTACCCTTGATCGCGCCGCTGCCGATTTGGCGCTGGCGAAACGTCATGTGCAAAGTTACTTAGCCAATAATGACGGGTTAACCGCTTTAGTCGATGCACAAGAAGAGAATGCCAAACGCGCTGATGCTCAACTGCAAGCGTCAAAAGCAGACTTTGATCGTGCCACCATCGATCTAAAACGTCGTGAAGACCTAGTGCGTTCTGGTTCGGTGTCTGGTGAAGAGCTGACGAACGCTCAAACTGCATTTGAACAGGCAAAAGCCAACTTAAATGCAGCCAAAGCCGCTGCAGCGCAAGCGCATGCCAACAAGCTCTCTACCATTGGGCAAAAAGAGGCCAATGAAGCTTTGATTGCCAATACCACAGTGGAAAACAACCCAGAAGTATTGGCGGCGAAAGCGCGCTTTGAACAAGCTCAAGTCGACCTCGACCGCACTGTGATTCGCGCGCCAATTGATGGTGTCGTTGCTGAACGTCACGTCCAAATTGGTCGTCGCGTCCAAATCGGCGAAGCTTTGATGACCGTCGTTCCCGTACAGAACATCTATGTAGATGCCAACTTTAAAGAAGTGCAGCTCAACAAAGTGGATGTAGGTCAACCAGTTGAATTGATAGCCGATCTTTATGGCGATGATGTGGTGTATCACGGCGTAGTGACTGGCCTATCCGGCGGTACAGGTTCTGCGTTCTCTATGATTCCTGCGCAAAACGCGACAGGTAACTGGATCAAAGTAGTACAGCGTTTACCGGTGCGTATTCAGCTCAATCGTGACGATTTAAAAGCTCATCCATTGCAAGTTGGTTTATCTATGGAAGTGACTATCGATACCAGCCGCAAGGTGGATGACGATACGTTACAAGAATACCGTACAGCAATGCTGACTGAATAAGTCTTGGGGGAATGTCATGAGTCAGACGAATGACAATCAGATCCAGCCTTTAACCGGAGCTGCGCTGTTTTTTGGGGCGCTCTGTTTAGCGATGGCCAACTTTTTGGCCATCTTGGATACCACGATCGCGAACGTGTCTGTGGCGAATATCGCCGGGGCACTGGGGACATCGACAAGCCAAGGGACATACGTCATCACCTCGTATGCGGTAGCGGAAGCGATTTCCGTACCGTTGACCGGGTGGCTCTCTTCACGCTTTGGTTCGATTCGCGTATTTGTGGTCTGTTTTCTGATGTTTGGGGTGTTCTCACTGTTATGTGGGATGGCGACCAGCATGAGCATGTTGGTCATGTTTAGGGTCTTTTTAGGTTTTTCGGGCGGGCCACTTATGCCGCTATCGCAAACCTTGATGATGCGAATTTTTCCAAAAAACAAAGCGCATGCAGCGATTGGGATCTGGAGTATGACCACCTTGGTGGCTCCAATTATGGGACCCATTCTCGGTGGCATCTTGTGCGACCAATACAGCTGGCCATACGTATTCATCGTAAAAACACCATTTGCCTTGATTGCTGGTATTGCGTGTTGGCAACTGTTGAAAAAATTCGAAACCAAAACCATCAAGGCCAAAATCGACAAAGTGGGTTTGGCTCTGCTGGTGGTGTGGGTTGCTTGTTTGCAAATCATGCTTGATGAAGGGAAAGACCACGACTGGTTTGCTTCAAATCGCATCTTGATTTTGGGCATCATCGCTCTGATTGGTTTTATCTCGTTCATCATTTGGGAAATGACCGAACGTAACCCTGTGGTCGATTTGAAAGTCTTCCGTCACCGTGGTTACAGCGCCTGCATGATTACCTTGTCGTTGGCATTTGGGGCTTTCTTTGCCATCCAAGTGGTGACGCCACTGTGGTTACAAGTTTATATGGGCTATACCGCCACCATTGCCGGTTATTCAACCGCTACCATGGGGATTTTGGCGGTGTTTATGGCGCCCGCTGTGGCGAATTTGGCATCGAAAATCGACCCAAGGCCGTTGGTGTTTATTGGGGTGTTGTGGCTGGGCTCGTGGACCTTCATTCGTGGTTTCGCCAATTTGGATATGACCTTTGCTCAGATAAGTTGGCCCATGTTTTTCCAAGGAATTGGCATGCCGCTGTTCTTTGTGCCACTGACGGCATTAGCTTTGGGGAGCGTGAGTGATGCAGAGATGGATTCAGCGGCAGGCCTAATGAACTTTATCCGAAGTCTGGCTGGGGCGTTTGCGACTTCTATTGTTAACACTTCGTGGGAAAACGAAAGTCGTTATGTTCATGCCGAGTTGGCGGGCTTGACCGACAAGGCGGGCGTTGCCACCCATATGATGCAGCAATCGGGGATGTCGATGGGGCAGATTCGCAGTTCGATTGATTGGCTGGTACAAAAACAGAGTGTGATGGTAGCTACCAACCAGCTGTTTTTCATTATTGCCGCCATTTTTATCGGTGCCGCATTTCTTATTTGGTTAGCACCAAAACCCCGTCTTGGTGTGGATACCAGCTCAGCTCACTAAAATTTTAAGCACTGCTATCAACTCACAGAGTTTGATGTTTGGCTGACTATGCGTAATAGGACACGCTGGTCAGCCTTTTTTATTCGTACCGCGATGCAAAATAATAGTGATGAAGTGGATCAGCGTTAGCTAATCACCCATTTATGGTGGGGATCGCTGGATGCGATTGTGCTGGACTTGGATTCATTAATCGTGACCGATGTATGTGCTTCCAAACACAGCAATATCTTTTTTAACGTGGAATATTTGGGGTCAGTGCGACCATTTTCGATGCGTTCTAATGTCGAGACAGCAATGCCGATGTTATCAGCTAAGGCTTCGCGGGAAATTCCTTTATATTCGCGGATCTCTCTTATCATATGATGTAACTCAGTCATAACTGATGTTTCGCCTCGATAACGTACCTGTGGCTATTATATTGGCTAATCAGTAATAAGCTCAAAGGAGTTAGCCCAATAGCCGTATGCTGTCTGTTAATTGGTCAATAATTGTCCTGATAATATAGTTTATTTAAATTAGTTATTTTGGAATGGTCAGCAAATAATGACACATTGCAAAATGTGGTTTGGCTTACGGTTCTATTTAATGAAAAATTAAAGGCTCTATTTTCCATTATGATACATGGGGTTTACTGACTATAGTGATGGATATCTAAACTTGAAATAACGTTTTATTACGAGTTTATTAATATTATAAGATGATTTTATATTCTGTTTTAATTGTGGTGCGGTTCAAATAACTACTCTAATAGAGCATGAGTGCTCTGGATGAGTATGCATTTTAATTTAATTATTTCTCTATCTAATGCTAAGAAATTCCTATGAGCTTCTTAGCAGTTTGAAAATGCTCAAATAACATAATGCTCAAATAACATAGAGATGCGTTATATTGACAGTGTGATGGCGTCTTTACGTTATTTGGGTGTGTCATTCTCAATAGGAGATAGAGAACGTATGAAATTGACACTCACCCCTCTTAACCGATGGATAAAGCTTGGCCTGATGGCATCGTTGCTGGTGACGCCACTCGCAGCGTTAGCAGCGGATGTGACCTTAGATGGAACTGCCGGTGATGGTAAAGTGGTACTGACGTGGGATAGCTCTGATACCGATTCCAATTACCAAATCTACTACGATACCGACAGTGATGCTTCAGGGCGTGTTCGCTTAGGTTCAGTGAACTCCTCCACTTTGCACTACACCGCATCGGGGCTTAGCAACGGTACCCAATATTGGTTCTGGGTCAAATACAAAAATGCCAGTGGTGATTACGAAGACTCTTCAACCTTTACCACCACACCACAATCGGTGGTGTTAGCGGCAACTGCAGGCAATCAGCAAGTGTCATTAACATGGAATGATTCGGGCGCAGATTCCAACTATCAAATCTACTACGACACCGACAATGATCCTTCAGGTCGTGTTCGCTTAGGCACGGTTAACTCATCCACCACCAAATATACCGCCACGGGGTTAACCAATGGCACCCCGTATTGGTTTTGGGTGAAATACACCGACAGTGATGGCAACCAAGCCGATTCCACCAGTGTTAAATCCACACCAGAATCGGTAGTCCTGACAGGGACCGCCGGAGATGGCCAAGTGGCGCTCAACTGGACCGATTCAGGCTCGGATTCTAACTACCAAGTTTACTACGATACCGACAGCAATCCTTCTGGTCGCGTGCGTTTAACCACGGTGGGCTCATCCACTCTGAGCTACACCGCAACGGGATTGACCAACGGAACGCCTTATTGGTTCTGGATCAAATACACAGACGCCAGTGGTGATAGTGCCGATTCAACGGCGTTTACCGCAACGCCAGATAGCACCACTACCGTCGACCCAGACGCAACTGTGGTCAGCACCGCCAGCGCGATCATTTCTGCGATCAACAGCGCCAGTGCCGGTGATGTGATTTATGTGCGCGGCGGCACATACTACTTTGATGAACCTTTAGAGTTGGATGCCAAAGGCAGTTCAGGTAACACAATCACATTGCGCCAATACCCGACCGATTCTGCAAGACCAGTATTTGACTTCTCCGCTGAATCAGAAAGTTCATCTAATCGTGGTATGGAGTTGAGTGGTAACTATTGGTACATCTACGGAATCGATGTCCAATATGCGGGTGATAACGGGATGCACATTAGCGGCTCGTATAACACGGTCGAATACTCAACTTTCTCTCATAACGCAGATACGGGTCTGCAACTCGACAGTGGTGCTTCTTACAACCTGATTAAGAACGTCGACTCTTACTACAACGCCGATTCCTCTTTGGAAAACGCCGATGGATTCGCGTCAAAAATGGGCGTAGGAACGGGCAACACCTTCTATGGCTGCCGCGCGTGGAACAACCTCGACGATGGTTATGATGGTTATTTGCGTGGCGCAGACGGCGTGACCACCACTTATCAAAACTGCTGGGCCATTCGTAACGGTTATTTGGAAAGCGGGAAAGCCAGTGGCGGTGATGGTAACGGCTTTAAAACTGGGGGCAGTGACGATAAGGACTTGCAACATAACGCCATTTTCACCAACAGCATCGCAGCGGGTAACGCAGAAGATGGTTTCGACCATAACAGCAACCGCGGTACGGTCACCATTTACAACAGTATTGGTTATAAAAACGGTCGCAACTTTGGCTTTAGCAGTACCAATCCTCTGAAAAAACTGACGATCAAAAACAGCATCTCTTACCAAGGAGATTCATCTGACAGTTTGAAAGCGACCAGCACCAGCATCTCAAATGACAGTTGGAGTGGCAGTGTATCGGTGAGCAGTAGCGACTTCGAAAGTGTCAGCATTGATACCTTGTTGGCGGATCGTCAATCAGATGGCAGCTTGCCGGACGTGACCTTCTTCCATTTGGTCAGTGGCAGCGATTTGATTGATGCAGGGACCGATGTGGGCTTGGATTACGAAGGTGATGCTCCAGATATTGGTGCATTCGAATCCGATTATTAAGCTCGGCGGTTAACTTGCTTAAATGACTAATGAAGTGCGGCAATAAGCGCTCTCTGTGTAGGGCGCTTTTCTTTTTATGGGCAATTTGCATGCAATAAGGACAAAGTGGTTAAGGATAAGTGATTCGAGAAAATAGTGACCTTAGGTGAGGAGGATTCATCAGCAGAAATAGGCGGAGCTGCTACACTTTGATCAGATTAACTCTCTGGTTTTCCATTGATTTATGTTCAGGCTTAGCCTGCCTCTTGACTTAAGTTATTCGGAGAATGTGATGACCGCGACGCTAGCTCACCGCTCCGTTTCCCTTGAAACTGAGCTTAATCCCTTCCAATTGTTTATCTTGGTGCTCTCGCTATTTGTGTTACTTGAATTGACCATTCAAGCCGTGTTTCCTTTACCTGCGCAAACCAAGCAGATCCTCAATATGGGGGACAATATTATCTGTGTGTTTTTTCTTGCTGATTTCTTTATTCGCTTTAAACAAGCGGAGAATAAATGGCAGTTTATGCGCTGGGGCTGGATTGATCTGCTCTCGAGTTTGCCTCTGGCCGATGTATTGCAGTATGGGCGCATTGTACGAGTGGTGCGGGTACTGCGTTTGCTACGTTCAACGCGCATCATCATGGCTTTTCTGTTTCGTAACAAGGTGCGCGGTACGTTCTCTTTGGTCTTTTCAGTCTCGATTATCTTGGTGATTTTCGGGGCACTGGCCATCTTGCAACTGGAGAAAGGCGCTGAGGGAGCCAATATTCAAGACCCTGTCGATGCCCTGTGGTGGGCGTTTGTCACAGTGACGACGGTTGGTTATGGCGACTATTATCCGGTCACCTTAGAGGGACGAATTGTCGCAGCCATATTGATGATGGCTGGAGTAGGGATGTTTGGCACTTTCACTGGGTTTGTGGCGTCATGGTTTTTGGAAGATGACAAAGAAAAGCAGGATAAACACGTCGCAACCAATATGAGTAACGATATTAGTGAGTTAAAAGACGAGATTGGTGAGCTTAAGGCCATGATCATCCAGTTAAAATCACCCGATAGACGAGAGTAATGACTCACCACTATTGGGCATAATGCACTCTTTTGGTTCATCAATGCATAACGCTTAAATTATTGATGAAGCAAACGATAACTTACAGTATGCTGCTCCCTGAAATGACAATTAACAATAAATGGAGTTACCATGACCCCAACGTTTTTTTTGCGTTCTAAATGGACGCAATTAGGTGCAATTACTTTAAGTGCACTTCTTAGCGGATGCAGTTACCAACCAGCACAAAGTGCCGCAGCAGCGCCAACATCAGCGTGTGCTGTCGGTGATTTGATGGCAGAAACCACACTGTACTTTGGCATGAGCCGTCCTCACGGTCCAGACATTACCGATAAAGAGTGGCAAGCTTTTGTGGACAAAGAGGTGACCCCTCGTTTTCGCGATGGTTTGACCGTATTTAATGGTAAAGGACAGTGGTTAGGCGCTGACGGCAAAGTGGCAAAAGAGTCGAGCCATGCGTTGATGCTGATCCACTCAATCAACGATGCAGAAAGTGAAAAGAGCATTGAAGCTCTACGCACTATCTACAAAACCCAATTTGCACAAGAATCTGTAATGCGTGTCGACACCAATAAGTGTGTGGCATTTTAAGACGCTGTTTTAAATTGCTATTGAAAAGATTCTGAAGGGCGGGGTAAACGCTCGAATAATCTAAGCGCAGAGAATTTGGATAAACAAAAGCCAGCACTCATTATGCTGGCTTTTTCGTTGTTGTGGTTTAGAACCCACTCGTTATTTTACGAGGCGAGTTACATCACCAATCCGGCAATAGCCGCTGATAGCAAGCTAACAAGTGTAGAACCGTACACTAAGCGGAAACCAAAACGTGAAACGATGTTGCCTTGGTTTTCATCAACCCCTTTGATGGCACCTGCAACGATACCAATCGAAGCGAAGTTAGCAAATGACACCAGGAACACCGACAAAATGCCTAGGCTGCGTGGTGCAAACTCTGCTGCAATTTCTTTCAGTTGCAGCATGGCAACGAACTCGTTCGATACCAATTTGGTTGCCATGATACTGCCCGCGTGCAGTGCATCTTGGCTAGGAATACCGATGATCCATGCCAATGGATAGAAGACATACCCCATCAATTCTTGGAAGCTAAAACCAATCACTGCTGAAAACAGCGCGTTTAGCGCAGCAATCAGTGCGATAAAACCGATCAGCATTGCGGCAACGATCATCGCAACACGAAAACCAGCGAGAATGTAATCGCCAAGCATCTCAAAGAAGCTCTGTTTTTCATGCAGTTCGCTCAGTTCAGGTTCTGGTTCTTCGCTCGCATCGTATGGGTTGATGATCGATAGCAAAATGAAAGTGCTGAACATGTTCAAAATCAGTGCGACCACAACGTAACGTGCTTCAATCATCGACATGTACGCGCCAACGATGGACATCGAAACGGTCGACATCGCTGTTGCCGCCATCGTGTACATACGACGTGGTGATTGCTGACCTAGAATACCTTTATAAGCGATAAAGTTTTCTGATTGACCCAGCATCAAAGAACTGACCGCGTTAAACGATTCCAGTTTGCCCATGCCGTTGATCTTTGAAAGCACAGTACCAACGATACGGATGAACCAAGGTAGGATACGGAAATGCTGCAAAATGCCGATCAAAGCGGAAATGAAGATAATTGGGCACAATACGTTTAAGAACACATAAGCCATGCCTTGCTTACTCATGTTACCAAACACAAAGTCTGAACCCTGTCCTGCGAATTTCATCAACTCATCAAATAGACCAGCAAAAGAAGAGACTGCAACGACACCGGCTTTAGAGTTCAACAAGAACCAAGCTAACAGTACCTCAATAACAACTAACTGAATGATATAACGAATTTTAATCTGCTTACGGTCGTAACTGACCAAAAGAGCTAGGGCGAAGATCACCGCGATAGCCAAACAGAAATGTAAAACGGATTGCATAAAAAATTATCCCTAAACAAAGAACAGCAAAACCAAGGAGCCGGAGTATACCATACGCCTAATGAATAACGACTAATGAGTGAGTTATTAATATTCGCGTGCTTTATGAAATTAGGCGGGCTGAACGAAGTAAAGAGAAGTGAAGGAAGCAAGTTATCGGACGGTGTGGAATGTCCAAGAGAAGTTTACCTCCATGCCTCCATACTTAGCTATTTAGCTATTTAGTTGCATGGAGGCGGGAAGGTAAAAGGTTAACGGCAATCTGTCGGGGCGCTGTCTGGCTTGACGATGGATTGAGCGATAGGGTCGACCACCGCATCAAGCCAGCTTTGGGCAAGAGCATTTGCCATGGCTTGATAACCTTGTGCGCTCAAGGTGTCGCCATGGGAGAATCGACCACATTGGATGATTTTCCCTTCAGCACTGCGTAGCAACCATTGACCATTGATAGTGAGTTTTCCATCGGGGCTGGCATCAAAACGCGCCACATTGATCATCAATTGCTGCGCCTGGGCAGAGTTAAGATCAAATGGGGTTAGCCAATGGGCCGCAGGTAAACGCTGTTCTAGGCGATTGAGTGCTAACCGTTGTAATTGAGTGTCTAACGGCTCTGCCCACAGGTTTTGCCGCGCGCGGCTCACCTGTCCCTGTTCACTGACCAGTACCATACCGTTGCCCGCTAAATAGAGCGGTACACTGACGGTCGGCACGACCACAGTGCCATGATAAGCGGTGCTCAATGCTGGCGCTGTTTGACTCATCAGCAGATATTCTTGCGCTGGTGGTGCTGAGGTAGAACAACCAACGAGCACCATGAGTAACGCACTGGCACTCACGCAACGTCCCAAATAACGAGGTAGGGGAAACATACGACGCATTATTGTCCTCCTTTGGTTGGAATGGTGTCTGGAGCCGCATTGCTTTCAAAAATCAATGCGTTCGGTTTTTGTTGTAATTGGCGTAATACGGGTTGCAGATCGTTTAAGGTGCGCTCTAAGGTGCCTAAACTTTTTTGCAGTTGCGAGCCGACAGCCCCCTCTTCTTGATAGGTTTTTAGGGTACGTTGCAGGTCTTGCAGCGACAAGGTCAACTGCTCTGGTAACTGCTGAGTATGCGGCGCAGCGAGCAGTGTATCGATCTGCTTACTGACCGTATTGAGCGTTTTCAACGTATCGTTAGCACTTTGCAGTGTTTTATCTAGCGAATTCATGGTGTCGTTAAGTGGCAAGTTATTGAGCTTATCCAGTAGAGAAGCAAACTTCTGACCTAGGCTATCAAAGCTATTAGGCACCGATGGAAAGACCGGGTAACCCGCCACTTGTTCGGCCTTAGCTGGTTTAGCTTGCGCATCAAAATCGACGCTGATGATCTTACTGCCGGTGAGAATGTTGCTGGTTACCAAACTGGCACGAAAACCCCGCTTAATCGCATTATCCAAGAGCTGACGCCATTCGGTCAGGTTCATCTCCTCACCGGTGCTCAAGCTACTTAAACGCTGCGGTTCAATACGACCAAGGACGGGAAGTACAGGATTGAGCATAGTGGCACTCCAATCTCGAATGCTCACGCCTTGAAAGGGAACCTGTTGAACCGTCCCGATGCGCACGCCACGAAACTCGATTGGTGCGCCGGGTTCAAGGCCGCCAATATTGCCATCAAATAGGAACATGAACGGAATCGCTTGGGTGTAGCGATTATCGGTTGCTTGCTCTTTGGATTCATAGAGGGTGAAACGAGTCATGTCTTTGACAGGTTTTCCTACAGCACCTTCTTCGGTGGTGCCAAAGGAGATGCCGCCAGTGATTAAGGTTTCTAGCGAGTCCATTTTCACCGCTATCCCTTTGGTTGAGCTTTGAATAGCAAGGCCTGGAGTCACCCAAAACTGCACAGCATCACTGACTAACGAATCAAACGGTTCTCTGATAAAGAGGCGATAGGTGATATTTTGCTGTTGCGGATCAAAGTTAACATCTTCGATATGACCGACATCGAAGCCGTGGAAATGGATAGGAGTGCCCACAGTCATCTTCGGAATGTCTTTACTGACCAATTCTAAACGCAGCCCTTTATCGTCTGCTGTTGATAGCGGTGGCTGAGCTAACATGGTGTACTCACGTTTGGCATCCCCACTGGTGCCTGGTTCAGCTTCAATGTAAGCACCAGACAATAAGGTACCAAGGCCGCTGATACCTGCAGTACCGACACGCGGTTTAATGACCCAAAACTTAGTGTCTTGGCGCAGCAGCTTGTCGGAGCCTTTTTGTAACTCAATCGTGATAATGGCGTGTTCAAAATCATCACTCAGTTTCACTTGAGTCACTTCACCCACGTCAACGTTATGCACTTTGACTTTGGTTTTTCCAGCTTCGATACCATCGGCATTATTGGCGATGACCGTTAGCTGTGGTCCTTGGCTATCCCAATCTTGATAAAGCATCCAAGCAGCGACAAACAGCGCTAACAGGGGTACTACCCACACCGGGTTAAAACTAAAGCGAGTCGTTGGACGCGACTGCAATGTAGGCTCAGTCAAGAGAAGTCTCCTTAGTTGGGTTGTCCCGCAATGAACGGGGATTATCCCAGAATGAACGTGGATCAAACGATTGTGCTGCTAACATAGTCAGGACAACAACACTGGCAAAAGCAATAATGGCTGGCCCTGGGATGATGCGCATTAAGCTGCCCAGTTGGACCAGCGCAGTCAAAATTGCGACGACAAAAATATCGATCATCGACCAGCGGCCAATCAATTCTGTAAAGAAGTAAAAGTGCTGCAACTGTTTTGCTGAGCGCGCCTGTTGATGACGGCTTTGCCAGCACAGCCAACTTAACAGCAAGATTTTGAAAATGGGCACCACCACACTGGCGATAAAGACCACCAAGGCGATTGGGTACGAACCTGTTGCCCACAGCAATATCACACCACCAATAATGGTGGATCCATGGCTGCTACCTAAAAAGGCGGTATCCATGATCGGAAACCAGTTGGCGGGTATAAACATCACGCAAGAGGCAATGAGGAGCGCTACAGTCTTTTGCTGGTGGCCCTTAGTGCGCGATTCCACATGGGTTGAGCAGCGTGGGCAATATCCTTGTAAGCCATGACTCACTGCGCCGCAGCACTGACATACCGCAAAACCTTGCTCGCGTGCAACGCCACTATGTAGCGATGCTGGAGTCGGTTGCGGGAACAGGCTGTCCCAAAGCCAAACGCTGTCACACAGCAATAAGGTTTTGATTAACAACACGACAAACAAGCAGAAAGGCCAAAATGAGAGGCCAAACTCCACGTGCGCCATCGAGTGCAATTTAATTAACGCAACTAAGATGCCAACGAGGAACACATCCATCATCAGCCAAGGTTCAATTCCCCAAAGCATGCGTAAACTGAGCTTAAGAGCTGGGAACGTTCGTTTTCGCTCAATGGCACTGGCAACGTACATCGCCAGTAGCAAATAGATCACCGGCAATATCAGCAGCAAACTGAGCAAGATGCCAAGGGCGACAAAATGATTGGTGAGTAGGACTTCAATGGTATCGGTAAAACGAATGCGATGCTCAACCCCTTTAGCCGAAAAGCCTAAAAAGGAGTACAGCATCGACATCACCAGCATCAACATGGCCGACAATGCGTACCATTTTAACGTGGTTGCTTGGTGAGCGGTTTGATGAGTAATACGATGACCACAACGCTCACAACGTATTTGTGTTGGGGATGATTCCTCAGTTGTGACGGAAACCGAAGTGACCCAGTCACAATGTGGGCAAACATAATGTGCGCTAGACTCTTGGTTGCTCGTAGCACGCAAAGTGGTTGGGTGCGGCGCGTTATGCATTGACGGACAAATAGAACACCTCCCTTTGACGGCGTGCGGTCAGAGTGCTGATAAATAGCATGGTCATGACTTACTGTCCTTAATACTAGCCTATTCCCAAGCGGGCATTTCTATTGGTATGAGCTATGAGTTAACTCTATGGCAAATCAGCAGGTTAGATGCAGTGACTGCCTGTAACATCGCAACATTAGTCGTATATATATCACAAAATCATGTAAGGCGATGTCAGAGTTAAAGCTTAAGTGGCACGCAGTTAACGAAGAGTTAAGAAGCTCAGTTTGAAGAGCGAAAAGCAAAAGGGTTTCTGTGCTCGATGAGGAGGAGTCACTGAGTATAGAAACCCTATCTATTGATTCTCTTTATGTCGGTAAGCTTAATCAGTAAGTGCGAATATCGGCTTCTTCTACTAATTTAGGCAGAGCACTTTTCAGTGCTTTTAGATAAGAGGTGTTGGAGTGAAATTCAAAATCGGCTTTGCTTTTATACAGTTCATTGACCAAAAAACGTTGGCTATCTTCGGTACTGGTAAACACTTCATAGGACAGACAGCCCGGTTCTTTACGGGTATGAACGACTAAATCGTCTAAAACTTCTTTTAACTGTTGCGCTTTACCTTCGCGAGCGGCAAAGACCGCCACACAAGTTAATGTTTTTTCACTCATTGATATTTCTCCAGAGCAATGATGTGCTGTAAATGCGTTTGGTATTACCAACCAAAGCTCCGCCAAATGGCGTAGATTAATCATACTCTTATTCAATGATACTGTATTCAATTGGTTTGATAATAATTGTGTTTGCTCAAGCGCATTCTGGTTGCATGAGCTTTACTCTCTGCTTAACCCAACCTTAACCAAATAGTACGTAAACTAACTTAACCTCGATATGATGGTTCCGATGCAGCATAAGCATCATTCTGTAAACTGGGTATAATAGCCCGCATATCGATGTCACCTTGGGCAAACTTTCATTTTCACAGTACAATTTTAATAAAGAAAGTTGCTCTTCTTTTGCCGACAACAAGTGACACTAAAGATGGCTTTATTGTTGGTATTCAGGGTCTTGGAATCGAGTATTGCCAAGCACGCGCAAGAATAAAATCTCTCGGAGTAGGGAAGGCTGCGATGCCTGAAATTGGTTCATTTTAAGAGTGGTAGGTTGTCATGTTTAAAGCCCTTTTAGTCGAGGATGATTTAGATTTAGCGACTGCATTGATTGACTACATGTCGTTAGAGGACATCGAGTGTGATTATGCAGCCGATGGTCAAGTCGGTTATAACCTCATCATCAGCAATGTGTACGATGTGATTGTTCTGGATCTTAACTTGCCTAAGATTAAAGGATTGGCGGTCTGTGAACGCATTCGCGCTCAAGGAGTAGAAACCCCAGTGTTGATGCTGACTGCTTGCGATACGCTCGATGATAAGTTGCAAGGCTTTAGCCATGGGGCTGATGACTATTTAGTGAAACCTTTTGCCACCGAAGAGCTGATCGTTCGTCTTAAAGCATTGTCGCGTCGCCGCAGTGGGCAAATCTCCAAATTGCGTGTTGGCGAACTCGAACTCGACCTCACGCATCGCCAAGCCAGTCGCCAAGGTACACCCATTAAACTCTCTCCAATCGCGTTAAAAATCCTAGAAGTATTGATGCGCGAATACCCTTCTGGTGTGTCTCGGGAAAAAATTGTCCAATCGGTTTGGGGTGATGAACAGCCCGACAGTAACAGTTTAAAAGTTCACATCTTTAACTTGCGTAAGCAGATCGATAAACCCGGCTTAACGCCGCTGATTCAAACCGTACCTGGCTACGGTTTCTGTCTTAAACCATAGTGATACGCCATGAAGATCAGTCGTAGCCTTAAGATCTATTTTGTGTTGTCGGTCATGGCGATTGCCACGGTCACCGTCATTAGTTTTTCGACCATTGCTGCCAACTATTTTGTCTCTGGGCTGGACATCAGTTTGCGCTATTCGATGTTGGAAATTGCCAAGCAAGTGGATACCAGTGATAACAAACCGGTTGACGTGATTGGTTATCAGCTAGCCACCAAATGGGAAGATGTGCAGCCGGAGATCAAAAGAAATTTGCCCCAACCCGTTGGCCCGTTCGGTTTTCAAAAGAAAATGGATAAAAGCGGTTGGTTTCAATCACCAACGAAAGCCTACTTTGTGATGCGTTTCGATCGCCCTAATGGGCAAACGGTTTATATCTCGAAAGTGTTTGATAAGCTAAGTTCTGATGACACAACAAAAGAGCAGTTTCACAAAGAAGGCAACAGCTATGACATGATGTTGATCCTCTATGCCTTTTTAGCCTTGGCGTTCTTTGCGATTGGTCTGTTTTTTATGTTTCGTCATATTGCTCGTCCACAAGAAAACTTAGTCGAGTGGGCAAAACGTCTTACTCCAGAACAACTTGAGCAGCCGACGCCCGATTTTTACTTCAATGAGCTCAACCGATTGGCTGATATCATTAAAAACAGTTTGTCTTCGGTACAGGTTGCGTTGAAGCGTGAACAGAGCTTTTTGGCGAATGCCAGTCACGAGCTGCGTACGCCTATTGCGGTGGTGCGCAGTAACGCCGAGCTGATGAATAAGCTGATTGATAAACCGCATTCCGAACAGATTCACGTTAAAAAGAAACAGGTAATGGAGCGGATTTTACGTGCCGGCGTCACCATGACCGATTTGTGTGAAACCTTGCTGTGGCTAAACCGCCGTGAGCAGAGTGAACTGCCATTGGGTAAGGTCAGTTTGGCCAATATGGTGGACCAAATCAGTCGCGACTTGAGCTATTTACTGCGCGATAAATCCGTGGAAGTCGAGCTGCACATCAAAGAGGGCACCTACGAACTGCCATCCACCTTGTGTCGTATCGTGATCAGTAACCTGATACGTAACGCTTATCAGCACACTCATGCGGGTAGAGTTTATATCGAGCAAAGCGGCACGCGCGTGCTTATTGTGAATCGAGATGAAGGTGAAATTGATAGCCAAGACCAGCTCGGTTTTGGTTTAGGATTGGAACTGACCAACCGTATCATTCGTCAATATGACTGGTCGTATGAAACCACCGATAGCCTTAACGGACGTGAAGTTACCATCGATTTTCGCCCGCTCAAAACCCCAATGCTAGAGCAAGATAAAACCGCTCTTTGAACCGCGAATCATCAAGTAGGCGAGACAGGATAAGCTGACTCGCTCTACTTATCCTTTCTATTTGCCCTAACTCATTGACTTAGCCTCTATGCTGAAAAGCATAAACGAGGGTCATCTGGTGCTGTCTGTTTGCTGCTCAGCAATAAAATAACCCGCTTGCAAGCAAGCGGGTTAGGATGGGGGAGGAGCAATTTAGAGATTAAGCAGCCGCTTTCACGTTCGCTTTTTGTTTGTTACGTAGGCTCAAGGCAACCGTTACGCTAAATGAGATAACGATAGAGATAAGCATACCAATCACGTAGTAACTGAGTTTGTCAGGTACGATGGAGATAACACCTGGCAGACCTGCAGTACCCAATGCCAATGCTTTAACATGGTAAAGAGTGATAAACGCACTTGCTACGCCAGCGCCAATGATGGCAGCAAAGAATGGGTAACGAAGTTTCAAGTTCACACCAAACATGGCAGGTTCTGTAATACCTAGCAGAGCAGTAACGCCTGATGGCAATGCAATACCTTTCATTTTTGCGTCTTTAGTGGTGAATGCCACAGCAAGTGACGCTGCACCTTGCGCTACGTTAGACATCGCAGCGATTGGGAAAATAAAGGTACCGCCAGTGCGAGCGATGTCCGCTAGGAGTTGAGTTTCAATCGCAATAAAGCTGTTGTGCATACCAGTGATAACAAATGGTGCATAAACAAAGCCCATGATACCGCCACCGATAAAGCCTACGTTGTCATAAATCCAGCTTAGGCCATCACCCAGTAGGAAACCGGCATCACGTGTGATTGGTCCCACCAAAGTAAAGGTCAGTAACCCTGTGATGAGAATAGAACACAGTGGAGTTACTAGGTTGTCTAGCATGGATGGCGTGAACTTACGGAACGTCAGTTCTACTTTCGCTAGGATAAAGCAGCTTACCAATACAGGCAGTACCGAACCTTGATAACCCACTTTTTGGATTTCAAAGCCCATGATGTTCCAGGTTGGAATATCGCCGCTCACCGATGCGCTACCAAAGCCCCAACCACTTAATAGGTCAGGGTGAACCATTAGCATCCCTAACGCTGCGCCAAGGAATGGGTTACCACCAAATTTTTTGGTTGCTGAGAAAGCAAGTAACACTGGCAAGAACACAAACGGTGCGTTAGCAAAGGTGTTAAGCATGCTTGCCAAGTCTGCAAGACCTGGGTGAACATCGATAATCGATAAGTTATCGATAAACAAGCCTTTAGCAGTAAAGACGTTGTATAGCCCCATCAGCAAACCACCCGCAACGATAGCTGGGATGATTGGCATGAAGATGTCAGATAAGCCTTTTACCGCACGTTGCAGTAAGTTTTGTTTTTCTGCGCCAGCTGCCGCAACATCCTTGGTCGACATCTCTGTCATACCAGTCAGTTGTGCCAGTTCTGCGTAAACTTTGTTTACTGTGCCTGAACCAAAAATAATTTGGTATTGGCCAGCCACTTTAAATTGACCTTTCACACCCTCGATGTTTTCGATGGCCGCTTCATCAATGACAGAGTCGTCTTTCAGAGCAAGACGTAAACGAGTAGCACAGTGAGCCAGAGCTTGAAGGTTTTCTTTGCCGCCCAATTGCTCAAGTAGTTGTTTTGCTATGACAGGATAGTTCATAACACACCCCAGATATTGTTATTCGTCAGTACAGTAGTCATTGTTGTTTTTAATTTTTGGGAACGTTTGCAAAACCTATTTTTGAGTAAGTTTTTGTTGCGGTCAAAACGATTGATTGAATTCTGTGAAAAAGATCGACTATTACACCCCTCATCAATAGCAAAACAAGGTTAAAATCACGTTCTGCACGAGATTCGTGTATCATTTGGTCAATCCATTCTTCGTAATAATGACAATAAGGATCATGAATGGCGAGTTTACATGATGTTGCACGTCTGTCTGGCGTTTCGAAATCCACCGTTTCCCGCGTGATTAACAATGAGTACGGCGTTAAAGAATCAACTAAAATCAAAGTATTAGAAGCAGTTGCTCAATGTGGTTATGTGGTTAACCAAGTGGCAAAGGATTTAAAATCGCAGCGTACTAACTTAATTGGTGTGATTGTGCCACGCGTGTCATCTCATGCGACCGCACAAGGTGTCGACGGATTAACGTCTATTTTTGAACAGGCAGGTAAACACGTATTACTGGCCAACACCCATCAAGTTCATGCCAAAGAATTGGAATACATTCAGATCTTCAATCAAAAGCGTGTCGAAGGCATTGTCTTTTACGCAACCCACCTTGATCCACCGCTGATTCAAGCTATTCAGGGCTCGAATGTGCCAGTGGTACTAGTAGGCCAAGATGGCTCAATGTATAACATCCCAAGCGTAGTGCATGATGATACGCGTGTCGGCTATGAAGCAGGAGTGCGACTTATCGCAGCGGGATGTCGTCAGGTAGGTTTCGTTGGTGTTCAAAGTGACGATACCGCAGTGGATTCACTGCGCTCGCAAGGTTTAGAGCAGGCGTTACGTATGAACCAACAAGAGTTGCTGTTTCACGTACACAGCGATTTCTCGATTGAGTCTGGCTATCGTTTAACTAAAAAGATCCTCGCTGAATACCCCAATTTAGATGGTCTATTTTGTGCAACTGACCGTTTAGCGGTCGGTGCGGTTAAAGCACTCACCGAGTCTGGACTCGTGGCAGGAGAGAAGATCAAAGTGCTAGGCGTTGGTAATGATGAGCTGGCGTTTGTGAGCAATCCAAGCCTGTCCACTTTTAACTATGCCTTTGATAAAGCTGGTGAAAATGCAGCTAAGATGTTGTTAGAACGTATCGATGGACGCGGTAAAGAGATGAGTAAAGTGGTGCTCACTTTCCAAAATATTGCCCGTCAAACCTGTCCTTAAGGCTATTTAACACGCCATTCTTGTGAGGAGTAACCACAAAATTTGTGTGTGCCTCCTCACAACCATGTGAACCAAATACACTGAACCAACATTAAAACTTGCTTAACCCTGCATTGTTTTATATTTTGAGAACGTTCCCAAAAATTTAATTAGGTAAGACTATGTCTCTAGAATTCCTTGTTGAACTGGCTGGTGGGGTGGAAAATATCCGCCGCATTCTTGCGCCAGCCGGGCGAGTTACAGTCGCCGTTCATCAACCAGAGTCATCTCCTCTACCAGAGTCCATCTCGGCAGAGTGGGTGTTAGGCGAGCGTCAGTTGAGTGTGGCGCGTGACAATATCACCGATGATCAATTGCGTGCTCTTGGCGAGCAGATCGCAACACAACAACGTAAAGCGGCGACGCCTTATCTTGAGCCAAAACCTTCCCATTATCGACCTGCATGGCATATTGCACCGCCACAAGGGTTGGTGAACGATCCAAACGGATTTATCTATCATGAAGGTGCTTACCACCTGTTTTATCAGTGGTATCCCTACGGTTGTGAACACAAAGACAAACATTGGGTACATTTAAAAAGCGCGGATCTTATCAACTGGCATCATCAGTCGATTGCATTAACCCCGTCCGATTGGTTTGATAGCCATGGCGTATTCTCAGGGCACGCAGTCAGTCAAGATGATGGCTTATGGGTGTTTTACACTGGTAACGTACGCTTAGGTGAAGAGCGTTATCGTCAAACGACTCAATGTATGGCTCACAGTGCTGATGGCAAAACGTTTGTCAAACATGGCCCGGTGATTCGCGAATTGCCTGAAGGTGTCACTGAGCATTTTCGTGATCCGAAAATTTTCTATGCCAATGACAAATGGTTCATGATCCTCGGCGCGCAAACCACGGCCCTCGAAGGACGTTTAGCCGTGTACCATTCTGCAGATTTAATTCATTGGACGTTTGATAAGTTATACGGTGATGAACTTGCGCCATTTGGTTACATGTGGGAGTGCCCAGATTGGTTCACATTAGGTGATGAATCCTTTTTGGTCTTTGGTCCGCAAGGGATCAAAGATGGCAATCCAAACCACACCATTGGTCACCAAAACCGTATCTTCCGCATGACCTTAGATGAACATGACGCGTTTCATTTTATTGAAGGATGGCAATTGGATGCAGGCTTTGATTTCTATGCGCCACAAAGCATGCAAACTCCAGACGGTCGCCGCGTGATGGTCGGCTGGATGGGCTTACCTGATGAAGTGAATCAACCTAGCTGTGAAGATGGCTGGATTCATCAGCTGACCACTCTACGTGAACTGCGTTGGCAAGAGGGTCATATTGTGCAAACCCCAGCCCAAGAAATCACTTCTTTACGTGGCAAAGCGCAAGCACTGACACTTAGTGAAACCACTATCGACCTAGGCACCAAGAGCTTTGAGCTGCAACTGACACTGCCTTGGGGCAGTGAGTTACAGCTGATGCAAAATAGTGATTATGCAGTACGTTTGATTGCTGACAGAGAGCTGGGCGTATTGCGTTTTGACCGCTCGCAAACTGAGTTACGTGAAGGCGATGTGATTCGTGAATTACAACTTGATGGTGCCGACATTGCTTTAACCATTTTGGCTGATCACTCTTCTTTGGAAGTGTTTATCAACCATGGTGAAAAGGTAATGACCAGCCGCGTATTTACGCCAGCAGACGCGACAAAGGCAACAGTCCTTGGCGGTGCAATCGATGCAACCTTCTACCCACTCAACGGCGCATTTCAAACCTATCCACTGAGTTAAGTACGGTAGGTTTAACTCCCTAAAAACGCAGCATTAGCTGCGTTTTTTGTTTGGATAACTTAATGATTTTTCGCAATCTATTAAGTACAGAATCCACATAGCCCATGTAGCTAAAACACTTTCCTATCTCAGTTCCTGACCTCGTTTTATCTACAGCGGATTATGACCGCGGATGAATATGTCTAAACGCTTGCAGAGCGAGTAATCAAGGTTAAGTTATGAACCCAAATTATTTAATCCACGACGAGATCTATGCTCAGGTCAAAAATGCGGGCTTAGCAGGGTGGGGTGGAAATGAAAGAATGGCTCGGGAGTCAGAGTTTATTGATCGAGTATTTTCAATAAACGATGTTCCAACGGCAGGCAAACTCCTTGAGTTAGGTTGTGGTGAAGGGCATTTTAGTCGGCGTTTCGCTCAATTAGGCTATGAAGTCACAGGGGTAGATATTTCAGCAACCGCTATCCAATGGGCTAAGGAAAAATCATTATCCATGAAGATTCCGGGTCAATTCTATGTGGCAGATCTCACTCAGCCCCCGCTCGAATTTTTAGAATCCTACGATGTGATCATCGATGGAAACTGCCTTCATTGCATCATTGGTGATGACCGGCAGACATTTCTCCACTTGGTTTATACGTTACTAGCCAGTGACGGGGTCTTTTTTGTGAGTAGCTTATGTGCCAAAGACGATCAAAATCACTATATCAGCAAAGCGGGTTTTGCATATCGCCACATACCATCGGTAAACCATTTGCTTGCAGAACTATCAAGCGTGGGCTTTGACGTTTTAAGTGTCAACGTCTATGAACGAGAGCAATACAATCACATCACAGTGCATCTAAAAAATAAGCACTTAGCCCCAAAGTCGTTAAGTCAGGTTTCGTCCTTGGCATTTTATCACTTGATTGCAATACCTGTTTTGGCGTTCTCGTTGGGCATGTTTTTATGCTGTAATCGCCACTTTTATTTGCAATAGAAAAGCCCAACAGGGTTGGGCTTGAATGGACAATTGAATTTAGGTAGCAGCTCCCATCAGGGGAGGGAACAATGGGAACTGAAAAGAGTGACGGAGCGTTTTCAGGCAGTGTCGCCCCGTAACTCTATGTGATGGTTAAACCAATCGAGGTTAGAACCAAGTTTCCATTTGTAGAGCGAAGATAGTTTCGCCGCCATTACCCATAGTGGTTGCACCTGTTGCTGTGCTGACTGCGAAGTTGTCTAGGTCGTTACTCCAATCTACATAGCTTACAGCAAAGCGCAGTTCTGGACGGTCAAAGAAGCCTGCTACAGTAGACAGTTTCAATGTTGGGGCGATAGTCGCTTTGTAGTAGCTGCCTTTCGCGGTATCCACTGAGTTGTCTAGGTCCATGTATTGGTAAGAACCTTCATACACCATGGCAAAGTTTTCGTTGAAGTTCTGTTGTACACGTAGGTTGAATGTACCCCATTTGAACTCATCATTATCTTTGATGCGATCTTTGCTGATTTCGGCCATCAATGCCGGTGCAATGCTCCAGGTGTCGTTCAGATTCGTTACGCCGTAAGAGAAAATACGCACTGCTTTTGCGTCGCTGTTCAGGTTGCCATCAGAGCCAATACCTTTTAGCTGCGCACCTAAACCAGAACCCAACAACATCCCAGTTTTAGAAAAGCCATCGCGTCGACCATAGAAAGAATCGTCGTGATAAGCGAACAATGCGTGGAAACCTGATTCAGCGCGATCAGTCGCTGTTGAATCTTCAGTCACTTTGGCATTGTCATTTGAGTACATGGCACTCAACATCACTTGAACTTTGCCAATGTGGTTGTTCATTGTTCCGATGTAGTTCTCGACGTCAGTTCCCGCGCTCTCTACTGAGCCAAAATCACGACCGTAGATAGAGAAGTTGGCTTTCCAGTCGTCAGACATTTGCACATCATAAATACCCGCACCAGTACCTGCGAGGAAGACGATGTCAGAATCCATAAAGTGGATATCAAAGTTGTCACGGTCAAAACGTTTACCAGCCCAAACTGTAGAGTTGGCGAACGCACCAGTGAAAGAAGGTATACCTGACATCTGTGTATAAACTTGGCGAATGTTTAACTCGCTTTCATCTTCTGTCCAGTCGTTGCTGGTTTCAACGCCATCGGCCAACATGATTTTGAACATCGCGTTTGAGCCATTATCCAGTTGACGATTATGGATAAAGTTCGCTTCCAAATAGTTGGTATCTTCTAAGCCTAAACGGCCAACAGGAGCGCCAAGGTCACCAGCTGCTGTCATGTAAGGACCAGTGCCAGTGGCACCAGTACGGTCATCATTCATCAACAGACCAGAACGAGCGTAACCATGAAACTCAAAAGAAGAGGCGGTGTCTTCCGCTTTCTTCGTTGCTTGTTCGTTTTGCGCTAAACGACTTTCTAAATCATTAATGCGCGCTTCAAGGGCAGAAATATCACTTGCAGCCCACACAGAGGTTGTAGGTAGTAGGGCGGCTAGAGCCAAAGTAAGTGCTTTTGCTTTCATCTTATTGTTACTCCGAAATGGATGTTATTAGTATTGGAATCTTGCAAACGTTCCCAATAAATTTCACAACAATGTCGGAATTTGAGTTGCCTAACTATGTTGCCGACGTTTTACTCAGTAATAAAGCGTCGTTCTAGTAAGCTTTTCTCGTTGAAAGTGACTATACAGATAAAGCAGGGAACGTTCCCTAAAAATGATGAAAAATATAACCTAAGTCACGATCTGTGATGGGGTTTGTGAGCCACTTCAACAATCGGTGAGAGGTATAAAAAAGCGGGGTGTGATCCCCCGCGTGAATAGATTAAAAACTCTAGCAAGCAAGCAGTGTAACCGGTTGCTTATAGATGCCGTTATTGCGCGATATAAGCTTGGAGAGTGGCTTGGTCAGGCAGGGCAGTCATGGCGCCTTTTTGGGTCGTGGCGAGTGCGCCGCAACCATTCGCTTTGGTAATGGCGCGAGTCAGAGCGTCGATATCACGCCAATTTTCTTCCTGAGCCAATTGTGCAAGCAGCCCGCCGACAAACGCGTCGCCTGCGCCAGTCGTATCAACCGGCTTAATGGCTTTTCCCTGAATCAGCTGCTGTTGACCTTGCGTGATCAACAGTGCACCTTTCACACCTTGAGTGATCACTACGACCGGAATATCCAGTGTTTGCAGCGCGGCAATGCCCGACGTAAGAGAATCGGTTTGCGTAAGTAGCATCAGTTCATCGTCAGAGAACTTCACCACATCCGCGAGTGCGACTGCCTGCATCACGGTAGGGATGAGCTCTGCTGGGTTGGCCCAAACTTCTTCACGTAAGTTGGGGTCAAAGCTAATAAAGCCTTGGGCTTGTTTCATTTTATTCATGGCCATGAGTGTTGCTGAGCGGCTTGGTTCATTGGCAAGCGCGATTGAGCAAACGTGTAACCATTGGTTGGCTTCAAATGCTGGGATATCTTGCTCGCAAAAGAATTGGTCGGCACTTGGCTTAACCATAAAGGTGAAACTGCGTTCGCCATGATCGTCGAGATCAACCACAACGGTCGAGGTACGATGAACCGGGTCTAACACTAAGTGCTGACAGTTAACCTGTTCATTTTCTAGTGTTGTGCGCAGAAATTTGCCAAAAGGATCATTACCGACACGACCAAAGAAAGCACTGTCACCGGCAAGACGTGCAATGGCAACGGCCACATTCGCTGGGGCTCCGCCAGGACATTTTAGATAACGCATGTCGTCATCAGGGATAAGGTCAATCACCGCATCACCAGTAACCCAAACTCTGTTCATTATTCACTCCGATAGTTGAATCTATTGGCCGCAGTGTAAACGAACGCCAAATTGGAAAAAAAGAGCAGAACCTCAATCCGCTTAGGGGAATGTCGAAAACGTGATCCTGTTAGTCGATTTAAACTCAAAATGACAAAAAACATTGCTTTTTTGGGAACGTGCCCAAAAGCGATTTTAAAAGAGGGGCTGATTGACAAAATGGCGAAAAAGAGCACACTGCGCAGCAAGGTCAGAGGCCTTGCTCAGGTAGGGAAAATCACTGACTTAATCAAGCGTTAAGCGCTTGGCGTATCAGCTAGAAAAGAAGAGAACCTTTATGTTTGGATTGCCTCCTGCCTTAGTGACTGTAGGCTTATTGTTTATCAGTAACATCTTTATGACGTTTGCATGGTATGCCCACCTGCGCGAATTGGGGCACAAGCCTTGGATTGTGGCAGCGCTGCTGAGTTGGGGTATCGCGTTATTTGAATATCTATTTCAAGTACCTGCGAACCGTATTGGTTATTCTGTGCTCAATTTAGGGCAGTTAAAAATCATCCAAGAAGTGATTACCTTAACGGTGTTTGTTCCTTTTGCCCTTATTTATATGAAAGAACCCTTTCGTTGGGATTTCGTATGGGCTGGCTTGTGTTTATTAGGGGCGGTTTTCTTTATTTTCCGACCACAAATATTGGCCTTTATGGAACAAGTTGTCTAATTACTCATCAAGGACGAATTGATGCGTTAAGAATAATAGATGAATTATTATTTATATCGCTTTTAAATCATTGTTCTTTTAATAACCAATATTTCTATTACTAATGAGAATAAATTCGATTTAAAGTTGAGCTAATGGGCTATTAGAACAACTAATATCATGAATTTATGAGTATTTGTTCAAAGTGTGCACAGAGACTAATGGTTATTTAAACATATATCTTTGTGCACATTTGCTGAGTTTTTATGCAACATTTTACCAACCCAACTTGGTTAATTTGGTCCAAGACGGTGCAGGCGGTGACTAAATTCACAAAATTCTGACTTGTTTCTCGATTAATATCACAATTCATTAGACGTACCGCACATCAAGTGATAGATTCGGTGCGAAAAATTCGACCTGGTTTGTATAAAAAACGAACCTTAATTGAGTTTTTAGCACATTGATTTCATCGATAATTTCATTGATTTATTTTACTTATCAGTAATTTGCACCTAGGGCTGGCTGTCTATATTCAGCAAATGAATAAAGTGTAGCCAAATACGCCTCAGTTTTTATGGCAAATTACACCAATGATTGATAATGTGTGCCGAAATCTTCGCATAGGAAATTGTTGAATTTCTGTAAACTCAACTTTTTCACCTGCTAGCCGTTCTAGAAACTACGCGAAGATGTCATGGATGCAGAATTAAAACTTGGAGTTTATGCATGTATAAAAACAAAATCACTCAAGCCCTTCTTTTAGGTGCTGGCCTAGCAGTGGCTACCGCTTCTTTTTCTTCTTTAGCAGCTGACGTTCCAGCTGGTACCAAATTAGCTCCTGTTCAGGAACTGGTCCGTGGTAACGGCACTGAAGTTGCGTCTATCGACCCTCAAAAAACGGAAGGTGTTCCTGAATCCAACGTGATTCGCGACCTTTTTGAAGGTCTAGTGAACTCTGATAAAGACGGTAACGTTGTTCCTGCAGTTGCTGAAAGCTGGGAAACTAAGGATAACAAAACCTTTATCTTCCATTTGCGTCACAATGCAAAATGGTCGAACGGTGATCCTGTAACTGCACACGATTTCGTGTACAGCTTCCAACGTGTTGTTGATCCAGCTACCGCGTCTCCATACTCTTGGTATCTTGAAATGACCACGATGGCAAACGCAGCTGACATCATCGCAGGGAAAAAAGACAAATCGACTCTAGGCGTAAAAGCGCTAGACGATTACACCCTAGAAGTGAACCTAGAAACAGCGGTTCCTTACTTCGTGAAAATGATGGGTCACACTACAGTGAAACCTGTTCATAAAGCGACAGTAGAAAAATGGGGTGATGAGTGGACTAAACCTGAACACTTCGTGGGCAACGGTGCATACACTCTAGACAAATGGGTAGTTAACGAACGCATGGTAATGAAGCGTAACCCTAACTACTGGGATAACAAACACACTGTTATCAGCCAAGTGACTTATCTTCCTATCGAAAACCAACAGTCGGAAATGAACCGTTTCCTATCTGGCGAGATCGATATCACGTCTTCTGTTCCACTAGAACAGTTCCGTCGCTTGAAAAAAGAACATCCGAACGAGCTGAAAATCACTGGTTCGCTATGTACTTACTACTACGGTTTCAACACCAAACGTGCACCATTTGACGATGTACGCGTACGTAAAGCACTATCTTACGCAATCGACCGCGACATCATCACTAATGCAATCCTTGGCCAAGGTCAAAAACCTGCTTACTTCCTAACACCAGAAATCACTGCTGGCTTCAACCCAGTAATGCCTGAGTACGGTACATGGACTCAAAAACAACGCGTTGCTAAAGCAAAAGAGTTGTTGAAAGAAGCTGGTTTTGATGCAAGCCATCCTCTGAAATTCACTCTGCTGTACAACACTTCAGAAAACCACAAGAAACTAGCAACTGCTGTTCAATCTATGTGGAAAAAAGAGTTGGGCGTGGATATCAGTCTTGAAAACCAAGAATGGAAAACTTTCCTAGATACACGTCGCGAAGGTAACTACGACGTGACTCGTGCTGGCTGGTGTGGCGACTACAACGAAGCTTCAACCTTCCTAACGCTAATGCAATCTAACAACGCGTCTAACGACCAACGTTACGATAGCAAAGAGTACGACGGTATCATGGCGAAAGCGCTTGAATCGACTTCTGAGAAAGAACGCAGCGATCTCTACGTAGAAGCTGAAAAAGTTCTAGCGAAAGACATGCCAATCGCTCCGGTTTATCAATATGTAAATACTCGTCTAGTGTCTCCACAAGTTGGTGGTTACCCAATGCATAACGCAGAAGACAAGATCTACACGAAAGACCTGTACGTGATTGCTAAATAAGATTTAACGTCAGTAAAACTATTATAATTTAGACACTGCATGCCATTGAGCATGCAGGTCTTTTCCATTTAAATTGTCACAGACTGAAAGAGTGAGTTTATGCTTAAATTCATGATTAAGAGGATTTTTGAAGCAATCCCAACAATGTTGGTATTGATCACAATTTCCTTCTTCTTGATGCGCTTTGCGCCGGGTAACCCATTCTCTTCTGAGCGTCCTTTACCGCCAGAAGTTATGGCTAACATCAACGCAAAATACGGTTTAGATAAACCTGTATCTGAGCAGTATTTCACTTATCTAACAAACGTGGTTATCAAAGGCGACTTTGGTCCATCGTTTAAATACAAAGACTATTCAGTAAATGAACTGATTAGTAGTGCTTTGCCTGTATCGGCAAAAGTGGGTTTTGTTGCGTTTATTTTCACGGTTATTTTCGGTGTGGGTATCGGTACGATCGCTGCACTCAAGCAAAATAGCTGGTGGGATTATACGATAATGGCGTTAGCTATGGTCGGGGTGGTGATGCCATCGTTCGTTCTCGCGCCTGTCTTGATTTACCTTTTCGCCATTTCGCTTCATTGGGCTCCCGCTGGTGGTTGGCTTGATGGATCATTTAAGTACATGGCTCTTCCTGTGTTAGCGATGTCTTTGATGTATGTTGCTACGTTCGCTCGTATTACCCGTGGTTCTATGATCGAGACACTTAACAGTAACTTTATCCGCACTGCACGCGCTAAAGGCCTTAGCTACGGTTATATCGTTATGAAGCACGCATTGAAACCGGCGTTGCTACCCGTTGTGTCTTATATGGGCCCCGCATTCGTGGGTATCATTACTGGTTCAGTAGTGGTTGAGACCATTTTCGGTCTACCTGGTATCGGTAAGCTGTTTGTGAACGCTGCCTTTAACCGCGACTACTCATTGGTAATGGGCGTGACGATTCTTATCGGTCTGCTATTCATTCTGTTTAATGCCATCGTTGATATTCTGTTGGCTTACATCGATCCGAAGATTCGCTACTAAGAGACACGAGAGCTATGTTTACGAAAAAAGAAAATATCGAAGCGATCGAAAAATTCTCTGAAAACTTAGAAATTGAAGGTCGTAGTTTATGGCAGGACGCGCGTATTCGTTTTGTGCGCAACAAAGCAGCGATGGTGTCGTTGTTTGTCCTAGTCTTAATCACGTTGGCAGTGATTTTCCTGCCGATGTTCTCTCAATACACATATGATGATACCGACTGGTATGCAATGCATGCTGCTCCATCATGGGATCACCTGTTTGGTACGGATGCTCTGGGTCGTGACTTGTTTGTCCGTACCCTCATTGGCGGCCGTATCTCACTGATGGTGGGTATCCTTGGCGCTTCTGTTGCTGTCATCATAGGTACGCTTTACGGTGCAGCGTCTGGCTTCATCGGTGGTCGTGCTGACCGCGTTATGATGCGTACTCTTGAGATTTTGAACTCAATTCCATTTATGTTCCTAGTTATCGTATTGGTAACTTTCTTTGGCCGTGAAATCTATCTGATCTTCGTTGCCATTGGTGCTATCGCTTGGCTTGATATGGCGCGTATTGTACGTGGTCAGACCCTGAGCCTACGCAGTAAGGAATTTATTGAAGCTGCCCACGTATGTGGTGTGAGCAACTGGAAAATTATCACTCGTCATATCGTGCCAAACGTATTGGGTATCGTAGCGGTTTACTCAACCCTATTGATTCCAAGCATGATCTTGACTGAATCGTTCCTTTCATTCCTTGGTCTGGGTGTTCAAGAGCCAATGACAAGTTGGGGTGCTTTGCTGCAAGAAGGCGCAAACACAATGGAAGTGGCTATTTGGCAACTTCTGTACCCAGCAGCATTCATGGTGTTGACCCTGTTCTGCTTTAACTATGTTGGTGATGGTCTTCGTGACGCACTTGACCCTAAAGACAGATAATAACTAAAAGTCTAAAAAGATTAAGGAAGCAATGATGAGCTTGTTAGACGTAAAAGACCTGCGAGTCGAATTTACCACGCAAGATGGTATCGTCACCGCAGTAAACGATTTGAACTTCTCCCTGAATCAAGGTGAGACGCTAGGTATCGTGGGTGAATCTGGTTCAGGTAAGTCACAAACGGTATTTGCTATCATGGGTCTGCTGGCGAAAAACGGCATTATCTCAGGTAGCGCAAAATTTGAAGGTCGTGAAATTCTTAACCTGCCTGAGAAAGAGCTGAACAAAGTTCGTTCTCAGCAGATTGCGATGATCTTCCAAGACCCGATGACCTCACTTAACCCATACATGAAAGTGAGCGATCAGCTGATGGAAGTGCTGATGCTCCACAAAGGTATGAGTAAAGCTGAAGCGTTTGAAGAGTCTGTACGCATGCTTGAAGCAGTGAAAATCCCTGAAGCTCGCAAGCGTATTACTATGTATCCGCACGAGTTTTCGGGCGGTATGCGTCAACGTGTTATGATTGCCATGGCACTATTATGTCGTCCTAAGTTGTTGATTGCCGATGAGCCAACTACCGCTTTGGACGTAACCGTTCAAGCGCAGATCATGGATCTGCTTAATGAACTTAAAACGGAATTTAACACCGCTATCATCATGATTACCCACGATTTGGGTGTCGTAGCTGGTTCTTGTGACAAAGTGCTAGTGATGTATGCGGGTCGTACCATGGAATACGGTAAAGTCGACGAGATCTTCTACAATCCAAGTCACCCATACGCGGAAGGGCTGCTCAAAGCCATCCCTCGTTTGGATTCTGTTGGTGAGAAATTGCCAACGATTCCAGGCAATCCGCCAAACTTACTGCGTCTGCCTGTTGGTTGCCCTTATCAAGAGCGTTGCCACCGCGTAACAGACCGTTGTAAACGTGAAGCACCTATCCTGACACCATTTGGTGATGGCCGTCAGCGTGCCTGTTTTTCTGATTGGGAGACTTGGAACAAATGAGCGACAAAAAAGTCATTCTAGACGTTAAAGATCTTAAGGTTCACTTTAGCATCGCGGCCAAGTCAGCTTGGCCATGGTCAAAACCTTCACAGCTGAAAGCGGTGGACGGTGTTAACGTTCGTTTGTTCGAAGGTGAAACACTGGGTGTGGTTGGTGAATCAGGTTGTGGTAAGTCTACCTTCGCTCGCGCCATCATCGGCTTGGTTCAAGCTACTGAAGGCGAAGTCGTATGGTTAGGACAAGACCTCACTCGCATGAAAGACGTTCAGCGTCGTAACACTCGCAAAGAAATTCAGATGATTTTCCAAGACCCATTGGCGTCTTTGAATCCTCGTATGACTGTGGGTGATATCATCGCTGAACCATTGCAGACTTTCTATCCAGAACTGAGCAAGCAGGAAGTGAAAGATCGCGTGAAGGAGATGATGGCGAAGGTGGGTCTACTACCTAACGTTATCAACCGTTATCCTCACGAATTCTCAGGTGGTCAATGTCAACGTATCGGTATCGCTCGTGCGCTGATCTTGAATCCTAAGATGATCATCTGTGACGAACCTGTTTCTGCTCTGGACGTTTCTATTCAAGCACAGGTAGTTAACCTATTGAAAGAACTGCAATCTGAACTTGGCCTAAGCCTAGTGTTCATTGCGCACGACCTTTCTGTAGTGAAACACATCTCTGACCGTGTGTTGGTGATGTATTTGGGTAATGCAGTTGAGTTGGGCACTTCTGAAGAGTTGTTCTCTAACCCATTGCACCCATATACCAAAGCGTTGATGTCTGCGGTGCCGATTCCTGACCCACGCCTAGAACGCGCAAAAACAATCCAGATGTTGGAAGGTGACTTACCTTCACCAATTAGCCCTCCATCTGGCTGTGTGTTCCGTACCCGTTGTCCACAAGCGACTGAAGCTTGTGCGAAAACTAAGCCTCAAATTAAAGGCAGCGACGCACACAGCGTCTCTTGCTTGCAAGTTGAAGCATAATTTCAGCCTGTGACGGGCATAAGCGCGACTCCCTTTTTGGGTCGCGCTTTTTTTATGTCTGCGATTTATCGAAGCGCTTGGCTTGTCCGGTAAGGCAAAATCAAACGTGTTCAAATTTTTTGAATAACTAAGCCAACTCACATGGGTTTAGCCCACTGGTCAGTTTTCTATAATGGCTTCACTAACAACGATAACGATGAAAGTGAGGTCAATGATGGGAATGCTGGTTCAAGGTAAGTGGCACGATCAGTGGTACGACACGAAAAGCAACGGTGGTCAATTTGTTCGCGAAGACGCAGGATTTCGTGATTGGATTGAAAACCGCCCAGAGGCTCGCTTTAAGCCGGAATCTGACCGTTATCATCTCTATGTTTCTCTTGCGTGCCCATGGGCGCATCGCACGCTTATCTTTCGCCAATTAAAAGGGCTAACTGAACACATCGGTGTCACCATTGTTTGCCCTGATATGATGCATGATGGCTGGAAATTCGGTATTCCAGAACCGCTGTTTGGGCACACTAAGCTGCATCAAATCTACACTCAAGCGAAAGCCGATTACACAGGTCGTGTCACGGTGCCCGTATTATGGGACAAACAGACCAACACCATAGTCAGTAACGAGTCTTCAGAAATCATCCGTATGTTCAATAGTGCCTTTGATGAGCTGACTGGTAATCACGAAGATTTTTACCCGAAAGAGTTGCGAAACGTGATCGATGAGTGGAATGCGTTCATTTATCCTAACATCAACAATGGGGTGTATCGGTGTGGCTTTGCGACCACACAAGAAGCCTATGATGAAGCTTATGACTCGCTGTTTGCTGCCCTAGACCGTGTTGAAGCGCATTTAGCTGGCAACCGTTACCTCGCAGGCACTCGCATTACTGAAGCGGATTGGCGTCTGTTTACCACCTTAGTGCGTTTTGATGCTGTGTATGTGGGTCATTTTAAATGCAATAAAAAACGCATAGCAGATTACCCTAATCTGCAAGGGTATTTGAAAGAGCTGTATCAGTATCCAGGTGTAAAAGGCACGACCGATTTTTATCATATTAAGCGCCATTACTATTTCAGCCACACCATGATCAATCCAACTCAAGTGGTGCCAAATGGACCGGATCTGGATTTGGACTCACCGCATGATCGGGCGTTAATTGCCTAGTTTTCTCTGCTTAGCCTCTTGTGTACTCTTTGAATACTGATGATAAGTGATCAAAGAGTACACAATATTTGCGATTGCTAATGATTGTACATACACTGTGTCCAGTATATGACACCTAGTGTGGTTATCAGGCGAATCTCACCCAACTGATGGCCCGGAGAAGAGAATGTTCTTTAAGCGCCAAGCTAAACCCACTGATGCAAATCAGACATCCCATTCCGACCATGTTTATCGTTCGATCACTCGTTTTGTCCCTTGGATAGAATTTACCGCGACCGGCGAAGTGGTAGACGTCAATGACCTATTTCTTAGCGTGTTAGGCTACACCCGCAATGAGGTGGTTGGTCAACATCACCGTATGTTCTGTACGCCAGAGTATGTATCCTCCTCTCAATATCAATCTTTTTGGCAGTCGCTAGCTCGCGGTGAACCGCATGAGGGTAAATTCCATCGTGTGACTAAATCTGGTGCAGTTGTGGTTTTAGAAGCCACCTATTTTCCGATCATGGATAGCCAAGGTCGCGTTACTGGTGTGGCAAAAATTGCCTCGGACATCACTGAACTTTATGAACGGGATTTAAAAAATGAAGCGCTACTTGGAGCGCTAAATAAATCCTTAGCCGTGATTGAGTTTGATACCAAAGGTACTGTGCTGCACGCCAACAAGAATTTCCTCGATCTTTTGGGGTACTCCCTTAATGAAGTGGTAGGTAAGTCGCATAGTCTGTTTTGTTTTGATGATTTTTACCGTGAATACCCTCGTTTTTGGGAAGACCTTGGTAAAGGGCGTTTTCAAGCTGGGCAGTTTTTGCGGCGCAGTAAACGTGGCGCAAATGTGTGGATTGAAGCAACCTATAACCCTGTCTTTGATGAAAAGGGGAAAGTGGTTAAAGTGGTCAAATTTGCCTCAGACACCACCACCGAAGTTGAGCGTAACTTAGCTATTGCCAAAGCGTCGGAAGTGGCTTACAGCACATCGGTTGAGACTGCCCAAATTGCGCAAGATGGCGCTAAGCTGCTCGGTCAAGCGGTGAACGTATCGCAAAATATTTCCGATCGCGTTGGCGCAACCAAAAATAAAGTGGGCGCTTTGAATGCCAGCTCAGAGAACATTGAAGAGATGGTCTCCACCATTAAAAGTATCGCCGAGCAAACCAACTTATTGGCACTGAACGCAGCGATTGAAGCAGCGCGTGCCGGTGAATATGGCCGTGGTTTTGCGGTGGTGGCGGACGAAGTGCGCAAACTTGCGTCGCGTACTGGTGAGTCGACGTTCCAGATTGAGAGTGTGGTGAATGAAAACCGCACGCAACTGCGCGAAGTGACTGACATGATGGAGCAGGTTAGCCAAATCTCATTGGAAGGCAGCGATAAGATCGCAGAAGTGTCGCAAGTGATGGATGAGATCTATCGCGGCGCTGAAAACGTCTCGAATACCGTTGCTAATCTAAATGCGTCACACAAATAACGCTGAGTGATCAGTTTATTAAGTGGTGAGCCATAAGTGACTGGCTGGTGGCATGGAAACTGGTCGTAGTCATGGATAGTAAAAAGCCCTCGCAAGAGGGCTTTTGTATTACTGAACCAACAACTGGAGAATTAAGCTTCTTGAGTTGCTTGGATTGCAGTAAGAGCGATAGTGTAAACGATATCGTCAACCAACGCGCCGCGAGACAGGTCGTTAACTGGTTTACGCATACCTTGCAGCATTGGACCGATAGAGACTAGGTCTGCAGAACGTTGTACCGCTTTGTAAGTTGTGTTACCAGTGTTTAGGTCTGGGAATACAAATACAGTTGCTTTACCTGCTACTGGAGAGTTAGGTGCTTTAGAAGCAGCTACGTTTTCCATGATTGCAGCGTCGTACTGTAGAGGACCATCGATAACAAGATCTGGACGTTTTTCTTGTGCGATGCGAGTTGCTTCGCGAACTTTATCAACGTCTGCACCCTTACCAGAAGTACCAGTAGAGTAAGAGATCATCGCTACGCGTGGGTCGATACCGAATGCTTTAGCAGAATCAGCAGATTGAATTGCGATTTCAGCAAGTTCTTCAGCAGTTGGATCTGGGTTGATCGCACAGTCACCGTAAACCAATACTTGGTCAGGTAGCAGCATGAAGAACACAGAAGACACGATAGACGCGTTAGGTGCTGTTTTGATGATTTGGAATGGAGGTACGATAGTGTTCGCAGTAGTGTGAACCGCACCTGATACTAGACCATCCACTTCGCCAGCTTCTAACATCATTGTGCCTAGGAAAACAGAGTCTTCTAGTTTTTCACGAGCAACAACTTCAGTCATGCCTTTCTTAGCACGTAGCTCAACAAGACGAGCAACGTAGTTTTCACGAACTGCATTAGAGTCGATGATTTCAACGCCAGCACCTAGCTCAACACCTTGTTGAGCCGCAACACGTTTGATCTCTTCTGGGTTACCTAGAAGTACACAAGTTGCGATACCGCGTTCAGCACATAGTGCAGCAGCTTTAACTGTACGTGGCTCATCACCTTCAGGAAGGATGATGCGTTTGCCAGCTTTACGAGCAAGTTCAGTTAGTTGGTAACGGAATGCTGGTGGGCTTAGACGACGAATGCCTTGAGTGCCTTCAGTTAGAGAGTCAATCCAAGGACCATCGATGTGGCCAGCAACATGGTCGCTAACAAGTTCGATACGTTCTTTGTCGTCTGCTGGAACTTCTAGGCTAAAGCTTTGTAGGTTTAGCGAAGTTTGCCATGTGTTACCTTGTGCTTTGATCACTGGAAGACCAGAATCGAAAGCAGGTTTACATAGGTCAACGATTTCAGCAGGGATGTCGTAACCGCCAGTCAATAGTAGTGCGCCGATTTCCACGCCGTTCATTGCAGCTAGAGAAGCAGCAACGATGACGTCTGGACGGTCAGCAGAAGTCACTAGTAGTGAACCTGGTTTGAAGTGTTCAATCATGTTAGGGATTGAACGAGCACAGAAAGTGATGCTCTTAATACGACGAGTGTTGATTTCACCAGCGTTGATGATGTCAGCATTCAAATGTTGAGCCATATCGATCGCGCGAGTTGCGATAAGATCGATATTCCAAGGCACACAACCTAGCACACGGATTGGGCTAGTGTTGAAGATTTGCATCACTTCAACGTTAGCTTGTTGTGCTGCGTCAGAACCATCGAAGATTTCAGATAGGTCTGGACGAGTACGGCCAGCTTCATCAACAGGAGCGTTAAGTTTGTTAATGATAACGCCTTTGATGTTTTTGTTTTTAGTGCCGCCAAAGTTAGAACATGCTACTTCGATACGTTCTTTTAGTTGGCTTGGGTTGTCAGTGCCAGGACTTGCAACAAACACGATTTCTGCACCAAGAGTTGCCGCGATTTCCGCGTTCATTTGGTTAGCAAATGGGTGTTTGCGAGTTGGTACTAGACCTTCAATTAGAGTCACTTCTGCGTCGTTGATTTGGTTGTAGCGTTCAACGATAGTTTCTAGAAGTACGTCAGTTTGTTCAGCACCTAGCCAGTTTTCAGCTGCAGACATTGCAACTGGTTCAGCAGTTTTGATGTCTTTACCAATGATGGTTGTTGTCAAATCTGGTTGATCACCACCGTGACGTGGTTGTGCGATAGGTTTGAAAAAAGAAACGCTTACGCCTTTACGTTCCATAGAACGTAGAACACCCATGCTCACGCTGGTTAGACCAACACCAGAGCTGATTGGGATAAGCATAATAGTACGGGACATTCGTTAAATACCTCTAACTATTGATTTCAATCTAATCACTTAGATTGGAGAGGAAACAAAGCTTAACTGCTTATTCCTCTTTGGGGAGTGGAATAGGAGTTAAGCCCCAATGAAATACTGGCTAACGTTTCCGTTAGCCAGTAGGGCAAAAATTAGATACCCGCTAGACGCGCAGTATCTTCAGCAATCACTAGCTCTTCGTTAGTAGAGATAACCATTGCTGGGATGCGGCTAGCTTCAGATGTGATTACACCTTCGCCGCCAAAACGTGCTTTAAGGTTTGCTGCGCTATCCAATTCGATACCGAAAATGGCTAGACGGTTTAGAACCATTTCACGGATAGGAGCTGAGTTTTCACCGATACCGCCAGTAAATACGATTGCGTCTAGGCGACCGTCTAGGCTTGCAGTGTAACCAGCAACATATTTAGCCAAACGGTGGCAGAATACGTCCATTGCACGAGTTGCTTCTTCTTTTTGACCGTAGTTGTCTTCAACGAAACGGCAGTCAGAAGTCACTTCAGTTAGACCTTGTAGACCAGATTCTTTTGTCAACATTTTGTTGATGTCTGCTACAGAGTAACCAAGAGTGTCGTGTAGGTGGAAAATGATCGCAGGATCGATATCACCACAACGAGTACCCATTACCAAACCTTCAAGAGGAGTTAGACCCATTGATGTATCAACAGATTGACCGTTCTTGATTGCACAAACAGAAGCACCGTTACCTAGGTGGCAGTTGATGATGTTCAGTTCGTTAGCTGGTTTACCTAGACGCTCTGCTGCTTCACGAGCGATGAATAGGTGAGAAGTACCGTGCATGCCGTAACGACGGATTGCGTGCTCTTTGTACAGGCTGTATGGTAGAGCGTATAGGTATGCTTCTTCAGGCATAGTTTGGTGGAAAGCAGTGTCAAACACAGCAACGTTTTTCAGTGCTGGGAATGCTTTTTGTGCTGCTTTAATACCAATGATGTGTGCTGGGTTGTGAAGCGGTGCTAGAGTTGCACAGTCTTCAATACCTTGCAGTACGTCGTTGTCAATCAATGCAGATTGAGTGAATTTTTCGCCGCCGTGTACCACACGGTGACCAATTGCTTTTAGCTGCTCTGCCAATTCTGGCTTAGAAGCAAGAATAGTTTCTACGATGAAAGTCAGAGCTTCATCGTGAGCTGCGCCATCACCAAGTTGAGCTTCGTGTTTACCATCAAGTTTCCACTTGATTCGAGCTTCTGGAAGGTGTAGACATTCTGCTAGACCTGTTAGATGCTCGTCGCCGTTATTAGCATCAACGATTGCGAACTTTAGCGAAGAACTACCGCAGTTTAAAACTAAAACTAGCTTAGACATGAGTAACTACCTGTAATATCAGTTAGGGTAAAAAATTTCCCAAGAGGCGTAGCAATCCTTGGGGATACGTACTAATCTTGGTCAATAAAAAAATAAATTCCATTGTTAAAGACGTGACAGAGTCAGAAAATTCGTCTTAGCGATCCGTGCTAATTTGCTCCTTAGTTGCCATACTTAGTTTGAATGGCGACGCGGAAGCGAAAAAAGTCCGCAAAGGATAGCGACAATGGACTAATATAACAAAAAAAATTTGAAACGATATTAGCTTTAGTCAAATTTTTGCGTCATTTGTTGAATCATTCAACTATTTTTTAAGAAATGGTCGCTTAGAGAGTGAGAAAATGCTTATGAGTAATCGAGTCGGCATCATTTATTGTTTAAAAGATGGCCAGAAGTACATGGACACATGGCCGGTACGCAAGGAGCTCAACCTCATTTTTCCCGAGCAGCGAATCATTAAAGCTACTAAATTTGCTGTAAAAGTGATGCCGGCAGTCGCCGCTATCGGTGTCTTAACTCAAATGGTGTTTCACAATTTGGATGCCATGCCACAGGCGATAGTGACAGCTTTATTCGCGATGAGCCTACCGCTGCAAGGTATCTGGTGGCTTGGTAATCGTGCCAATACCCAGTTACCACCAAGCTTGGCAACGTGGTATCGTGAACTGCACCAAAAGATTGTCGAGTCAGGGTGTGCCCTTGAACCGATGAAAGCAAGACCGCGTTATAAAGAGCTTGCTACTATCTTAAACCGTGCGTTTCGTCATCTAGATGAAACGGCCTTAGAACGTTGGTTCTAAAACAACCAAAACACAGTTTCTAAGACACACAAATTTAAATTGTGACGGTGCTCAAATCAGCTTTGGTTTGAGTGCCTTTAGCATTTCTTTTGCCTATCAAAAATCCCCCTATCATTTTTGCTAATTATCTGATGTTGCTGCTTCCCTTTAGCAAAATATGCTGGTAATAATGACTTCATTGCATTTATGCATTGCAACCTCTATGTCATTGATGTCTCTGGACACAGTGTGCGCATCCAACCCAAACGTTAGATGTTCGAGTGTATGGAAATGGAACCCACACTCATGAGATAGCAAAGGACACAGTGGATTATTACAACAAACACAACATCGATTAAGTATGCTTTAAATCAAGGAGTTAAGATGAAAGCAGGCAAATTTATCGCCACAGCCGTTCTTGCTGGCGCGACATTACTCTCTTCCCCAACACTTCTCGCGAAAACCGTGACGGTTGCTGTCTCTCAAATTGTTGAACACCCCGCTTTAGACGCCACTCGTCAAGGCCTGTTAGATGGCCTCAAAGCCAAAGGTTATGTTGATGGACAAAACCTGAAATTCGAATACAAAACAGCGCAAGGTAACCCTGCGATTGCGGTGCAAATTGCCCGTGAATTTGTCGGCGAAAAACCGGATGTGTTAGTCGGTATCGCAACGCCTACTGCGCAAGCTTTAGTGGCGATGACCCGTGATATTCCAGTGGTCTTTACTGCAGTCACCGATCCTGTTGGCGCTAAACTGGTCAAAACGCTAGAACACCCAGGAAAAAACGTCACTGGTTTGTCTGACCTATCACCAGTAGAACAACACGTAGAGTTGATTAAAGAGTTGATGCCAAACGTGAAGACCATCGGGGTGGTTTATAACCCAGGTGAAGCTAACGCAGTCAGTTTGATGGATCTACTTAAAGTGGCAGCAGCGAAAAATGGCGTCAAAATTATTGAATCGACCGCGCTAAAAAGTGCAGATGTTCAATCAGCGACTCAAGCGATTGCTGAAAAATCTGACATCATTTATGCGTTAATCGATAACACCGTCGCAAGTGCGATTGAAGGGATGGTGGTTGCGGCTAACCAAGCGAAAACCCCAGTCTTTGGTGCAGCAACTTCTTATGTTGACCGCGGTGCCATTGCCAGTCTTGGCTTTGACTACTACCAAATTGGTCTACAAACAGCAGATTATGTAGTCGATATTCTGAATGGTAAAAAACCTGGTGATATCGATGTGCGTGTCGCCACCGGTTCTGACCTGGTACTAAACAAAACCGCAGCAGATAAACTGGGCTTTAAGATCCCTCAAGCGATTTTGGAGCGTGCTACTAGCATTAAATAGTGTTAACGATAAATCATCTTAATGAAAAAGAGTGCGGCGTATAAGCTGCACTTGAGGCCGGTGGAGGAGTCCACCGGCGTTAAGCAGAGAAGGGAGTTGTTATGTCTGCTTTTGCGTTTTTTGGCGCACTTGAACTGGGCCTAATTTATGGCTTGGTGGCGCTAGGTGTTTACCTTACTTTCCGTGTGTTGGATTTTCCTGACTTAAGTGTGGATGGTACGTTCCCTATGGGGGCAGCAGTCGCTGCAACGGCGATTGTGGCCGGTATTAACCCATGGATTGCCACCATACTTGCTATTATCGCCAGTGCGGCATTAGGGTGGGTGACTGCCTTTTTAACGGTACGCTGCGGTATCTTGAATCTGCTGGCGTCGATACTGACCAGTATCGCCGCTTTTTCTATCAATATTCGCATCATGGGACGCCCAAACGTTGCCCTGCTTGGACAGGATACGATTCTTACGCCATTTGAAGAGCTTGGCGATGCCATGTATATCCGCCCGCTGGTGGTGGGTGTGTTAGTGCTACTTTCCGCGTGGTTTGTGGTGCGTCTGCTTAACAGTGATTTCGGTTTAGGTATGCGTGCTACTGGCGTGAATATGCGTATGGTGGCGGCACAAGGGGCAAGTGTTGGTTTTTACACTTACTTCTGTTTGGCATTGTCGAACGGCTTTGTTGGATTTGCAGGTGCGCTGTTTGCCCAAACGAACAGCTTTGCTGATGTGACTTCTGGGGTCGGGACGATTGTGGTCGGCTTGGCTGCCGTGATCCTGGGTCAAACCTTGATTCCTGGTAAAAAGATCTGGGTGGCTATTTTGGCGGTCATTATTGGCTCGGTCTTGTATCGTTTAGCTGTCGCGTTTGCGTTAAGTTCGGGCATGTTTGGTTTACAAGCTTCCGACCTTAACTTGGTGACGGCGGTATTGGTAGCACTTGCGCTGGTGATGCCAAAAATGAAAGGCAAATTAAAAGCGAAAAAAGCCTCTGGAGGTGCAGCATGATTCGTCTAGTAGATATTCAAGTCACCTTCAACCCGGGCACCATTTTGGAAAACCGTGCGCTGCGTGGTGTCAATTTGGAAGTGCCGAAAGGGCAATTCTTGACGGTTATCGGTTCTAACGGTGCGGGTAAATCCACTTTGTTAGGGGCGGTGACCGGTGAAACACCGATGGTCGGCGGTAAAGTGTTGATCGGTGACCAAGATGTGACTCGGCTGACCGTTGACCAGCGCGCAAGTCTTTGTGCGCGCGTGTTCCAAGACCCACTCGCGGGAACCTGTGGCTCATTGACCATTGAAGAGAACATGGCATTGGCTTACATGCGCGGTAAACGTCGCGGCTGGAATCTTTCACTCTCTGGCAATCGTCGTAAGCTATTTCAAGAACGCATCAGTATTTTGGGCTTAGGCTTGGAAGATCGTTTAAGTGATAGCATCGGTTTGCTTTCTGGTGGGCAACGTCAAGCGGTGAGTCTAGTTATGGCGACTCTAGCCGACAGCCAACTGCTGCTACTGGATGAGCACACTGCTGCACTCGATCCTCGTATGGCGGCGTTTATCATCGATTTAACCAAACGTATCGTTGAAGAGTTTCAGCTGACGGTGATGATGGTGACTCACTCAATGAAAGATGCTTTGGCGTGTGGCGATCGTACAGTGATGCTGCACCAAGGTAATATTGTGCTCGATGTGGCCGGTGACCAACGAGCCAATATGGATGTGCCGGATTTGTTGGAGATGTTCTCCAAAGTCCGCGGCGAAGCGCTAACCGACGACGCGTTGTTGCTCTCTTAATATCGTAGAAGTAAGTATACGATTGAAAAGCAAAAAGCTCCGTAAAGGAGCTTTTTTTATGCTTGTTGCAGGGCATCACGATAGCGTTGAATATGTTCCACGATCGGTTCCACCGTCATATGGGTGCGAATGTCGCGAAACAGCTCAGCCGCTTCAGGATAGGCTTGGCGTAAGTAAGCAAACCACTGTTTAACTCGATTAGGGTAGTATTTGCTCTTATCACCCCGCACTTCGTATTCAGAATAACGCAGCAGCAGATCCACGACTTCTGGCCAGCTCATTGGCGTTTCGTTACGTTTGACCATATTGCCTAAGTTGGGAATATTGAACGCACCGCGACATACCATGAGCGAATCAACACCTGTGGTGGCAATACAATCTTGACCATCTTGGTAGTTCCAAATCTCGCCATTGGCGATAAGTGGAATGGAGGTCTTGCGACGAATTTCGTCGATATAGTGCCACTTAATTTCACTGGCTTTGTAACCTCCGGCTTTAGTTCGCGCGTGAACCGTGAGTTCATCAGCGCCGCCTTGCACGACAGCATCAACAATCTCAAAGCAATCATCTGGGTTTTCCCAACCAAGGCGAATTTTGGCCGACACCGAAATCGCTGGATCGACGGCTTTACGACACGCTTCAACCACCTGATAGATTTTCTCTGGGTTTTGCAGCATGGCCGCGCCGCCACAGCTGTTATTCACCATTTTGGCTGGGCAGCCAAAGTTGAGGTCGATGCCGTAAGCACCAAGGTTGGCAGCGCGTACTGCGTTTTCAGCCATCCATTCAGGGTCTTGACCAAGGAGTTGCACTTTAACGGGAACGCCCGAACGGGTGCGCGAGCCAGTGAGTAGCTCAGGGCAGAGACGGTAAAAAAGATGGTCGGGTAATGGTTGACGAACCACGCGCACAAATTCGGTGACACAGAAATCATAGTCGTTGATTTCGGTCAGCATCTCGCGCATTAAGTGGTCTAAAACGCCCTCCATAGGGCCCAAAATGACTCGCATAGTAGTGATTGCCTTAATTTTCGGAGGCGAGATTGTAGAGTGCTCTTGAACAAATGTCACGAGTTGAGCAAAGCCTAACCAAGTGGAACGCAGATCGAAAGATTAACCTGCGATCCAAGGAGCATCTTGAAGCCATTTCGGTATAATGCGCCAATTGATTTAGATTAGAGACCCCTATGACATACGTACTGATTGATTTGCAAGAGTGTGACTCTCCTGTTTCACCGCTGTTTGTGGAAGGCCTAGTGCTGGCGGCTAACTTCACCACTCAACCACTTGATCCGAATCGTTGGTTAAACGAACTGTTTGAGCAAGTGGAAGGTGAATGGGTCAATCGTGTTCAAGCTCATCTGCAATGGCAATATCAGGCACTGAAAGCCAACCAATATCCGTTATTGGAGCTGATTTCTGCGCACGCTGATTCAGTTGAACAAGGTTTACAAGAGGTTGCATCAGGCTTTATGGCGTTGTGGCCAACCATCGAAGAACATTGGGCACAAGTTCATTGTACTGATGGTGCGTTACGTATGTTACAAGCGCTACTGACCACGTTTATGTTGGCGCTGGATGAGCAAGAGACGCAAAACAGCATGCGTGAAGCGGGCATCGAAAATCCACCTCAGCTGAGTGATTTTATTGATCAGCTTGATCTCATGGTGCAAGAAGTGGCGATGGCGGCAGATGAAGCCTTGTTAGGGGCCAAAGCACAAAGTGTGAACCCATTTAAAGAAGTGGGCCGTAATGATCCTTGCCCATGTGGCAGTGGCAAAAAATTCAAGCAGTGCTGTGCTCGTTAAGGTTTGCTCTTTGGCGAATCGCTAGTGAAAACGCAATTTCGACATTACACTGACACGAACCATAAGAAAAATTTTTATAAGTTGGCTAACAAACCCTGTATTGGAGTAGAAATAGAATGAATAAATGGCTTGCCTCTCTGGCATTTTGTAGCTTTTCCGTCCTGGCCGCACCGAAAGATGTGCTCAGTGAACGTTTGGCGTTGACCGATGGTTTCAGCGCGCAATTTCAACAGAAAGTGTTAAGTCCAGACGGTGAAGTCGTCGTTGATGGTAACGGCGTAGTGAACATCGCGCGTCCAAATCTATTCCGTTGGGAAACCAAAGCACCAGATGAAAATTTGTTGGTATCTGACGGCAAGACTCTATGGTACTACAGCCCATTTGTTGAGCAGGTGACGATTTACAACCCAGAACAAGCCACCGAGCAGACGCCATTTGTGCTGTTGACTCGCAATCGTAAAAGCGATTGGGATGCTTACAACGTTGAAGAAAAAGGCGATGTATTTACCCTTACGCCAACAGCGGTAGATAGCAACCAAGGTCAATTCCAGATTGATATCACCGCGAAAGGGGTGGTAAAAGGATTTAATGTGATTGAGCAAGACGGGCAAAAGAGTTTGTTCACTTTTACACAAGTGAAATTGGGTAAACCAAGTACCGATCTCTTTACCTTCAAAATCCCTAAAGGGGTTGAAGTTGATGATCAACGTCGCTGAGCTCACCCACTTACCCAAGTAAAGGGGACAGATTAGGTGAATAACTACAGTTTAGACTTTTCAGGGGACGAAGATTTTCGTCCCCTTGCTGCTCGTATGCGCCCACAAACGGTGGAGCAATACATTGGGCAGCAACACATTTTAGGCCCAGGTAAGCCTTTGCGCCGCGCACTCGAAGCGGGGCATGTTCATTCCATGATTTTGTGGGGACCACCAGGCACAGGCAAAACCACGTTAGCTGAAGTGGCCGCGAACTACGCCAAAGCCGAAGTGGAACGTGTTTCTGCAGTGACCTCAGGCGTGAAAGAGATTCGTGCTGCGATCGATAAAGCGCGGGAGAATAAGCTCAGTGGTCGACGTACCATCTTGTTTGTTGACGAAGTCCATCGCTTTAACAAATCTCAGCAAGACGCTTTTTTGCCCCATATCGAGGATGGCACGATTACCTTTATTGGGGCGACCACGGAAAACCCATCGTTTGAACTCAATAACGCATTGCTCTCTCGGGCAAGGGTGTACAAGTTAACCTCATTAAGTGCGGAAGAAATTGGTCAAGCCTTGCAACAGGCGATCAAGGACACCGCTCGAGGTTTAGGCAATACCCCTGCGCAATTTTACGATCAGGTTCTGGAACGTCTTGCCGAGCTGGTTAACGGTGATGCGCGCATGTCGCTCAATTACCTAGAGCTACTCTATGACATGGCAGAGGAAGATGCGCAGGGAACCAAACAAATTACCTTACCGTTACTGGCTGAGGTAGCGGGTGAGAAGGTGTCACGCTTTGATAATAAAGGTGATATTTGGTACGACCTGATTTCTGCAGTGCACAAATCGATTCGTGGTTCAAATCCAGATGGGGCTTTGTATTGGGCGGCACGGATGATCAATGCCGGCTGCGATCCTCTGTATATTGCCAGACGCTTGCTGGCGATTGCCTCTGAAGATGTCGGCAATGCTGACCCGCGCGCAATGCAGGTGGCGCTTTCAGCGTGGGACTGTTTTCATCGTGTCGGCGCTTACGAAGGTACGCGCGCTATCGCACAAGCGATTGTCTATCTGGCGTGTGCCCCGAAAAGTAACGCGGTTTACACCGCGTGGAAACAGGCGCTCAATGATGCGCAAAATCTTCCTGAATATGAAGTGCCCATTCATTTGCGTAATGCTCCGACTCGCTTGATGAAAGAGATGGGGTATGGAGAAGAGTATCGTTATGCGCATGATGAACCCGGTGCTTATGCGGCTGGTGAGCGCTATTTGCCACCAGAAATGACCGGAACGCGCTATTACCACCCGACAAATCGAGGCTTGGAGACCAAGATTGGTGAAAAGTTAGATTATCTGGCGGATTTAGACGCAAAAAGCCAACAAAAGCGCTATGAAAAATAGTGGCTTTTCGTTATCTTTGACAAAGTAAATTTCGACATGCATCTTGCTGGCTAAAAAGTGTGCAAGTGCATCTTTTCGTTAATCAAAAAAGGCATAGGATTAGCAATGCTGGATTCTAAATTACTTCGTGCTGAGCTGGATGAAACAGCAGCAAAATTGGCGCGTCGCGGCTTTAAGCTCGACGTTGAAACTATTCGTACACTTGAAGAAAAACGTAAGTCCATTCAAGTCGAAGTTGAAAATTTACAATCCACGCGTAACTCCATCTCCAAACAAATTGGTCAGTTGATGTCTGCCGGCGATAAAGATGGCGCTGAAGAGATCAAAAAACAGGTCGGTACGCTAGGTGCTGATCTGGATGCGAAAAAAGCGGAATTGGTTGTGGTTCAAAAAGAACTCGACGATATCGCTTCACGCATCCCTAATATCCCTGCGGATGAAGTACCGGATGGTAAAGACGAAAACGACAACGTAGAAGTATCACGTTGGGGTACACCAAAATCGTTTGATTTCGACATTAAAGATCACGTTGACCTAGGCGAAATGGGCGACGGTATCGACTTTGCGAGTGCAACTAAATTAACAGGTGCTCGTTTTGTAGTAATGAAAGGCCAATTTGCACGTCTACACCGTGCGATTGCACAGTTCATGTTGGATCTTCACACTGAACAACATGGTTACACTGAGCTATATGTTCCTTACTTAGTGAACGCAGATAGCTTGTACGGTACGGGTCAGCTACCAAAATTTGGTGCGGATCTTTACCACACTGAACCACTGACTGAAAAAGTCGATGACGAAGAGCTACGTCGCTTGTCATTGATCCCAACAGCAGAAGTTCCAGTAACTAACCTGGTTCGTGACGAGATTCTTGAAGAAGACCAACTGCCACTAAAAATGACGGCGCACACACCATGTTTCCGCTCTGAAGCGGGTTCTTACGGTCGTGATACTCGTGGTTTGATTCGTATGCACCAATTCGACAAAGTTGAACTTGTGCAAATCACCAAACCAGAAGACTCAATGAACGCCCTTGAAGAGCTTACTGGTCACGCTGAGAAAGTTCTGCAACTGCTAGGTCTTCCTTACCGTAAAGTGGTGCTATGTACTGGTGATATGGGCTTTGGCTCTTGCAAAACGTACGACTTGGAAGTGTGGGTACCAGCGCAAAACACTTACCGTGAAATCTCTTCATGTTCAAACATGTGGGATTTCCAAGCACGTCGTATGCAAGCTCGTTTCCGTCGTAAAGGCGGTAAACCTGAACTGCTTCATACATTGAACGGTTCTGGTCTAGCGGTCGGTCGTACCATGGTAGCGATTTTGGAAAACTACCAACAAGCGGATGGCCGTATCGAAGTCCCAGCTGTGCTACAAAAATACATGAACGGCATGACTCACATCGGTTAATCCGTTTCGAGTTACTGTTATAAGCCGACCTTTGGGTCGGCTTTTCTTTTGGCTGCAATATTATGTTTAACCCTTTTTAATTATGTGATGCAGCTTCCAATTTAAACTGATCCGACATCTCTGAATATTTACCTCCATTGAGGTATTTCTCTCTCTTCGCTTCCCAATCATATTTAAACCGCTCTGCATGCAGGTGGTTCTATCATCTTATACCTATACTCAATCCATCGAACTTTTTGCTGATGAGCGTTTGTTGTCTATCCATTGATTAAGCAGACCATCTCAGGGAGCTTTATTACTTCTGTTATGCCGAAAAATACGACGAAAACGACTTGCCCCTATTGTGGAGTTGGGTGCGGAATTGAAGTCAGACCCTCTGAAATAGTGGGGGACGAAAAGCATCCTGCGAATCGGGGAATGTTATGCAGCAAAGGCGCCGCTTTGTCTGAGAGCATGAAAATGCCTCAACGTCTACTCGTGCCTTCGATACAAGGTATGGAGGTCACTTGGGATCAAGTGACCGATGAGATTGCTGAACGCATTTTTTCCGCCATCGCCCAATATGGTCCTGATTCGGTGGCGATGTATTTGTCTGGGCAGCTGCTCACCGAAGATTATTATGTGGCCAATAAACTGATGAAAGGGTTTATTGGCACCTCCAATATTGAGACCAATACGCGGCTTTGCATGATGTCAGCGGTCTCTGCGCATATTCGCGCTTTCGGCGAAGACGTCGTACCCATGAGTTACGCCGATATTGAACAGACCGAATTGATTGTATTGGTGGGCGCAAACAGTGCGTGGACTCATCCGGTACTGTTTCGACGCATTGAACAAGCGCGAGAAAACAACCCTAATCTCAAGCTGGTGGTGATTGACCCAAGAACCACCGTCACGTCCAAATTGGCAGATCTTCACCTGCAGATTGAAAATGAAGGTGATACGCTGCTGTTTCACGGGCTACTGCGTTATTTGATTGATAACCGCGCGGTGGATATGAAATTCATCAAAGAGTCGACGGAAGGCTTTGGTGATGTTTGGAATTATCTGCAAGAAGTGAAATATCAACTGCATGCGATAGGTGAGCGCCTAAATGTAGATTGGCAGGATTTACGCAAGTTTTATGACTGGTTTATGACCAGTCTGTCCGCCATTACCATGTTTGGTCAAGGGGTGAACCAATCTGCTTATGGAGTTGACAAAGGAAATGCGATCATCAATTGCCATTTGGCTTCGGGCAAAATTGGTAAGCCGGGTAGCGGTCCCTTCTCGCTGACGGGCCAACCCAACGCCATGGGGGGGCGTGAAGTAGGAGCACTTTCATCGCAACTGGCGATTCACCGTGGGTTTGATCCACAGTCTACGCGCATGGTGCAAGATTATTGGCAGTCACCCGTTATCACCAATCGTCCTGGCTTAAAAGCGGTCGATATTTTTCGTGCTATTGATGCTGGGCAGATCAAAGTGCTATGGATAGTCGGAACCAACCCGATTATCTCGATGCCTGATAGCGATAAAATTCGACAGACGCTCGACCATTGTTCTTGCGTGATTGTCTCCGATATCAGTGCGCAAAGTGATGTTATTGACTATGCGGACATTATTTTGCCTGCTGCAGGATGGGGGGAAAAACGAGGTATGGTGACCAACGCAGAGCGTGTCATTTCACGACAGCGTGCGTTTGCCAATGCCCCCGGTCAAGCCAAGCCCGATTGGTGGATTCTAAGTCAAGTGGGTGAGCGTTTGTGTAATTTACTCTCTATCCCCAATGGTTTTGAATTTAAAAATGAAGCGGCAATTTTCCGTGAATACGTTGGCATGACGGCACTCAATGACAATAGTCCTTATCTCTTTTCGCTATCCAAATTAGCGGGTATTACCGATTCTCAATACTCCAATTGGCAGCCTAGACAGTGGCCATTTGATGGAAGAAGACCGTTTGCCAATGGCTATTTTTCCACGCCCGATGGGCGCGCCAATTTTGTTTGGGGCGAACCTATGGATGCCAATGCCGACCATTGGTGGATGAACTCAGGACGCATTCGTGATCAGTGGCACAGCATGACCCGCACGGGTCATATTCATCGGTTATCGGGTTATGAGGTCGAGCCAACCGTCTATATGAACAGCATTAGTTTGGCCAAGTTGTTTTTATCACCGGGACGTCTTGCAGCCATTCGGCGCGATAAATACTCCAAACCGGTCTACGCTAAGGTGGCTGTTGATGATGGGTTGCCCGGCAAACAGCTCTTTATGTCGATACATTGGTCGAAACTGTATGGTGGCGCGTCAAATGTTAACCGGATTATTGGTGCTCAGGTAGATGAGCTCTCGGGGCAACCCGCCTTTAAATCTTGGCCGGTTGAGATAGAGGCGGTCGAGATGAACACGTATGGCTTGTACATCGGTCCACGCAGGCCGCTTCCTGCGACCGATTATCGTGCTTATCAGCAAGATAAAGAGGTCGGTATTTGGCGTTTTGCTGCCTTGAGCAGTCTTACTCGTGATGACTTCCCTTTGGTCAAAGGCGAAAAGATTTTACGCTGGGAGCTGGAAGAGGGCTGGATGATGGTAATCGTTGATCGCGATTCACCGCAGAGTTTACTGCGTGTAGTGGGCTTTCTAGCGGTCGGTAATACCCCTATTGAGATTGATTATTTGCAAGTTCTCGCACTAATGGACGAACCGTTAGAGCTTGAACCGCTGCTCGCGGTCGCCAGTTCAAAGGCGCGTAGTCAACTGATTTGCAGTTGCCATCAGGTAACGGATCAGCACATTTATGATGCGATGAATGATGATGAGTCAGTCTCTTTAAACGAGTTGCAAGCCAAATTGAAATGTGGCACTCATTGTGGCTCTTGCGTGATGGACATAAAAAGCTTGCTGATGTCGGCAAGTGAAGATGAATTCTTGCTCGATCCGACGCCAAGTGCCGCTCCTCATAAAGGACCATCGCTGCACAAATAGAGGGCAGTGATGAATCACGGTGCGGCCATGAACGCTTAACATCAGCTGTTTTGTTAATGGAGCGGAGGGTTTTGTGTCGCTCTCTTATTCTGGCATATGATTTGCTTCGTCATAAGTGATTAAAGATAACTTGTTATTAAAAGGCGTCTGATTCTTTTGAGTCAGGCGCCTTTTTATTGCTCAATTCACCTATGTTTAAATCAAGAATGAGTAAAAAAGAGCGCGAAATTACCTGCCAGTGCAGAAAAACACCTCAATTAGGGCTTAATCGTGTGATTAGCGATTGATTCACGTTCAATTAGTGGTAAAACAATGGCATAGATAGGAACATCCGTGCGTTGTGTGCGGGTAATCAGTTGAGGAAGTCATGAGTATCATATTGGAGTGTATTCGCACGGTGGGGCGAGGCGAGCGCGGCAGAGCACCACTAAGCTACGAGCAAGCGTTTCGAGTAATGACCGAATATCTAAATGGCGAAGTGGGTGACGACCAAATGGCCATGTTATTGATGTTGATTCGAGTCCAAAATGAAACTCAGCAAGAGATCGCTGGATTTGTACGAGCTTTCCAAGCATTGATTCCGCAACTGAGTTGCGACATGGATTGGCCACTATATGCAGGTAAGCGCGCCTCGGCAGGCAAACCATGGCATTTGCTGGCCGCCCGCTTATTAGCGGATCACGGTCTGTCCGTGTTGCTGCATGGCTATCACGATCCTGAGGCGGGTCGCGAGCACGCAGAAGATTACCTAGCTGCGTTTGATATTCCAATCGTGGACTCGTTAGAGAAAGCCCACACAGCGTTATCTGCCGGTAAGATTGCTTATTTGCCGTTGCACGCTTTTGCTCCTCAAGCACAAAAAATGTTGGCGTGGAAAAATCGCTATGGGTTACGTACGCCAATCAATACGGTGGTGCGAGCCTTAAATCCCGGTGGTGGTCGATTTGGGGTACGAGGCAGTTTCCATCCGGGTTTCCAAAAACTGCATGCGGAAATTGAGTATGAAGTAGGTAAAACTGCCCATGCGGTGATTTCGTTCAAAGGTCAATCTGGGGAATCAGAATATAACCCTAAAGTGAGCCAAACCGTGTGGCTAAGCACACCAGATGGGGTGCAGGAACATTATTGGTCATCTTGTTACCAAGAAGAGGTGGTGACACTAGACACTTGTCCGATGGGAACGCCAGACACAGATAAAGTGATGATGGCCAACAGCGTGATTGCAACGATGGCTGCAGTGCTGTTCACACGTGAGCAAGATTGGGCCAAAGCGCTAGCAACGGCGAATGGCTATTGGCAAGAGTACGTCCAAAAAGCCCATCGCGCATAATCGCACGAGGTGAGGCCAGTTTACCCCAATGAGAAAAGGAGATCGTCAACCGATCTCCTTTTGCATTGTTTTCTTTTGCATTGTTTTCGTTTGCGCGACGTTTGCTTTTAGCGCGACTCAAGAAAACAGTCGGGCGTATTAAGTGCCAGCTCGATAGCGTTTAACAGTGTATACAAGTGTTCCTCTTCACTAATGAACGGTGGCATTAGGTAAATCAAACAACCAAAGGGCCTTATCCACACACCCTGTTGGACAAATAAGGCTTGGATTTTCTCCATATCTACGGGCACTTTGGTTTCTACCACACCAATGGCGCCAATCCACCGAACCTCTTTCACCAGCGGATGGGGTGCAAAGCGCGGCAACTCTTGGGCAAACACCGCTTCGATGCGGGCGACATCTGTTTGCCAGTCGCCCTCGCTGATCATGGTTAAACTTTCAGCGGCGACAGCACACGCTAAAGGATTGGCCATAAAGGTGGGACCGTGCATAAAGCAACCGGATGGGCCTTGAGACACCGTATCAGCAATCGCTTTGGTGGTGATAACGGCCGACAACGTCATAAACCCGCCAGTCAGCGCTTTACCTACACACATGATATCGGGAATGATATCCGCGTGCTCGAAAGCAAAACATTTCCCAGTACGACCAAAGCCCGTTGCGATTTCATCGAGTATCAACAACACGCCGTATTGGTCGCAAAGGCGACGCACCTCTCGTAAGAAATGAGGGTGATAGATGCGCATGCCGATCGCCCCTTGAACGATGGGCTCCATAATCACCGCGGCGATATTGCGGTGATGTTTCGCTAGTTGAGTAGCAAAATCCTCGATTTCACTGCTATCCCAATCCTGTCCAAAATGATTACTCGGCTCTTGGGCAAAAAGATGTTGCGGTAAAAAGCCGCGATACATGGAGTGCATTGAATTATTGGGATCGGTTACCGACATAGCTGCGAAGGTATCGCCATGATAACCCCGACGAATGGTCAAAAACTGGCTACGATTTTCACCGCGACTGTTCCAGTATTGCAGCGCCATTTTCAAACTCACTTCCACGGCAACTGAGCCTGAATCCGCAAGAAAGACTTTCTCGAGCGGTTCTGGTGTTAGCTCCAACAATTTGCGGCATACATCAATCGCGGGTTGATGGGTAAGCCCGCCAAACATCACATGACTCATCTTATCTATTTGCTCGTACGCTGCTTTGACCAGGCGCGGGTGGTTGTACCCATGAATGGCACACCACCACGAAGACATGCCATCAATCAGTTTGCGGCCATCTTCAAGATAGAGGTACATCCCTTCGGCTTTAGACACGGGATAACAGGTCAGAGGTGAGACAGTTGACGTATAGGGATGCCAGATATGCTGGCGATCAAAGCTTAAATCCATAGCAGCACTCGAATACTAAATGGTTAAAAAATAATCCAATGTAAACCATTAAAAATAATTAGTGTTGACAGTGTATCCTTTAGGGCTAGACTAGCCAAGCATAAAACTTAGAAAAATCATTAAGGAATTACACGTGGAAGTTCGTCATAACTGGACTGTGGCTGAAGTGAAAACGCTACTCGATACCCCTTTTATGGACCTGTTGTTTCAGGCCCAAACTGTTCATCGTCACTATCAAGAGCATAATCATGTACAGGTGAGCACCTTGCTTTCCATCAAGACAGGGGCTTGCCCAGAAGATTGTAAATACTGCCCACAAAGCGCCCGCTACAATACCAGTGTGGAGCAAGAGCGTTTGATGGAAGTGGAGCGAGTATTGGATGCGGCTCATAAAGCCAAGGCTGCTGGTTCGACCCGTTTTTGTATGGGAGCTGCATGGAAAAACCCGAAAGAGCGCGACATGCCTATGCTCAAAGAGATGATTTCTGGCGTGAAATCAATGGGGTTAGAAACCTGTATGACGCTAGGAATGTTGACCTCCAATCAAGCGCAAGAACTCGCGCAAGCGGGCTTGGATTATTACAACCATAACCTTGATACGTCGCCGGAGTTTTACGGCAAAATCATCACAACTCGTACGTATCAAGACCGCCTTGATACCCTTGCCCATGTGCGTGAGGCGGGAATGAAAATCTGTTCCGGTGGCATTATCGGTATGGGCGAAAGCAGTCAGGATCGAGCCGGTCTTTTGGTTGAATTAGCCAATTTGCCAGTTCATCCCGAAAGTGTGCCAATTAACATGTTGGTTAAGGTCAAAGGCACACCACTAGAAAACGCTCAGGATGTTGAGCCGTTTGATTTTATTCGCCTTATTGCCGCTGCCCGTATCATGATGCCTCACTCTGCAGTGCGTCTTTCTGCTGGGCGCGAAAAAATGAACGAGCAGATGCAGGCGCTTTGCTTTATGGCGGGAGCCAACTCTATTTTCTATGGCTGCAAATTACTGACGACACCGAATCCTGCAGAAGATAGCGACATGCAATTGTTCGCTAAACTTGGCATAAACCGCCACGAAGTGATGCAAAAGCCAGATGACATCGCCGCAGATGAGTTACTGGAACGCGTGGCTGAGAGGGTTGCAGCGCGTCCGTCTAAGGATGACCTTTTCTATGATGCCAGCCTTTAGTCACCGAATTTCTCAAGCTTTGACGCAGCGTGATGAGCAAGGATTAACGCGCAAATTGCTTGCGCATCAAGGCGTTCACCAAGGAAAGTTGCTTCATCATGGGCAAGCTTATGTTCACTTTTCAGGGAACGATTATCTTGGCTTGGCAAGCTCAGCCGAGTTAGTGCAAGCGTGGCAGCAAGGATTAACGCTTTGGGGGGCGGGAAGCGGCGCATCGCCGATGGTGACCGGATTTAGTTCGATACATCAAGAGCTGATTCGCGAACTCTGCGACTGGCTGGGCTACGAAGATGGGGTGCTGTTTAACTCGGGATTTAGCGCCAATCAAGCTACGCTCTTTGCCTTGTTAGAAGCCACCGATACCTTGGTGCAAGATAAGCTTAATCATGCGTCGCTGATGGAGGCGGGCATGTTAAGTCAAGCAACCATGAAACGCTTCAAACACAACGATGTTGCACATCTTGACCGCCTATTGAGTGACAATCTTTGTAACCCGTTAGTGGTCACCGAAGGGGTGTTTAGTATGGATGGTGATAAGGCTCCATTACAAAGCATTGCCACGGTGTGCCAAAACAAAGCGTGGTGGATGGTAGATGATGCGCATGGCATTGGTGTGCATGGAGACATGGGGGCTGGGAGTTGTGCGCTAGCCGGGGTTAAGCCAGACATTCTGGTGGTGACGTTTGGTAAGGCATTTGGGCTCTCTGGAGCGGCGGTGCTTACCCGTCGTGATGTGGCTGACTATTTAGCGCAGTTTGCTCGGCATCATGTTTACTCCACGGCAATGCCTCCTGCGCAGGCTCACGCCTTGCTGCATGCAACGCACATGATACAAACTCAGCAATGGCGTCGGGATCGGTTGGCGACGTTGCAGCAGGTATACCACGATACCTTTCATCGCTTGCCTGGCTATGTAGCGACCGACACTCCGATTAAACCGTTTCTTATTGGTGAGAGTGAGTGTGCACTGCGTTTAGCGACTCGTTTACGCGAGCGTGGTTACTGGTTAACGGCGATTCGACCACCGACCGTGCCACAGGGGATGGCTCGTCTGCGCATTACATTGACGGCGGATCACTCGCCTCAAGATATCGTTGGTTTAGGTCGTGCGCTGGAACAATTACTTGAGGAGGGCGTATGAACGAGAATGTTTCATCGTTACTCGTTTCTTCGTTACGTGTTTCATCGTTACGTAAGACCAATGATAAAAAATGGGCCGTTAGCCAAGCGTTCTCGAAGGCGGCGCATCAGTACGACCGACATGCTGCTTTTCAGCGCTCAGTGGGCGACCGGCTAATGGATAAGCTCCCTTTGGATCTCAATGGATTGCGGGTGTTGGATGTGGGTTGTGGCACAGGGCATTTTTCTCAGTTGATAAGGGCGAGAGGCGCAGATGTGGTGTGTCTTGATTTATCTACATCAATGTTGCAACACGCTCAAGCTCGTTGTGGCTGCGACCAAATGACCTACTATCAGGGGGATGCGGAAGCGCTACCTTTCCCTGATGCGAGTTTTGATTATGTCTTTTCAAGCCTCGCTCTGCAGTGGTGTGATGACCTGCACGTCCCGCTAAAAGAAATACGTAGGGTATTAAAAAACCAAGGGAAAGGGCTGTTTACGACCTTAGTCGATGGCTCTCTCTATGAATTGGCTCAGGCATGGTCAAGTGTTGATGCATATCAACACATCAACCAATTCGTCTCAGTAAATGCGGTAAAAATTGCGTTAGCGCAAGCCGATATCGCCGAGGTTACTCTAGAATTTGACCCAATTACAGTGTGGTACGTTACTGCGATGGACCTAATGAAGGACCTCAAAGGTATCGGTGCCAATCATGTTCCTGGTCGTGCGACGCGCATGATCAGTAAGCAGGTGTTGTCTCAAGTCGAAGAGTCATATCAGAGTTTTAGGGGCCCTAACGGTCTTTTGCCTGCTACGTATCAAGTTTGTTTGGGGGTTATTCTTCGATGAGTCATGTATTTTTTATTGCAGGTACGGATACCGATGTTGGTAAAACCATCACTACGAAAGCGGTTTTACAAGCATTTTCAGCGCAAGGATTGACCACGATCGGCTATAAACCGATCTCTGCTGGATGTGAGAGAACCGAGCAAGGGCTACGTAACGATGACGCGCTGCAGTTAATGCAAGCAGCGACCGTTGAGGTGCCTTACGAAGACGTCAATCCTTACGCCTTAGAGATGCCAGCGTCACCCCATATTGCAGCACTGCATGAAAATGTTGTGATTGATTACAGCATTCTTAATGACAAGTTAGCGCAACACCAAACCCATGCTGATGTGGTCTTGGTTGAAGGTGCTGGTGGTTGGCGTGTGCCTATTTCAGATACGGCTTGTCTCTCGGATTGGGTGAAACAAGCTCAGTTGCCCGTTATTTTGGTGGTGGGGATTAAACTGGGTTGTTTAAGTCATGCTCTACTGACGGCAGAAGCGATCAAGGCGGATGGTTTGAATATCGCAGGCTGGGTTGCTAACCGTATTAACCCAGGTACGGAACACTATGCCGAGTTGATCGAAGTGTTAGAAAAACGCCTTGGCGCACCAAAGCTTGGCGAAATCCCGTATGTTCCCGGTGCAAAACGTCGTGATTTGGGTAAATACATTAAAGTAGATGCTTTGCTAGGGACTCACGAGCGAGTGAAAGAAATCGCTTAGATTCTCGTTTATCTCAAAAAAGCGCGGCTCTCTCAGCCGCGTTTTTTTATACCCATCATCAAGATGTTGTTCACACGCAGGAGTGGAAAGGGCAGAGCTTTGCGAATTGACTTTGGGAGCAATGCCTAATATTTGTGATTTTGTAAAGTTATGTAAACTCTGTTCTGATAATTAGGTTATTTGCTTTTGCTACAAAATAAACAACGGAAAAATAATGTTTTTTTATTTTAATAATTCAATATAGAGAATGTTGTATTTATTAATATTTGTTGTTTTGGATAAAAGTCTAGGTTGAATATTATTCTTCTTATGATAAGTATAAATAGTGCTCAAAAAAAGAAGCACTCATTATTAATCAGTGGAAGGAACCTACAGATGAAAATATCTGCGATTGCCTATGCAATAATCGCTTCATCCTTTATATCAGGTACGGCATTATCAGCAACAATTGAAAATATCAAACCAAATAGCAGTGAATCAAAAGCAATTACACCGACCAGTAATCCCGCTAACAGTTTAGGTTTAAGTTCTCAAACGTTTAAAGCGCAAAATACCATTGCCGTGGGAAATAAAACCAAAGCACGCATCAAACAGTATTATCAAGGCGTCCCTGTTTATGGCCATTCAATGGTAGCGGATGTGACAGGGCAAGGGTTGTACTCGAACCTAAGTGGTAAGTATGTCAAAGGGATAGATAGTGATTTAGGTTCAGTAACCCCTAAGCTAAATGATAAGCAAGCGATCAACACTGTGCTCGAACAATTGGGTATAGAGAGTGCAGACCGCAGCAGCGCAAGCTTATATATTTGGCTGGATGGAAGTAATACCGCGCATCTCACCTATTTAGTGGATATATTTGTTTCAGATCCTGAACCTAGTCGTCCGTTTACCATTATTGATGCAAATGATGGGACGATATTAAAACAGTGGCAGCAATTGGCACACGATCAAAATGCAACAGGACCTGGCGGGAATATAAAAACGGGGGAGTATTATTACGGCACTGATTATGGGTATTTAATAGTTAATGATAGTTGTCAAATGAATAATGACAACGTCAAAACAATTAATATGAACAACGGGACGTCTGGCGGGAGTGTCGTGGAATTTACATGTCCGGAAAGCTCAGAAAATTATGTTAATGGAGCCTATTCTGCAGAAAATGATGCCCACTATTTTGGTGGTGTTATATTTGATATGTACAACGACTGGTTTAATACTTCTCCTTTAACGTTTCAACTCGAAATGCGTGTGCACTATGGTAGCTCCTACGAAAATGCGTTTTGGGATGGGACCGGCATGACCTTTGGTGACGGCGGTTCAACCTTTTACCCTCTTGTGAGCCTCGATGTCTCAGCTCACGAAGTGTCTCATGGTTTTACTGAGCAAAACTCTAATCTTGATTACGATGGTGAGAGTGGCGGTATCAATGAAGCCTTCTCTGATATGGCTGGGGAAGCTGCTGAATACTATATGAAAGGCGAGAACGACTGGAAAGTGGGGGCTGAGATCTATAAGGCCTCTGGTGCGTTACGCTATATGGACCAACCTAGTAAAGATGGCGCGTCTATCGATTCGGCAGACGATTACTACAGTGGCTTAGATGTCCATTACAGTTCAGGTGTTTTCAACCGCGCTTTCTACCTGTTAGCCACCACTGATGGATGGGATACGAAAAAGGCGTTTGAGGTGTTTGTAAAGGCTAACCAGCTGTATTGGAACTCCACCTCAGGTTTTGATGAGGCAGCTTGTGGAGTGGCTCAGGCAACTGACTATCTCGGTTATGACAGTAGCGATGTCACCGCAGCGTTTACCCAAGTAGGTGTTGATGCCTCTTGTTCCAATAGCGACAGCAATGATAGCTCAACAGCCACACTCTCTAATGGCACTCCAGTAACTGGGTTATCCGGTAGCCGCGGTTCGGCGCAATATTGGACTCTGGCTGTTCCTTCTGGTGCTAGCCAACTAGTGATTAAAACGTCGGGTGGTACTGGCGATTCTGATCTCTACGTTAAATTTGGCAGCAACCCTACTACCAGCAGTTACGATTGCCGACCTTACCGTACTGGTACGAATGAAACTTGTCGTTTTAATTCCCCTAGCACCGGAACTTATTACATCATGCTCAGCGGTTATGCAGCCTATTCTGGTGTTACCCTAACGGCCTCTTACAATGAGTAGGTTTAACGCTAAGCCCAACCTGCCTAACGTTTCAAAACGTTAAATGCGCTGTGATCACAAGTGACAAATAATAAAAAGCCCGAACAATTTCGGGCTTTAATCCGACCGCTAAGGTTTAACACATGGAGCGTGTAACGTAGAGAAGGTACCTCTCTCTTTGCACCGACTTACGCATTGGGGGTGGATTCTATTCTTGCATCAATTTGGCGAGTTGAACGGCTTGTTCCAGTTCTGGCTTTTTTGCGGGCTCAACTTTGTCGATACCAAGTTGGTGTTTCGCTTCGTCTTCAGTTAACCCAAGATGACAGCACAGAAGATCAATTGCCATTTTATAACTATTTAATTCAGCCATGACGATTTCCTTTTTAAACAGTGTGTTCCTAAACGTTGTAAATCCAATACCCCTTAACTCTAGACACAAAAATTCACATCCTCAATTCGACTAAAGTAGTACGTGATGCATATATACTGAGTGCGTAATGGCATGCGGTAATCAATTGTTGCAATTTAGTACTTAACCTTGTTTTTTAAATTGACGACTATATATAGCAATGCAAGAAACAAAAAAGTAGCAAGGTCCTTGCGGCGTCCGCAGCGATCTAAGCTGACAATAATCCGTTTCTAGTCTGGAGAAAGTAAATGAAGCGAGTCTTATTGTTCTTAGCAACCAACCTAGCTGTCGTGCTGGTATTGAGTGTTGTTCTGAATATTGTTTACGCGGTCACAGGTATTCGTTCTGGTAGCCTGTCGGGGCTGCTGGTATTAGCCGCCGTATTTGGTTTTGGTGGTTCTTTTATCTCGTTACTGATGTCAAAACGTATTGCGTTGATGTCGGTTGGCGCCATGGTCATTGAAAGCCCACGTAATGAGATGGAACATTGGTTAGTTCAAACCGTCTCTCGTCAAGCAAAGCAAGCTGGCATCGGTATGCCAACAGTGGCAATTTATGATGCACCGGATATGAACGCTTTTGCGACGGGCGCAAAACGCAATGATGCGTTGGTGGCGGTTTCCACCGGTCTGCTGCATGGTATGACGCGTGACGAAGCTGAAGCAGTACTTGCTCATGAAATCAGCCATATTGCCAACGGTGACATGGTAACCATGACTTTAATGCAAGGTGTAGTGAATACCTTCGTTATTTTCTTGTCACGTATGATTGCAAACCTCATTGCGAACCGAGATAACGAAGAAGGGGAAGGCAGCAACACCATGGCTTACTTTGCTATTTCGATGGTATTGGAGTTGGTGTTTGGCTTCCTAGCCAGCTTTATTACCATGTGGTACAGCCGCCATCGTGAATTCTACGCGGATGCGGGTTCGGCACAGTTAGTCGGTAAGCAGAAGATGATTGCTGCTCTGGAGCGTTTGAAGCAGAGCCAAGAATCTCATCTTGAAGGTTCAATGATGGCATTTGGTATCAACGGCAAACGTAGTATCACTGAACTGCTAATGAGCCATCCTCCATTGGATAAACGTATTGACGCCTTGCGCCGTCTGTAATCGTTAATTTCATTCCATTAAAAACCAGCCCTCAGCGGCTGGTTTTTTTATGATCTTTTTTTCTCAATTGCCGTATCACCTTAGGTCGGACTCCTTTGCACTGTGCATGCTTTCCTATAGCTGGTCAAAACTAGCTATGTTTGAGGCAGCTTTGTATCACAAGTTATTGAATTTACTTTGTGCATCAGGTAACTGTGGACTATGTTTATTTAGATATAAACAGGCTTTGACAAGCAATTTGGCTAATCAGGTTTGGGGCAAAAAATGGATGTGCATGAGGTCGCGGCCTTTTATCAACGGCTCGATAAAACAACACTCAGTGAACTTAAGCAAATATATCATCCGAATATTGAATTTCAGGATGCAGCGCATCGCCTTGTTGGACTGGATGCTCTGCAGCACTATTTCGAAGAATTGTATCGGAATGTGAACCAATGCCGCTTTCATATTATGGAAGTCTTCACGCACCCCGAAGGCGGCATGATCACCTGGGAAATGGAGCTGTCACACCCAAAGCTAAACCGTGGTCACAGTGTCACGGTCTGTGGCGTATCTCATCTCAAATTTGCCGAGGGTAAGGTGATTTATCACCGTGATTACTTTGATATGGGCGAAATGGTTTATGAGCACATTCCTTTATTGGGGCACCTTGTTCGTGCCACCAAACAGAGATTAGGTCAGTCATGAACATACTGATTACCGGAGCCACTTCCGGTATTGGCCAGCAGCTGGCGTTAGATTATGTGGCGCAAGGCGACCAAGTGATTGTGTGTGGTCGCAATCAACAGGTTCTTGATGAGCTTCAAGCGCGCTCGCCGTTACTACACAGTCTTGCATTAGATGTGACCAACTTAAAACAGTGCATCAAGGCATTCGGCCAATTGCCATTTGTGCCTGACGTTTGGATTTTTAATGCCGGTGTATGCGAATACATCGATGACGGCGAGCTCGACAGCGGTTTGATTAAGCGCGTTATGGACGTCAATTTTTTCGGCGTTGTGCACTGCTTGGAAGCGATGATTCCTTACCAAGCTCAAGGCCAACAAGTCGTGGTGGTGAGTTCGATTGCTGGGGAGTTGGCACTGCCTAGAGCGGAAGCCTACGGTGCATCTAAAGCGGCGATCAGCTATTTGACACAAGCGTTGGCTCTGGATTGGGAGCGGCGTGGTATTGCACTGAGCTTGGTTATGCCCGGATTTGTTGCAACGCCTTTAACGCAGAAGAATACCTTCTCAATGCCGATGATGATCTCGGTGAACGAGGCATCGCAGCAGATTCGTCAGCAGCTTAGGGAAGGAAAGCGTTTTATCTATTTACCCAAGCGTTTTACTACGTTGCTGCGTTTGGTCGCGATGTTGCCGTATCGTTGGCAGCAAAAGTTGGTCCAGCGTTGGATTTTAAGCTAGGGAGTGTGCATGAAAATCGCCATTATTGGTTCAGGTATTTCAGGATTAACGGCTGCTTACTATTTGCATCCAGACCACGATATTACTCTGTTTGAAGCCAATGATTATATTGGCGGACACACGGCCACCGTTAACGTCACGTTAGCGGGCAAAGAGTATGCTGTCGATACTGGGTTTATTGTCTACAACGACAGAACTTATCCGAATTTTATCCGTTTAATGGATGAGCTCGGCGTTAAGCGTCGCCCTACAGAAATGAGTTTCAGTGTACGTAATGATGGCAATGGTCTTGAGTATAACGGTCACTCACTGCGCACCTTATTTGCTCAAAAACGCAATTTATTCCGCCCAGCCTTTTACCGTTTCATTGGCGAGATCATGCGTTTTAATCAACTGGCTAAAGAAGCTGCAAAAAGTCACAGCCGCTATTCAACTCTTGGCGAGTTTTTGCAAAAACATCGGTTTAGTGCAGATTTTTGTGAGAACTACATTTTGCCGATGGGAGCGGCGATCTGGTCTTCGACCATGGCGGATATGCGCCAGTTTCCTCTGGATTTCTTCCTGCGTTTTTTCCTCAATCATGGCCTACTGGATGTATTAAATCGACCTCAGTGGTATGTGATTGACGGAGGATCAAGCAATTATATTCCGGCATTAACCGAAAAGTTTGCCGATAAGATACGCCTTAACAGTGAAGTGACGCGTGTGATTCGTGGTCAACTTGGGGTTGAAGTGGTTTCTAAAGGCGTGAAAGAGCGGTTTGACGATGTGATTTTTGCTTGTCACAGCAATCAAGCATTAGCGATGCTCAGTGATGCAACTGACGAGGAGCGTAGCCTCTTGAGTGCAATTCGCTATCAGCCAAACGATGTGGTGTTGCATACCGATGTGGATCTGTTACCGCGGCATAAGAGTGCTTGGGCTGCATGGAATTACTGGTTAAATGGCAGTCCTGAAGAGGCGAGTGCGTTACCTGCCGTGACCTACAATATGAACATTTTGCAGCATATTCGCGCACCGCATACGTTTTGCGTGACACTCAATAACAGTGAGCGTATCGACCCTAGCAAAATATTACGGCGATTTGTGTATGATCACCCGGTATTTAGTGTGGAGGCGATTGCGGCTCAGAGTAAACGCGATGTCATCAATGGCCGCCATCACACTTGGTTTTGCGGTGCTTATTGGTATAACGGCTTTCATGAGGATGGGGTGCGTAGTGCGTTGGATGTGGTGGCCCTTATCGAAGAGAAGTATGCCGATAATATCAATCGAGGAGCGGCATAATGCTATGCAGTAAGCTCTACGTTGGTCAGGTTAGACACCGCCGTTTTACCCCCACTGCTCACGCGTTGAATTACTCACTGTTCATGCCGTGCATCGATTTGGACGAATGGCCAATGTTGATGGGAAGCACTTGCTTACTTGGTGAACGCTGGTGGAACTGGGCTCGGTTTAAGCGCCAAGACTATGTTGGTCAAGGAGACCTAAAAGCGGCAGTGCAACAGAAGGTCGCTGAGTTAACCGGAGAGCGGCTCACCGGACGCGTCATGGCGCTGATTCATCTGCGCTATTTTGGCCTCTATTTTAGTCCAGTGAACTTCTACTATCTTTATGACGACCAAGATGTTTGGCGTTATCTGTTGGCGGAAGTCAGCAACACACCATGGAATGAACGCCATTACTATGCGGTTCCCGCTGGCGATGACAGCACTGCTCAATGGCAACACCCCAAAGCGTTTCATGTCTCACCCTTTAATCCCATCGACCAAACTTACCGCTGGAATTTGAAAGAACCGCAACAGCGCTTAATGGTGCACCTTGAGTGTTGGCGAACAGAGAAGGAATTTGACGCCACGTTACAGATGCAAGCTCAGCCCTTTACCGCAAAAAAATTAACTTGGCTTTTGGTCAAAACACCCATCATGAGCGTGAAAGTGATGTTTGGCATTTATTGGGAAGCCATAAAATTATGGATAAAAGGAGTTCCTGTGTATGACCACCCTGATAAGGAACCCCCACACAATAAGGAGAATCCACCATGTTAAGTAGCACTTCTGTCGCATTAAGTAAGCCACTTTCCAGTTGGCAAAAGGGGGCAAGACGCGCCATTTTGCGCGGTTTAAGTCGTCTAGAATATGGGCAGCTAACGCTTGTGGAACGTTTTTCTGAATCTGACCCTGCCGACCAGATGACTTTTGGCGCTGGTGACGGTATTCGTGCCGAAATTGTGGTCTCTAATCCGAATTTTTATTGGCGAATTCTGCGTGGTGGCAGTATCGGTGGAGCTGAGTCGTATATTGAAAATGAGTGGGATAGTTCCGATCTTACCGCCGTTATCGAGCTTGTTGCAGCTAACCAAAGTTGGCTTGATCGTATAGAAGCGCAAACCGGTTTGGTGAAGCGGCTGGCAACCAAAATTGGCCACTGGCTTAATCGCAATACTGTTAAGCAAGCTAAGCAAAATATTTTGGCTCATTATGATCTGGGTAATGACCTTTACCAAACTTTTTTGGATAAAGAGATGCTCTATTCCAGTGGCTGTTATGACTCCCCAACCGATACGCTAGAACAGGCACAAATAAATAAAATGGAGCGGCTTTGTCAACAATTGCAACTGAGTTCAAGTGATCATGTGGTTGAGATTGGCACTGGATGGGGTGGAATGGCTATTTACATGGCACGTCATTATGGCTGCAAAGTAACTACGACGACTATTTCTGATGCACAGTACGACTACGCTTGTCAGCGTGTGACAGAGCAAGGCTTAGGCCATTTAATTACTGTATTGAAAGAGGATTATCGACGCCTAACGGGCCAGTTTGATAAATTGGTGTCCATCGAGATGATTGAAGCGGTGGGACAACGTTATTTGCCCAGTTACTTACGTCATTGCCAAGCGCTTCTCAAACCGGGCGGTATCATGGCGCTACAAGCCATCACCATCGCCGACCAGCGGGTCGATTACTATGCGCACAATGTCGATTTTATCCAAAAGTATATTTTCCCCGGCGGCTTTTTACCGTCAGTCACTTATCTTGCACAAAGCCTCACCAAACAGACGGATTTCGTAATTCGCCAATTACACGATTTTGGTTTGGATTATGCAGCGACGTTAAAGGCGTGGCGCGCCCGCTTTGAGCATGCTTTACCGCAAATCACGGCATTGGGCTATCCACCAGAATTTATTCGTCTGTGGCGCTTTTACTTTTGTTACTGCGAGGGTGGATTTATGGCGCGTTCGATTTCAGTGGTGCATCTTACCATGACTCGTCCAGTGTAAAGGGCAGTCATGGGCAAGCGACTAGAACGCCACTTAGCCTTAGTCTCCCCCAAAGCTCAATTTCTGGTGAGTTCACTGTGGTTTGATGTGATATGGGTCTTGGCGGTAGTGGGGCAGGAGCGTTGGCAATGGGGCAGTTGGCTATTGGTCGCTGTAACATGGAGTTATACGCTTTGGCACCATCGTGGGCGACGTGTTGCGGTGCTGCTATCGATGAGCGTGACTGCTGCTATGGGAATTGGCTTAGATTGGTTCAATATTCAATTCGGTGTTTTTGTCTTCACTGTGTCGGGATTCCCAAGTTGGTTAATGGCGCTGTGGTGTGGTTTTAGCTGGTATCTGTTGTGGTTATTACCAGTTGGAGCAAAGTGGCCACTGGTTTTTTGGATCGTGTTTGGGGCGCTTGGTGGCGTGTTGAGTTATTGGAGTGGTGCTCGTTTAGGTGCAGTTTCTTTGCCATTAGGCTTGAAAGAGAGTGCCTTGATATTGGCTGTGGAATGGGCATGTTTATTCGGCGTGATGAGACTATGGTGGCGACGTTGGGAAAAGGACATTATTCACTCTTAGCGTTACTCATCGGGTTGCTGCTTTTCTCATTTTCATGGCGCTTGGCAGCGGCAGAGCAAGATTGGCAGCAATGGCCGACTGTTGGTAAAGCGCAATTTACTTGGTTATGGTTTGATGTTTATCAATCCTCACTGCACACGCCTGACGGTCACTACCATGGTTTATCGAGCGATCTTGTTTTAGATATTCAATATCAACGGCGCATCAGTGCTAAGCAATTACTGGATGCAACTGAGCAACAATGGGTGGCGATGGGGTATCCGAATGAGTCGATTCGCCAGTGGTTGTTAGCCTTATCCCAACTTTTCCCCTCAGTAAATGCGCAAGACCGTCTATACTTTGTAGCACAGCAAGAGCGTGGCCAGCTCTATTTTTCAGAGCAAGGCCGCATGCCAATACGGCTAGGTGATACTAACGATATTGAACTGAGCCGCGCCTTTCTCTCAATTTGGTTGGGGCCGCAGACGCAATATCCTGATTTACGTAAAGCACTGATCGGAGAAACACCATGATGAAACAATGCAAACTCATCTCGCGTTGGTTTGCGACCGTGTTTGTTGTCGCCCTAGCGATTTTTCTCACCAGTTGCAGCGCGGATATCGATGAGTATCAAGGGACTGAGCCTAAATTTGACCTGTTTGGGTACTTTGCTGGTCAAAGCCAAGCGTGGGGGATGGTACAAGATTATCGGACGATGCAGACGCGGCGTTTTCATGTCACCTTGCATGGGGTGGTGCAGCACAATCAACTGATCTTAGACGAGCAGTTTGTTTATGATGACGGTAAGACGGAAAGCCGGGTATGGACCATCACTCGTGAAGGCGAAGGCCGTTATATCGGGCGGGCGAACGGTGTTATCGGGGAAGCCGTAGGGCAAGAGATGGGCAATGCATTGCGGTGGCAATATCGCTTTCATCTCAAAACAGAAGAACACGATCTGGAAGTGGAGTTCGATGATTGGCTTTATCGTCAAGATGAGTTGCATCTCTTTAACACCACCACAATTTCAAAATGGGGAGCAACTTTAGGCAGAGTCACGCTGTTTTTCGCCAAACCGGCGGCGGTTTCTCCAGCCAATTCTTCAGCGCAGTAGTGTAGTTTGATACCGCTAAAATAACAAAAGGGAGCAAATACTCCCTTTTTAACACTCTTAGAATTCGAGGCTTATAGCTTGTCAGTTAGCTCAATTGCGTAACCGATGTAGCTGCCAGGAGTCATCGCTTTTAGACGTGTTTTTTCGTCTTCAGGAAGCTCTAAACCATCGATGAAATTGCGCATGATTTCGCCGTTAACGCGTTTGCCACGAGTCAACTCTTTCAATTTCTCATACGGTTTTTCGATGCCGTAACGACGCATTACAGTTTGGATAGGCTCTGCAAGCACTTCCCAGTTGTGATCCAACTCATCAGCGAGTTCTGCTGCGTTGATTTCCAGTTTGCTGATGCCTTTTAGCGTAGAAGTATACGCGATAAGCGCATAACCCACACCCACACCTAGGTTACGTAGAACCGTAGAGTCAGTTAGGTCACGTTGCCAGCGAGAAATAGGCAGTTTTTGTGCTAGGTGAGAGAAGATAGCGTTCGCAAGACCCAAGTTACCTTCTGAGTTTTCGAAGTCGATTGGGTTCACTTTATGCGGCATGGTTGAAGAACCAATTTCGCCAGCGATGGTTTTTTGTTTGAAATGACCTAGTGCAACGTAACCCCAGATATCACGGTCGAAGTCGATCAGGATAGTATTGAAACGTGCAATCGCATCGAACAATTCAGCGATGTAATCGTGTGGTTCGATTTGAGTGGTGTATGGGTTCCAATCAACGCCTAGAGATTCAGTGATGAACTCTTCGCTGAATTTATGCCAATCAAGAGTAGGGTACGCTGATAGGTGAGCGTTGTAGTTACCTACTGCACCATTGATTTTCGCTAGGATTTCAGTGTTAGCAATTTGCTTGTACTGACGTTCCATACGATAAGCAACGTTAGCCATCTCTTTACCCATAGTAGATGGAGAAGCTGGCTGACCGTGGGTACGAGATAGTAGAGGAATATCGCGGTACTCAACGGCTAATGCTTTAATCGCGTCGATGATGTTACGAATTTCTGGAAGAATCACATGATCACGAGCTTCTTTAAGCATTAGCGCGTGAGAGGTGTTGTTGATGTCTTCTGAAGTACAGGCAAAGTGAATGAATTCATTGATTGCGTGTAGTTCTGGGATCGCTGCTACTTTTTCCTTAAGGAAATATTCAACGGCTTTAACGTCATGGTTCGTTGTACGTTCAATTTCTTTGATACGTGCAGCATCAGCTTCGCTGAAGTTTGCTGCGACTTCATCAAGGAATTGACTCGCCTGTGCGCTGAGTGCAGGAACTTCTGCAATCTCGGCAGTGGCTGCAAGCTTCTGTAACCAACGGATTTCAACGATAGTGCGGTACTTTAGGAGACCATACTCACTGAAGATACTGCGCAACGCAATCGTTTTACTTCCGTAACGGCCGTCTACCGGTGAAACAGCAGTCAATGCTGACAGTTCCATGTTCTTCTCCTGAATATTAAGTTAAGAGTGAGAGTGAAAAAGGATACGCGCCGACATCAATTAGATTCTCTTCAGAATTAATTGCGCCTGTTCAACCATTTTTTTACGGCCGAAAATCAGGTGGCGACGTTTACCACCAACCTGACGCCAAAGTACGGCACAACGGATGCCAGCAAGCAGCAGGGCGCGCACTTTGTTTTGGTTAGTGGTTTGTTGTAATACAGAAGGTGTACCAGTGACTTGAATACGCGGACCAATAGGACTGATCACATCAAGGTAAACACTGGCGAGGTTACTGATCATCTGATCTTCTAGCAGATCAAAATGCGCAGTTTGACGCTCGAGCATATCTAGACGATCGCTCAATTGAGATAGGGCGTCAGGACGACGTGTGAGCTTACGTTCAAGAGCCATCAGGCTGATGATATAGCGGGTAATTTCGCTACCCGATGGCGTGCTGTCTATGCCTTTAACCATACAGTTGAGGCCAACTTGCAAGTTGGCCTCATTGCCAAAGACACTGAGGGTGTCTTTAGGATTCATGCATAGCACTGAACGGAGTGAAACTTCAAACGCGTCTGAATCACATTGACCATTTCTTGCTACTTGCTGTACCAAAGCGACAGCTTGGCACATTCCCGCAAAAGCAATAGTACGATCGAAAGGTGTATTAGCCACGTATTAACTCCTAAGTTAACTAAAAGAGGCGCTTTTCAATCACACCACCACCCAAACAGACTTCGCCTAAGTAGAATACGGCAGACTGTCCCGGTGTTACTGCGACTTGCGGCTCATTGAATATCACTTTTACAGTAGTGTCATCGATAGGAGAGACAGTGCATTCAATGTCAGCCTGACGATAACGAGTTTTCACTGTACAAGTGAGCGTCTCGGTTAACGGCTCGTTGCTAATCCAGTTCATTTGAGAAGCAATCAAACCATCTGATTTTAGTAGTGGATGATCACCACCTTGTACAGCGATCAACACATTACGTTTTAAATCTTTTTCAGCGACGTACCATGGCTCTTCACTTGCGTCTTTTAGACCACCAATATGCAGACCTTTACGTTGACCTAACGTATGGTACATCAAACCTTGGTGTTCACCGATGACTTTCCCTTCTGGGGTTTCGATTTTACCTGGTTGTGCTGGTAAGTAACGACCAAGGAACTCAGTAAACTTACGCTCACCGATAAAACAGATACCCGTGGAGTCTTTTTTCTTCGCAGTGATGAGATCTTGCTCTTCTGCAATACGACGAACTTCAGGTTTTTCTAATTCACCGACTGGGAACAGACTGCGTGCTACTTGCTCATGAGATAGAGCATGTAAGAAGTAACTCTGGTCCTTATTGCCGTCCAAACCACGTAGTAATTGCGGTTTTTCACCATTTTGAGGGAAAGTACGGCGTACATAATGTCCCATAGCAATATAGTCGGCATCCAACACTTGATCGGCAAATTCTAAGAAGGCTTTGAACTTGATTTCTTTGTTGCACAGAATATCTGGGTTTGGAGTACGACCTGCTTTGTATTCCGCAAGGAAGTATTCAAATACGTTGTCCCAATATTCAGCAGCAAAGTTAATTGTGTGTAAATGGATACCAAGTTTGTCGCAAACAGCTTGAGCGTCAGCAAGATCCTGAGCCGCAGTGCAGTAATCTTCACCGTCATCCTCTTCCCAGTTCTTCATGAACAGACCTTCAACTTGATAGCCTTGCTGTTGCAGAAGATAGGCCGAAACTGACGAATCTACACCACCCGACATGCCGACAATCACTTTCTTTTGACTGTTTGCGTTTAGGTTTTCTGACATAACTTAATACCACTAAATTAACTCGGACGCCGATTCTAACAGAAAGATTTTTTTGAGGACAGTTCATTCCTTGCAGTATTGAGCTTTTCCCGCCTGAGTGCTGCGCTTTGCACCACTTTTGCGCATGGATTTATGCGACTTGAATAGCAAGTGTTGTTGTCATGCTAGCTTGATATATTCACAGCTGTGTCACTGTGGAATCGTTTTCCCTCTTGATTAACGGAAAGGGCAATGAAGATAAATTATGTTACATAAAAGCAATATTAGCGATTGATGAATCATCTTGCTATTTCATGATGTTCTAAATAATCCATTGATTGCTTTTTTTAGGTATTTGTTTATCCACATTAACCCCATCTTAACCAGGGCTATTTTAAATATAAGCGCGTTTTCATAATTTAAACCATGGTTTCTTTTTTACTAATCTCACCCTAAGCGAAATAAAAGGAGCGGGTAGTGGCAAGATAGGGCATTTGAAGGGTTGTAAGATAAATAGTTGATCAAATTTGTTGAGTAAACGTTTGCTATACTCCATCAAGTTGTGGAACCGTGGTGTGCGATGTAGAATCGCCGCCCCTATCTCGATTGAACTTGTTGTTGGGTACTATGAAATTTCCGGGACGCCGTAAGTCAAAACATTATTTCCCTGTCCATGCTCGTGATCCTTTAGTGGTTCAGGCGCAAGAAACAGAAACACTTATCACGACACACATTATTGGTATTGACCAAACCTTGGTTGATATAGAAGCGAATGTAACGTCAGAATTAATTGAACGTTATGGCTTGAGTAAAGGTCATTCACTGGTGCTCGATGACGAGCAAGCTGAAGCGCTTTATAACGAATTAAAGACGCAGATGTTGATCACTAATGAATATGCTGGTGGCACTATTGGTAACACTCTGCACAACTACTCAGTACTCGCTGATGACCGCTCTACCTTATTGGGTGTGATGAGTAATGATATTAAAATTGGCAGTTACGGGTACCGTTATTTATGCAATACCTCTAGCCGAGTTGATCTGAACTATTTGCAGGGAGTAGATGGTCCTATCGGTCGCTGTTTTGCTTTGATCACAGAAGATGGTGAACGTACTTTCGCAATTAGTGAAGGTAAAATGAATCAGCTGGAACCGACCAATATTCCCGAAGCGATTTTTGAAAATGCCTCAGCATTAGTTCTTACTGCTTATTTAGTGCGTTGTAAACCGGGTGATCCAATGCCTGCTGCAACGATGAAAGCAGTGGAATACGCGAAAAAATACAATGTGCCAGTGGTTTTAACCCTAGGAACTAAATTTGTTATCCAAGATGATCCGCTATTCTGGCAGCAATTTTTAAAAGACCATGTTTCTGTTGTGGCGATGAATGAAGATGAAGCGGCTGCATTAACAGGCGAAAAAGATCCTTTATTAGCTTCCGATAAAGCGCTCGATTGGGTTGACCTAGTATTGTGTACTGCGGGTCCAGTTGGTTTATTTATGGCCGGTTATACAGAGGATGAGACGAAACGTGAAACAACTCTGCCACTTTTACCTGGTGCTATCGCGGAGTTCAATCGCTATGAGTTTAGCCGCCCAGCGAAAAAAATAACCTGTGCAAACCCTTTAAAAGTTTACTCTCATATTGCGCCTTATATGGGTGGGCCATTAAAAATTAAAAACACCAATGGTGCGGGAGATGCGGCATTATCCGCGCTACTGCACGATATGGCGGCCAATAAATACCACAAAGAGATCGTGCCTAATTCTAGTAAACATCAGTACCAATTTTTGACTTATTCTTCATTTTCTCAAGTCTGCAAATATTCTAATCGTGCTAGTTACGAAGTGTTAGCTCAGCACTCTCCACGTTTGTCGAAAGGTTTACCAGAACGTGAAGACAGCTTAGAAGAATCTTATTGGGAACGTTAACATTATTATGGATATCAATAATAATGCAGTAATATGCTTATTGATATCCATTATCATATGACAGTTTTGAAGATATAAAAAAGGCTCCTTATTAGGAGCCTTTTTATTATCCAACATACTAATTTAGAAATTAAATCTCGAATTGTTCTAGAGATTTACCTTCGTCTAGTGCTTTTTGGATTACAGATGGAGTACGGCCTTGGCCAGTCCAAGTTTTTTCTTCGCCGTTAGTGTCTACATATTTGTATTTTGCTGGACGAGGTGCGCGTTTGCCTTTAGCTTTGCCACCTTTAGTTTCACCAGCTAATGCTGAAATAAGAGCATCAACATCAATACCATCAGCAGCAATTTGTTCAGCAATTGCAGAAAGTTTTGCTTCTTGTTCTGCTAATGCTGCACGTTCTTCTTCTTCAGATTCGCGACGTTCTGTAACAACAGTAGATAATTTATCCAGAGCTTCTTCAAGTTGCTCAAGAGTCAAATCACGAGCGTAGGCACGTAGGCTACGAATATTCAATAGAGTTTTAGTTACTTCCGACATTACTGTTTCCCATTAAATAAAATTTAATAACAAGGTAATTCTAAACCGAGCTATTTATTCTGACAACATAGAAAATCAAATTAAATTAAGATTTACCACAAAATATATCTGCTCAGACTCAATATCAATAAAAAAGTTCAGCGAATTGTAAAATAGAACTCAATTATTTTAGTAACAAATGTCAATAAGTGTAAATTTGTGTCTGATTTTAAGAAGCTCATTGCATAAGATTCATTAATTATAGCCAATTAAGAAAATTTCGTGTGAGCTTGGACAAAGTTTAGTCAATTTTTTTTTAATAATAACTAGAGTTGCATTGAGAGCGTGGATAAGTACAATACGCCTACCTAAAGCGAAGTAGAACGTTATTGTCTAGAAATACAAATAAAGACAAGTTCGAGCTTCGACGTAGAGGTGCGGTATTGAAAAGTACCTATGGTTGGAGTGATGTCGATGAACCATAGCGAAAGGCACTATCGCCGAAGTCAGTATGCATATCAACGCTGCTGGCTGGGGTTGCATTAAATAGGTGCAACACTGCCATAGTCTATTATGTTGTTAAACTATGGAGCGCTACTGTAGGGTTGGGTGGAGTGTTCGCTTCCCTTTCGCTTGCTTCAACATATATTGCGTTATTGCGTAATTGTCTGCAGTAGATCTCTAACCATTTGGTTTATGAAGATCATGAATTTAATCGATTTTTCTGCTTCAGCACTGTCAATACTACCTCCTGTAGTTGCGTTAAGTCTGGCTATTCTTACCCGTCGCGTCCTGCTGTCTCTAGGCGTGGGTATTTTACTTGGTGCATTTCTTCTTGGTGATTTCCAAATCGGTCAATCACTCCTTTATGTATTCAACAAAGTCAAAGATGTGTTTATCGCTGATGGCGGTATCAATACTTGGAACATGAGCATTGTTTGCTTCCTGCTTTTACTGGGGATGATGACAGCGTTGCTGACACTGTCTGGCGGTACTCATGCGTTTGCTGAGTGGGCGCAAGTGCGTGTAAAGAGCAAGCGTGGTTCAAAACTGCTGGCGGGTTTCCTTGGCGTGTTCATCTTTGTTGATGACTACTTCAACAGCTTAGCGGTAGGCTCTATTGCCCGTCCTGTTACTGACCGTTTTAAAGTGTCTCGCGCTAAACTGGCTTATATCCTTGATTCCACTGCCGCACCTATGTGTGTTGTGATGCCAGCATCAAGCTGGGGCGCATACATCATGACGATCGTTAGCGGTATTTTGGTGTCACACGGTATTACTGAGTATTCGCCGCTAGGTGCATACATGCGTTTAGTACCGATGAACTACTACGCGATTTTCGCCCTCATCATGGTATTTGTCGTGGCTTGGTTCCAAATGGATATCGGCCCAATGCGTCAACATGAAATCAATGCAGAGCAGGGCGTTGGTTTTGACAGCGACAGTAATATCAAAGATCTGAGCGAAGACTTAGATATTGAAGAGAGCGATCACGGTAAAGTCTCTGACCTTATCATGCCGATTGTGATGCTGATTATCGCGACCATCTCTGCGATGATTTACACCGGTAAGGTTGCGATGATCGCCGATGGTAAACCGTTCACTGTGCTGGGTGCATTTGAAAACACCGATGTGGGTACCTCTTTAGTCTTCGGTGGTCTAATTGGTTTAGTCGTTGCGCTATACACAGTGCTAAAACAACGCTTAGCAACTAAAGCGATTAGCCACACTCTTTGGGTGGGTGCTAAATCGATGTTTGGTGCCATTGTCATTCTTGTGTTTGCTTGGACTATTGGCTCTGTTATCAGCGACATGAAAACGGGCGCGTACATGTCTTCTTTAGTACAAGGCAATATCGACCCGCATTGGCTACCTGCAATCCTATTTGTGCTTTCTGGCATTATGGCGTTCTCTACCGGCACCTCTTGGGGTACGTTCGGCATCATGCTACCTATCGCAGGCGACATGGCTGGAACCGCAGATGTGGCACTAATGCTGCCTATGTTAGCTTCAGTATTGGCAGGTTCGGTTTTTGGTGACCACTGTTCACCGATTTCAGATACAACCATTTTGTCTTCGACAGGTGCCCGTTGTAACCATATCGACCACGTGTCGACTCAGCTGCCTTACGCGTTAGTGACAGCGATGGTTTCATTGGTTGGTTACATCGTACTGGGTTTAACGGATTCAAGCTTGATTGCGTTTGCCGCAACCACTGTGACCTTTGTAGCAGCATGTTTCGTTATGATCACCATTTCAAAAAGCAAAATGGCCGCTCAAACTGCTGTCGCTAGATAAAAATCCAGATAAAATCATCTGTTGCTGGTTTGTTAATAAAAGGAGGCTCAAGCCTCCTTTTTTTATTCATTTAAAAAATGTCGATAAAAACGCATTTTATGCTTGAAAAAAGGCCTGAGCTTAGTTAGTGTGGTTTCAGTCCAACGAAATAGTAGATCATAAGTATGCGTAATTGTGCAATGAACATTCATCATCACCATCATCATCCCTAACCAGTCTTTCGGGAGATGAACGCATACCCGGGAGGCAGGAAGCTCCCGGTGGTCAAATCAAAGTATTGCAAGATTTCAAACCCTCGGGAGCCATAAACCCCGAGGGTTTTTTATTTGGCTTGACAAGAAATGTTTGAAATTCAACATATTGCAAAGGAATAATGTAATGCAATCACAACGTCTTCGTATCGCAATTCAAAAGAAAGGTCGCTTAGCGAAAGAGTGCCAGGAACTACTAAAACAATGTGGCGTTCGTTTTAATATCATGGGTGAGCGTTTAGTCGTTCACGCGGTAAATATGCCGATTGATCTTCTACTGGTTCGCGATGACGATATCCCTGGTTTGATCATGGATGGTGTCGTCGATTTAGGGTTTATCGGTGAAAACGAGTTAGAAGAAGTGCGTCTTGATCGTTTGGCACTCAACGAACCTAACGAATTTGTAACATTACGCCGCATGGATTTTGGTGGCTGCCGCCTCTCAATCGCTATCGACTCTGATGAAGTTTACAACGGTCCTCAAGACTTAAAAGGTAAACGTATCGCAACCAGTTACCCACAACTGCTTAAAGCCTACATGGATCGTCAAGGCATCAATTTCAGCACTTGTATGTTAACTGGCTCTGTTGAGGTCGCTCCTCGTTCTGGCCTAGCAGATGCCATCGCTGACTTAGTCTCTACTGGCGCAACTCTTGAAGCAAACGGCCTAAAAGAAGTGGAAGTGATTTTCGAATCTAAAGCCACACTGATTCAACGTGCTGGTGAATTTGCCCCTGATAAAGCTCAACTTATCGACCGCCTTCTGACCCGTATGCACGGGGTGCAACAAGCAAAAGAGTCTAAATACATTATGCTCCACGCTCCAGTTGACAAACTGCCACAAATCACTGCGTTACTGCCTGGTGCAGAAGATCCAACAGTATTGCCTCTTTCTGCAGATAAAACCCGTGTAGCGGTACACCTAGTGAGTGCCGAAAACTTGTTCTGGGAAACAATGGAGCGCTTAAAAGCTCTGGGTGCCAGCTCTATTCTGGTTTTGCCAATTGAGAAAATGATGGAGTAATGACGATGAGAACAGTAGTTTGGCAATCCCTAAGTGAAGAACAACAAGAAAGTATTCTAGAACGCCCAGCCATTACAGAAGGGGCGAATATCACAGCTGCCGTAGCAGATGTGATTGGTCAGGTTCGTCGTGACGGCGACGCAGCGCTTTGGGCACTGACGGAAAAATTTGATCGCGTCAAACCCAAATCTCTGCGAGTGTCAGAAGAAGAAATTGAAGCGGCATCGGCACGTCTGACTGAAGAGATGAAGCAAGCGCTGGAAACAGCTTACACCAACATCAGCAAATTCCACAAAGCGCAGCGCCCACAGCCAGTGAAAGTAGAAACCATGCCGGGTGTGATGTGTGAGCAAGTCACTCGCCCGATTAATAAAGTGGGTCTCTATATTCCTGGTGGTAGCGCGCCACTGCCATCAACGGTATTGATGCTGGGTGTTCCAGCGCAAATTGCGGGTTGTCGTAAGGTGATTCTTTGTTCACCACCACCGATCGCCGATGAAATTTTGTATGTTGCTAAGCTGTGCCAAATTGATGAGGTGTATAACCTTGGTGGTGGTCAGGCGATCGCTGCAATGGCCTACGGTACAGAATCTGTGACTAAAGTGGATAAAATCTTTGGCCCAGGCAACGCTTACGTGACGGAAGCAAAACGTCAAGTGAGTAACGATTTCCGTGGCGCAGCGATTGATATGCCAGCGGGACCATCTGAAGTGTTGGTGATTGCTGATGAGTCAGCCGATGCGAACTTCATCGCGGCGGATCTTCTTAGCCAAGCAGAACACGGTCCAGATTCACAAGTGGTACTTGTGACACCGTCACCAGTTATCGCTGATCAGGTGACTGACGCGGTACAAAAGCAGCTTAAAGAACTCACTCGCGCCTCAATTGCACAAAAAGCGTTAGCATCGAGTTTGATTATTATTGCCGAGTCTCTGACCCAAGCCGTTTCTATCTCAAACTTCTACGGGCCAGAACACCTTATCGTACAAACCAAAAATCCACGTGAATTAGTGCCGTTATTTGATAACGCAGGTTCGATTTTCCTTGGTGAATGGTCGCCTGAATCGGTAGGCGATTATGCGTCTGGTACCAACCACGTATTGCCAACGTATGGCTACACACGCACTTACTCAAGTTTAGGATTGGCAGACTTTAGTAAACGCATGACAGTGCAAGAGCTTTCAGCATCAGGTCTACAAAGTTTAGCACCAACCGTTGTTGCAATGGCGAATGCAGAAGGGTTAGACGCACACCGTCGTGCTGTCACCATCCGTGTTGAAAAACTGACAAAGGCGAATTCATAATGGAAAAATTAGCTCGTAAACAAGTTCAAGCGTTAACGCCATACCTGTCGGCTCGCCGTATCGGTGGTAGTGGTGATGTGTGGCTTAATGCAAACGAATCGCCTTTTGCTAACGAATACACTCTTAATCTGAATTCACTTAATCGCTACAGTGATTGCCAACCAAAAGAGCTGATTGATGCTTATGCGGCGTATGCCGGTGTAAAACCATCACAAGTGTTGACCTCGCGTGGCTCTGATGAAGGGATTGAACTGCTGATTCGTGCCTTCTGCGAAGTGGGTGAAGACGCTATTCTGTACTGCCCACCAACTTATGGTATGTATGCAATCAGTGCGGAAACCTTTGGCGTTGAACGTAAGAAAGTGCCTCTTACTGCTGATTGGCAGCTCAATTTGCCAGAGATCGAACGCCAACTAGACAACGTAAAAATTGTCTTTGTATGTAGTCCCAATAACCCAACGGGTAACTTAGTTAACCGCGCCGATATTTTGCGTTTGCTCGAAATGACCAAAGACCGTGCGATCGTGGTGATGGACGAAGCGTATATCGACTTTTGCCCAGAAGCATCAACCATCGATCTGTTAGCAGAATATGAACACCTTGCTGTGCTACGTACGTTATCGAAAGCTTTTGGTTTGGCAGGGTTACGCTGTGGCTTTACTCTCGCAAACGAAGAGCTTATTCAAGTTCTACTTAAAGTGATTGCCCCATATCCAGTGCCAATTCCGGTCGCGGAAATTGCAGTACAAGCGCTGTCGCCAGCTGGGCTTGCACGCACCAAATTCCAAGTACTCGATATCATTGCAAACCGTGCTTATTTACAAGCGGGTTTGAGTGTTATTCCAGGTGTGACCGTCTTTGATGGTTGGGGTAACTATATATTGATCGAGTTTCCTGACGGCGATGCACTGTTTAAAGCTGCTTGGGATGCGGGCATTATTTTGCGCAATTCACCGATTGCTAACTGCGTGCGTATTAGTGCTGGAAGTCGTGCTGATTGTGAAAAAACATTGGCATTTATCCGCAGCTATTATCAATCTGTAACTGCTAACAATAACTGAGGCGAAGGGAGGCTAAGCCTTCTCCGAAAAAGGAACTTTCTGTGAGTCAACAACAAAAAATTCTCTTTATAGACCGTGATGGCACTCTGATTGTTGAGCCGCCAATTGATTTTCAAGTCGATCGTCTCGACAAGCTTAAATTGGAACCGTTAGTGATTCCAAGTTTGCTTAAGTTGCAAGACGCGGGCTTTCGCTTAGTGATGGTGACCAACCAAGATGGTTTAGGTACCGACAGCTACCCACAAGCGGATTTCGATGCGCCCCACAATATGATGATGGAGATCTTCACTTCACAAGGCGTGAAATTCGATGATGTGTTGATTTGTCCGCACTTTGAAAAAGACAATTGTTCTTGCCGTAAACCGAAATTGGGTTTGGTGAAAGAGTATCTGCAAAGCGGTCGTATCGATTTTACGCAGTCAGCGGTGATTGGTGACCGCGCGACGGATATGCAGCTTGCGGCAAACATGGCGCTACAAGGTTTTCAATACCATCCCGAAACCCTTAACTGGCCTGAGATTGTGAAACGTTTGACCACCAAACCACGTGTCGCGCAAGTGATTCGTCAAACCAAAGAGACCGATATCAAAGTGGCAGTGAATCTGGATGAAACCGGTGGTAATCAAATTAGTACCGGTCTTGGTTTCTTTGATCACATGTTAGATCAAATAGCCACCCATGGCGGTTTCCGTATGGTGTGTGAAGTCAAAGGCGACCTACACATTGATGATCACCACTCGGTGGAAGATACCGCTCTAGCATTAGGGCAAGCGTTGAAAGAAGCATTAGGTGATAAACGCGGAATTGGTCGTTTTGGCTTTACCTTGCCGATGGATGAGTGTTTAGCGCAATGTGCGTTGGATTTGTCTGGTCGTCCTTATTTGAAATTCGATGCAGAGTTTAGCCGTGAGCAAGTGGGGGATTTTTCTACCGAAATGGTGTACCACTTCTTCCGTTCTTTGACGGATACATTGGCGTGCACTTTGCACCTATCGTCAACTGGACAAAACGATCACCACATTATTGAAAGCTTATTTAAAGCCTTTGGCCGTACATTGCGCCAAGCGATTCGTGTTGAAGGAAACGAGCTACCAAGTAGCAAAGGAGTGTTGTAATGACGCAAAACGTGGTCATCATCGATACTGGCTGTGCCAATATTTCTTCATTGAAATTTGCCATTGAGCGCTTAGGTTTTCCCGCAGTGATCTCTAAAGATCCCCAAGTGGTTTTGGCGGCCGACAAAGTGTTTCTCCCTGGTGTGGGTACAGCTACTGAAGCGATGCACAACTTGAAAGAGCGTGGGCTAGTCGAGCTGGTTAAAAAGGTGGAAAAACCCCTACTGGGTATCTGCCTTGGTATGCAACTTTTAGGTTTGCGTTCAGAAGAAAAACGCAGCGATGCCACGGAGAAAGTGGACTGTTTAGGGCTTTGCCCTGGTGAAGTTAAACAGATGGATACCGCTGGCCTGCCATTGCCTCATATGGGGTGGAACAATGTCACGGCGCAAGCTGGTCACCCACTGTTTAAAGGCATTGAAGCCAGCGAGTATTTCTATTTTGTGCACAGCTTTGCCATGCCAGTCGGTGATTACACCATTGCTCAGTGTGACTATGGTCACCCATTTAGTGCAGCGATTCAAAGTGGCAATTATTACGGGGTGCAGTTTCACCCAGAGCGCTCTTCTAAAGCCGGCGCTAAATTGATTGCTAACTTTCTTAACCTATAACACGGACTATAAACAGCGATTGGCAGAGTAACGCTGTGCCAATACAAGGAAGACGAGATGATAATTCCCGCATTAGATTTGATTGAAGGCCAGGTAGTTCGTCTCTACCAAGGCGATTATGGTCAAGTTACTGAATATAAAGTGGACCCGGTAGAGCAGTTTGCCGTGTATCACCAAGCCGGTGCCAATTGGTTGCACTTAGTGGATTTAACTGGCGCAAAAAATACAGAAGCGCGCCAGCTCGACTTAATTGCTAAGTTGATTGCTAGTACCCCAGCGAATGTACAAATTGGTGGTGGTGTACGCACCGAAGACGATGTGAAAGGTTTACTTGACGCTGGCGCTGAGCGCGTCGTGGTCGGTTCAACCGCGGTGAAAAATCCAACGTTGGTGAAAGGTTGGATGGAAAAATATGGCGCTGAGCACATTGTGCTCGCACTCGATATCAATATCGATAGCCAAGGTGTTCGTCGCGTTGCGATTTCCGGTTGGCAAGAAGATTCAGGCGTCACTATCGAAGAGCTGATTGAAGATTATCAAACTGTCGGTTTGCAACATGTTCTGTGTACCGATATTTCTCGTGATGGCACATTAGCGGGTTCTAACGTTGAGCTTTATGTTGATTTATGTAAAGCGTATCCCGAGGTGCAATTTCAATCGTCTGGTGGCATTGGCAGCCTAGCGGACATTGCCGCGCTTAAAGATACCGGTGTGGCGGGCGTGATTGTTGGCCGTGCACTACTGGATGGTAAATTCACGGCAGAGGAGGCATTCGCATGTTGGCAAAACGCATAATTCCATGTTTGGACGTTCGTGATGGTCAAGTGGTCAAAGGCGTTCAATTTCGTAACCACGAAATCATCGGTGACATTGTACCGCTTGCAAAACGCTACGCAGAAGAAGGCGCTGATGAGTTGGTGTTCTACGATATCACCGCATCAAGTGATGGCCGTGTGGTCGATAAAAGCTGGGTACAACGCGTAGCGGAAGTGATTGATATTCCATTTTGTGTTGCTGGTGGTATTCGCAGCGCCGAAGACTGTGCGCGCATATTGGAATTTGGGGCGGATAAAGTCTCTATCAACTCTCCAGCGCTCGCTAATCCTGATCTGATTACTGAGCTTTCTGATCGTTTCGGAGTGCAGTGTATTGTTGTTGGTATCGACTCCTATTTTGATAAAGAGACTGGTAAATATCAGGTATACCAATTTACTGGCGATGAAGCGCGCACCAAAGCAACGCGCTGGGAAACTTGCGATTGGGTGCAAGAAGTACAACGCCGTGGCGCGGGTGAAATCGTGCTCAACATGATGAACCAAGATGGCGTGAGAAACGGTTACGACCTAGAACAGCTTAATAAAGTGCGAGCTGTGTGTAACGTGCCACTGATTGCTTCCGGCGGTGCAGGCGAAATGGTGCACTTTTTAGATGCCTACCAAAAGGCCAATGTGGACGGTGCCTTAGCTGCATCTGTGTTCCACAAACAAATAATTAATATTGGCGAGTTAAAACGCTATTTAAAACAAGAAGGGATCGAGGTACGACTATGAGTCAAGATCAAGCACAACAGGGTACGTTAGTAGAGCGAATCAATTGGGAAAAAGTCGACGGACTTGTGCCTGCTATTATCCAAGATTTCACCTCAAGCCAAGTCTTGATGATGGGATATATGAACCCTGCCGCGTTAGAAAAAACGCTAGAAACAGAGCAAGTTACCTTCTTTTCTCGTACCAAGCAGCGTCTTTGGACTAAAGGTGAAACCTCAGGCAACGTACTGCAATTAAAAAACATTGCGTTGGATTGTGACCAAGATACTTTGCTGGTTAAAGTGAAGCCAATCGGCCCAACTTGCCACACGGGTACAACAACCTGCTTTGATGCTGATAGCCAAGAAGAGTCACAAATGGTGTGGTTACACCAATTGGAAACCCTATTAGGTGACCGCAAGTCTGCGTCTCCAGAGACCTCTTATACCGCGAGCTTGTATGCGCGTGGTACGAAACGTATTTCTCAGAAAGTGGGTGAGGAAGGGGTTGAAGTGGCATTAGCGGCAACAGCGGGTGATAAAGATGAGCTGATTTGTGAATCGGCGGATCTGATTTACCACCTACTGGTACTGCTTAACGATCAAGAGCTGTCGATGTCTCACGTGATCGATAAACTCAAAGAGCGCCACAATAAGTAAGCGCTCCACAGCAAGTAAGCGCACGATAGTGCTTTGTTGATCGATTCGCCCCTAATTGGGTTATCCCTAATTAGGGGCGAATTTGTTTCCACTCACCAGGCTGTAAATCGCCTAAGGTGATATCGCCCATTGAATAGCGAATCAGGCGTAGGGTCGGAAAACCGATGTGAGCTGTCATACGGCGTACTTGACGATTACGCCCTTCAATAATCGTGATGGCTAGCCAAGTGGTTGGAATGGCTGCTCTAAAACGCACTGGAGGATTGCGCTCCCATAGCCCTTCAGGTTCTGCCATGACCACCACTTGGGCTGGTAATGTCATACCATCTTTTAATTCGACACCATCGCGTAGCGGCTGCAAATCAGCTTCGGTAGGGGCACCTTCTACTTGAACCCAGTAAGTCTTTGGTGACTTTGACTGAGGTTGAGTGAGGCGAGCTTGCAAAATCCCATCATTGGTGAGCACCATCAAACCTTCGCTATCGCGGTCTAAGCGACCCGCAGCGTATACTTCTTTTAGCGGAATAAAATCGGCCAATGTTTGGCGACCATCGCCATCAGTAAACTGGCTTAATACATCAAAGGGTTTGTTAAAAATCACCACTTTTTGGTCTTGCAGTGCCACTTTGGGCCGAGATGCATTGGTACTAGTACGTCCGCTACGTCGGTGGTTTGAGGCTGTAGGTCCTGTAGTGGAGCGCTTTCTAGCCGTGGTGCTAGCACTTTTTTTTGGCGCGAAATGACGCTTCTCTTGCGGGTGAGATGACATGTTAACTACCTTGCAAAAATGTAAAATTATCGCTGCGATCGTTTTTTGAAAGCGAACTTTACGTTATGATTTCGAAAACAAAAACAGGTTAGACGCGAAAGGTATTGGACTCTAGCGTCAGATTTGGTTATCAATAATAGCGCGATGAGTGACAACGCTCTAGGCAAGTGGCTCACCCATCACGGTTTTGTCAAATCATACCATGTATTACATCTGTTTGGTCTCGCGATGGGTGTATTCACTGTCAAAGACATGCGTCTGTGTTAGTTGGCGAGTCAAAACCATGTCCCCACAAGGACGATGACAGCAGCAATGTTGTTCTACACTACAATCATGAAGAGTGAGTTAAGCTTGCTCGAAAGGATTGGACGTTCATCAAGCCTCTCTTGTCACAGTCGACAACTGTGCTGGCAACATTAGGAGTGATGAAGCAATATCATCTTCGAGCAGGGTAGCCACACACACGATAGCGGCTTTATCGTGTTTTAAGAACATATAGGGAAAGTTCATGCCTACAAAAAAACCAACGATCATTTATACGATCACTGATGAAGCACCGGCACTTGCAACATATTCTTTATTGCCAATTATTCAGTCTTTTACTGCCTCTTCAGGCATTGAAGTAGAGACACGAGATATCTCCTTAGCTGGACGTATTCTGGCGAGTTTTCCAGAACATCTTAAAGAAGATCAACGCATTGGTGATGCACTGTCTGAATTAGGCGCATTAGCTCAAACTCCAGAAGCAAACATCATTAAGCTGCCGAACATTTCAGCATCAGTTCCACAGTTGAAAGCTGCGATCAAAGAGTTGCAAAGCAAAGGTTATGACTTGCCTGATTATCCTGAAGAGCCAAGCACTTATGATGAAGAAGCAATCAAAGCGACTTACGATAAAATCAAAGGTAGTGCAGTAAACCCAGTATTGCGTGAGGGTAACTCAGACCGTCGTGCTCCTGCCTCTGTAAAAAATTACGCGAAGAAAAACCCACACTCAATGGGCGCGTGGAGTAAAGAGTCCAAATCCCATGTGGCGAGCATGAGCGATCACGATTTCTTTGGTAGCGAAAAATCCGTTACCGTGGCGCAGCCAACCGAAGTGAGCATAGAGTTTGTTGGTCAAGATGGCAGTAAAAAAGTATTGAAAAAACCTTTTGCGCTTAAAGCACAAGAGATCATTGATGCTTCAGTGCTCAGCAAAAAGGCGCTGATCACCTTCTATGAAGAGCAAATTGCGCAAGCCAAACAGCAAGATGTGTTACTTTCATTGCACCTAAAAGCCACCATGATGAAAGTCTCTGACCCAGTGATTTTCGGTTACGCAGTGAAAGTGTATTACAAAGCCGTATTCGATAAACACGCCGCTTTGTTTGCTCAATTAGGTGTGGATGTGAACAATGGCTTGGGTGATGTGTATGCGAAAATTCAATCGCTACCAGACGCTCAACGTCAAGAGATCGAAGCTGATATCGCTGCGGTTTATCAAACTCAGCCAGCACTGGCGATGGTCGACTCTGACCGTGGCATCACTAACTTACACGTACCAAGCGATGTGATTGTAGATGCGTCTATGCCAGCCATGATCCGTTCTTCTGGTCAAATGTGGGGGCCTGACGGCAAACAGAAAGACACCAAAGCGGTGATTCCAGATCGCTGTTATTCAGGTGTGTATCAAGCGGTAATTGAGTTCTGTAAAGAACACGGCGCATTTGATCCAACCACCATGGGTAGCGTACCAAACGTTGGTTTGATGGCGCAAAAAGCCGAAGAGTACGGTTCACACGATAAAACCTTTATTATTGATGCGGCAGGTACCGTCAATGTAGTCGATAGCGCAGGTAAGGTTCTTCTCAGCCAAACCGTCGAAGAAGGCGATATCTTCCGTATGTGTCAGGTGAAAGACGCACCTATTCAAGATTGGGTAAAGTTAGCCGTGACACGCGCTCGTGCCAGCAACACTCCAGCGGTATTCTGGCTTGACAGTGCTCGTGCTCATGATGCTGAGCTGATCAAAAAAGTGAATCAATACCTACCTGATCACAACACTGAAGGCCTAGAGATCAAAATCTTGTCACCAGTGGATGCAACGCTCTATTCACTAGAACGCATCAAAGCGGGTAAAGATACCATTTCCGTCACTGGTAACGTATTACGTGACTACCTAACGGACTTGTTCCCTATTTTGGAATTGGGCACGTCGGCAAAAATGCTCTCTATCGTTCCATTGATGAATGGTGGTGGTCTATTTGAAACTGGGGCGGGTGGTTCTGCACCTAAACACGTGCAACAAGTGCAAAAAGAGAACCACTTACGTTGGGATTCATTGGGCGAGTTCTTGGCACTAGCGGCCTCACTTGAACACCTAAGCCAAGTGTCTGGTAATCAACAAGCGCAAGTATTAGCGGATACGCTTGATAAAGCGACCGGTGAATTTTTGGATACCAACAAATCACCTTCACGTAAAGTAGGCGAGCTAGATAACCGTGGCAGCCATTTCTACTTAGCTATGTACTGGGCGCAAGCTTTAGCTGCGCAAACCGCTGACAAAGCGTTAGCGGCGCAATTTAAGCCAGTTGCACAGCAACTTGCCGACAATGAAGCTGCGATTGTGGCAGAATTAAATGGTGCTCAGGGTATTCCTGGTGATTTAGGTGGTTACTATCTACCTGAGTTTGATAAAGCTTCAACGCTGATGCGTCCAAGCGCCATTCTTAATGGCATTATCAATGCTCTGTAGAGTGACGACGCCTAGAAACAATAAAACCCGCTGCGGCGGGTTTTTTATGCTTTGCAAAGTAATCGATTTGCTAAGTTAACGTATTCTGCTGGTACGTTTTTTCTTTCGGGTTGGCTGCTATTTAGCCAGCTCACCTTCGATGGGAACGACGCTGCTCGCGTGAGAGCCTTTTGGTCCTTGTTCCACTTCGTAAGATACCTGCTGTCCCGCTTTCAATGTGCGGTAGCCATCCATCTGAATGGTCGAATAGTGAGCAAAGATGTCACCATCTTCACCTTCTGGACAGATAAAACCAAATCCTTTAGCGTTATTGAACCATTTCACTGTACCTGTAGCCATGCTATACATCCCTCATGCATTGTGTTACTGATGTGATTGCAGTGCAGTTAAACCCAAATTGTTAACTTTCACTGTTAGTGAGAATCGATCTACTACCAAATCATTACTCACTAATTGACCAATTTAGCTAATGATTGACCACAGTCAATAGGAAAATTGCATAAAGATTGAATGTTTTATAAGCAAATCACTTTTGGGATTTGCAATTTGGTAACGCAACTTACTCTTTTTTAACTTCTTTGATTCGCATTTGGCGACGCAAAGTGTGAAATTGTTTGTATATTTGCGATGAGAATTTGTGCGGTCAAGCAGGTCAGTGATCGGAATCGCAATCTTTTATTTGCAGCCGCTGGATTGGTGGATTAGTCTCTTTAGTAAGGGGAGTTTTTCACCTGAACTCACAGCAGCTTACGTATGAATCAATATGAGCATTGCACTGTTGATTTCCACCAAGCACAATAACGACTGAGAAACACTCTTAACAAAATACGTCATGGGCAAGAATTTTGAATGGGTTACTCCAGGCTCAGATTTACTGGAGGCAGAGAAAACGGCAGTTAAGCCACCGGCAATGTATAACGTTGTGTTAAATAACGATGATTACACTCCTATGGACTTTGTTGTCGAAATCCTTGAGCGCTTTTTCTCTATGAATATAGAGCAAGCAACGCAAATCATGCTCAGGGTTCATTATGAAGGTAAAGCAATATGTGGCACGTTTACTGCAGAGGTTGCAGAAACGAAAGTAGTACAAGTTACGATGTACTCAAGGGAAAATGAGCACCCGCTGCTCTGCACCATGGAGCAGGCGTAACACGATAACACATGCGAAAACCGTGGTTGTTTCTTAAGGAGGCCTTATGCTTAACAAAGAACTAGAATCGAGTTTAAATGGAGCGTTTGCTCGAGCTCGAGATAAAAGACATGAGTTTATGACAGTCGAGCACCTCCTTTTGGCGTTGTTGGAAAACGACGCTGCGAAGGAAGCATTAGTCGCGTGTCAGGCAGATATCGATACTCTTCGACGTGAGCTTGACACATTCATAGATCAAACCACTCCGTTAATTCCAGATAACGATGAAACCCGTGAAACTCAGCCAACCTTGAGTTTTCAACGTGTGTTGCAACGTGCCGTGTTCCATGTCCAATCCTCCGGTCGCAGTGAAGTCACAGGGGCCAATGTGCTCGTGGCCATTTTCAGCGAACAAGAGTCTCATGCTGCTTATCTTCTGAAGAAGAATGACATCAGCCGACTCGATATTGTCAATTACATCTCTCACGGTATTACCAAAGCGTCTAGCTCAAGTGATGACTCTTCATCCGATTCGTTTGGTACCGAGAGTTCAGAAGAGGTGGGTTCTGATGAACGCCTAGAAAGTTTTGCTAGCAACCTAAACCATTTAGCAAAACAGGGGCAAATCGATCCACTGATTGGTCGTGACAAAGAGCTTGAACGTACTATTCAAGTGCTGTGTCGCCGTCGTAAAAATAACCCATTACTTGTCGGCGAAGCTGGGGTGGGTAAAACCGCCATTGCGGAAGGCCTTGCATGGCGTATCGTTGAAGGTACCGTTCCTGATGTGATTCAAAACAGCGTGATTTATTCGCTGGATATCGGTTCACTATTGGCCGGCACTAAGTATCGTGGCGACTTTGAAAAACGCTTTAAATCGATTTTGAAGCAGCTTGAAAAAGAGAAAGACGCCATTCTCTTTATCGATGAAATCCACACCATCATCGGTGCGGGTGCGGCGTCTGGCGGTCAAGTCGATGCAGCAAACCTGATTAAGCCTCTGCTAAGTAGCGGTAAGCTGCGTTGTATTGGCTCAACAACCTATCAGGAATACAGCAACATTTTCGAGAAAGAGCGTGCTCTGGCTCGTCGTTTCCAAAAAATCGACGTTGTGGAACCATCACTTGATGATACCACCAAGATTTTGATGGGTTTGAAACCGAAATACGAAGCGCACCACGATGTTCGTTATACCAACAAAGCGTTGCGTGCTGCGGTGGAATTGTCAGCTAAATACATCAATGAACGTCACCTTCCTGACAAAGCGATTGATGTTATCGATGAAGCCGGCGCTCGCGTTCGCTTGATGCCAGTGAGCAAACGTAAGAAAACCGTTGGTGTGGCAGAAATCGAAGCTATGGTGGCTAAGATGGCGCGTATTCCTGAAAAATCTGTCTCTTCTTCCGATAAAGATATTCTTAAAAATCTCGATCGTAAGATGAAGATGTTGGTTTTCGGACAAGACAATGCCATCGAAGTACTGACTGAATCGATCAAGTTGACTCGTGCTGGATTAGGTTCAGACAATCGTCCAGTGGGTTCCTTCTTGTTTGCTGGCCCAACTGGGGTAGGTAAGACAGAAGTGACGGTGCAGTTGGCAAAACTGCTCGGGATTGAGCTACTGCGCTTTGATATGTCTGAATATGGCGAACGTCACTCCGTGAGCCGTTTGATTGGTGCGCCTCCAGGCTATGTTGGTTATGACCAAGGTGGTTTGCTCACCGATGCGGTGATTAAAAACCCGCATTCTGTAGTGCTGCTGGATGAAATTGAAAAAGCGCACCCAGATATCTTTAACTTGCTGTTGCAAGTGATGGATAACGGCACGCTAACGGACAATAACGGTCGTAAAGCCGATTTTCGTAACGTCATTTTGGTGATGACCACCAACGCTGGCGTGGCAGAAACTGTGAAGAAATCGATTGGTCTTATCCAACAAGATCACTCGCATGATGCTCTGTCGGAAATCAAGAAAGTGTTTACGCCAGAATTTAGAAACCGTTTGGACCACATTATTTGGTTCAATAGCTTGGATGAACGCGTCATCGCGCAAGTGGTGGATAAATTCATCGTTCAATTGCAAGTTCAATTGGATGCACGTGGTGTTTCTCTGGAAGTGTCTGAAGATGCAAGACATTGGCTTGCCATCAAAGGTTATGACAGAGAGATGGGGGCTCGCCCTATGGGCCGTGTGATTCAAGAGCAGCTCAAAAAACCGCTGGCCAACGAACTGTTGTTCGGTTCTTTAGTTGATGGCGGTACGGTGAAAGTGGAATTGGATGGCGATAAACTGAAATTTGAGTACTTAGGCTCTAAAGCGGAAGCTCAAGTCGAGTGATAGGTTTGTCTCTCCTGAAAAAGTAAAAAAAGCGTGCAGTGGCACGCTTTTTCTTTGCCTTGAGATTGTTATCCGGTTTTTAGTGAAAGGCTTAATAGTCTCAAAGGGAATCCCATTTTGAGAGTCTCTTTGAGGTTAACAATGATCTACCTAGAAACATCTACAGCAAAAAGCGTGCATAAAAAACGGGACTCTCAAGTCCCGCTTAGTGGTTCGCAATCAGAGATTAACGAGCACGGAAGACGATGCGTCCTTTAGTTAGATCGTATGGAGTTAACTCTACAGTTACTTTGTCGCCAGTCAGAATACGGATGTAGTTTTTACGCATTTTGCCGGAGATATGAGCTGTAACCACGTGGCCATTTTCAAGCTCAACACGGAACATAGTATTAGGAAGAGTATCAAGGACAGTACCTTGCATCTCAATTACGTCTTCTTTAGCCATTTAATCCTCTTTAGAAATTTGGCGATATTTTAGCGGCGGGAATTGTGCCCCTAAATGTTCAATAAGTAAAGTTGCCGCGTATTTTACCCTTGCCAACGCTGATTTACTAGCCTTTGATGCGCTTGAAAACGCACTTTGTAACTCATCGCGGGGCATTCATCAATCTGGTAGCCAAGATATAACCACTGTTTTGAGTCTTTTTTACACAATTCAATCTGGTACAACACGCAGAGGGTACCAAGGGACAGGTCAATATCCGGGTCGAAAAACGTGTAAAACGCACTGGCGCTGGAGGGCAATATATCGGTCACGGCAATCGCGACCAAACGCTGCTGATAATAAACGTGTAGGTAGCGTGTGTCCAGCCAATCACACTTAGCAAATTTACTAAATTCATCACACTTTGGCGGATACATGGTGCCATTACGGTGACGGGCGTTGATATAGCGGGCGTAGAGGTCAAACCAACTCTCGTCCATCGTGCTTTTTATTTCCCAATGAAAATCGGCTTGTGCTTTGTTCAGTAGCCGTTTTTGGCTCTTACTTGGCAAACTGTCGGGGATAGCGACACGCAGCGCCTGACAGGCTTGGCAGTGATCACAGTGGGGTTTGTAAATGGTATCGCCACTACGACGAAAACCGTTGGCGAGTAGGACTTCGTAATTGCCCGAATCTTGCATTTGTGGATCGATGGCAACAGCGACCCTTTCCAGCTTATCAGCCAGATAACTGCACGGATGGTTATTGGTTAAGCCAATCCGAATCTGATGAATGTCTGAACTCATGGTTTCAACCTCAACTTAGAGTACGTCGATGGGCATGGTTAACCATTGGCGTTGAAAACAGTGGTCACTGATGACCTGCTTTTGTAAGGATAGCAATGTTTGCATAAATTGTTGTCTTGGTAGCTCCTGCGCGCCTAAGGATTGCGTGTGTGGATTCAAAACTTGGCAATCGATCATCTCACCACCGCAGCGCCCGAAGTGGTCACAGAAATACCACAGGGCAATTTTCGAGGCGTTACTCTTGAGACTGAACATCGATTCACCACAAAAGAGCTGACCTAAATTGAGTCCATAAAGTCCGCCGATAAGCTCTTGGTGTTGCCATACTTCCACGGAATGACAAATCCCTGCCTTAGCAAGGGACTTATAGGCCGCTCGCATCTCTTCATGCAACCAAGTTTGCTCTGGTGGACGTGTTGATGCACACAAATCAATCACTTGGTCAGTCGCCATGTTTAGACTGATGTCATAATTTTGCTTTCTTTGAAATTTTTTAACACTTTTACTCGGTTTAAATGTCTTAGGATAGAAGACGGCTCGTGGCGATGGGCTCCACCATAAAATGGGCTCACCTTGTCCATACCAAGGAAAGATACCTGACTGATACGCTCTGATGATTCGCTTAGGGTTAAGATCACCACCAAAGGCCAATAGGCCATTGGGCTCCTCTAAGGCTTCGTAAGGTGAAGGGAAGAGAAAATTGTCAGGTGCCAATTCTGGCAGATAAATCGTCATAGCCTACCTATTGTCCATTAAGGAGACACAAGATGAAAAAGTGGTTTTGGATCTTATTGATTTTTCCGATGTTTGCCAATGCAGCTTATCAAAGGAATCAGGCCAGACCCGTGAATCAGGTCGTATTTGGCTCGGTTGAAACAGTTAGATACATTTCTCAGCATGACATTGGCCGCGCGCAGCAAACCAACGATGGATGGAAGACGTTACTTGGTGCCGTTGTTGGGGGCGTGATTGGACATCAGTTCGGTGGTGGTCATGGTCGCCAAGTAGCAACCGTTGCTGGCGCTGCTGCTGGCGCTGGGATTGCGCATGCTCAATCTCAAAGTGCAGATCCGATTTATCGCGTCGAGTACAAGTTGGTCGAACTTTTAATCAAAACCGATGACGGTAAATTGGTGGATGTGATTCAAGATGTTGACCCTGATATGTTATTTGGTTCAGGGGATAAAGTCCGGATTCTCTATTTTGATGACGGTGTGCGCGTCGATAAAGAGATGTGAGACAAAAATAAGCCGATTTTGCACTAGCACAGGGCGACATTTTTGGTTAGTCTGCCACTACGAAGAATTTTCGTCGCCCAGCCTATGAGACAACCTAAAGTGGCGACGCAAGGATACACAATTTAGATGGAAAGCCTTACGTTACAACCCGTTCAAAAAATTGAGGGAGAAGTGAATCTCCCTGGTTCAAAAAGTGTTTCAAATCGCGTTCTATTGCTAGCTGCCTTAGCAAAAGGAACCACTCGACTGACCAACCTGCTCGATAGTGATGACATTCGCCATATGTTGAATGCGTTATCTAAACTGGGCGTCTCTTATCAACTTTCAGCGGATAAAACGTGCTGTGAAGTGGAAGGATTAGGTCGTCCATTCAGTTCAACTGAGACACTGGAACTATTTTTAGGTAACGCAGGTACGGCAATGCGTCCATTGGCTGCGGCACTATGCCTAGGCCAAGGAGACTTCGTGCTCACTGGTGAGCCACGCATGAAAGAGCGTCCGATTGGCCATTTGGTCAATGCGCTGCGTGAAGCTGGTGCGAGCATTGACTATCTCGAGAACGAAAACTACCCACCACTGGCTATCAAAGGGACTGGCTTAAAAGCTGGCTCCGTATCGATTGATGGTTCTATCTCAAGCCAATTTTTGACGGCATTTTTGATGTCAGCTCCTCTGGCTGAGGGTGAAGTGACCATCAATATCGTGGGTGAGCTAGTTTCAAAGCCCTACATCGATATTACGCTACAAATCATGAATCAGTTTGGCGTGACGGTTGAAAACCGCGATTACCAACAATTTGTGATTCCAGCAGGCCAAAGCTACGTTGCACCTGGAGATTTTCTTGTTGAAGGCGATGCCTCTTCAGCTTCCTACTTCCTTGCTGCAGCAGCAGTCAAAGGTGGAGCAGTGAAAGTCACTGGTATTGGTAAAAACAGTATCCAAGGTGACGTACAGTTTGCTCATGCCTTAGAGAAAATGGGTGCTGAGATCGAGTGGGGCGATGATTACGTGATCGCACGTCATGGCGAGCTTAATGGTATTGATATGGACTTTAATCATATCCCTGATGCAGCGATGACCATTGCCACTGCCGCCCTGTTTGCTAACGGTACGACATCGATTCGCAACGTTTATAACTGGCGTGTAAAAGAGACGGACCGCTTAGCGGCGATGGCGACAGAACTGCGTAAAGTGGGGGCGGTTGTCGAAGAGGGTGAAGATTACATCACCATCACTCCGCCGGAGCATTTTGTCCACGCGGCTATCGATACTTATGATGATCACCGCATGGCGATGTGTTTTTCACTGGTCGCGTTAAGTGATGTCGGTGTGACCATTAATGACCCTAAATGTACTTCAAAAACCTTCCCAGATTATTTTGAGAAGTTTGCTCATTTAGCGCATTAAAACCGATGAAATAAAAGCCTCTACTGAGGCTTTTATTATTTTTCTACCGTAAATTCCGGTGAAAGTTGGTGAGCAAGGTATTTGAACATATTAAACACGGCTGTGGTTTTCTCAGTCGGTAGACCTCTGTCGTCTAGAAAATAGTTCCCTTTGAATACCAGAATACCCTCTTTTTCTTCTACGCTGTCTGCACGCATACCATCAAGAAATGCTTCGTGGTCCATGATCAATTGGTTTGCGATCATCAGTAAGTCGAACTCAGAAATACTTTTTTTCTCAGCCATTGCTTATACTCCTCTCATAATTTGCTGGTCAGTGTAACGAGCAGAATAGGGATTGCAATGATCGAGCTCAGTAAATTTTCAGGAATAAAGCCGAGTAAAATTGTGATTTATTCCAAAAAACATTTCTTTCATCTCGCCTAATGCCAGGAGTGTCATTACTATGTGCCTATTTTCTCATTCGCTTAGCATGTCGTCGATTTGTCGAGCAAATAAGTCGCTTTTTAAAAAAACAAGTTGATCTTCTGGTTATCTACCTCGATAGTAAAAAAAGAAGCAATATTTAAGAACATCATGCGATAAACCATTCGCAAGTGGTTAAGGACATTTGAATCAAATTATGGGTAAATCACTCGTTATCGTGGAGTCACCAGCCAAGGCCAAAACAATCAACAAATATCTTGGTAAAGACTTTATCGTAAAGTCTAGTGTCGGTCATGTCCGCGATCTGCCAACTGCTGGTCAAAGTAGCGCTGCCACAAAAAAGGCGACGCCACAGTCGACTAAAAATCTCAGTGCCGAGGAAAAAGCTCGCCTGAAAAAAGAAAAAGAACAATCTGCTCTAATTAAAAAGATGGGTATTGACCCATACAATGGTTGGGAAGCCAATTACCAGATTCTTCCTGGCAAAGAGAAGGTGGTTGCTGAACTGAAAAAACTGGCGAAAGACGCAGACAGCGTTTATCTCGCAACCGACTTGGACCGCGAGGGAGAGGCTATCGCTTGGCACCTTCGTGAGATCATCGGTGGAGATGAAGAGCGATATAAACGTGTTGTGTTTAACGAGATCACCAAAAGTGCGATTCAACAGGCCTTTAAACAGCCTGGCGAACTGAACATGGCTGGCGTAAACGCTCAGCAAGCGCGCCGCTTTATGGACCGCGTGGTGGGCTTTATGGTTTCGCCACTGTTGTGGAAAAAAGTGGCACGTGGTTTGTCTGCAGGTCGTGTTCAATCAGTTGCTGTGAAGCTACTCGTTGAACGTGAGCGCGAAATCAAAGCCTTCGTACCTGAAGAGTTTTGGGACATCAACGCGGATACCAAAACTGCCGCGAAAGAAGATTTCCGTCTGCTGGTAGCGCAAAAAGAGGGCGCTGCGTTTAAACCTTCGAATGAACAAGAAGCCATGGCCGCGGTAGCGGTTTTGGAAAAAGCGCGTTACGAAGTGTGCAAACGTGAAGACCGCCCAACCAGCAGCAAACCTAGTGCGCCGTTTATCACGTCAACGCTCCAACAAGCGGCGAGTACCCGCTTAGGTTATGGCGTTAAGAAAACCATGATGTTAGCTCAGCGTCTTTATGAAGCAGGTTACATTACCTACATGCGTACTGACTCAACGAACTTGAGCCATGAAGCGGTAGAGGCTGTGCGTAACTACATTCAAGACGAATTTGGTGCACGCTACTTGCCAAGTCAGCCAAACGTCTATGGTAGTAAAGAAAACGCCCAAGAGGCGCACGAAGCGATTCGCCCATCCAGTGTCGATGTCAAAGCAGAAGACCTTGAAGGAATGGATGCGGATGCGCATAAGCTGTATGCGTTGATTTGGAACCAATTTGTTTCTTGTCAGATGACTCCAGCAGAATACGACTCAACAACGGTAAGTGTGAAGGCTGCAGAGTACACCCTGAAAGCCAAAGGTCGCATTCTGAAGTTTGATGGTTGGACTCGTGTACAACGTCCACTGGGCAAAAACGAAGACCAAATTTTACCAGCGGTGAAAGTGGGGGACGAGCTATCTCTGACTGCACTCGATCCAAAACAGCACTTCACTAAGCCGCCTGCGCGTTATACCGAAGCTGCACTCGTTAAGGAGCTGGAAAAACGTGGTATCGGCCGTCCATCTACTTACGCGTCAATCATCTCTACGATTCAAGATCGTGGCTATGTGAAAGTCGACCAACGTCGTTTCTACGCGGAAAAAATGGGCGAAATCGTGACGGATCGTCTCGATGAAAGCTTTGAAGATTTGATGAACTACGACTTTACTGCGCGCATGGAACAGAAACTGGACCAAATCGCAGAAGGTGAAACAAGTTGGAAAGGCGTTTTAGACGATTTCTTTAACGACTTTAGCCACAACCTAGAGCAAGCTGAGCAAGACGAAGAACAAGGTGGTATGAAACCAAACCACATGGTGATGACGGATATTCATTGTCCAACTTGTGATCGTCCAATGGTGATTCGTACTGCTTCGACGGGGGTGTTCTTAGGCTGTTCTGGTTATGCATTGCCACCAAAAGAGCGTTGTAAAACCACCATCAACCTTGGTGACGAACAGGGCATTGTCAACGTACTTGAAGAGGACGTTGAAACTGCTGCACTGCGCGCGAAGAAACGTTGCCCAATTTGCGGCACAGCGATGGATGCATACCTGATTGACGACAAACGTAAACTGCACGTGTGTGGTAACAACCCGAACTGTGATGGGTACATCGTCGAACACGGTCAGTTCAAAGTAAAAGGTTATGAAGGTCCAGTCGTTGAGTGTGACAAATGTGGTTCAGATATGGAACTGCGTAATGGTCGCTTTGGTAAGTACATGGCTTGTACCAATGAGAGCTGTGGCAACACACGTAAGATTCTGAAAAACGGTGAAGTTGCGCCGCCAAAAGAAGATCCAGTGCATTTCCCTGAATTGCCTTGTGCGCAATCTGATGCGTATTTTGTATTGCGCGATGGTGCGTCAGGTCTGTTCTTTGCAGCAAGCAACTTCCCTAAATCGCGTGAGACTCGCGCACCGTTAGTCGAAGAGCTAGCACGCTTTAAGGATCGTTTGCCAGAAAAGTACCAATACCTAGCGGATGCACCAAGCCATGATCCAGATGGAGACGCTGCAGTCGTTCGTTTTAGCCGTAAATCGAAAGAGCATTACGTGCGTACCGAGCACGATGGTAAGCCAAGTGGTTGGACTGCGTTGTACATCGACGGTAAATGGGATATCACAGATAAGCGTAAGAAAAAATAGCGTTTTTCTGCTCAATAAATAAAAGGCAGCCAATTGGCTGCCTTTTATTTTGCTGGTGACCTCTCAAATTTGAATGGCATTCGTTAAACTTTTGTTAAATCAATGCGATTTTGTTCTCATTATTCAATATGTTGACTATGTTTTCTATAGTGCCGCAGTGTCGGTACGCTTAGTTTATGCACGAGTAAGTGTCAAAGATAGTGACTAATATTCAGATGCTTAGCTGAGTAATCGCTTATTAGAGTGTGATCATTGCGTGACCTTAGAGGATGTAATGAATGGAGTAAAAGCTCTAACATGTTAAGAGAAAGATATGATGGCCTACCAGCTTAACGCATCTACTCGTTTGGGGTGTGACAGGGGAAGCGCTGTTGGGTCTCGGTTTAAAGCTACTGATGATATTGCGGATGAACGCGCAGCATTGCTTGTCGGCGTTCTCATGGCTTTGAGCGACATGTCTTCATACTTTGATGCATTTGAAATCGGTGTCAATTCCTTAGGTGCCTTGTGTCGGGTCTTTTGGGGAGCTCGGGCACTGTAAGTATAAATAACGGAGAATAATGAATGGCTGGTGTACTGGGAATGATTTTGGCGGGAGGTGAAGGGACTCGCTTGATGCCTTTAACTGCCTCTCGTAGTAAACCTGCTGTCCCATTTGGGGGCAGTTATCGTTTAATTGATTTTGCGCTTAATAACTTTGTTAATGCGGATTTGATGCGCATTTACGTGTTAACACAGTTCAAGTCGCAATCTCTGTTCATGCACATGAAAAAAGGGTGGAACGTAGCGGGCATCACCGACCGCTATATCGACCCAATTCCAGCGCAAATGCGCGATGGTAAACGTTGGTATGAAGGTACCGCCGATGCCATCTACCAAAATATTCGTTTTATTGAAGTGGCAGCGCCCGACGAAGTGTGCATCTTTGGCTCTGACCATATCTATAAAATGGATATTCGCCAGATGCTGGATTTTCACCGTCGCAAAGAAGCACAACTTACGGTATCTGCTTTGCGCATGCCTATTGAAAAAGCATCACAATTTGGCGTTATTGAAGTGGATGATAAAGGGCAAATGATTGGCTTTGAAGAAAAACCGGCTCAACCTAAATGTGTTCCTGGCGAGCCTGATTGGGCTCTTGTTTCCATGGGTAACTACATTTTTGATGCCGCTTCCCTTTATCGTGAACTACGAGAAGATGCAGAAAATAAACACTCTAGTCACGATTTTGGTAAAGACGTCATTCCGAAAATGTACCCACAGGGTGGGGTGTATGTGTATGACTTCTCAAGCAATGTGATTAAAGGTGAGCGCAAAGAAACTTACTGGCGCGATGTAGGTACGATTGAGTCCTACTGGGAAGCTCATATGGATTTACTGGGTAAAGATCCGGCTTTCTCTTTGTATAACCGTAGCTGGCCAATGCATACGTATTACCCACCACTTCCACCTGCTACCTTCATCGATGTGGATGATCAGAAGGTGAAAATCACCGATAGTTTGGTCTCTGGGGGGAGTTATATCCAAGGTTCAAATATTTATAAATCCGTTTTAGGTTATCGCAGCAACATTGGTGCTGGTTCTTGTATCAGTGAATCTGTTATCTTAGGTGATGTGAAAATTGGTGCAGGGTGCACGATTAAACGAACCATCATCGATAAAGATGTGGAGATCGCCCCTGGAACTGTTATCGGTGAAAATATCGAGTTGGATAGACAACGTTTTCATGTTTCACCGACTGGTATAGTTGTGATTGCGAAAGGAACAAAAGTTGGATTCTAAAATGGAGCACATGAATGTGTGGTTCGCCGTTTCAGAAGCCCAAGGGTTGGTCAAAAGCGGTGGCCTTGCAGATGTTGCAAAGGCTCTGCCTAAAGCGCTCCAGGAATTAGGTCATCAGGTAGCCATCGTGCTACCTGCTTACCGCAAGATTCCCGATAAAAACGCCTTACCCGTGGTATTGGAAACGGACCTAACACATTGGCCGCACACTCATTATTTAGTTAGAAAAACCGAACTGGATGGTGTCTTAGTTTATCTCATTGATTGTGATGCGTATTTTGATCGTCCAGAATTGTATGCAGAGCAGAACCAAGCCTATGCCGATAACGGAGAGCGCTTTAGTTTCTTCTCGGCTGCGTGTTTGGATGTCTTACCTAAACTCAATATCCGCCCAGACATCATTCATACCAACGATTGGCACACTGGGTTAATTCCTTTCCTTCTAAAAACACGCTATCGCTACGATGGCTTTTTTGAAGGGGTGAAAAGCGTTCTAACCGTGCACAATGCGATTTTCAAAGGGATTTTCTCTTACCACGAGTTGGAGATCATTCCTGAGTTGAATCTATCAGGTATGGAGTTTCTGCGTTACGGTGTAGACCACGTTAGTATGCTGCGCGCTGGGATTGCCTATGCCGATAAAATTAACGCGGTTAGCCCCAATTACGCTTGTGAACTGCTGACACCACTGGGATCGCATGGGTTAGTGGACGATTTTGTCCGCCGTGCGCGCGATTTACACGGCATCATCAATGGTTGTGATTACAGTGAATGGGATCCTAAAAACGATCACTACTTACCTGTAACCTACAGCAGTGAAGCCAACTCGTTACGTAAGGGGAAAGCTGCCAGTAAGCAAGCACTACAGCAAGACGTGGGGCTGCCAGTCAGATCTCTCCCTATGTTTGGGATGGTGTGTCGTTTAACTCACCAAAAAGGTTTCCATTATCTGCTACCTATCATTGAGCTATTTTTGCGTAATGATGTGCAGCTCGTGATTGTCGGAACAGGCGAACCTGAAGTGGCAACACGCCTGAAATCATTAATGGCGGCGTACCCTGACAAATTTGCTTTTATCGAAGCATACGACAACAAACTGGCTCACTGGGTTGAGGCTGGGGCTGATTTCTTCTTGATGCCATCAGAATTTGAAGCGTGTGGTTTAAACCAAATCTACAGCATGGCGTATGGCACTTTACCTATTGTACGTGAAGTGGGCGGTTTAAAAGATACCGTGATGGACTATGATAAGTATCCGCAAGAAGCCACTGGTTTTGGTTTCCTCGAGCCTTCTGCTCAAGTGCTGTTGATCACCATGCAGCGTGCGCTGCTGTTCTATCTACAGAATCCAGACGAGTTTCTGGCGGTGCAGCAAAGAGCAATGGAACAGGACTTTAGTTGGCGTGATTCAGCTCTGGAATACATTAAAATGTACCGCTTAGCCGTATTTGCTTAACGCGATTGTCTTGGTTGAACTAGCACTACGGCTGTGAAAGGCGACACAAAGGATTCTCTGTGTCGCCTTTTTTATGAGTACTTTAATCGAATTCATGCACCATCTCACGGCGATGACAAAACAGGCCGCAACGTGCACCCAAAGCGAATGTATCACTATTTGGTATCACTGAGGTTTATGGTAGTCTAGCGCGGTTTTAATAACAGACTGAGCTCTGCATGGTATCTAACCTCCTTTATCATAAGATCTATTCTCATCCTACGAGTTCACAGTGGGTGGTTTTTGTGCATGGCGCTGGTGGCAGCTCATCTTTGTGGTTTAAACAGATTAAGGCCTATAAACGCCATTTTAATTTGCTGCTCATTGACCTACGTGGCCATGGACAATCGAGCCAATGGGTGCGTGAGTGGATGACACACCCTTATACCTTTGACGCCATAGCGCAAGATGTGCTCAATGTTTTGCGTCATTGTGAGATAGCCAAAGCACACTTTGTTGCCATGTCTTTGGGGACCATCATTGTGCGCAAAATCTCTGAACTTGCTCCAGACCAAGTTCAATCCATGGTGCTAGGAGGCGCGGTCATTCGTTTTGACTTTCGTTCGCAACTCTTGGTGAGTATAGGGCGCTGGTCAAAGCATATCATCCCTTACATGTGGCTCTATCGTCTGTTTGCCTACATTGTGATGCCAAGTCGTGCACAGCGTGAATCTCGCCTATTGTTTATCCGGGAAGCAAAAAAACTGTGTCAAAAAGAGTTTAAGCGTTGGTATCGTCTCACTGCTGAGGTGAATCCGTTTATGCGCTATTTTCGTGAGAAAGATGAGGCTATCCCAACGCTATACTTAATGGGGGATAGAGATTATCTGTTTTTATCGCAGGTACGTGAATTGGTCACTGTTCATCGACAAAGCGAGCTGATTGAACTGAGCGATTGTGGGCATGTGTGCAATATCGAACAAGCAGAACGTTTTAATCATCACTCGATTCATTTTATTCGTCGCTTTTCGCCTCGATCGTAATAAGTTGTGGCGAGCTGGGCTGGGCACTATGATTTATGAAAGGTGCGATGAATGTTGCAGGGTAGTCTTTATCAATAAGTCAACATCTTACTGCAGCGTTGGCTTATATAAGCGTACGCCGTACCTTTCTTTTCTCATACACGATACTGCTTGCAGTAGCAGAATGTGTGATGAGCTTGAATCAGGCTAGCTCATCACACATGAGAATCAAAACTACATAACTAAGAACTATATCACTACCTTTATTACTGTCTCTCCATTTTCAAAAAGATGACTAACATATTGAGGTTGAAATGGTCAGTGTGTGCCAACACTTGATTCCGCCTTCTTTACGGAGAGTTGGGCACTCAGTACAGTTTTTACTATGTCTCGGACTTTGGGGCACAGTTAGTGTAACGTGATTTATCACTAAGGCTACAAGCAATGTGGTTGGGGACTGATGGCGTCCCCTAAATGGACGAAATAATTCCCATTTATTCAGGGATTTTACATAAAAAAAAGCACCCACCTAGGTGAGTGCCTTCGTTACTCTTACTTGCCAATCTTTTACAAGCGCTGCATCAGTTCATCACGACGATTTTGCGGAATAACTGACCAGTGTTTCCCTTCAATAGCGCCCTCAAGAGCCCACAGAAGTTCAATGCTTACATCACTTGAATGAGTCTGTTGAATCGCTTTATACGCTTCTACAGAGCCTTTCTCGTGCAGCTCTTCAACCGACTCGATACCTGCTTTACGTAACATACGTTCTGTTGCCAGACGTAAGTTAGGCAGATCTTTAAGACGGTTAGGTTTTGCTTGAGCTTGAGTTTCACGCTCTTGCTTAGCAACAACCAAAGCATCTTTCGCTTCTTTCAAGATTTTTTCTGGGGCATCCCAGAAATTTTCAGGAAGAGCGAAGTATTTAGTAACCACTGGGAAGCCACGTTTTTTATAAACGTAAGGTTCTAAGCCTTGCTGCTTGTATTTCTCGGAACAATTGTCATCTGCACGAATGTGAAGTTTGTCGTTAACCACCAATGCAAACATTGTGTCATCAACGAAAATTCCAAATCCGCCAAACATTGAACGAGATTTTACGCGTCCTAAGTTTTCAAACAGACGCATTGAGTCTTTTAATATTGGTTTATCCATGCCTTTAGTCTCGGTGTATTAACAATACGCCACCAAAATCAGGTCCGAGAATGTAGCAAAAGAATGCAAAGATTGTGTCAGTAAGAAGTTAACGTCTTAAATGCATTTTTGCCATCGGTAACCCCGCTACCTACCCAGAGCCGGAAAATACCATCTAAGGGTTTAGGCCGGAGGCTTTGCGTCCCACCTTTTCAGATGGTTTGCCCTGTACGTGACATTTCGTTCACTAGAGTAATCTTAAACTTGAACATAAATCACAAAATATTTTGCCTAATGTGATATTCGTCCAAAAAATCGCTGTATCTTTAATAAGCGACATTTTCATCAATAAGATTTTATATCAAAAGTGAGAAAACATGTAACATTAAGATTTTAAAGTTTTTTTACAGTATTTCGTGCGACGAGCTCAGGATGCATCTCAAAAACGCGACGATCATGGGCTTTGTTTTTGATCCGTTCCAATAGGATCTCAAAGGCGTTCTTACCAACACGACGTTTGGGTTGGTGAATCGTCGTTAGCGGTGGTGAAAAGTACTCAGAAAGCTCGATGTTATCGTAACCTACGACAGAAATATCATCGGGTACTTTCACGCCTTTTTGCTGTAAACGGCTCATTAAACCCAACGCCATCGTGTCGTTAAAACAGAACACTGCGGTCGGTTTGTGATCCATCGCAATAATTTTGTCTGCTGCAAGTACCGCAGTGTCACATTCGAAGTTGCCTTCTAGAATCCAATCTTCGTTCACTGGAAGATTAGCTTCGGCCATCGCACGGCGAAAACCAATGATGCGTTCCTTACAAGCCATTTTAGAAAAATGACCGCTCAAACAAGCAATGTCTTTGTGTCCGTTATCGATAAGATGTTTCGTTGCGATGTAACCGCCTTCTTCAGAGTTATCCATAATGGTGTCGGCTTGCGAATCTTCAAGACCCCAATCCATGATCACTTTTGGAATGTCAGAATGGCCTTCAAGCATTTCCATTAGCTCAGGAGTCATATCTGAGCACATCACCAAAATGCCATCGACACGCTTTTCAGCAAGCATGCGTACATAGTCGCGTTGTTTTTCATAAATGCCGCCGGTATTACACAAAATCAGTGTATAGCCTTGGCGGTAACAGTAGCTCTCAACCCCATCAATGACTTCAGAGAAAAATTGGTTGGTTGATTGAGTCACCAACATACCAATAGTCCGTGTGGTGTTGCATTTTAGGCTGCGAGCAACCGCGCTCGGTGCGTAGTTTAGCTCTTTTACCGCTGCCAACACTTTCGCTTGTGTTGCTTCGGCTACAAAACGTGTTTTGTTAATCACGTGTGATACAGTGGTGGTTGACACGCCTGCAATGCGCGCAACATCTTTTATAGTCGCCATTGGTTTTTCCCATCGATATCTGCTGACTAGGACAAAGATTTACAGTGATTGACCACTTCAACAGGTGTTGATTCGATATGTAAGTGAAGCTTAAAAGTAGTAAAAACACAAAAACCGCTTCAAAACAGCGGTTTAAGTAAAATTTCTATAGATTATCGTTTGCGTCAAAGATTTTAGACTGGTATTGAACCACTCGCAATGAAAAATTCATCTTTGTTTGATATCAATCGCTTTACTATTTTGTTACCAAGCTGGTGCAAGCTTCGACCTAAGATCAAGTGCAAAATGAGCTGTAAAGTGACTCATTCATCTTGAAATGCGAGTGAATGCATAGCGGTATTTCAGTCGGCTTTTTATTGTCTTCTTAACTGTCCACAACAAACCATCATCGCCTTTAAGTTATTTGTTGATATTAATAAAAACCATTAAATTTATAACCAAATGCACTAATAGATATGAATATTATTTTCATTTGTCGCCCGTAAATGAGTAACAATGTGACAAAAAAGAAGACAAATTTTTACATATTTGAGAAATGAAAATAAAGTGCTTTTATTTCGATTGTTCAAACAAAGCAAAATGTTATCTAAGCTTGTTTTGAATCAATAAAGCATCAGGTTTTAAGTTCGTACTCTAGAATTGTTACCGTCTATGAATAGAATGAATAGGGATTAAATTTAGCGGAATAAAGTGACGTCTATGAGTTATCACTTATTAGTCGTAGAGAGCGACAGAGACACCCGTGTCACATTGGTCGATTATTTCAAACGAGAGGGATACCAGATTTCTGTTGCCGATACGGGGGCAGAGATGCGTGAGGTATTACGCCAACACGCTATCGATTTGGTTCTGATGGAAACTAACCTTCAATTTGATGACAGCCTGATGCTGACCCGTGAATTGCGTAGCCATTCAGATGTCGGGATTATTCTCATTAATGGTCGTGAAGACAGTATCGACCGAATTATTGGTCTAGAAATGGGCGCAGACGATTATATCGCGCGACCTTTTGAGTTAAGAGAAATATTAGCGAGAGTGAAGAATTTAACCTGGCGAGTTTCCAATTCGAGAACAGGTACTCTAGAAAATATTTCCGGTAGTCAGCTTATTCATTTTGGTGAATGGGCGTTTGATATTCAGCGTCGTGCGCTAAGTCAAAATGGCGAACCGATAAAATTAACCAAAGCAGAATATGAGTTGCTCGTAGCATTAACCTCTAATCCACACCAAGTTCTCAGCCGCGAAGCAATTCTCGATATGATCAGCCATCGTGTTGATGCACCTAATGATCGTACTATTGATGTACTTATTCGCCGCTTGCGTTCGAAAATGGAGCTAGACCCTAAAACACCACAAATTATTGTGACCGTGCATGGGGAAGGGTATATGTTTGCAGGCAGCTAGCAGACTGATACGGATCTCTAAATAAAAAACGCCAGCACTCTGTGCTGGCGTTTTTTTGGTTCTTATTTAATCTGTTCTTATTGAATCTACAGCGATTATTTCTGCGGTTGAGTCGCTGGTGCTACGCTGCTGTCTGCATGTGATGCTTCGTAGCCGGTTACCCAGTCGCGCAGTACTTGCCAAATATGCCCCATAGTCTCGTGCCAATAGCGCTCGGTTTGCTCTAAATAACGTGCTTTGGGTGCGTATTTTTCCCAAGGCTGATAAATGTTCTTTTGCGCTAAATAGTTGGTTGGAGCCGGAATTGGCGCTAACCCGGCAGAACGAAATTCGTATAACGCTCGCTCCATGTGCGAGGCAGACGTAACTAGCACTAGCTTTTTCTGTTGCACAAAGGCTGCTGCTTGACGCGCTTCTTCCCAGGTGTCTTTCGCTGTTTCCAGCAAAATGATTTCTGATTTGGGCACACCAAGCGCTAAAGCGACCTGGGCAAGCATACGCGCATGACTAAACTCACTCCCCCCCGCGTAACCGGATAAGATCAATTTTGAACCAGGGTACATCCGCATAATTCGAATACCTTCGGTCAGGCGAACTAACGCAGTACGGCTCAATTCTGAGGTCGGCGGTATTTGGTCGTCAACGACATGACCACTGCCAAGCACCATGACATAGTCAATGGATTGATCGGTGGGTAAAAACACCGTGTATTGACGCTCAAGTGGCATCAATAACCGGGATGAAACAGGTTGAAACGAAATCAAGAACAGTCCACATAACGAGAAGAGCACAATAAAGCAGCCACTCTTACGTTTTGAAGTAAACATGATCAGTGATAAACCTATAAATCCGATGATCAGCAGTGCTGGCATAGGCATAAATAGGGAAGAAATGATTTTTTTCAGCTCAAACATATACAAAATAGCCCGAAAAAACAGCACTTGAGAGTAAAAACAACGAAACCCTCTTTATTCCTGCCATTCCTATGACAGAATAGCGGTACGTTTCGTTATCATAACTCAAGCTGCCGTGACTAAAGATCGCAATTTCGACGATATTGCCCACAAATTTGCAAAAAACATCTATGGCTCAGACAAAGGTGAAATTCGCCAAGTCATTGTTTGGGAAGACATAGAGCAATTGTTAACTCATTTTGCTACCGCTGACAAGCCTTTGCATATTTTAGATGCTGGTGGCGGTTTAGCACAGATGTCGCAAAAAATAGCCAAATTGGGGCATAAGGTGACGTTGTGTGATCTCTCTTCTGAAATGTTGCGTTTGGCCGAGTTGGATATTGAAAAAAACGGCCTGCTTGAGCAGTATCGGCTGGTCCATGCTCCGGTCCAAGAGATTCAAAACCACTTAAGTGAACCAGTCGATATTTTGCTGTTTCATGCCGTGATGGAGTGGTTGGAAGAACCTAGAGCTGCGCTGGAAAATTTGCTCAATCAAGTCAAACCGGGTGGCATGGTATCGATAATGTTCTATAACTATCACGGTTTGGTTTACAAAAATGCCGTGTGTGGAAATATCCCTCATATTCTCAACGGGATGCCGCACAAAAAACGATTTAAATTACAGCCACAAAAAGGCTTGGTTCCAGAATCGGTCTATTCTTGGATAGAAGAGGCTGGATATGAAATTTGTGGCCGATCCGGAATTCGTTGTTTTAGTGATTACATTGGTAACATGACGAACATGGGCGAATTCAACCATGACGATGTATTGGCTTTAGAGCGGAAATTTTGCCGCCAAGAACCTTACCTCTCATTAGGCCGATACATCCATGTGTGGGCTAAGAAGCAATAAAAACAGGAAAACGAATGAGTGAGTTGACTCATACTGCTGAAAAACAGCCAATCGATGAATTGGTTGGCTGGGTAAAACAGCATGATTTCTCACTGAACTTAACTTCTGAACGTCTGGCGTATTTAATCGCAATCTCCGTACTGAGTAGTGAACGTTTTGACGAAGAGTTAGGGGAAGGTGAGTTGCACGATGCATTTAAAATAGTCACAAAGATGTTTGATAACACTGGCGAAGCATCGGCATTTCGCGCTAATAACGCGATCAATGAACTAGTCAGTCAAAGATTGATTCGCCGCTTTACAAGCGAAGTCACGGAGGGCGCCAGCATTTATCGTCTCTCTCCTTTGGCGATTGGCATCACCGATTACTACGTGCGCCACAGACAGTTTTCAAAACTGAAGCTGTCGATTCAGCTGTCGATGGTCGCTGATGAAATGGCGAAAGCAGTCAATGCGGCGAAGCAGAGTGGCACCCCGAATGAATGGCGTAAGAATGTCTACGGTGTGCTTAAGTACTCGGTTGGCGAGATCTTTGACCAAATCGATTTAAACCAGCGCGTGATGGATGAACAGCAGCACGCGGTGAAAGAGCAAATCGCAAAACTACTGAATCAAGATTGGCGTGATGCCATCAGTAGTTGTGAGGAGCTTCTCTCTGAAACGTCCAATACCCTAAAAGAGTTGCAAGATACTTTGCAAGCAGCAGGGGACGAATTGCAAACCCAAATCCTTGATATTCAAGAGACCGTTTACGGTGATGATGAACTTGAATTCATCGCGGAAACCTTATTTGGTTTGCAAATGAAATTGGACCGTATCGTAAGCTGGGGGCAGCAGACGATCGATCTTTGGATCGGTTACGACCGCCATGTGCACAAGTTTATCCGTACTGCGATTGATATGGATAAAAACCGCGCCTTTAGCCAACGGTTACGACAATCTGTCCACGATTTCTTTGACCATCCTTGGTACCTCACTTATGCCGATGCAGAGCGTCTTCGTGACCTGCGTGATGAAGCCTTGATTCTGCGCGATGAGGAAGTGACAGGTTCTGTACCAGATGAAGTCGAATATCAAGAATTTGAACGCATACATGATGAGTTAGCCGAACGAGTAGGTGACATGCTGCAGCAATACAAACAGCACAATCAACCTATCGACTTAGGCTTGGTGCTGCGCGATTACCTCGCCGAACATCCACGCACTCATCATTTTGATTTAGCCCGAATTGTTGTTGATCAGGCGGTACGCCTGGGCTATTCAGAATCTGACTATCAAGCCATCCAGCCAGACTGGAAAGCGATCAATGAATTTGGGGCAAAGGTACAAGCAAATGTCATCGACCGATATTAATGAATTTATGCCAGTCAATCTGGCCAAAGCAATTGCCAACCCGCTTTTCCCTGAGTTGGACAGCTTACTGCGTGGCGGACGCCATATCGCCAGTGATGATATGGATAACCACGCGTTTCTTTGTGATTTTGAAAGCGAATTAGCGCTGTTTTACCAACGTTATAACACTGAGCTGATTCGTGCTCCGGAAGGCTTTTTCTATTTACGACCACGTTCAACCTCGCTGATTAACCGCAGCGTGTTGTCTGAACTGGACATGTTGGTTGGGAAAGTATTGTGCTTCTTATACTTAAGTCCTGAGCGTTTGGCACAAGAAGGCATCTTCTCTAACCAAGAGTTGTACGATGAACTACTGCAACTCGCCGATGAACAAAAATTGATGAAGTTAGTGACGAATCGCGCCACGGGTTCCGATTTGGACCGTGAAAAGCTGTTCGAAAAAGTACGTACTTCATTACGTCGTCTTCGCCGTCTTGGCATGATCATTCACGTAGGGGAAACCACCAAATTCCGCATCACTGAAGCGGTATTCCGTTTTGGTGCCGATGTGCGTGTAGGTGATGATATGCGTGACGCGCAACTTCGCTTGATTCGTGATGGTGAAGCTGTGGTGTATCACGAAGAGCCAGCTCAACCATCACTGCTTGATGATCAAGATGAGCAAGATTACGACGAGCAAACAGAATTAGAAGGTGAAGCATGATTGAAAGAGGTAAGTATCAATCGCTGACCATGATCAACTGGAACGGCTTTTTTGCCCGTACTTTTGATATTGATAACTTAGTAACGACGTTGTCTGGTGGTAACGGTGCAGGTAAATCGACCACTATGGCGGCCTTTATCACAACGTTGATTCCAGACCAAACTCTACTGCATTTTCGTAACACTACGGAAGCGGGCAGTTCACAAGCATCACGCGATAAAGGTTTGTACGGTAAATTGCAACCGGGTACCTGTTATGCCGCTCTTGATGTGGTGAACTCACGTAAACAGCGTTTGCTGTTTGTTGTGAAACTGCAACAAGTGGCTGGCCGCGACAAAAAAGTGGATATCAAACCTTTTGTTATCCAAGGTCTGCCAAGTCATATCAAACCGACCGATGTCTTGATTGAAACCGTATCGGCTCATCAAGCTCGTGTTCGTCAGATTAATGAAGTGAAAGATGCCGTTGCTGCAATTGAAGGAGCGAGTTATCGCACATTCAACTCGGTGGTGGATTATCACAGCCAAATGTTTGAATTTGGCGTTATACCTAAGAAACTGCGTAACAGCAGCGACCGTTCAAAATTCTATCGTTTGATTGAAGCATCACTTTACGGTGGTATTTCCAGTGCGATCACCCGCTCTTTGCGTGACTACTTGTTGCCACAAAATGGCGGCGTGAAAAAAGCGTTCCAAGACATGGAATCGGCATTGCGTGAAAACCGTATGACGCTAGAAGCGATCAAAACGACGCAAGCTGACCGTGATCTGTTTAAGCATCTGATCACAGAATCAACCAATTACGTGGCGGCAGACTATATGCGTCATGCCAACGATCGCCGTAACAAAGTTGACCAGACACTGTCACTGCGTTTGGAGCTGTTTGAAACACGTAATGCGCTGATTGAACACAACGACGTGTTGAACCGCGTGCAAGAAGAATTAGCTCAATTTGGCGATCAAGAAGGGGCACTTGAGCAAGATTATCAAGGTGCATCTGACCATCTGCAATTGGTGCAAAACGCACTGCGTCAACAAGAGAAAATCGAACGCTATCAAGAAGATCTAGAAGAACTGAATATTCGTCTAGAAGAGCAAATGATGGTGGTCGAAGAGGCGCAAGAGCGTCTGTTGATGGCAGAAGATCAAGCGACCGTTTCTGAAGAAGAAGTGGATAGCCTTAAATCGCAATTGGCTGACTACCAACAAGCGCTCGATGTGCAGCAAACGCGTGCCTTGCAATATCAGCAGGCGGTACAAGCGTTGGATAAAGCGCGTCAATTGCTGAGCAACGATGAGCTCACCATTGATGATGCAGTGACGACCGTTACCGAGCTGAAAAAAGCGCAAGAGAGTCAAACCTCGACCCTACTGGCACTAAAACACCGCTTAGATATGTCTTCTGCAGCGGCAGAGCAGTTTGAAAACGCCTTTGCTTTGATTCGCAGTATCAAGGGTGAAGTGGCTCGTGGCGAGGCTGCGCAAGTAGCTCGCGATGTGCTTAATCAAGCCCGTGACGCGGGTCATATTGTGACCAATGAGCAGCAATGGGTAGCACAGCAGCGTGAGTTGGCTCGTCAACAAGAGCAGCAGCAACAAGTTCGCCGCTTAATCGATGAGTATCAACAGCAGCATCATTTGGCGCTAACCGATGAAATAACGGTTGAGCAAGAGCGTGAGCGTCACAATGAACTGCTAGAACAGTTAGAAATAAGCTCTGAACAGTTGCGCGAAGAGCGCAGTGGCCTGCGTCAGCAAGAACAAGATTTGCAAAGTGATGCTACTCGCCTTGAATCGCAAGCGCCTGCTTGGATCAAAGCGAACGATGCCTTGGAAACCCTACGTGACCAAAGTGGCGCGGAACTGGCTGACAGTCAGTCAGTGATGAGCCAAATGCAAATTGTGCTGGAAGAAGAGAAAGGTCTGTCACTGGCTAAAGATAAATTAGCGCACCGTCGCGATGAACTCGATAGTGAAATTGGCCGTTTAGCTTCTCCTGGTGGTTCGAATGATCCGCGCTTGAAAGGTCTTGCTGATTCATTAGGTGGTGTACTGTTATCGGAAATCTATGATGACATCACTATCGATGATGCCCCTTATTTCAGTGCAATGTATGGTCCGGCGCGTCACGCGATTGTGGTCTCTGATCTTTCAGGTATCAAAGAACGTCTGATTGAACTTGATGATTGCCCAGAAGATTTGTACCTGATTGAAGGTGATGTGGATGCCTTTGATGACAGTTCATTTGATGCCGAAGAACTTGAAGGCGCAGTTTGCGTACAGTTCAATGCGCGCCAAATGCGTTACTCTCGTTTGCCAGAGATTCCACTGTTTGGTCGTGCTGCCCGTGAGCAGCGCTTAGAAAAGCTGCGCGATGAGCGTGAAGAGGTGGTTGAAGAGCATGCTAAGGCGGCCTTTGATGCACAAAAACTTCAGCGTTTGTATCACGCTTTTAACCAGTTTGTGGCTGAGCACATTCAGGTCGCTTTCCAAGCTGACCCAGAGCAAGCACTGACTAAAGTACGTGAACGCCGTAACCAAGTGGCTCGCCAACTGGCTGAGTTGGATAACCGTGATCAACAGCAACGCACGCAACGTCAAATCAGTAAGCAAGCACTTAGCGCGCTAGAACGTATTGCACCAAACATGATGTTGGTGGAAGACGAAACTCTTGACGCACGTTTCGCTGAAATGAACGATAAATTGGCGCAGCTTGATGTGGCGAAAGCCTTTAATCACAAGCATGGTAAAGCGGTCCGTGAACTTGAACGTATCGTGACTTCACTGGACGCCGACCCCGAGCAGTTTGAAAACCTAGAGCAGGAATATCAAATCGCTGACCAAGCATTGCAAACACTAAAAGCACAGATCTTTGCAGTGTCTGATTTGGTTGAACGTCGCCACTACTTTGCTTATTCCGACTCAGTGAGCTTACTCAGCCAGAGCAGCGAATTGAGTGAACAACTTAAAGCGAAGTTGGCGCAAGCGGAAGTACAACGTACACGCAGTCGTGAAGCGCTTAAGCAGGCGCAAAATCAGATGAACCAGTACAACCAAGTATTGGCTTCTTTGAAGAGTTCGCACCAGGCAAAATTGGAAACCGTTCAAGAGTTTAAGCTTGAATTACAAGACCTTGGCGTGCAAGCGGACGAGAGTGCCTTAGAGCGTGCTCAGTACCGTCGTAACGAGTTGCAAGAGCGTCTGCATGCGATGCGCAATCGTAAGAGCGAGTGCGAGCGCCTGATGACGTCGACAGAGATGGAGATGAAATCTCTAGTTAAACGTCTGAAGAAACTAGAAAAAGATTATCGCGATCTGCGTACTTTCGTGGTGAATGCGAAAACCGGTTGGTGTTCTGTACTGCGTTTAGCGCGTGAAAATGACGTAGAACGTCGTCTGCATAAACGTGAATTGGCGTACCTATCTGCGGATGAACTGCGTTCAATGTCGGATAAATCACTAGGTGCATTGCGTCTTGCGGTGGCTAACAATGAAGACTTACGTGACGCATTGCGTTTGTCTGAAGATAACGCCCATCCAGAACGTAAAGTTTTGTTCTATATCGCGGTTTACCAACATCTACGTGAACGTATTCGCCAAGACATCATTCGTACTGATGATCCTGTCGAAGCGATTGAAGAGATGGAAGTGGAGCTAGGTCGTTTAACCGAAGAACTGACACAACGTGAGAACCGTTTAGCCATCAGCTCTGAATCGGTCTCTAGCATCATTCGTAAAACCATTCAGCGTGAGCAAAACCGAATCCGGATGCTTAACCAAGGCCTATCGAATATCGCCTTTGGTCAGGTGAATGGGGTGCGTCTGAACGTTAAGGTGCGTGATAGCCACGAGACCTTGCTGTCGGGTCTGTCCGATCAACAAGATCAGCATCGTGATCTGTTTGAAAGTAGCCGTTATACCTTCTCTGAAGCGATGGCGAAATTGTTCCAACGAGTTAACCCACATATCGATATGGGACAACGTTCACCTCAGGTGTTGGGTGAAGAGCTGCTCGATTATCGTAACTACCTTGAACTTAGCATTGAGGTTAACCGTGGCTCGGATGGTTGGCTACAGGCAGAATCAGGAGCACTATCAACTGGTGAAGCCATTGGTACGGGTCAATCGATTCTGCTGATGGTGGTTCAAAGTTGGGAAGAAGAGTCGCGCCGTTTACGCAGTAAAGACATTGTTCCTTGTCGCTTGCTGTTCTTGGATGAAGCGGCTCGTTTGGATGGTAAGTCTATTGCAACGCTATTTGAGCTGTGTGAACGCCTTGACATGCAATTGCTGATTGCCGCGCCAGAAAACATCAGCCCAGAGAAAGGCACCACCTACAAGCTGGTACGTAAAGTGTTTAAAGACCATGAACACGTTCATGTCGTCGGCTTACGCGGTTTTGGTCAAGAGGCTAAAAGTAAAACACCAGAGCAGACCGTAGCAGAAGAGCTGTAGTCTGGTTTGATTATCTACTCAATGAAAGCGCCCTTCGGGGCGTTTTTTTTGCGCCAAATCTAAAGTCTATGTAAAAGAAAGTCTTATACTCAACATGTTGTGTATTTTCGACATTTTGTCTATTTCGTTTTTCATAGGGTTCTATTATGTATAAAGGTCTATTGATGGCAGCCTCTGTTGTGCTGCTGGCGGGTTGTTCTGGTGCTAATGTGACCAGCCAAGTTCGTGATTTTGATGCGACTAACGCCTCTAAGATGATTCGCTGCGTTACCGTTGGCACAGGTTCATCCTCAACTAACGACAAATTAGCGCAATACGATGGATGGAGTATGGTGTATGCGTCTGAGTACACAACAGACAATAAATCCACCACCGAGCTGACTATGTGCTTTGAGAAAAAAATGTAATAGCAAACCTCTCCCTGCCATTAATAGATTCAATATATTTCAACTCGTTAGTGGTGGGGAGAAACTCTGTAACTTCAGCGCGGTCTTCCAAACGAATCCCCCTTTCTTAATGAACTAGCTACCTTATCGATTGGCTGCTTCGCCATGTACTATTCTTAACTCATTATCAGTAATGCAGGTTTTTTCTTGTATGTATACCCAGCCTAATCGTCGAGCTATTGATACACTGCAAGCTCTACGTAGCCAATTGGAGCGTCTGACTCAGTTGGCTGAAAGCTATCCTGAATTGGTTGCTGAGCAGCAACAGCTGCAACAATCGATTGATTCTTTAGAGACGTTGTGGAGCCATTACAATGAATTGGAGCAAGATTGGGAGTGGTTTTTTGAAAACTCTATCGATATGAAATGCATCGCGGGACTCGATGGGTATTTCAAACGAGTTAATCCAGCGATTTGTCGATTACTTGGTTTTACTGCCGAAGAACTGACCTCTCAGCCGCTACTTAACTTTATTCACCCCGATGATGTAGAGAAAACCGCACGGGAACTGGAGAAGTTAGCGAACGGGAGAACCACGTTTCAATTTGAAAATCGTTACCGTGATAAAGAGGGCAATTGGCACTGGATTTCCTGGTGTTGCCCTCCGTTTACCACCGATTCTCGCCAGCTCTATGCCATTGCACGGGACATTACCGAAGCGAAGAAAACGCAGCAAGAGCTGCTTTATCAAGCGATGCACGACCCGTTAACGGGGTTACGTAATCGAGCGTCACTTGAGTACGATCTACAGCAGGCGATGATTCGCTGTGACGCGCAACCTTCGCTGTCAATTACAGTCATTGTGATTGATCTTAATGACTTTAAACAGGTGAATGACCGTTATGGACATCGCGCTGGGGATGTGGTGTTAACCGAAATGGCCAATCGCTTTAATCACATTAAACGCAAGAAAGATCTGGTGTTTCGTATTGGTGGGGATGAGTTTGTGTGGATTGCTGAGGGTAGCCACAAGCCTGCACAACCATCGATGCTAAAACGCATTGCCCAAGCGCTGGAAGAACCGATCAAATATGAAAAGCAAATGTTGAAACTCAGTGGGAGTATTGGTACTGCGGTTTACCCACACAGTGCGACGACACCATCGCAGTTAATTGAACAAGCTGACCAAGCGATGTACCAGATTAAAAAATCGCAAAAGCAAGCGGGCGGATGAACAGCAATAATGGTGATGAATTCAAATAATAAAGCCAGTCTGACGACTGGCTTTATTGTTAGACCGATAAGCGGCTTGAAGCGCATGTGAACTGAGTCTTAGAACTTATGGTCTTGCACGGCAAAGTGTTTAACCGCATAGGCAACGCGTTCGGTAGCCGAAGGATATATCAGTGGCGTACCCAAACTTTCGATATGACGCAGGCGCGGTAACAAGCCTGCACCGTTTGCAATTTGGATCGCTAAGCCCGGACGAGCATTCAACTCCAGCACCATTGGGCCTTCGTTTTTATCCAGAACCATGTCAGTGCCCATATAACCAAGGCCAGTCATTTCCCATGCACTGGCTGCAAGCGTCAAAAGCTCTTGCCATTGTGGCACTTCCAGCTCAATCAGTTCTCTACCTGTGTCAGGATGGACGGTCACAGGGCGGTTAAATTGTACCGCTTTTACTGCTTTACCGGTCCCGATATCGATACCCACCCCTACAGCGCCTTGGTGTAAGTTTGCCTTACCATCGGAAGCGGAAGTAGAGAGACGCATCATCGCCATCACTGGGTAGCCTTTGAACACGATAATACGTACGTCAGGCACACCTTCGTAACTAAAACCATCAAAGCAATCATCAAACACAATCAGGTTTTCAATCACTGCCACGTCGTTTTTCCCACCCAGAGAAAACAGACCCGCCAGAATATTACTGATGTGACGTTCAACATCGCTGTTGTTGATCGAATTACCTGACGGCTTAGTGTATTGGTTTGCTTGATGGGAGGTCACCACCAATATGCCTTTACCACCACTGCCGCGAGCAGGTTTGATAACAAAACCTGGCCAATCGGTAACCATAGAGTGAATGTTCTTTACGTCCCCCTGGTTACTGATCACGCCAATCAGTTTTGGTACGGTGGCTCCAGCACGTTGAGCAATCAGCTTAGTCTTCAGCTTGTCATCCACAAGGGGATATTTTGAGCGGTCGTTGTACCGCCCAATGTAGCTGTGGTTACGCTGGTTCATGCCCATAATGCCTTTGCGGCGCAACTTGAATGGCGATGTATATTCAGAGAGTGAAAACAACATATTAATCTTCCTCTGCTAATGGCTTAAAGCGACGTAGCTCGGAAATTCGGTAACCTGTGTAAGTACCCAGCAAGAGGATGATAGCCATTACCACTAATTGCAGACCGATAAAGTTGAAGGTCAGGTGTTGTACGTAGCCGTTGGTCATTGCAAGGTAAATCAGGATAGCGGTAAAGAGTGAGCCACCGCCTTGCATCAATACTTCTTTTGCCCCTTCTTCTTCCCATAGAATCGACATACGTTCGATGGTCCATGACAAGATGATCATCGGGAAGAAGGTAATGGTTAAGCCTTCAGTTAAGCCAAGCTTAAAGGCAACGACAGTAAAGATAGAGATAATCAAGATTACCGCGATGATCACTGCGGATATTCGCGCCACTAACAACAAGTTGAGCCGCGATAAGTAGCTACGGATAATCAAGCCCGTTCCGACAATCAGCAGGAAGCCAATAATACCGGTCATTAATTGGGTTTGCACAAAGGCTACCGCAATCAACACAGGCATGAAGGTACCAGAGGTTTTAAGACCTACAATGACGCGTAGGAATACGACAATCAGCGCACCAATAGGAATCAGCATGATGGTTTTAAACATCGCTTGCTCTTCTAAAGGTAGGCTGTGAATAGAGAGGTTAAGTAGCCCGTCAGCTTCAACTTTGCTGGTGGTTGCCTGGGTAGGTGAGACTTCTTCAGAAATCATGCTGAAGTAGACTTGGCTATTTTTACCGCCAATGACGTCCAGTAAAGAGACGTTAGATTCATCCCACACAAGCAGGTTAGGGTGAGTTGGCTGAGTGCCTGTCTCTGGATTAAACAGCTCCCATGTTTTGCCGTCCCAAACTTGGTTCATCATCTGAATAGGTTGACGACGACGACCATCTTCAAGAGAAATAACCCCCACCACTTTGTTTTGAATATTGGCATAAGAGAGCAATTTTTGCGTTGCTTCATAGCGCGCCATGTTGTTCAAAAGCAAAGAGGCATTTTGGCTTTCAGGATCGTTTAGTGTTTTGATCAGTTCGCGAGTAAAGCTCACAGGATCGGCCGATAGCTGGTTAGCTCGATTAATCAGAGCAACCGCAGCGGCCTCTTCAGGGCCATCGAATGTTGGCTTTTCGATGTCACCTGTTGGTGGAACTGGGTTTGAGCGTGCCTGTGGGTCTACCAAGAACTGGGTTTTGTAATAAATGGTTTGTGGACCCTTAGCGTGACGAATTGACCATTCGGCACGACGACCAGAGTTGCTTGAAATATAAGAAACGCCATAACCAGGAGAGGAAGCCGTTTCGTTGATGAGCGTATAACCGTCTTGAGTCGCAGGTGCAGCAAGAGAGACTTTAACGGGTTTGTCCATCGCGTAGAACTCGATGCGTGCTTCTAAATCCCATACTTGACGAGTTTCACCGGGGGTCCATGGCACACCGTATTGTTGGTGACGCATAACAGTCAGTGTTATCCCTGCTACGATAAGCAGCAGTATCGAGATGTAAAACGGTACTTTAGATGTCATAAGTGACCTTTACTTTTTCGTGTTTTCTTTATTGGCTTCTTTAACGCTGTCGGTATGAATAAATTTCTTGCTGACATCAACCACTGCGATGTCACGAATAAATTCTCTACCCAACAGGATAGGGTGGCTCATTTGTGAACGGTCCGCCAATGTAAATGGCGTTTTTTCATGAATGTCGCCTAATTTTACCCATAATTCGATCACCGCACGACGTTCTGCTTCTTCCGTGTTGGCTTGGCGGATACGGACGTAGCGAAGAATCGGTGCTTCGATCCACGGTGCGTCTTTGGCTACTTCATCACCTGCTGATAGGTGGAAACGAACCCAATTCTTACTGTTACGTTCAAATTCTTGAATATCGACGGCATTCAGTGATGAGGTCGCTGCCCCCGTGTCGACGCGAGCATCAAAAGATTGATTAATAGCATCGATAGTTACTTTTTCCACTTCACCTAACACCACTTCATGACGCGGTTTCTGCTGCGTCACTTGCAATGGCGCAGAAGCGTCTGCTGCCTGTTGCGCTGCCACCTGCTGTTCAGTTTGTGAATCGATTTCAGAGGCAGTGTGTTGCAGGAGTTTGACGTGATCTTGCAGTGTGATGATTTGTTGTTCGAGGCTATCAATGTAATCCATCTGGTTGCTAATTTGCAGCTCCAAATTGGTTAAGTGATTGTCAATATTCGATTCTGAATGTTGGATGGCGGCGAGCGTAGCTTGATGATATTCATCACCGTTCATCATAGTGCAACCTGATAGCATGCTAAGTGCAATAACGGGTGCTATTCGCTTAAACATTTGCGACCTTATTAATATGTTTGTTGGTGTTAATTATTATGATATTTCGAGCAAAACAAAGAGCGCCGCGACCTAAATAAAAAATCCTCTCTATCGAGCGCTTAATTCGATAAATAGGCGGTGAGGTAAATGCCACACCTTTTGGGTCGTTTTTAATGCTCATATCTCTTCAATATCGCAAGGATTATCATATTGCCACTGAGAAAAGAGTGAATCCAGCTATATGATATTTCTTGATTATACTTATTCAGTTGGGGAGCGGTTAGCTTCCGTGCCATAGCTTAGCCTCATCATCCTGATGGAGAGTTAAAACTGTGTCAATTATGGTTTTTTTGCAATTAAAATTGCCCGACGCGGAGCAGGATATCCTTCCACTGTCATATTCGGATTTTCTGGATCAATATAATCGGGTAAAGAATTATGTTTCATCCATTCTGTTGTGCGCTGTTCGTCTAATGATGTGACGTTTTCATCGACAATTTTTACATCAACAAATCCCACTTTTTCTAACCAAACTTTTAATGCCAAAGCCGATGGGAAGAAATAAACATTGCGCATTTGTGCATAACGATCAATCGGCACTAATACGGCGTTTTCATCGCCATCAATGACTAAGGTTTCTAAAATCAGTTCACCACCAGAAACCAACTGATTTTTCAATTGGATAAGATGATCAATAGGCGAACGACGGTGGTAGAGTACACCCATGCTAAATACAGTATCAAACGCTTCTAGCTCTGGGAGCTGTTCAATACCTAATGGCAGCAGGTTAATGCGTTGGTCATTGCCCATTAGTGCACGTACTGCTTCAAATTGGATAAGGAACAGTTCTGATGGGTCGATACCGTACACTTGTCTTGCCCCAGCACCGAGCATACGCCACATGTGATATCCGTTACCGCAACCCACATCCAACACGGTACGGTTAGTCAGGTCAGAAATATGTGGTAATAGTCGATCCCATTTCCAATCTGAGCGCCATTCCGTATCAATATGAATACCGTGCAGATAGTAAGGACCTTTACGCCAAGGGTGAAATGTCTTGAGCAGGTTTTCTAACTTGTTGAGTTCACCTTGAGCGAGGGGAGTGTGATTGTGCAGAGTCACCGAGTCTTTCAAATCAATAACGTCTGGTTTATCAGTAGGGATTTTTTTGAGCGCGCGTAACCAACGGTCGAGATCGCCGTGCTGCTGTAGCTGCCAATCGGTGAGCTGTTGAGGAAGAACATTCAACCAAGGTTGCAGACGGGTATCTTGCGCAATCAGTTGGTATACGTTGGCAAAGTTGAGCATGAGTATGTGTACCTGATACAGAGTCCCAATAGTGATAATCAGTGCCTGCAGTAGGGTGGGACTCACACTCTACTACAGAAACCGAAAACGTTATTTAATCGCGAACATTGAGCCGAAGTTGAAACATTGGAACCAGACTTCGTAGCTGGAGAAACCAATTTTCGCAAAACGCTCTTTATGCATCGGAATGGAATCTGGACGCATCACGTGCTCAATTGCACTGCGTTTTTGACTAATTTCCAGCTCGCTGTAGCCGTTCGCGCGTTTAAAATCGTGGTGCAAGTCGATCAGCAATTCATGGGCAGTATTGTCTTCAAACACGTATTTTTCCGACAAAATCAAAATGCCGCCAGGACGTAAACCTTGATAGATTTTTTCAAGCAAGCTGTAGCGATCTTCTGGGGATAAAAACTGTAAGGTGAAGTTCAACACCACGACAGACGCATTGTGAATGTCGATTTCACGTATATCCGCTTCGATCACGTCTACTTGCGTATCGGAGCGGTAAGCGTTGACGTGCAATTTGCAGCGTTCGACCATGGCATGCGAATTATCCACTGCGATGATTTTGCAACCGTCTTGCCCCTCGATGTGGCGACGCATTGAAAGCGTTGCTGCGCCAAGTGAACAGCCAAGGTCATACACATGGGTATTAGGTTTAGCAAAGCGCTCCGCCAACATACCGATGGCAGAGATAATATTGCTGTATCCAGGTACCGAACGTTGAATCATATCGGGAAATACCTCAGCGACTCGCTCGTCAAAGGTAAAGTCGCCGATTTTATCGATCGGTGCTGAAAATATTGTGTCTTTGTTACTCATGTAGACCTCATTGCGGAAAACTAAAAACTGCCGCCCTTGCACTGCGTCTGAAAAGGCGCGTATTTTATGAAAAATTGATGCTGGTGTCATTAAGGGGAATGGCTAGAAAGCGTAAATGAGTAAATCAATTAGAACATTGACAGCTGGTTGATGCCTTTTTGTGCGGGAAATTCCGATAAATCTGGCAAGGTTAGCTCACATTGACGCTGAACATGGTTTTGTAACTCTTTATAAAGCGTTTGTGCGAGCTTTGGCGCTAATAGGTTATCTGGAGTATGAATCATCAGATAAGGCTGTTTCCCTTGAGCAATCCATTCGGGCAACTTATTTAACCAAGGCGTGAAAAAAGCTAGGTTGGAATCCAAGTCAGGGTGGCCGATAAAACGAATCATCGGATGCTGTGCGGTTGCAATGGCATGAACGGGCACTTTGGGTTTCTTTTGTTGGGCATCTAAAACTACAGGATCGGTCGGCGAAGCACTAAATACTGGGCGACTATCCATAATAATTCGGTCGATATCTTGTTCAATCAACCATTGATTCAGCTCTTTTTCGGCATCACCTTTTGCAAAAAAGAGGGGATGACGGACTTCAAGACCCAGTGGTAACTGTTTGGGAAATTGTTGGCAAAAGCGATAGAGAACCGCAAGGTCTTCAGGACCAAACGCGGCAGGCAACTGAATGGTCCACATGCCAATCTTGTGGTGCAGAGGTTCCATTAAGGTTAAGAAATCGGTGAGTAATTGTGTTGAATTACGCAGTCGATTCTCATGAGTAATGGCTTTGGGCAACTTAAACGTAAAGCGAAACTCATCTGGGGTCGCATCACGCCAGTTCAATACGGTGTGTGGCGCTGGGCTCGCATAAAAAGTGGTGTTGCCTTCCACGGTATTAAACACTTCTGCATAGCGCGCCAGACGATCACCTGCGCTGGTTCCTGAACCGTAAAATTCACTTTGCCACCCAGAATGAGACCACATGGTCAAACCAAGACGCATGGGCAGTGACGTTGTCGACATACTCTCTTCCTTTTGGCGATGCTCAGTGACGATACAATACAACTTAGATGCTCTTCACTGTAACAGAGCTCTGTCACCGATGACAATTTACCGCTATAATCGGCGCCACATTTTAGTTCTTGCCGGTTGATTTGGTTGAAATTTGTACCAAATGAACTTTCGCCTGAATAAAAGCACCTTTTTTATCTGCTGGAAGGTCGATTTTCGCGGTTTTTCAGCGTATAAATGGAATCTTGTCCTGCAGTGCCGTGAGCAGCTGCAGCGTAAAGTTTGAATGATTATTTTAAGAGATTGGGAAATTCATTATGCGTAGCCATTATTGTGGTCACCTGAACAAGTCCCTTGTTGGACAAACTGTGGAACTGTGCGGCTGGGTTAACCGTCGTCGTGATTTAGGCGGTCTTATCTTTATTGATATGCGAGATCGTGAAGGTATCGTTCAGGTGGTTGTCGATCCGGATATGGCGGATGTGTTTGCAGTAGCAAACCAATTGCGCAGTGAATTCTGTATCAAACTCACTGGTGCGGTACGTGCGCGTCCAGAAAGCCAAATCAATAAAGATATGGCTACCGGTGAAGTAGAAATCCTGGCATCAGGTATTGAGATCATCAACCGTTCAGAAGTACTGCCTTTAGACTTCAACCAAAAGAACTCTGAAGAGCAACGTCTGAAATACCGTTATCTAGACCTACGTCGTCCAGAAATGAGCGACCGTATTAAACTGCGTGCGAAAGCTTCTAGCTTTGTACGTCGTTACCTAGATAGCAACGGTTTCTTGGATATTGAAACTCCAGTACTGACCAAAGCGACTCCAGAAGGTGCGCGCGACTATTTGGTTCCTAGCCGAGTACACAAAGGCAAATTCTATGCATTGCCTCAATCTCCTCAGCTATTTAAACAGCTGCTGATGATGTCTGGTTTCGACCGTTACTACCAAATCGTTAAGTGTTTCCGTGATGAAGACTTACGTGCTGATCGTCAACCAGAATTCACTCAGATCGATATCGAAACCTCGTTCATGACCGCTGAAGAAGTTCGCGTTGTCGCAGAAACTATGGTTCGTGATATGTGGAAAGAGTTGCTAAATGTTGATCTTGGCGATTTCCCTATCATGCCATACAGCGAAGCAATGCGTCGCTTTGGCTCTGATAAACCAGACCTACGTAACCCACTAGAAATCGTGGACGTAGCGGATTTGGTTAAAGATGTCGACTTCAAAGTCTTCGCAGGTCCTGCAAACGATCCTAAAGGTCGCGTGGCAGTACTTTGTGTGACTGGTGGTGCTGCACTGACTCGTAAACAGATCGATGAGTACACCGCGTACGTTTCTGTTTACGGTGCGAAAGGTATGGCATGGTTGAAAGTGAACGACCGTGCTGCTGGCCTTGAAGGCATTCAGTCTCCTGTGGCTAAGTTCCTAACTGCTGAGATCATTGAGTCACTGCTTGAACGTACTAACGCACAATCTGGCGACATCATTCTGTTTGGTGCTGACAGCGCAAACGTTGTGACTAACGCTCTAGGTGCACTTCGTCTGAAAGTAGGTAAAGATTTAGGTCTAACCAACGAATCTGCTTGGGCACCACTTTGGGTTATTGATTTTCCAATGTTTGAAAGTGATGAAGAGGGCAACATTGCAGCAATGCACCACCCATTCACTTCACCACTTGGCGTTACTCCAGAAGAGTTGAAAGCGAATCCAGCAGAAACTAACTCTAACGCGTACGACATGGTTCTAAACGGCTATGAAGTGGGCGGCGGTTCGGTTCGTATTCACGATGCAAAAATGCAAGCCGCTGTGTTTGATATTCTAGGTATCAGTGAAGAAGAACAGCGTCTGAAATTTGGTTTCCTATTGGATGCACTAAAATACGGCACACCACCACACGCTGGCTTGGCATTCGGCCTTGACCGTTTGGTTATGTTGCTATGCGGCACTGAAAACATTCGTGACGTTATTGCCTTCCCTAAAACAACTGCAGCAGCATGTCCATTAACGGACGCACCTAGCTTTGCTAACCCAGCAGCGCTAGAAGAGCTATCCATTGCCGTAGTTGCAAAAGAAGCCGCAAAAGACGCTGAGTAAGCGCCAATCACTCTATGAAAAAGCGACCTATGTGGTCGCTTTTTTTATGGTGACGAGAATAGACTGCAAGTTGGTTGGATGCGCCGACGTTAATTTGCGATAGCGCATGGTCAGTGACGGCTTTTTTGTTACAATGCGACCACTCTTTTTTTGGTTAGTTGCCGATGATTGATGATCGGCTCGTTTCAGGAATATCTCTTTTGGCTCAGATGTATTTTTATTACTCCGCAATGAATGCGGGGAAGTCCACCACACTGTTGCAATCGGCATTTAACTATAAAGAACGTGGCATGACGCCAGTGATTTACACCGCAGCAATTGATGATCGCTTTGGTGTGGGTAAAGTGAGCTCACGAATTGGTTTGGAAGCTTCTGCCCATCTTTTTGGCGCACAAACGGATCTTTACGCAGAAATTACGGCGCTCAATGAAGAACAACCTCGCCACTGCATTCTTGTCGACGAGTGTCAGTTTTTATCGAAAGAACAAGTCTATCAACTGACCGAAGTGGTCGACCGCCTTGATATTCCCGTGCTTTGCTATGGTTTACGCACTGACTTTTTGGGTGAGCTTTTCCCTGGTAGCCAAGCGTTGCTGGCTTGGGCTGATAAGCTTGTGGAACTCAAGACAATTTGTCATTGTGGGCGTAAAGCGAATATGGTGATCCGCACCGATGAGCATGGCAATCCTATTGCGGAAGGCGACCAAGTAGCGATCGGTGGGAATGATAAATACGTTTCGGTTTGTCGTTTGCATTACAAAGAAGCACTTGGTCGATAATCACTAAGCGAAGATTCCGTGTCTCGTTTTTAACGCAAGAGGCAAAAAAGGATGTCGTATGACATCCTTTTGTTTTTCTGCAAGTGACTCACATGCAGTTTGAATTGATACCTAACCTATGGCAGCCATATTCAGTGGCTTTTAAAGCATTACCCGAAAATAGGTTTGAGCGCTTCGTAAGCTTGGTGCACTTCAATCGGCACTGGCTGACTAATTTGGAATCCTTGCGCTGGGTAGTTTTCGATACGTTCAAAGTCCCCAAGTAGCTGCTCAATAACTAAGTCCATGGTCATTTCTTCAGTGAGATATTCAAAGAAATCAGTGGCACAAGAGGTCACTTGTAAACTCTGCACTGCTTCAGGCCATTGCTTCATGAAAGTCGCGTAGGCACGACGTTCTTTGTAAGGTTTATGTACAAGAATGACACGCTGTGGATGAACATTGTGTTCCGCTAACAAACGCGCCGAAAACTGAACGTTTTCACCGCTGTTTTGCGAGGTACTTTCAAGCAACATGCACTCTTCAGGAACACCTGCGTCTTTAGCGACAGTGGCAAACCGTTCCGCTTCCGGTTTGTCATAGACACCGCGAGTGAGTCGACCATAGCCACCACTAAAAACAATCAAAGGAGCTAAACCCTGTTTGAATAGGGCTGCAGCGTGTTCTGCCACGCGCAAGTCGTTACTCCCCATAGCAATAATGACATCAGCAGGTTGAAGATCATGATCCAATTGCATGTAATGCCAAAGAGTTTCTAAATGTTGATAAAGATGTTTACTCATTATCGGACAAAGCCTCCAGAGTATTAGAGTAATAAAACTGGTATCCCAGTTCGATCAGTCGGTCACTGACAATCTCCTTGTCAGGTCGATCATTGATAGGAGGAAGGCTTACCTCCCCACCCATTGTAGAAATCGCTGCGGCATAAAACTCGGCTTTGCTCACAGTTTTTGGTGTCGTAGCGTTAATCACTTCATTGCTTAAGTGGTTGAGTGCAAATTCAATAATGCCAATGGCATCTTTGAGGTGCAACATATTGGCTGGCGCCATTGAGCTCACCGAACTGAGCTTGGTGGCGAAGCGGCTCGGGTGGCGTTCAGGGCCGAAAAGACCACTGCAACGGATGATGACGTAGTCAAGACCTGAATCGATCACGCACTGCTCAGCTTGCAGCATAACTCGCGCGTTGCTGGAAAACTCTTCGCTGCCAAACGCTTGAGCGTACGTGGCATCTTGCTCACGCATGATCTGTATGCGATTGGGATAAACCGTCGTCGAGCTAACCATAATAATCTTGCGTACTCCCGCCGCTTTAGCGTGAGTCACAAGGTTGCCCCAATAGTGCGCATACTCATCACCCTGGCCACGACGAAAGCCGGGAGGAAAACAGCCGATGATGGTGTCACATTGGCGTTGGAACAGCTGCTCTGTAAGCTCTTTAGGCTGATTTAGGTCACATAAGAAACTTGGAATGCCCAGTTGCGAAAGAGCTTCAACACCTTCCATTTTGGTTCGTGTTGCACTGACTTTGATCTTTTTTTGCAGTAATGATTGTGCAAGAGGCTTACCTAGCCACCCAGCACCGACGATCACAACGCGACTCATATTACGGCCCCTCATCATTTACATAACAGAATGATAATAACGTGAGAAAAATCAATCCGCGACCTTAAAGGTAAGAATATTCTAAATCAATACAATATGATGCCATACGCCTTTGTTAAAATTATCTCAGTTACATATCCCTGCTTATGTGCTTATATCAGATTATTTATTGTGCTTATCATTGGGTGCTTAAAGTGAAAATGAATAATTAACCCAAATTCGGGATTAACCTTGGCATGATTTTGTAATACATTATGCGTCCGGTTTTAGAAGAGGGTATTATCCTCTCTCCTGTTGTCTATTTCATTACGCTCTCAAAAATATAAAAACAGAGCCTAGGTCGTTAAGGATTAGCTATGAATCAACTACGTAAAGCACTCGTTGCTTCGGCACTGATGACTCTGATTGGATGTCAATCAACACCGAAAGAGGGGCAGCAGGCCGCTCAGACGAATCAAGAGTTGCAACAGGCAAACGCTGAGTTCGCTAAAATTCAAACGATGCAAGCCGAATGGACTAAAACGTTAGACACCGTAGCTGATCTGAAAATTTACTCTCCTTCCGATTATGATGCACTGCTTAAAGCCTGGAGCGACGCTGGCGAGCTGTACAAAGTGATGGAGAAAAACCCTAATGTGACGACTGAAGATCGCTCATTCTTCTCTAGTCAAAGTTACGCGCAAGCTTATCAAGACAAGATGACTGTGGTAGACACCCAGCATAAAAAATTGTTGGCGTATAAAGGCAAAGCGGATGTACTGCTTGCAGACTCTATCGCGCAAATGGCTTATCTGGAAAAAATCTATGCTAATCGCCATTTTCCTACCGAGTTCCGCTCACTGACCACCAGTTACAATAAGTTGTTTGCATACGTAAAAAACGATGAACTGGAAGATGCACAAGATAAACAAATAGCGTTTTTGGACCAAGGTAAAAAGCTGGAAATTAAGATCAGTTTGAAGTTGTACATCTCTCCACTAGAGCAAGAGAAATACGTGTTGCAACGTGAAGGTTTTAACAGCGTTGCACCAATGGCTTTCAGTGCTGCTCAAAGTGAAATTCAGCTCGCGTCTAATGTAGTCAGCAGTAATCCACGTGATAAAGTGGCGATAGAAGCGGCTGTAGCAAAAGCACGTTTTGAGCTACAGCATGTGAAGCAAGTGGCTCATCAAGTGAAATTGCTTGCCGCAGTTGAAGATGACAAATATGAAAGTTACGTGTTGGATATTGAAAACCAGCTGTTAGCTATTTCAAAAACCATTGATGGCTCTGATTTTCGTGACGTTGTCCTGCGTGAACAAGCAGAAAAGATTTTGCAGCAAGTTAAGGCATTACGTAATACCAATAAAGTTGACGAATTGTCTCAACAGCTCAGTGCTGAAAAAGCGGATGCTTTGAAACTGAAAAGTGAAAACCAGCAGTTGAATGGTGAGTTAAGTCAAGTTAAGACGTTGAATCAGTCTTACCAAAACCAGATTGATCAACAAGCCAAGTTAATCGAAAACTTGGAAAAGCAGCTGCAACCTAAAGCCCCCGCTGTTGTAGCACCGTTAGCACCTGTTACGCCAGCGGCAACAACACCTCAAGCTGTTGCGCAGCCAGTGGTGAATACAGACTCATCGCCTGCCACTGATAGTGTTGCTACACCTAGTGAAGCCAACGTTCCAGTAGTACCAGCACCGGCTACCAGTGCTCCTGTTGTAACAGAGGCATCAACTGCTGCCTCTGAAGCTGTGACTGCGAACTGAGCATGGATTGTTCGTCAAACTAACGGCTAAATCTCACCCATAAAAAAAGAGTGCCTAGGCACTCTTTTTTTGTGGGTGATAATAATACTATTCGAGGATGCGATGAACTCGATGAATGCACTCAGCAAGCTCGATTCCTTCGTGAGTCAGATAACCACCATCAGGCTGAGTACAAAGCCCTTTTCTGTGCAGATTGCTAATGGCATCTTGCATAAGGGGAGAGGCGTCACTATGTACTTTGATGCCTTTAGAGGTACTACTTAAATCAAACTGTAGTAACAGATTAAGCTCATCAATATGGTTTTGGCTAAACTTCATATTTCTACTCCTGCCTGTTTTTGTCTTTATTAACATAGCGAAACACCCACACACTGCAATATAAATTCTGACGATTTGTTACCTAACCCACTTAATTTCTTTGATTTTTTCAATAGAAGTGAATTTTATTAAAATAAACTTTATATTACTTAATTTTATATAAGAAGATTCAATAAGATAGGAGCGGTCAGTGGCAGGGGGAAGCGACAATATGACCCTATGCGTTCAGCACAATAAAGTCATTTGAACATATTTAGCTTAATCAATGAGTATGGTTTATGGGTCAATTAACAACAAGGTTAAATTTATAGATAAACTGAATATCAAAACGGTGTATTTTGTTAAAAGTATAAAATTCCCTTGAATTCAAGGGAAAATAAAGCCATCATCCGCGGACTTCAATTTTGTATCAAAACGTAAATTTATCATGGAACTTAACCAACTCGACGCTCTATCACCACAACAGATGGCGGAACGCGCCGCTGAAGTAGGTGTTGGTAAGGCAACTAAACCTGCCTACAAATCATTCCTTCTTGCAGTATCTGCTGGTATGCAAATCGGTATCGCGTTTGTGTTTTACACTCTTGTGACTACTGGCACTGGCGATGTGGCTTTTGGTTTCAGCAAACTGATGGGCGGTCTAGCATTTAGCTTAGGTCTGATCCTTGTTGTTGTAACTGGTGGTGAACTGTTTACTAGTTCAGTACTGACTCTTGTTGCTAAAGCATGCGGCAAAATCACTTGGAAACAGATGTTCAAAAACTGGGCAGTTGTTTATGCAGGTAACTTTGTTGGCTCAATGCTGCTCGTTGGCATCATGCTTGTGACTAAACAGTACATGAGTGATGCAGGTCAACTAGGCATCAACGCAATGCACATTTCTCAACACAAACTTCACCACGATTTCTTCCAAGCTGTTGCGCTTGGTCTAATGTGTAACCTTTTGGTTTGTTTGGGTGTATGGATGACATTTGGCGCACGTTCAATGTCTGACAAAGTGCTACTTTTGGTTTTACCTGTTGCGATGTTCGTATCTTCAGGTTTTGAGCACTGTATCGCTAACATGTTCCAAGTGCCTATGGCAATTGGTATCAAAGCATTCGCTCCTGAATCATTCTGGCAAATGACCGGTACTGATATCGCACACTTTGCGGATCTAAACTGGGCAACATTTATTATTAACAACCTTATCCCAGTGACCATTGGTAACATGATCGGTGGTGGTATTGTGGTTGGTATGCTTTACTGGTTGGTTTTCCTTAAACATAAACACTAATGTTTAAGCGACACAGTTAAGTATATGAAAAAAGCGGCTTTTTTGGCCGCTTTTTTTATTTCCTTCTATTTCTCATCGAATTGTGCACCAAATCCGTTTTAAGGTTATCCACATTTTCTGTGGATAAGTTGTTTCAAATCTCGTGTGTAACCTTAAATTGATGATTATTGGTGCAAAAGTCGCACGTTTTTCGTGCGACAGTTAATGGTCAAATGATGAAAGTTTGGGCAAAAGATCACAACTTATCTTTGTCGATAAATTGAACAAGTACACGACCTTCTCTGCTTAAAACCTTACCTAACGTAAAGTGAATCGAACAAACGAGGGAAATGTTCATCGTGACAAATATCGCCATCATGATCATCAACTGATACTTAATTGCGATCATGGGACTTGAGCCTCCGAGAATTTGACCTGTCATCATTCCGGGTAACGTCACTAAGCCTATCGTTGCCATGGATGCCAGCAGCGGCGCGGAAGCTTTACGCAAGGCTTCTTGTACAAATTGACGGGAGGCGTAACGTGGGGAAGCACCAAGTGCAATCGCCGCTTCGTATTGATCTTTACGCTCTCGATAACAGGTAAACAAGTTCTGCAGCGCGATGATATTACTGCTCAGGGTGTTACCCAGTAACATCCCTGCTAGAGGAATCATATATTGTGCGTTATACAAAGGGGTAGGGCGCACCACGGCTAGGCAGAGAATGAGCAGTACCGGGAAAAGACCAATACCGATTCCCAAGGCGATCGGTAGCAACAGAACTTTTTTCGGTAAGTGGGTTTTCGATAGTACTGAACTTGCGCCAATCACTAGCATCAGCAATAGCCAGATGATATTGACTAGTAAGCTATTAAGATTAAAAAGGTATTGGAGATAACTCCCCACCAATAACAGCTGCAATGCCATACGGCCGACTGAGATGAGAATGTCTTTACCTTGATCAAGGCGGTGATAGTGGTTAATGGCAAGAGGAACCAGCAAAATCAAGCTAAAAGCCAACAGCTGCAGCCAGGAAATATCCAGTGCTTCGTTCATACGTATCCTAAATAGAAGCTAACGCCTATCTACATCGATATTAAGAAGGATAATCCTACAACTGAGCTCTCAAAAACGGTGTATGGGCGTATAAGAGTGAGTTAACTCATTCATTATCATATTTTTTTACGATTCTATCTAGCTCGCCGTTACTGCGGATGAGATGAAGTCCTCGGTTAAATGCATCGATGTACTCTTGCGCATTCGGATTGCTCTGACCAGAGGCAACATACAAGCCGCTATAGGCAACGTTGGGATAAATCTTGGTGAAGAGATTGGGAGCAATTTTGTTTTGGCGCATGGTCCATAAAGCGACGCGATACTCTTCGATAAGCATGTCGATACGTCCATTCATCACTAGATGTATATTGCTCAGTAGGTCGGTGGACTCTACCCGTTTAAACCATGGTGACTGGAGAAAATCATCATCGTAGGCATAGCTTTTGATTACCCCCACCGTTTTGCCTGCGAGATCCTTATAGGTACCCCATTCAAATTGCTTACCTTTTAATGTGATAAGGCTAATTTCATTGTATAGGTAGGGTTCAGAAAATAGGAGAGTGTGCTTACGTTCTTCTGAATACCAAGCGGCGATAACCACTACATCGCGTCCATATTCCGCTTCTTTTAATGCTCGAGACCATGGTTTTACTTGAATCTCGATGTCGTATCCTTGAGTCGCATAAGCCGCGGTGACAATATCCACCGAAAGCCCTCTGGGTGGCGTGCCATCAATAATATAGGGTGGCCACTCATTTTGCAGTCCAATGATCAGTTTATTTTGTGCAGCAGAAAGCGGGCTGAAAGTCAGCAAAAAAAGTCCTAGAACGGTATAAAGCAAATTCAGCACAGTCTAACCCTTACGTGTAGTTACACGGAAAGTTTAGGCTCTAATTCAAGAGATTGCTCTGTAATTATTAGGAATTCTCGCTTACGTGTTCAGAGTGTGAGGTGAGTGAAATCTTGCTTGGGAAACAAAGTGACTCTTTCATTACAGAATTCATTACCACGCGCTGGTTCGTTGTTGTAGTTGGACGAAAGAAAGCACTGGATGAAAAAAGCAAACCCACTGGAGTCAGTGGGTTTATTAAGGGTAAATACAGCGTTGTCTACTTAAAACTTGGCGCTTTGTAGAAGTGACTTTCAATCATACGTTCGGTGATTGGGTGCTGTGGATTAGAGAGCACCTCTTGGGTATCACCAAACTCCACGACTTCACCTTCATGCATCACCATTACCTTATCGGTAATGTGTTTTACTACCCCGATATGTTGCGATACGTAGACGAAAGAGACGCCCATCTCTTCTTGTAACTCTAAGAATAGGTTAATAATTTGCGAACGCATTGCCATGTCCAAACCATTAAGTGCCTCGTCGGCAATAATGATGGATGGTTGCAGTACCAACGCACGTGCTAAACAAACACGCTGTTTTTGCCCTGTCGCAAGCATCTGAGGATAGAAATAGGCATGCTCAGGTAAAAGCCCTACACGAAGCAAAGTGTCTTTGACACGACGTTGACGGTCTTCTAGCGACATATTGGTATTTCGCTTCAGCGGACCTTCCAAAATATTACCAATTTGCAAGCGTGGATTAAGCGAGGTATTGGGATCTTGAAAAATCATACGAATCAGCTTACAGCGCGTTGCATAGTCTTTATGTTCTAGCAACTCACCGTTCACACGAATCTCACCACTGGTTGGTTCAACCATTCCTGCTAGCATACGTGCAAGGGTTGATTTGCCTGAACCGTTCTTACCAATAAAACCGACGGTTTGTCCTGCTTCAAGGCGAAAACTGACCGGTTTGACGGCATGATGAATACGCTTACGAAATAGACCAGAGCGGGTCACGAACTCTTTCGACAAATTGTCGACTTCTAAAAGAGAAATACTCACAGTGACTTACTCCATATTGAGCGGGAAGTGGCAAGAGAACTTATGGTTTTTCACCCATTGAGTCTGCGGCACTTCAACACATTGACGTTGTGCATAAGGGCAACGAGGACCAAGACGACAACCAATTGGCAAGTGCTGGAGTGGGGGGATGGAACCCGGCAACGATTGCAATTTCTGTTTTGGTGGAATCCAGTCACTGAAATCTGGCATCGCTTTTAGCAGTGCCACAGTATAAGGGTGTTTTGGATATTCGAGCAGCTGTTCGGTTTCAGCAGATTCTACCGATTGACCACAATACATTACGGTAATGCGGTCAGCCCATTGCGTAATGGTGTTGAGATCGTGCCCGATCAACATGATCGAGGTGTTATTGACCTGATTCATTCGGCTCAACAAACGCAAAATTTGAGACTGAGTGATGGGGTCTAAGTCATTGGTGGGCTCATCTGCAATCAAGAGCTTTGGCTTGGCAGCAATCGCCATAGCGATCATCACTTTTTGACACTCACCATCAGTTAGCTCATACGGATAGCTTTCCATGATGCGTTTATGCTCTTTGATGCCTACTTTATGCAGCAGAGCAATGGCTTGCTTTTTACGCCAACCGAAGCGTTGCCACCAACGACCTTCAAAGGTGCGATATGGAATCGATTCAATCAGCTGTTGTCCCACTTCATCTGAAGGGTCTAAACAGGTGGAGGGCTCTTGAAAGATCATGGCAATGTCGCGTGCAATCACACGGCGTCGCTCGCGTGGCGTCAGTTGGAGCAAATCAATGTTGCCTAAGCGCATCCGGTCTGCAGTTATGCGCCAGTTTTCTTTGGTCACGCCAACGATGGCTTTAGCCACTAAGCTCTTACCTGAACCTGATTCACCCACTAAACCGCGGATCTCTCCCTCGGTCATGGTTAAACTCATGCGATCGACTGCTTTGACAATCCCTTGTGGCGTGTCAATTTCGATAGTGAGGTGACGAATATCGAGAATAGGCATTATTCGACTCCTGCGTTAAGCGCTTGGCGTACGCCATCGCCCACTAAGTTGATGATAATCACCGTTACCATGATAGCGATACCGGGCAGCGTTACCGTCCAAGGCGCAAGATAAATGAGCTCTACGGAATCGCCCAAAATGGCACCCCATTCCGTACTTGGCGCTTGAGCCCCCAAACCAAGAAAACCCAGCGCGGTGATGTCCAAAATGGCAATGGTGATCGCCATGGTCAGCTCTGCCACAATCATAGGCAAAATATTGGGTAAGATGGAGTGCCAAAACAGATAAAAATCGGTGGCACCATCAAGGCGAGCCGCCATGATGTAATCTTTTTCCACTTCGTTGTGTACCGCGATATAGACTGAACGCACAAAGCGCGGAATCAATGCTAATCCGATGGCTAACAATACGTTCATTTCGCCAAAACCTAAGAAGGCGACAAAAATGATGGCTAACAAAAGCGAAGGGATCGACATAACGGTATCAAACAGGTGATTTAGCGTACTGGAGAGTAAACCACGAGTCATACCCGCTAAGAAGCCTATCGAGCAGCCGACCAAGGCAGAAAGAAGGGTCATCAGTACTGACGCACCAAAGGTGAGGCGAGTACCATCGATGAGGCGCGAAAGTATGTCACGTCCCAAATCATCGGTACCAAAGAAGTAGTCGACCGTACCCATCGGCTCCCACGACGGTGGCAATAGTAAATTGCTGCTTTGGGCGTGTGGGTCATGAGGCGTGACCCAAAGTGAAAGTAGGGTAATTAAGACTAATAACCCCAAACACCATAAACCAAACATGCTCAATTTATCGGAGCGGTAGCTGCGCCAAAACCGTTGGAATTGAGTTGGGATATGCTCTTCTTGGTAGATATTATTTGTTAGCATACCACTCTTTCCTTACCAGAGGATTGACGATAGCGCCGATCAAATCAGAGAGGATGATCGCAGTAAGCACCAAGGCTCCGACCACAATCACGCCCGCTTGAATCGCGACATAATCTTGACTCGATAGGGCATCAAGCAACCAACGGCCAATTCCCGGCCAATCAAAAATAGACTCTGTGACAATGGCTAGGGTCAACATACTCGACAGCTGTACACCGAATTTCGGCACGATGGGTGGAATGGCGTTACGCAATACGTGTTGAGTGACGATTTCAAAATTAGACAAACCTTTAATTCGCGCCGCGCGAATGTAGTTTTGCGACATTACATGTGACACCGAAGTACGCATCAAGGTAATGACTTGAGTCGTTGGGGAAATCGCTAAAACTAAGCAGGGCAAAATCATGTGTTCAATAACACTTTGCAGTGCATAACTGCGAAATGGACCTTGGGCAAGGAACGCATCAATCAAGGAGAAACCCGTCACCCGTTTAACATCGTAAAGCAGATCATAACGTCCAGAGACTGGGAAGAATTGATAGTGCAGTGACAGCACCATAATCATCATCAGTGCGACCCAGAAAATTGGCGCAGAATATCCCGACATCGAAACGAATTTGATGACAGTATCCACCCATTTACCCTGTTTCATTCCTGCAATTGTGCCAAGGGGAATGCCGACCAGCAAAGAGAAAATAAACGCAATCACGCACAACTCTAGCGTGGCGGGAAATACCATCGCCAACTCTTTGGCAATAGGAACGCCATTTTTATTCGTGCCGAAATTAAGGTGAGTGAGTTCGCCAAGATAAACAGTCCAACCAGACCAATAGCTCTGTTGTGACCAAGGAGAAATAGGGTCAAGGCGTAGCAGGCTGTAGCCAACTAAGGTCAATATCAGCAACGTAATCAAAAAGAGATTAAAACGTCGCACGGTATAAATAAACATTACGGTTGAACCCTCTCTACGGTATTGAAGGGTTCGAGACTAAAGGGGGTCATGTGTAGGCCAGTCAACGATTTGTTATAGGCGATAAATTGCATGCCATGTGCCAAAGGAATCACCGGAAACTCTTGATTTAAAATGTTTTGTGCTTGTCTGTATAGGTTAAGCCGATAACGAGGTCGATTCACTTCTAGTGCCAAATCGAGTAGAAAATCAAAATCACTATTACACCACATGGAGTAGTTCAATCCTGCGCGATTTGCATCACAAGAAAGCATCGGACGTAAGAAGCTATCAGGGTCGCTCGTGGTACCTTCCCAACCTGTGAGAATTAAATCCACGTGATCCCTATCAGCCAACTCAGTACGTTCTAAGCGGTCTTCTGGTATCAGCGTTAACTTTATACCGACCTCAGCCAGATTAGACTGGATAAGTTCAGCAGTTTTACGTGGGCTTGGATTATACCTACGTGGTTCTAAAGGTACAGTCATTGTTAATTCAAGCCCTTTTTCAAAACCCGCTGCGCGCAATAATCCCAGAGCATAGTTACGGTCATAGCGTATTTGCGACTGATCTTTTTCATAAGCCCATGAGTTAGGCGGCAACATGTTATAAGCAATACTGCCGGAGCCGTAAAAGACCGAATCAAGAATATTTTGGCGGTTCAGAGCAAAGCTGATGGCTTCGCGAACTCGCACATCATTAAGCGCGGCATGTGTGGTGTTGACCGCGATAAAGGCAACGTTCATCGCGGGGGTAGAAGCAAGGGTGATATTACTCTGCTTTTTAATCGTGGGAATTTGGCTAGCAATGGGCGAGTTGAGCACATCGCACTCTGAGCGGAGTAACTTTGCGAGTGTCCCTGTACCGCGCTGCGAAATATCAAATACCACCTGTTCCATCTTCGCAACACCACCCCAGTAGTGTGGATGACGTTTGAGGCGCACATAGTCGTGAATTTGGTAATCGTCGAGATAAAATGGCCCAGTCCCGACAGGGAGTGAGTCGATTTGTGGCTTCTCATCTAACTGTTGGAGTTTGCGTGCGTATTCGGCAGAGAGAATCACCGCATGTGGTGTGGCGATATTGGCCAAAAAGCTGTTATCTGGACGGCTTAGGGTGAATTTGACTTGATGATCATCAAGCTCTTGCACATCGACTAAGAGGTTTTGAAAATCAAGGCTGGTAAACCAAGGGTATATCCCATCATTGACATAATGATATGGGTTAGTCGCATCAATAATACGGCGAAAACTGAACACGACATCTTCTGCATTCATTTTTCGAGTAGGGGTAAACCAACGCGTCGTTTGGAAAGAGACGTCATCACGTAAAGTGAAAATGTATTCGGTGCCTTCACGATTCACACTCCACTCTTTGGCTAAACTCGCTTTGAGCATTAGGGTGTCAGGGTCAAGCGTGAGTAAGGTATTGTAGATTTGTGGACTAAGCGCGTTAGCGGTTAATCCGTTGTCGACCAACTGTGGATTGAAAGTCGACAAATTGCCCTGACCGCAATAGATGAAGCCAGTTTGACGAATTTCACTATGGTCTTTTGTTTTTTCGCCGCAGCCTGCAAGCAGACCTAGAACACAAATTCCTAACGTGATTTTGATTAATGATTTCATATCGCCAATGCGTTAGAGAGATAAGGTCATAGCCTAAACTGTGCCTCAAAGTCTCATCAATTTACCAGTTTTTATGCAACAAAACCAAATGAATGTGGTTACATTATCAGCAGAAGATCTGCTCTTATTAGCAATAGACCGACATTCCTCACTTTGCCACATCCAGAGTTAGATTGGGGCGAAACAGGCTCAAGTCAGTTCGCTTTGAGTGAGTGTTTACGCAAAATGCCTCGCAATTGATGATAGCTCAAGCCTAGTAAATCAGCGGCATGTCTTTGATTAAACTTGGCTGATTTGAGAGCTTGGTTAACAATCACCTGTTCGTTTTGCTCTTGCCAAAGTCGATAATCCATAGGTAATGAAAAAAGTGGTGGAGTGACCAAATCTTCGGTGTTCAACGGGGGAGGTTCAACGTGATTCTCCTGCGTTAATGACCAAGGCGTCACAAAAGGGTCAAAGACCAATTGTTCGATAGGTTGGTCAATTTCGCCATGTTGATAAATGGCTCTTTCCACCACATTTTTGAGTTCACGAACATTGCCCGGCCAAGAGTAGTTGAGTAATGCCTGCTGCGCCATTTGACTAAAGCCAACGAAAAACGAAAGAGAGAGTTCTCGGCACATGCGCATCGCAAAGTGTTCGGCAAGCAGCAGAATATCATCTGGGCGCTCGCGCAGTGGCGGCAGATAAACCACATCAAAGGCTAAGCGATCCAATAAATCGGCGCGAAATTGGCCTTGTGTGGCGAGCTTGGGTAGGTCAGCGTTGGTGGCACAAACTAAACGCACATCGCTGGTTAAGGCTTGGGATCCGCCGACACGTTCATATTGACCATATTCGATAACTCGCAGCAGTTTTTCTTGTACCATCAAGGGCGCTGTTGCCAGTTCGTCCAAAAAGAGTGTGCCACCTTCGGCACGTTCAAACCGTCCCTGATGACGCTGTTTGGAGCCGGTAAATGCCCCGTGCTCGTGACCAAACAGCTCTGAATCAATTAATCCTTCACTTAGCGTCGAGCAATTGAGAGTGACTAAGGGTTGCTGCCAACGGGGAGATAAATAATGCAGACGTTCAGCGATCAATTCCTTCCCGGTACCACGCTCACCCATGATCAGCACGGGACGGTTGATTTTGGCTAAACGGGAAACCTTGTCTAACACGGCGTGAAAGAGCGGTGATTCACCGATGGGCGTCATAGGCATAAAGACTCCTAACTCGTAAACGAGGGTTGTACTTGTGTTACCAGATGAATTAGACCGATCGAAAATGTGTTGGTTAAATTCGCCACTAATTGGTTAATTTATCCACGTTATAGGTGACTCTTGCAAGCGAAATTTATTAAGGTATTGAAAAATAGAGGTTATATTTTTTGGCACTCTATTTGTATAGACTCTGCTTGTAATAAGCTAATCGTGGCCGCGAACAGTGACATTAGCTGTTCGCGAATGTGCTGCATAGCGGTGCACACTGCATCATCGGCGTTATTGATGAGGTTCGGATTCAATTAAAGGGGTAAAGCATGGGTATTTTTTCTCGTTTTGCAGACATAGTGAACTCCAATATCAGCGCTTTGCTAGACAAAGCGGAAGACCCAGAGAAGATGATTCGCCTGATCATTCAGGAAATGGAAGATACCTTGGTCGAAGTGAGAACCCATTCTGCGCGTTCTCTCGCGGATAAAAAGGAGTTAGTGCGTAAGATAGCGGCCATTGAACAGCAACTTGCCGATTGGCAAAACAAGGCGCAACTGGCATTGGCTAAAGAGCGTGAAGATTTGGCACGCAGCGCGCTTCTTGAAAAGCAAAAAGTGGCGCAAGTATTAGTCGGATTGCGCAGTGAATACACGCTGGTGGAAGAGACGATTGAAAAACTCACCAGTGAAATTGCCAAACTTGAAACCAAAATCAGTGAAACCCGCGCGAAACAGCAAGCACTGATCATTCGTAACCAAACCGCTCAAAGTCGCCGCGATATTCAACGTCATCTCCATACGCACAAAACAGATGAAGCGATGGCGAAGTTTGATCATTACGCAAGACGTGTTGATGAATTGGAAGCGGAAGCTGATATCTATACTCAATCGAACGCAAAAAATTTGGAACAGGAATTTGCCGAGCTGCAAGCACAAGAAGAAATTGATAATGAGCTGGCTAAATTGAAACAAGCATTGCAAAATAGATAATTTTACAATTACAACAAAGAGATACAGAGGCGGGAAGAAACATGATGTCATTCTTGATGGTTGGCCCCTTAATGGTGTTTATCTTAATTGTCGCGCCATTATGGTTGATTCTACATTACCGCAGTAAACGTAATTTTAGTGATTCGCTAAGTCACGATGATTATGAGCAATTACATCAGCTCAGTGAGACATCACGTCAATTACAGCAAAGGGTACAGACGTTAGAAAAGATCTTAGATGTCGAATCACCTAGTTGGAGAAGCCATTATGAATAGAGTTTCTCTCTATCGCGATCCCCAACACGGCAAACTAACTGGGGTTTGTGCTGGTGTCGCCAATTTCTTTGGTTTAGAACGTTGGCTGGTTCGTATCTTGGTGGTCTCTGCGACGCTACTGGGTGGCGGTTTTTTGGTTATCTTGCTCTACATCGCCCTCTCTTTGATGTTAGAAAAGCAACCTTATGTGAAAGAAGAGTACTCTGCGCACACCATCAAGAGTAAACCTTGGGAGCAGGGGAAAACGGCGAAGCAATTACTTGAAACACTGGAAAGTGATTTAAAGCAAGTGGAACGCCGCGTTCAGAAGATAGAAGCCTATGTCACTTCTGAAGCGTTTGATGTAAACCGAGAATTCAATAAACTCTAACTGGAGCCAGCATGTCGAGTAAACCGAGTTCTAATCGTGTTGTTTCAGTTGTGGCCCCTCAAGACACGCCTCAACCACCAGTATGTGCTTGGGCGATGAACCATCCCCTGGAGCGAGAATATCACGATAGCGAATGGGGTAAGCCGGTCCACAATGATACCGTCCTGTTCGAATTTCTAACCCTAGAGGGTGCTCAGGCCGGGCTAAGTTGGCTTACCGTGCTGAAAAAGCGCGCTGGCTATCGTGCTGCATTTTTATCTTATGACCTCCAAGCGCTCGCTCAACTTGATGATTCTGCGGTAGAAAGTATCATTGCCCAATTTGATGTAGTGAAACATCGTGGCAAAATCGCGTCGGTTTTTTCCAATGCACGTGCGGCGTTGGCGCTGCAACAAGAGTTTGGCTCACTTGATAAAGCGTTATGGCAGTTTGTTGATGGCAAAACGGTAATCAATCAGTGGACTGAGCAGTCTCAGGTTCCTGCATCGACCGACCAATCTAAAGCGATGAGCCGTTTTCTCAAAAAACGCGGCTTCAAATTTGTTGGTGAAACCATTTGTTATGCGTTTATGCAAGCAACCGGTATGGTTAATGACCATTTGGTCGGCTGTCCTTGCCGATAGGGAATAGGAATTTCCTATACCGAGCCAATCAAGAAGTGTAGAAGCACCTGCCTCGTTTTTAGTGGCTAGCCAATCCTTGGCTAGCTTGTTCTATTACAAAATATATGTCAGTTAACGATGAATAAAAACATAAGAAAAATCAATATTATCGGCACTAGTGGCAGTGGCAAATCGACATTTGGACGCCAGCTTGCTGCAAAACTGGATATCCCATACGTGGAGATGGATGCACTTTATTGGAAACCCAATTGGCAGGAGCCTTCCGACGAAGAGTTTTTTGCCAATTTAGAAAAGGCATTGCAGCAAGATTCATGGATTCTAGACGGAAACTATAATCGGACGGCACCGATTAAATTCGCCTACGTACAAAGCGTGATTTGGATTGATTATTCTTTTGTTCGTACGCTTTATCAGGCAGTGAAACGGGCCATTGTGCGTTCTATCAGCCAACAGGAGATTTGGGCTAATACGGGCAATAAAGAGAGCTTTCGCAAGACGTTTTTCAGCAAAGACTCGATCATTCTCTGGACATTAAAAACCTTCAAAAATAATCGAGTTCGGTATCAAGCTTTACTAAATGATCCCAACTATAGCCATATCCATTTTGTGAGATTGAAAAGTCCAACCCAAGCAAAAGCGTTTTTGGAAAGTCTAGATTAAATCATTCGTAATATGAATGATTTAAGCTAGTAATAATAGAAATATTTAGCGATTTTGAGCATAAAAATATGGGTCGTTAAGGTAAGCTGTAATACCGATGAGATAATGGCCTATTTTATTTTCATAAAGACTATTTATGATTGACGCCTAGGTCATAAGGTGCTGTCATCAATTATACATCAAAAGTAAATAACAAATTGAGCTTACTATTATTTTTGATTGAAAGGCGATTTATTCTTTAAGTTTTAACGATATTAGAGATAAAATCAATGGAAAGAAATGTTGCACTAGATTATCTAAAATTGTTTTTATCTTTTATGATTGTCGGACTTCATGGCCATTTCTTAAGTGATTACTCATTAATTGGTTATTATCTTACGGTGAATGGCATTTTTAGAGTTGCTGTTCCATCCTTTCTTATTATTAATGGATTCTATTTTTTCTCAGTAATTAAACGCAATCGATTCTGTGGTTGGTTAAAACGAGTTCTTATCTTATACCTGTTTTGGATGGTTTTTTACGCCTACTTTTGGTTGTTTGTCCCAGATCTTTATCAAGTGGGTATCATCAAGACAGTGGTTGTCAATATGGTATTAGGCTATTTTCATCTCTGGTATCTATCAGGAATGATTATTGCTGGAGTGCTACTTTTTTGGCTTAGAAAGTATTCGGCGTTCATCCTTATCATGTGCTCGCTCACGCTATTTCTTATTGGCGTTGCTTTACAGTATCTCTTCGAGTATCACCAATTAGATAGTCTTATTATAGATTCTGCTATTAATAGACATTTCCTACACCGTAATGCATTACTCTTTTCTTTTCCCTTTTTTTGTATGGGGTATCTGATTAGAAAATATGATCTTCATAATAAGGTAAGTGTTAATTTAGTTTGGATGATCACTGTACTCGGAGTAATGCTGCTCTTCATTGAGTCGTATCTAAATTATGCATTCTTGGGAGTAAATAGTGATTTTGATAATTATCTCTCACTTATCCTAATCGTGCCGTTTTTATTTATAGCGATTATCAAGTTGAATGTTATCGGTCACAGTAAAAAAGTCGCACTATACTCATCGGCAATCTATTTCATCCATGCGGCTATATTGTATGCCTTAAAGAAGTACACTGTAGTGGGTTCGACCAAGTTAACTATGCTATGCATTCTATTATCGACAATCGCAGCCTATTTTATTATTGCGGTCAATCGCCGAATTCATCTCATCTTATGATAGACATATGATTGATAGCACAAGATAGCGCTTATTGGTGAGTGGAGCGAAAGTAAAAAAGAGCGCAAATGCGCTCTTTTAATCGATGAACTGACACAACAGTTATTTAAGCGTTTTGTTCTAGTGCCGCTTGATAACGATCTAGGCCTTCTGCTAAATCGGCAATAAGGTCGTCGGTATCTTCCAAACCAATATGCAAACGAATTAGCGTACCAGAGAAGTGAGGGTGTGCTACGGTGCGCAGCGCATCAAAACTACTTGGCTCGTTCGCCAAAATAAGGCTTTCAAAACCGCCCCAAGAGTAACCCATACTAAAATGCGACATGCCATCGAGTAAGGCTGTGGTCGCTTTAGGTGCACTCTGTTTTAAGACGAATGAAAATAGGCCATTACCGCCGGTAAAGTCGCGATTAAAAAACTCATGACCAGGGCAGCTTGGTAAGCCTGGGTGACGAACTTCTTCTACCATTGGGTGGTTGGCTAGCCACTGTGCCACTTTTAGGCTGCTTGCTTGATGTTGCTGTAAGCGTACGCCCAGAGTGCGAATACCGCGCATGGCGAGGTAAGCATCATCAGGTGAAACGCACTGACCCATCAAATAGCTCTGTTCGCGCAGTTGATCCCAATAAGGAGCAGAAGCGACCGCGGTACCTAACATCACATCGGAGTGACCAACGATATATTTTGTTGCTGCTTGAATAGAAATATCAACGCCGTGTTTAAATGGGTCGAAATTCACACCCGCCGCCCAAGTGTTGTCGAGCATGACGATGATGCCGTGCTCGTGAGCAATACTAGACAAAGTAGGAATATCTTGGACTTCCATGGTGATAGAACCAGGAGATTCGGTAAACAGGACTTTGGTGTTGGGCTGAATCAAGTCACGAATACCTGCACCGATCATCGGATCGTAATAGGTGGTTTCAACACCTAGCTTTTTCAGCATGATGTTACAAAAATCGCGGGTTGGTTCGTAACAGGTGTCGACCATCAAAATATGATCGCCTGTGCTTACAAATGACAAAATGGCATTTGTGATTGCTGCTGCGCCACAAGGGTAAAGTGCACATCCTGCACCCCCTTCGAGTTCTACCATGGCATCTTGCAGCGCGAAATGCGTTGTGGTGCCACGACGTCCATAGAAAAGTGTTTTATTGGCACGATTGGCCGTTGCATGGTGTTTTTCTGCAACAGAATTAAAAACGATAGTCGAGGCGCGTTGTACGGGTGGGTTTACCACTCCTTGGGTCCATTTCTTATTACGGCCTGCGGTGACAAACTGTGTCTTCTTACCTTCTGACATTGGCTGTCCTTGTCTAACTAATTATATAAAACATGGGCGGCCAAGTGGCTCGCCCATCTGAAAAGGGTTACAGCAGTGGGCTAAAGAGATAGAACAAACGCTCTTTAAAACGGTGTCCTAGGGAGCGCTGCTTCCACTGCTGAGCATCGATCGTGCTGGATTGACGCATATAATCGCACTGTTGCCAGTAGAGCTCTTTGGTGAACTCTTCATCATCAACCGCTAGGGTTAACTCAAAGTTGAGCCACAGGCTGCGCATGTCGATGTTAACCGTACCGATTAAGCAGAATTTCTGGTCGATCACTACCGATTTAGTGTGCAATAAGCCACCATGAAACTCATGGATACGTACACCAGCAAGCATCAACTCTTCATAAAATGCCCGCGATGCCCATTGCACCATGTATGAGTCATTCTTTTTCGGCAAAATGATATCAACTGAAACACCACGTTGTGAGGTCATCTTGATGGTGGCAAGAAGATCCGCACTTGGCACAAAATAAGGTGTGGTGATGCACACCGATTTTTTGGCTTGATGCATCGCCAGTGTCAGTACTTGCGATATCAAATTTTCCGGCATACCCGGACCCGAAGGCACCACTTGAATTGGATGGTGATGTGTCAGTGGATCCAATTGGCATTCAGGAATATCAGGTAATCGGCGTTCACCAGTTTCAAATTCCCAATCCCAAGCGTGGATAGCGGAAAGAACATTGACTGTTGGGCCGGTGACTCTAACAAACACATCAATCCATTGTCCTACGCCGGAATCTTGCTTGAAGTAGGCGGGGTCGACCATGTTCATTGACCCTGTATACGCAATTTTTTCATCAATCACAATGATTTTTCTGTGCTGACGTAGATCCAAACGGTTTAAGAAAATCCGCCATGGATTAACGTGCATCACCTCGACAAGGCGAATCCCAGCATCACGCATCATGTTGACCCAATGACTGCGGAAAAATCGCGCACTTCCTGCTGAATCAAGTAGCAGTTTGACCTCAACACCTCGACGTGCGGCACGAATTAATGCAGAAGCAACGGCATCCGTTAAGCCCCCTGGGTGCCAGATATAAAACACCATATAAATGCTGCTTTGCGCCGATTCGATGTCTTTGATGACTGAATAAAGTATGTCGTTAGGGGAATTTTGTAGAGTCAATGTATTGCCGCTAAGCGCAGGTATGCCCATACGGTGATTACACAGCTCGTCGATTTTGGTGATATGCGCACCCATACCTTGAGGGTTATGAGCTTGGCAATCCATCAGCGAACGAAACCATTGCTCAAAAGGAGCAAACATCTCTTTAGCGCGCTCGGCACGTTTTCGACCTAAATTAAGTTCACCAAATAAGAAGTAACAGATCACCCCGACAATCGGAATGATGTAAATGATCATTAGCCAAGAGAGGGAAACACTGACTGCCTTACGTTTTAACACTACTCGCAAGGTGACCCCAGCGACTAACAGCCAGTAGATCCCGATGCCAACTAAAGTAAGTATGTGATAAATCTTTTCCATGCGTCACTGTTCTGAAAGTGTTCAACTCTGTGATAGTAAAGCGAATGCGTAAGCATAGGAAGAGCACAGCCATGTTTTCTTACTATTCTTATACAAAGTTGGCGCCTATCGGCGCAGGGATTCGAGCGAAAAATGAATACCAGACGTCTCTGCAAGCTAATTGATGGCGTGGTTATTGTGCGTGTAAATGATATGAAATTGTTACAGCTGATTATGGTCGAAATAGAGGAAGGAGTAGTAGGTAATGCATCATATGAGCAAAAAAGCAGCGCTTAAACAATAAAAGTGCGTCAAATGCAGAAAATTACACTGTTCGGGCTTCCAATTTTAGCGGCTAACTGGTCTACTTGCCATATCAACGGTGCCACTTCACTTTTTGTTAGAGTGTAAAAAAATATATACACAATAAATTTTGGCACACCATTTAACACAACATATTTGGTAAACATGTATGGCGAGTAGTTCAAGAAGCCAATTTAGTTCGAGATTTGGATTTATCATGGCCGCGGCAGGCTCTGCGGTCGGATTAGGTAACGTATGGGGATTTCCAACGCAAGCGGCCAGTAACGGTGGTGCAGTCTTTTTGATTGTTTACCTGTGCATGGTATTTTTGCTCGCGTATCCCATGTTGGTAGCCGAGATGACCATTGGTCGTTATGGTCAATCTAACGCGATTCGCTCATTCCGTGCAGCATGGCCAAAAGGCAAGGCGGGCGCCATTTTACTTGGCATCGTTGGCCTAGTCGTGGTGTCTCTCATTTTAAGTTTCTACGCCATTGTGGCTGGATGGCTGATGGGCTCTTTTGCGGACAGCGGTATGAGCCTCTTGGGGTTACACGATCACAGCCACTGGTTAACCACCTTTGGCACTGAGCGTAACCTGATTTTGATGGTGGCATTTATGCTGCTGACCATGTACGTCGTGCGTAATGGTGTGGCGGATGGTATCGAAAAATGGTCGACCCGTTTGATGCCACTGCTGTTTGTATTGTTCATCGTACTGACCGCTTATATCTTTACCCAAGATGGCGCGATGGAAGGTTTGAAGATGTATCTGATCCCAGATCTTTCTCACCTGACTGCAGAATTGTGCGTTAGCGCTATGGGTCAAGCCTTCTTCTCCCTCTCTTTAGGGGTGTGCGTGATGACCACGTACGGTTCTTACCTGAAGAAAGATGCCAATATTCCGAAAACCGCGGCGCAAGTTGCCTTGATTGATACCGGTGTTGCGTTTATCGCTGGATTGATGGTTCTGCCAGCGATGTTTGTGGCCAAACATAACGGTGTACAGATCTTCTCTGATACTGGCGCGTTATTAAATTCGGATACTTTGGTATTTGACGTTCTTCCTGCCATGTTTAACACCATGGGCTTGATTGGTGCATTGGTTGGTGCGATTTTCTTCTTATTGATGATTATTGCTGCGTTGACTTCATCAATCTCGATGTTAGAAGTGCCTGTATCTTGTGCGACTGAAGAGTTGAAACTGAGCCGTAATAAAGCGGTATTGATCATTGGTGGACTGATTACCTTGGTTTCTGCTGTGGTCGTGCTCAATTTTTCAAGCCTGTTTGGTCTTGTGGTGACATTTACCACCGTTTACTCACAACCTATTATCGCTTTGATGATTACATTGATTGTGGGTTGGATTTGGAATCGTAACCAAATTCTCAACGAGCTAAAACAGGGCTGTCCAGAGATCGAAAAAGGCTGGTTCTGGAAAATTTGGCCAATCTACGTACGTGTAGTTTGCCCAATCTTGATGCTCTTGGTGTTCTTTGCCTAAGAACTGTGCAATAGAGGAAAAAGCTGCCGATTTGGCAGCTTTTTTTATGACTCGCGTACTGACCTTTTGGGCGACATAGGTATAATTGGCAGCCTGTTACAGAGAGGTCTTATGTTTGATATCGTCTACACCCATGCGGATTTTGTGCTGATCAATAAGCATCCTAACGTCTCAGTTCATAAAGACGATGGCGATGTTATGTTGCTACAAGAAGTGGCAGCCGTGACCGGAGATGAACATCTCTATTTGGTACATCGTCTCGATAAAATGACCTCTGGCTTATTGCTTCTTGCTCGTCATGCCCAAGCGGCTAGTGAACTTTCTGGGTTATTTGCTCAACGTAACGTGCAGAAATTTTACCTCGCGATTGGCAGTAAAAAGCCGAAGAAAAAACAGGGGTTAATCAGCGGTGATATGGAGCGTACGCGCCGATCTGCGTGGAAGCTTGTGGCAACGCAAAACAATCCTGCGATCACCCAGTTTCTTTCGGCTGCTGCTGAACCGGGCGAGCGACTTTTCCTCTGTAAGCCATATACTGGCAAAACACATCAGATTCGTGTTGCGCTCAAATCAATCGGCTCTGCGATTGTTGGCGACCCAATTTACAATCCTACAAGCCAAGCGGACCGCGGTTATTTACATGCTTTCGCCATCCGTTTTGATTACCAAGGCGAGACTTTTTCTTGGGTATGCGACCCTAGAACTTTTGTCGCCTGTGGCAGTAAATGGCATGAATCAACCGTTAGTCAAGGGGTTGATGAATGGTTATCGCCATGGCAACTCAATTGGCCGACGTTAAAAGTATCTTCAAAATAGGGACCCTTTATGCAGGATCTTTCCACTAGCGATGCAGGCATGCAGGTAGCGGCTTTACCTGAGTTCTTTAGCCATGTGACACAACAACTTTCACAGATGACTCATGAAGTGAGACGTCTATTTCACGGCCGTGGCCGTCAATGGCCAGGTTTAGAACAGCTCACTTGTGACTGGCTGGGTGGTCAATTGGTGGTGAATTTGTTTAAGCCAGTTGATGCTGAGTTTATGCAGGCATTGGTTGATGGCTTAGTCGAGTTAAGTACCAGTGCTCTATGGCAAGAGAAGCAAGGAACGTCAATCACTGTGCAACATCGCTATGCGGATGGAGCACCAGCACAAGTGGTGGTCGGTGAACTAGAATCGCGTCCAGTGGTTATTGAAAATGGCTTGAAATACCAGCTTGATTTGGGACGTAACCAAAATATGGGCCTATTTCTGGACATGCGTTTAGGTCGCCAATGGGTTCAGGAACATGCACAACATAAGAATGTGTTGAACTTGTTTTCTTACACTTGTGGTTTCTCGGTGGCTGCCATTGCTGGTGGTGCTGATCAAGTGATTAACGTGGATATGGCCAAAGCTTCACTATCAAAGGGACGCGATAACCATCGCCTCAATGACCACAATCTCAACCAAGTGAAGTTTTGGGCGCATGATATTTTTAAATCTTGGGGCAAAATTAAGAAAGGTGGTCCTTACGATTTGATTATCATTGACCCACCATCGTTTCAAAAAGGCAGTTTCGCCTTAACCAAAGATTATCAGAAGATTTTACGTCGTTTGCCTGAACTGCTCAGTGAACAGGGCGAAGTGCTGGCGTGTGTTAACTCCCCAGCCGTACGTGAAGATTTCCTGATTGATGGCATGGCAGAGCAAGCACCGGAACTGACGTTCCGTCATCGCTTGGAAAACCCGATTGAATTTGGCGATATTGATGAGCAAGCCGCATTAAAAGTGCTACTGTTTAGCCGTTAATCGTTACTGGCTGTTTCATCAAGAACCGTTGATAAAGCTCGATTTTAGAAAGCGCCGACTCATCACTTGAGTCGGCGCTTTTTCATCTAATCGTTAGCGTCGGTTACCATAGCGTTTGAGCCAGGCTTGATTAAGCGCATTGGCCCAAGAAGGCGCGGGGGATTCGATCGCTTGATAGGTAGGCACATGTTTTAGTGCTCCGCTGAGTGACTCACTCCGTAATACGGAGAGATCACCCCAGATATTGATCATTCCTTTACGACTTTGTGCTTCAGGGCTAAGCAGAAAATTAATCGTCATCAATGCCCCTTCCTTTGCCGTAGCTTGGGCTGGAATTGCCAAGTAGTGAATATTGGTGAGGGCACCACTATCCATGGCATAGACCTTAGTGCTTAATGGCAAACGACCTTGCGACTGAGCAGCGTAAAGCATATTGGGATTGAAGGTCGGTACCAGGTCAATCTCCTTTTTGGCTAACATCTCAATCATGGCATTACCACTGGGTGGAAAGCTCATTCCCTGATGCCATAAATATGGATGAAGATCATCAAGATAGCGCCACAAAGGCGCAGTGATGTCTGCAAAGTTCGCTTTGTCGACGGGGCGCTGTAATGCCGGGTCGTTACCTGTCAGTTCAATCAGTAGCGCTTGCAAGAATTGCGTGCCTAAAAACTGTGGTGGTCGTGGGTAGGTTATTCTGCCTGGAAAAGCGCGGGCATAGCTTAATAACTCAGAAAAGTTTTGCGGTGGGTTATAGAGTAGCTTGGCATCATGAATAAACACCAGTTGTCCCATTCCCCACGGTGCTTCCAAACCGAGTGTTGGAAAGGAGGCATCTTTATCCACTGGTAATGTTTGATTGACGTAACTCCAGTTGGGTAACTGCTCTACTAACGGGCCATAAAGTAAAGCGTGATTACGTAAGTGGGCAAATGATAGACCATTCAGCCAGAGAAGGTCGATTTCTGTGGGGTGGGGAGCTTCTCCAGGTTTTGGCGTTAGCTGTTTTATCACTTGATCTAGGTCGTTCACTGGGTGAACTTGCAGTTCGACCTGATAGCGAGTTTGTAATGTGGTGGCTGCCCAATGCAAATAGTTCAAAGCATCAGGGCTACCAGACCAAAGATAGAAGTGAACGGTTTGACCTTTGGCTTTTTCTGCGATGTCAGACCAAGGTGCAGCGTGCCCGGGAAACGTCAATAGGAGCACTAGCCATAGACAGGTGGCTCGGATTCTTTCCCACATGGCAACTCCTTTTGGTGTGGTGGGTAACAGTACTAACGTGATAAACATACTTGCCCTTTGGGCATATGTGATTAGTATGTGCCATAGCGTAGAGTTTGGGCAATATGGAGCATATAAATGAGAAGTGAATAAAAAAAGCAGCCGTCGGCTGCTTTTTATTGACTGGCTTAGGTGAACAGGGACATCTAAGCAAAATAGGAAAGTTGGCTACTTTTTGGCAACTTCTTTAAATTCTAGGGTGTGTACGTCGTTTTTCAGGGTCAACACGTTTTCTTTCAACGTGACTTTGTTCCAGTCGCCTAGGCTTTGTTGTACCGAGAACTCACTGTCCATTACATCACCGATGCACATTTTCATGGTCATCGACATTTTCTCAATACGGAATTGGTTGTTTTTCTTCAGTTCACCTTGACCAAAGAAGTCGTTACAGCCAGCGTTTCCGCTTGCCATCATCTTCTCACTAAATTGAAGGAATGGAGTGCTATTACGTGGATCAGGTTTAACAGCTTGGTCATCGATTTTAACCAGTTGCCAGCGGTGACCTTCGAGGTCTTTAGCGGTGATAGGGGCATCGCCGTGATTGGCACAACCACTCAAAACAAGCGCACCGACCGTTGCGGCCAGCAATGATTTTGAACTAAGCTTCATAGTAATTCACTCCAAATTCAGGCAATGTTGACCAGTATATGCACTTAGTCAGATAGTTTGTCAGTGTATCGTTATGGTTTGATCTTTTCATGACGCAAGGCTGATGTTCACCAGACAGTCGCCAACAATTGATGACCTATGAGCAGATAACATTATGGAACAGCTAGAATTTTTTACAGTCCCAAGCCCTTGCGTCGGCGTGTGTACCGTTGATGATAAAGGCTATTGCCAAGGCTGTATGCGTAAGCGAGAAGAGCGGTTCAATTGGTTAACTATGACGCCAGCTCAACAGCTTTATGTCATCAAATTATGCAAACAACGTTATCGCCGTAAAGTATCACAAAGTCAGTCTCAGCCCGAGAAAACTAATCAATCAGACAGTCCGCAACAAGAGTTATTTTAAATTTTTGGGCGAGTATCAAATTTTGCTCTAGAGGAAGGAAAACGCTAGGGGAGAGATGGAGACCGCCATCATTACATGGCGGTCATATAATTTATTCTGCAGGGTTCCAGCGATCGCTTACCCATCCACCCACGTTTTCGTCAAAATGCACTCCAGCGAACTGCACTTTGGGTTCTGCGTGTTGTACACGAGCGTCAGGGTTAGTGATGATTTGGAAGATGTAATCCGCCATTGGATCGGTATGTACGGTTTGTGTGCGGGTTGCCACTTCTTTGATCATCTGTAAGCGATAGGTTTTGCTGGCGCGTTTCATTTCATTAACCTCCGAGTTTATTGCAGCGAGTAGATCAAAGTTAGAACTGTCACTAGGGAAGGTCAACACAAGCGCTGGGGTATATTTTCTAATGCGTAAAGCGTTAATAATCGCGATGAAACACCGAAAAATGGGGAATGTCAGATGAATTTTGGGTCGATAAAGGCATCACTAGCGGTGAAAACCTCACCAATTTGGTGAGTTCGTTAGCTAAATTGCACTGATTTAATGCAATCAATGGCACTGAATAATGCTGTTATACCATAGGTTGGATTACAATTTGATAACACGAGATGCCAAATGTCACAATACTTTTTTGGCAGCGGAAGGAAAATGTGTGGGAGTGTTGGCATTTTTGAGCCGATTTTCCAAACAAAAGAAAATCGGCTCAAGGAGATATGTCGGATTAGAACAATAGGTTATACAAGATAGCCGACACTGCTAATGCACCCGTAAAGAGAATAAAGTAGGTGCTCATATGATGGCGATATTGCTTAAGTCCCGGCACTTTAAACACCGCTAACATTGGCATTAAGAACAAAATCATCGCAATTACCGGGCCAGAAAGTGCTTCCATCATGCCTAGAATACTTGGGTTCATAACGGCAGCTATCCAAATTGAGACAAACAAAATGGCAATACCCAACTTGTCAGCGACTTTAGCGTTGAGGTTAAAGTGTTTACCCAGCAAGCCATTGATGCTCTCTCGAGCGCCAAGGAAATGCCCTAAGAACGATGAGGTAATGGCCACAAACGCCACAAGTGGACCTAAACTCGCAATAAACGGATTATCCGTTACGTTCGCTAAGTAAGTCAGCACGGAAATGTTTTGTGCTTTTGCTTGTGCAAGCTCAGCTGGTGACAGTGAAAACACACATGAGAAAACAAACAGCAGGACAAAGATGATCAGCAGTACGCTGGTGTTACGCAAAATCTGTTCAGATTTTTCAACCGCTTGACGACGGTAATGACGACGCTGTGTGTTGGCAAAACTGGAAATCGCCGCCGCATGACTAAATGAGAACACGACTACCGGTATCGCTAACCAAACGGTACGTCCGAAATCGCCCCAAGCAGGCATGGCCAGTGTTGGTGCATGCCAGTAAGGAATCAGATAGAACGAGAGTGCAAGTAAGGTTGCTGCTAATGGATATACCATTGCGGCAAATGCCCTTAACATCAGTTTCTCACCGCCAAGCATGATGGCAATCAGCACAAAAATCATTGAACCGGACAAGAGCCAACGCTCAGGAGAAGCGAATCCTGCTTGATTCACTAGAAAGCTGTCAACCGTGTTGGTCAGGCCCACACCATAAATAAGCAGAATGGGAAAGATCGACAAAAAGTACAGCCATGAGATCAAACGTCCAGCTTTAGGCCCAAAGTGTTCATCCACCACATCGGTAAAGTCGGTAGGCTCTTGCTTCGATGACAAGACAAACCGCGCTAAACCGCGGTGCGCCAAATAGGTCATAGGGAAGGCAATAAGGGCCATGATAATTAATGGCCAAAAGCCACCAATACCTAAGTTAATGGGTAAAAAGAGAATACCTGCTCCCACGGCTGTGCCAAATAGGCTAAGTAGCCAATGAGTGTCGTGTTTTGTCCAAGTACTACTCTGAGTTTGAGTTACGCTAAAGCTAGTGGTTTCTTGAGATTCTTTCACTGATATACCGCTAATTGTGAAATTTAATGCGGGCGATACTACTCCTTTCAGAATATATGGTCATATTGGAAACCCAGTTAGAATCACTGTGATAAAAAAGTATCTCTTCCCTCAAAAACCTGTTTTCTCCATAAAAGCAGTGTTTACTTTCGATTTTTAACTTAAAATTAGAATAATAAACCAAATTTTTACAACAAATCAGAATTCAAGAGTTTGTCTATTTGTTGTACATGGAGATTTTTACCCTGTTGGTATGTGGGGGAGAGTCTCGAGGGCGTGGAGAAACTATCAGAAGGGAAGAGCGAATAAAAAGCCAACAGCGCCATAAGGAACTGTTGGCTGGAAGGTTTACTGCTCGTCTTTGGTTGGACGTTTGTTCTTAGGTACGTAATTCAAAATGGAAATTGGCACTGGCTTTTTCGGAGTAAAACCTTCCACTTCACGACGTTCTAAAAGATGACCTAGGCGACTTTCAATCATGCATAAGTTTTTAAAGTTATCTTTAGAAACTAAAGAGATAGCTTCACCTTTTGCATCCGCACGACCTGTTCGACCAATTCGGTGAATGTACTCATCGGCTGGGAAAGGCAAGTCGTAGTTGATGACGCGTTCTAGTTGGTCGATATCGATACCGCGCGCACCCACACCTGTCGCGATTAAGTAGGCAATCTCACCGGCTTTAAATTGCTCAAGTAACTGATTACGTACTGCTTGGCTGCGTCCGCTATGGAAGGCTTCTGCATGGATGCCACGTTTCGCTAGCTGATCTGACAGTTTGGCCGCACCATGTTTGGTTTCAATGAAAATCAACGCTTGTTTCCATTGGTTCTCTTTAATGAGGTGACTCAGTAGTGCCGATTTTGTGTCCTTATCGACAGTGATGATCCATTGTTCGATATTTGACTTAGAGGCGTCTTTGGCAGCAATACTGATTTCGTGAGCATCATGTACCGCTGATTTAGCGAGATCACGGACTTTATTCGAGAGGGTTGCGGAGAAAAGCAGTTGTTGAATCTGTTCAGGCAAGCGATCCAGAATCTTGTTGATATCGTCGATAAAGCCCATATCCAGCATACGGTCTGCTTCATCTAAAACCACGGTTTCCACTTCCTCAAAATGCACCGCATGTTGACCGTACAGATCAAGTAGACGACCTGGTGTTGCCACCAAAATATCGCGGCCTTCGATCAGCGCTTGCTTTTGACTTTTATCATCTACACCACCGAACGCTGCCATTCCTTTTAGTGAGGTGAAAAGGCAATAATCGTCGATCGATTTTGCCACTTGGAGGGCTAACTCACGAGTGGGTACTAAAATCAGCGCACGAACGCGTTTCTTACGTTGGGTTTCACCTTGACGTAAGCGTTCGATGATTGGCAGCAAATAGGCAGCGGTTTTACCTGTACCGGTTTGCGACGCAGCAATCACATTTTTGCCCGCTAGAATCGGTGGAATCGCTTGATTCTGAATGCGAGTTGGTTTTGGGTAATTCAGTGCTTTAAGCGCTTGAATTACATTTTGGCTTAAGCCAAGTTGTTCAAAAGACATAACATGCTCAATAAGTAGAATCCGCGTTAGCGGAGATCACATCAACCGATACCTACGTTTTATCAAGGTGTTACCGAGCCAATGTGAGTGGATACATAATAAGGTGTCGCTATTGGCGGCGACTATATCATATCTCCTCGGCTGTACTGAATAAAAGCGCACACTTGCCCACAAAAATGCTTCTAAATGGAGCGTATTCTTTTGGACTAACTTACCAAAAAGTGAGCTACCCACTTTTTTGTGGGTTATTGCTGTTTATACTAACTAAGAGTTAGTATGTGTTCAGTTGGTTAGGAAAAATGACTTTTTCTCGACCTGTAACGAAAAAAGAATAGGGGTTTTTTACATGAGTAATACCGTCGTTGTTTATTTCTCAGGATATGGTCACACAAAAAAAGTGGCTGAGTATGTAGCTAAAGGCGCCAATGCAAAGCAGATTGCGATCAGTGCTGAAGGCGATATTACCGATGCTGACTGGGATACTTTGAATGCGGCTGATGCCATCATTTTTGGTGCGCCAACTTATATGGGTAACTACCCATGGCAATTCAAAAAATTTGCTGATGCATCGTCTAAAATTTGGTTTAACCAAGGCTGGAAAGACAAAGTATTTGGTGGTTTTACTAACAGCGCTAGCCTAAATGGCGACAAACAAGTGACGATGATTGCGCTACAAACTCTTGCCTCTCAACATGGTGGTGTTTGGGTTAGCCTAGGTTTGCCACCTTCAAACACACTTGCTGCAACTCGCCAAGATGTGAATAACTTAGGGGCTTCTGTTGGCGTATTGGTTCAATCTCCATCTGATGCGGGTGACGATGCGATTCCTGCGGGCGATTTAGAAACTGCTCGTTTGTATGGTGAACGTGTTGCTGCTGTTGCTGCTCGTTTAAAATAGGCACAGTTGTTTTACCTACGCCAATCGCCAAAGGTGCAAGCTATGCAATATCACCTTAACAGGTGTGACCATTAAAAATCAGAGCCGATGCATTGCATCGGCTTTTTCATCTCTATTGCTGCCTATCTGAATCCCACTCATTCTCTATCTGAGTCAATTTTAGAAATTTTGAACTGGTACTGAGTCATCTTAGAAAAAAAGATCGCTGGCTACTTTGTCAGGCTGTTTTATTAAGTTTTTGCTCGGTGATTTTGGCTTTAATCACTCTCATGATGAATGAGGATTATCGCCAATGAAAACAGTGATAGCTATTGACCTTGGAGCGTCCAGTGGCCGTGTAATGGCTGGCCATTTCTCTCAAGGAAAAATCAGTCTAGAGGAAGCGCATCGCTTCCCAAACCAGCAAGTAATCCGCGATGGACACAGCTGTTGGGACCTCTATTCCATTCTGGAAGAGATCAAAGTTGGGATTAATAAGGTAGTCGCAACGTACCCCGACGTGTGCTCTTTAGGGATTGATACATGGGGCGTCGACTTCGTACTGCTCGATCAATTCGGTACTCACCTTGGGGAGTTTGTGAGTTACCGCGATGCACGCACGCAAGGCGTTGGCGCAGCCATGCAGCAACATCTTAGTGCCAATGACATTTACGCAATCAGTGGCATTCAATTTCTCTCTTTCAACACCATTAATCAGCTCAAAGCGATCGTCGATAGTCAGCCTCAATGGTTGGACAAGGTCGATACCTTGCTGTTTATTCCCGACTACCTCAACTACAAATTGTGTGGGGTTAAACATTGTGAATACACCAATGCATCGACCAGCCAATTGCTCGATTGTGCGCAGAAAACATGGAGCGTTGAGTTAATTAACGCCTGTGGTGCAAAAGCACAATGGTTTTTGCCACCGCAAATGCCTAATCGCTTGATTGGTCAGTATCAGCTAGGTGATGTCACTATCCCTGTTTGTTCGGTTGCCAGTCATGATACCGCTTCTGCGGTTGCGGCTACGCCACTGCATAACAGTGAAACAGCCTATTTAAGCTCGGGTACTTGGTCTTTGATCGGTATTGAAAGCTTAACACCATGCCTTAGCGAGAAAGCGTTTAGTTACAACCTCACTAATGAAGGGGGAGTGGACGGGCGCTATCGCGTGCTAAAAAACATCATGGGCCTTTGGCTTATCCAACGGATTAAAGCAGAAAATCCATCACTGACGTTTAGTGATATTAAGTTGCTTGCTCAGAATGCAACGCCGTTTGCGTTCATTCTCAATCCCAACGACGACCTATTCCTCAATCCTACATCGATGACGCAAGCGATCAAACAGTGGTTTGAAGATCGTCAGCAAGCGGCTCCGCAAACTCTTGCTCAGATAGTGCGCTGTATCTATGACAGTCTCGCACTGGCTTACAGCGATGCACTGACACAACTGAGTGATGTGCTCGGCAAACCCATTCAAGAGCTGCGCATTGTTGGCGGTGGCACGCAGGATAATCTGCTCAATCAATTGTGTGCAGACGTGTGTGAAATCCCGGTTTCTACTGAACCCACTGAAGCCTCTGCATTAGGCAATGTCATTAACCAATTTATCGCGTTGGATGTGATCTCATGCTTGGAGGAAGGACGACAAATTATCGATTCCTGCTCCGACGTGAAACGTTATCAACCAACACCTATCCCTCAATTACAACAAATCAAAATGCAGTATCAACTGCTGAAATGAACCAAGGTGAAACAATGAAAGAAGAATACATTACCTCAGCATATCGCGCTGCCCAAGCGCGCTTTCAAGAGCTCGACGTTGATACCGAAGCGGCCATGGCGCAACTCGCTCAAACTCCAATTTCGATGCACTGTTGGCAAGGCGATGATGTACGTGGCTTTGAATCCCCTGATGTGGCATTAAGCGGCGGTATTCAAACCACAGGGAATTACCCTGGTGCAGCCAAAACCCCAGCTCAACTGCGCGCCGATATGGAACAAGCGTTTGCGATGATTCCAGGGAAAAAACGCATCAACTTGCATGCTATTTATCTCGATTGTGAAGAGAAAGTCGAACGTGACCAACTTGAACCTAAACACTTTGCGTCTTGGGTCGAGTGGGCTAAACAGCAGAAAGTTGGCTTGGATTTTAACCCAACACTCTTTTCACATCCGCTGGCTGATGATGGCTTTACCTTGTCTCATCCTGATGAAAAGGTAAGGCAGTTCTGGATTGATCACGTCAAAGTGTGTCGCAAAATCTCCGCCTATTTTGGTAAAGAGTTAGGCACGCCTTCTGTCATGAATATCTGGATTCCTGATGGCATGAAAGACCAAACTTTTGACCGTTTGGCACCTCGTCAACGCTTACTGGCTGCGCTGGATGAAGCCATCTCTGAAAAGATTGACACCAAATATCATATCGATGCGGTGGAAAGCAAACTGTTTGGTATTGGCGCTGAAGCTTACACCGTTGGCAGTAACGAGTTTTATATGGGTTATGCAGCCACACGTGGCACGGCTTTGTGTCTGGATGCAGGCCATTACCATCCTACCGAAGTGATCAGTGACAAAATTTCCGCGTGTTCACTTTATATCCCTCACTTGCTGCTGCATGTGACTCGTCCCGTACGCTGGGACTCTGACCACGTGGTTGCTTTCGATGATGAAACTCAAGCCATTATGCGCGAAATCGTACGTAACCAACTGCAAGACCGCGTTTCGATCGGTTTGGACTTCTTTGATGCGTCAATTAACCGCATTGCCGCGTGGGTCATCGGGACTCGTAACGCGCAAAAAGCGCTATTGAAAGCCCTGCTTGAACCCACAGCAACACTCAAACGTGCGGAGCAATCTTTTGATTACACCACCCGTTTAGCACTCCTTGAAGAAAACCATTCTCAACCATGGAACGCAGTATGGGATTACTTCTGCTGGAAACAAGGTGCACCTGTTGGTCAAGAGTGGTTACCCCTAGTTAAAGACTACGAAGCGACGGTTCTCGCTGCTCGTTAATGCTATTTCGTGAAACACCGTATTTCGGCTCAGAGTGAGACCGAAATACGGATTAAACCCTACAAAATAATAAGGAAAATAGTATGTCTGTTGTCGCCGGTATTGGTTGGCACTTAGTCGGGGCCGCGTCTGCAGCCGCCTTCTATGCGCCATATAAAAAGGTTCAAGGTTGGTCATGGGAATTGATGTGGTCAATCGGTGGTTTGTTCTCATGGATCATCATGCCATGGCTGGTCACTATGTTACTGGTGCCCAATCTTGGTGAATTTTATTCGAATATCCCGATATCGACATTCGCTATGTTGATGTTCTGCGGTGCGATGTGGGGGATTGGTAACATCACTTATGGGTTGACCATGCGCTACCTTGGTCTATCGATGGGGATTGGGATTGCTATCGGTCTTAACTTAGCGGTTGGCACTTTATTACCACCACTGATTCGTGGTCAATTGGGTGAACTGATTCATTCACACGGTGGCTCACTCACTATGCTGGGCATTGCCATTGCCCTAGTGGGTATTGCGATCGTGACTTATGCGGGTAATGCAAAAGAGAAAGCCATTGGCGAACGTGCGCAAGAGTTCAATCTGCGTAAAGGGGTCATGTTGGCGATCGTTTGTGGCATTTTCTCAGCTGGCTTTGCGTTTGGCTTAGATGCTGCCGGTCCTATCAAAGCGCAATCAGAAGCATTAGGTATCAACTATCTTTATGTCGCAATGCCTGCCTACGGTTTCATTATGGGTGGTGGCGCTATCGTCAACTTTCTCTTCTGTGGCTACAACATTTTTACCAATCGCGAGATTTCTGTTCGTCACGACTTGTCACTGAGTAAATCACTCATGACTCGCAACCTGCTCTTCACCGCCATGGGCGGCATCATGTGGTATTTGCAATTTTTCTTCTATGGCTGGGGTGAAGCGTCTGTTCCTGCCCGTTTGGGGTACATCAACTGGATGTTGCATATGTCTGGTTACGTTCTATTTGGTGGGGTTATCGGTTTGATCATGGCGGAATGGAAAGGGGTGGGTACTCGCCCAGTGCGCATCTTGATTGCTGGCCTATTGGTGATTATTGGCGCTGCTAACGTCGTTGGTTTAGGCATGGCTGCTTAGGAGAAACATTATGATTCGTAAAACATTTGTTATGTACGTTAACCCAGATTGTCATCAAATTTATGAACAGCGCCACAACGAGTTGTGGCAAGGGATGAAGGATGTGCTCAAAGAGCATGGCGGCCATAACTATTCAATCCATTTGTTTGCTGAGCAGAACTTACTGTTTGGCTATGTAGAAATTGAAAACGAGGCGCAATGGGAAGCTGTCAGCGAGACCGCGATTTGCCGTGAATGGTGGGATTACATGCAAGATGTGATGGCCACCAACAGCGACCATTCTCCAATTAGCAAACCATTGAAAGAGGTTTTTTATTTAAAATGATTACATTAAATCAAGCGGTTCAACATGAAATCGACAAAGTACAAGAAGTCTCTCAGTATTTGTGGCAAAAAGAGTGGGCTGAACGCAATGGTGGCAACATTTCTGTTGATTTAACCGATATCTTTGGTCCTGTGACAGGCATCAGCTCCCTGCAAGAGCAGGCTCTGCCACTGCAATTGCCGCTAAGTGCTGCACATCGAATCTATTTCGTAAAAGGGACAGGGCAACGAATTCGTGAGTTGCGCGATCCAAGTTATGCTGGTTGTGTTTTGCAGATCAATGCGAGTGCCAATGGCTACGTGATTCTTTGGGGAGGAAGCGCGAGCCAACATTTTGCACCGACATCTGAATTCATCAGTCATATTAAAATCTTGGAAGCGAAGCGTGCGCACGGTGCACCGGATAAATCGGTGGTCCACACGCATCCTTTAGAATTGATTGCTCTGTCCCATCATCCAGATATTTCTACCAGCAGTGATCTTTTCACCTATACCTGCTGGAAGATGCTGCCAGAAGTGCGCGCTTTTGTACCAAAAGGGATTGCGATGATTCCTTACTGTTTGCCTTCTTCCGAAGAGTTGGCAGACCGTACAACGCAAGCGCTATTGGAGCATGATGTGGCGATTTGGGAAAAGCATGGCGCGACAGCCTCTGGTGCTGATGTATTGCAAGCCTTTGACTATATTGATGTCTCAAACAAAGGGGCAAAACTGTATCTTATGTGCCTAGCTTCGGGTTATGAACCGCAGGGGGTTAGCCGAGAAAATATGGAGATTTTGAAGCGCGAGTTTCATCTTTAACAACACAATATTTAATTTAAATAAAAGGCCGTTCTTAGAGCGGCCTTTTTGTTTTAAGGTATTGATTAAAAATGAAATATGGTTGGAAATTTGTGCTACGTGACACTGTTAACAAACTGACAATTTGTTGCTCAGAACGGAAGGCAGGATGAGATAAATATCGCATCTTAACCGCAGCAAATGTGGAGAATAGCGAGAGGACATTAATGAGGCAAACGGTATGCTATTTTTATCATCGGAAGAGTACGTTGGTAATGCGGGAAACATTCGTGTTCTATCACGCCAACCGCAGCTGGACTATCCAGAACATTGCCACGATTTTTCGGAATTGGTGCTCGTAAGTAGCGGCAGTGGCACGCATATCGTTAACGGCAAACAGTCGCTGTTACTCCCAAATAGCGTCAGTTGCATCAGCGAAAAAGATTATCACCAGTTTACCGATAACAAAGACGTTTATTTAGTCAATGTCCTTTACAGTAAACGTGATTTGCACATTAACCAACGTTGTGCGCAAGTGATTGAACAATTAGAGCAGCAGACGCGACAATTTTTTATCACTCACGACGCGTTTCAACCATTATTTCAATTAGCTCAAGCCATTGAACGTGAACAGCAGACAGGGTTTAAAAATGGTGATGTGATGATCACGGTGCTGTTCGAACAATTATTGCTGTGTATCGATCGACTTGATGCCCGAATGTTAGAAAACTCACCAGTGATGAACGCGATTGTCTATCTCTCTAATCATTACATGGAGTCGGATCTTTCTGTCGGTGCCGTGTGTGACAAGTTTACTGTACCAGCCAAAATATTAGGTAAAGAGATTACCCGCCTGACTGGATTATCAACCAATAAATTCATTAATCACTTACGTATTCGCCATGCGATGCGTGAGCTGGAGTTAGGCGAGAGCGTTACTGAGGTCGCGTTTAATTGCGGTTATACCGACAGCAATTATTTCAGCTCCAAGTTCAAAGCGGTGACCGGAGCGACGCCAACCGGCTATCTAAAGCAAATTCAATCTCGTTAGTCGACATCGGGTGCAATATTTACCACCAAGCCATCGATTTCTGTTGAATCGGTCTGCGTGATTGTATTCTCCAGCCTCCTTCTCTATAATCCCTAGCGCTTAAGGGAGTAGCCTTCTTTATCGACTTATCCATCGGGTAAGGGATAAAGAGTGATCATCAACAGTCTCCGAGCTATATGCTTGTGGTGATCACATTCCTCTGGTTTGGCAAGACTTAAGCAGATGTTCTAACGCGGGTAGGGGTTAGAGGGTCTGCTTTAAGTTCATGTCCTACCCAAGGAATGTGTCTATAGTGCTGCAACCGAAACGCTTCTTTAGTCAAAATCTTTTATTTGACGTCGCCTTTCTCTCTCACTGACACCTTCTAAACTTACTGTGCTTAATGTCGTCGGCATTAGGTGACGAGTCACTTTTCTAAGAGAAATGAGCAATGTTAACTGCAATACTCGCCATCATATTGGGTTTCGTTTTATTGGTTTGGAGTGCGGACAAATTTGTAGAGAGCGCCTCTGCAACAGCTTTCCACGCCGGTATGCCACCGCTATTGATCGGTATGTTGATCGTCGGGTTTGGTACTTCAGCACCAGAAATGGTGGTATCAGCCATGGCGGCTTTAGAAGGATCTCCAGCACTTGCGTTAGGTAATGCACTGGGTTCAAACGTCGTCAATATCAGCTTAGTCCTTGGCTTTGCTGCAATGATTACTCCGCTAACGGTTCAATCAAAAATTGTCACAAAAGAGTTGCCACTGCTAATGGTAGTCGTATTGGCTCTCGGTGTGATGTTGTGGAACCACACACTGTCACAAATGGAAGCGTGGATTCTATTAGCCGGTTTCTGTGCAGTGGTCTTTTGGTCGATTCACAGTGGTATGAAAAACAAAGGTGATGCCCTAGAAGAAGACGCTCTTGATGACCTTAAATCCAATCCCATGTCACTTAAAGTGGCGGGTATTTGGTTGGTGGTGAGCTTAGTGCTTCTGATTGGTAGCTCTCGTTTATTAGTATGGGGTGCGGTGGACGTGGCTCATGCGCTTGGCATCAGTGATTTGATCATTGGCCTCACCGTTGTCGCACTAGGCACCTCACTACCGGAGCTTGCTGCTACCGTGATTGCAGCGCGCAAAGGCGAGCATGATATTGCTTTAGGTAACGTTATCGGTTCCAATATGTTTAACATCCTAGCGGTCATTGGTATTGCGGCAGCGATTAAACCGATGGAGCACATTGGTAGCGAGATCTTCTGGCGCGACTGGATGACCATGATGATAACCACTGTGGTTCTGTTTGTAACTGCGATTAGCTTTAAAGGCAAGACAGGACGTATCAATCGATTTGAAGGGGCTATTTTGCTGCTGTTCTATATCGGTTATAACGGTTACTTAATTATGGACGTGTTGAAATAACACGTTAATTAAAACCCATCTTCGGATGGGTTTTTTTATATCTGTCATTTCTAATGTTCACTTTGATAAAAATAATTATCACCATTTTGAACATGGTTTCTGCTTTTATGTAACGCAACTTCTTGCAAGTGTTGTTATACAGCCTTTCTTATTTTCATAATTTATTAAATGCTCAATTGAACTTTCATTTTAGCCTATAGTCTGAGTGATTATGAACAGTGTTCAAAAAGACTTGATTTTCCCTATGAATGGGAAGAGTATCTTGACGTTGAGGTGCGAAGAGTGTTGCCCTATATAGGTTTTATGTTAATAAAAAATAAAAAATTCAATTAGTTGAAACTCTTTTTCTCTTTGTACTATGCTTTGTAAGAGCAATGTCATCTGATCCTCGATCACAAGGAGCTTGAGGTTGGGTAAATTTAAAATAAAACCAATATCAAATTGGTTAATTACACTATTTTTGGCTGTTTATTTTGCGCTTGCATTAAACTTATCTGTGTATAAAGAGTTAGCTGAGATCTTTTCTCAATTAGATGAGGTCTCGATCGGTTTCATTATTTCTATTCCCATTTTTTTTATCGCGGTCTTCAATCTGCTGTTTAACATTTTAAGCTGGCCTTATTTTACCAAGCCATTTTTTATATTACTGATTATTATTTCCAGTATGATCAGTTATGCCACTTATCAATATCATGTGATTTTTGACCGCGATATGATGGCCAACTTTTTTGAAACCAACAGCAAAGAGATGGATCCTTACATGAACCCCTTTGTGTTGGGGTGGATCTGCCTGTTTGGGGTGTTGCCAAGCCTTATTTTGGCGTTATTGCCGATCAAGAAAGAACATACTGTCTGGCGTTTATTGGTAAAAAAAATTGCGTCTATTGTGGTGTCAATTGTCGTGATTTTGCTGGTGGCGGCGTTCTACTATCAAAACTATGTTTCGGTAGGGCGTAACCATAGCGTATTAAAACGTTTAATCGTGCCTACCTATTTTGTTAACGGCTTAACGGGGTATCTAAAAGAAAACTACTTTACTAAGCCCATGCCTTATCGCTATATCGGTGAAGATGCGCAATACAATCCAGCGCAATTTGGTGCAGCAACGCAAAGCGCTAAGCCAACCTTGATGGTTTTGGTGGTCGGAGAAACTGCACGTGCGCAGAACTACCACTATCATGGTTACCCTCGAGATACGAACCCTTATACCGCGCCACTCAAACCCATCTATTTCCAAACGGTGACTTCCTGCGGTACGGCAACCGCCGTATCCGTGCCCTGTATGTTCTCGAATATGACGCGGAAAAATTTCAATCGTAAACGAGCGGATAACCAAGATAACGCGTTAGACATTCTTAAACGAGCTGGGATTGATATTTTGTGGAAAGAGAATGATGGTGGTGACAAGAATGTGGCGAAAAATGTGCCTATTATTAAGCTAGATAACAACAAAAAAGACCGCTTGTGTAATGGTGAGAGTTGCTTAGATGAAGGGCTACTCGAACAATTACCACAACAGATTAATGGCATGAAAGGCCATCGTTTGGTGGTGCTGCACATCATGGGTAGTCATGGACCTAGCTATTACTTACGTTACCCGCAAAATATGGCGTACTTTAAACCGAACTGTTTACGCTCGGACATTGAAAATTGCTCACAAGAGGAGCTGGTCAATACTTTCGACAATACCATTCGTTATACCGACTGGGTGTTGGCTGATGTGATAAAAACGCTTAAAGGTTTTGAAAAACAATACAATACCGTGATGCTTTATCTTTCTGACCATGGTGAATCACTCGGTGAGGACGATTTATATCTGCACGGTATGGTGTATAGCCTTGCCCCAGAATATCAAACACATGTGCCTATGTTGCTATGGATGTCGCCTGGCTACACCAAAGAGCAGAAGCTGAATGAGCAGTGTTTACGACAAAGAGCTAAACAAGATTCTTATTCGCAAGATTTCATTTTCCATAGTTTGCTTAGTGCGATGAATGTTGCCACTAGTGCGTATGACAAACAGCTCGATATTTTTGCTCCTTGTCGTCACTGAATAATACGGTAAGCCAAAGTTTTGCCCTAAACGACGGCAAGGAATACGCCCTCAATTTGCTCTGCGGACAAATCTTGATAGGATGGAAGGCAAAGTGAAAGAGAAAGTGAAAGAGGGCTATTAATTATGTCGTTGGTGGAATACGTTGCCGCAATTGAAGGTTTAGCATCGGCAAAAGTGATTGTTGGTCGTTCTGTTCCTGTGATTGAACAGGTCGACGAATCACTGAGTGCTGCTGAGCAATATTTTCGTTTCTCTGATGGTGCTGTCATTGCTAAACAGAGTGAAATGGATGGTGAAGAGCGTGCTGAGTGTGACCAAGTGTGTGAAGAAGTGTGGTTGAAATACCAAGTAGCAACACAGCCTCAAGCCGAGACTATTATTCCCACGCAGAAGTCATTTACCAATCGTTGCCAACAATCCTTTTGGATAAAAATGCAGCGCCAGCAAGCTGAAGCATTCTAGACTAACCAGTAAAAGTCGTGTCGTAACTTGATCTAATCGGGCTAAGTATCTGTATGGAGGAGAGTATGGACCAACGAAGTATCAGTAAAGTGGTGTCCAGTTTAATGACGTTCGCTTTAGTGGTGAGTTTAACCGCATGCAGTGATGGTGGTGGTTGGCGTAATGCAAGTCGAGAACCGGCGGGCATTGCTCTCGATCCTAGCGTATATCATCAAGCCATCGTCGAAGTCTATGGTGCGGATGCCTATAGTTGGCGTGGATGGTTTGCGATTCATACTTGGATAGCGGTAAAGCCAAAGGATGCCGCCGAGTATACCGTTTATGAAGTGGTTGGATGGCGTTTAAAACAAGGGTTGCCCGCTTTGTATCACTATCAAACCACCACTCCGGATAGATATTGGTTTGGTTCACGGCCGAAGAAGATATTGTCGATTCAAGGCAAGCTTGCCAGTCAACTGATTCCTGAAATTGAAGCGGCCGCAGAGCGTTATCCATGGGCAAATGAATATACCGTTTTCCCCGGACCAAATAGCAATACCTTCCCTGCATGGATTGGTATTCAAGTACCAGAGCTGGAGCTAAAGTTACCCTTTAGCGCATTGGGCAGTGGTTATGCCGATGAGTGATGAAGGAAGAACGACTTGAAAATAAAAGGGCCGGTTCAATGAACCAGCCCTGACAAAATCGATTTCGGTTGCAGCTTACAGCGGAGTGACTTGGCTGGCTTGAAGACCTTTAGGGCCGTCTTCTACCACAAAGCTGACTTTTTGGCCTTCAGTAAGAGTTTTGAAGCCGTCGCCAGCAATAGCACGGAAGTGTACAAACACATCTTTCCCGCCATTGTCTTGTGCAATAAAACCAAATCCTTTTGTTTCGTTAAACCATTTAACTGAACCTGTCACTTTCTCTGACATGCTAACCTCTATTTTGACATCTAATAAACATGTGAATCGATATCTAATCGCGTTTACTAAGGATGCACATCGAGACTTTGACAATCAATAGTGAGCGCAAACTCAATCGTGGCAAGGTATCTTAAGTAGGGTTACCGTTAACCACTGCAAATTAAATATCTGGTTTCACTATACTCGTCTTTGGAGGAATAGCGAGTGATATTAGTGAATTTTTCGTGACCCCGACCAAGATATATCCAAATGAGTGCAATAGGCCAAATTTTGAGACGCATCAACCGCTTCAGTTGCAGTGAATTTGCTGCTAATTGACGATGTTGTCGACAGTTGTGCATAAGTTGAATTGCTTTTTACGCTCTGCTGACGCGGGTTCTCTATTCGTGCGTACTCTTAACTTAATCGTTGCCGAGAGCTTGGCGATGATCATGATGATTAAGTTTCCCAGTATCGACATCTAAGATGGCAAAATTCCAAAATAGCGATTGAGGTGGTACTGGGGATGCAAGAGAAAGGAAGTAGTGATGAAATTAAAATGGTTACCCCTGTTAGGTGCTCTATTGTTGGGTGGTTGTATTTTGCCTCCACCGCATGGGCATCATCCACACGCAGAGCCAGGGCCGTCTCATGTATCGCCCCAGCGTGGCCCAGGTCCAGGCAACAGTGGTTGTAACCCTGGGCACCCTTGCTAATTAACTCTTTGATTAGTTATTGTTGATGCTCATGCTCATGTGAATGGGCATGAGTGTCAGGAGCAGGCACTAACTGCAAATGCCCATGATTCACACCGCGCTGTGAAGTAACGCTATCAGCGAACTGTTCCAACTCACGACGTTCTCCTTTCAATATGCTCACCTCCAAACAATCCTCTTCATTAACATGCATGTGCAGCGTTGAAACCGATAAGTCGTGATGGTGATGTTGTGTATCGGTGAGGCGTCGAGCAAGTTCTCGGGTATTGTGCTCATAAAGATAGGAAAGTATGCCAAAGCAGTGCTGTTCATCGGATTGCTGATGATGAGTCACTAACGCATCGCGCACCAAATCTCTCACTGCTTCAGAGCGACTTGGATAAGATTTTTGTGCGATATAGTCGTCCAAGTAAGCGGCCAGCTCATCATCCATTGTGATCGTAATTCGTTGCATCATGATTTCCTAAGATTGCGTTACCATGGTTGGTAACGGTGGCAAGATAGCTTCTTTAAGACGAATAGAGGCGGGATGTTGAAAGTGGGGTGTGTCTCCGGTGTGGCACTCTTCGACAATTTGCCCGTTATCCATCACCATTATTCTGTCGCAAAAACGTTGGGCGATACGCAAATCGTGGGTCACAAGTAGCCAAGCTGTCCCAGTTTTGCGTTGAATCTCTTTGAGTAAATCAATGAGCTGAATTTGCAATACCAAATCGAGATTAGAGAGCGCTTCATCGAGAATAACAAGCTCCGGTTGTAGAGCAAGAGCGCGGGCAATGCACACTCTTTGTAGTTGACCACCACTCATCTGAGCTGGACGTTTATCCATATCCTCGGGCTTGAGATCTAAACTGAGTAACAGCTCCGTGATACGTTGTTCCTGATGATGTTTATCCATATCCGCCAGATGACGCAGTGGCTCAGCGATAATGTCGCGAATCGTTTTGCGTGGATTGACGGCGCTGACCGAATCTTGAAACACCATTTGAATATGCCGGTGCATTTCGTGCTTTTGACGTTGATTCATCTGCTTTGTCGTGCGACCGCGAAATACCACTTCTCCCATCGCCGGTACCTCAAGCCCACATAAGGTGCGAGCAAATGTGCTTTTGCCACTGCCACTTTGGCCAATCAGAGCGACCGATTCGCCACTATGAAGGTTTAAGGTAATGTCTTTAAGAATCTCTCGATAGGTGTGGCGATGGAGCAGTGAGAAGCGCCGATAACCATGAGAGAGATGATAGGTGGTTAACAAAATCATAATGCAGGCTCCAAATCAGAAAGAGAAAGGCCATATAAAGAGAGATGCGCACCAATCAGTTCGCGCGTCACGGGATGGCGAGGATGATGAAATAACGTTGTGATATCTGCTCGTTCTACAATTTGCCCCTGTTCCATGACGAGCACCCGATGGGCTAGCCTAGCAACCACCCCCATGTCGTGGGTAATCAAAAGCATCCCTAAACGTTCGCTGCTTACGAGTGATTCTAACAGATTCAATATGTTGGATTGCATGACTAGGTCAAGATCTGTGGTGGGTTCATCAGCAAAAAGAAACGGAGCGTTACTGAGCATCACGAGGGCGATCATCATGCGTTGCAACATGCCACCACTCATCTCGTGCGGATAGAGTTTCATCACCGCGGCCACATCTTCTAATCCGGCGCTGAGCATCTGTTTTGTGACTTGAGCTCTGGCATCGGGAGGAACAATGCCATGGGCAGCGTGCAATGTCTCTTGAGCATGTTGCCACATGGTATGGACAGGATTAAACGCACTGCGAGGGTTTTGCATAATGGTTGAAACATAGCGCCCACGTAATTGTTCAGCAGACATCTCGTGACCATTGATGAGTACTCGGCCACTGGTTTGCGTCAAACCGTGGGGCAAAACCCCCAGTGCGGCGCTACAGGTAAGCGATTTTCCTGAGCCACTGGCCCCTATCAGCGCGACGGTTTCGCCACTGTGAAGCGAGAGCGACACCTCTTTGACTAACGGTGTTGCGCCTAAATAGACCGAGATGGTCTCTAATTGCAGAAGTGGGTTCATCAGTGGCAGTGCTCCCGAGCTAAAAAGGGATCTAAATGGTCACGTAACGCATCGCCTAACCAGTTAAACGCGACAACACAAACAAACAGCGCTAAACCCGGCCATAACATCAGTAACGGTTCTGTCCAGATGTACTGGCGCGCATCGCTGATCATCACTCCCCATTCTGGGGTAGGGGCTTTGACGCCCAATCCTAAAAAGGACATCCCGGCAATGTGCAGCATCATATGTCCAATATCCATGGTGGCTAGCACCCCCATTTGCGAGAAAATAGGCACCAGTAAATGTTCTTTAAACAGGCTTATCCCGTGATTGCCTGACATGCGAGCGGCGAGGATAAAATCTCGGTTTTTCATTGAGATGACAACGCTTCGTACCATACGGGCATACCAAGCCCAATGGGAAAGGACAATCGCCAAAATAACATTGGTGATTCCTGTACCAAGTACTGCCACCATAAACAGTGCGAGTACTAATGTTGGGAAGGTAAGAAACACATCGGTTATGCGCATCAACAGTGCATCCGTTTTTCCTCCAACCAAACCCGAGAGAGTGCCAACGGTAATCCCCACCACCAAGATGAGACCAATGGCAGTCGCTACCGCGCTCAATGATACTCGGCTACCAACGACTAAACGGGTCAAGATATCTCGCCCCAGATGGTCAGTGCCAAACCAGTGATGATACGAGGGCGGCAAAAGGCGTTGACTTAAATCGATGCTGTTGGGGTCGGCGCTTAACCAATAAGGACCGACTAGGGCCACCAGGACAATCATGGTGACCAATAACAGCGCCAAGGTATTGAGTTTATGTTGGGAAAAACCGTTCATACGTGGCTCTCCAAGGTTGATTTGCGAATTCGTGGATCAACTCCAGCGCAAACAATATCCACCAACAGGTTACAGAGAACATAAATCACCACCATGGCCAAGGTGACGCATTGAATCACAGGATAGTCTCGGTTGAATACTGCCGTGACAGCGTAACGACCAACCCCAGGCCAGCCAAAAATACTTTCGACGACCAGCGTGCCACCAATTAATTCACCGATGTGCATTCCAAGCGAGGTGACGACCGGTAACATCGCATTACGCAAGATATGCGAGAGTTCGATACGCCGCTCACTAATACCACGCAATCTTGCCCATGTGACATGCCGCTGGTTGGCTATCTCGAGCATGTTGGCACGAATAAGCCGCGCATTAATTGAGAGTGACATCAAGGCAATAGAAAATGCAGGCAGCCACAGATGAGATAGGCCACCAAAGCCAAGGGCGGGAAGCCAATGCAGATAAATAGAAAACAGCATGACCAATAAAAAGGCGAGCCAGAAATTAGGGATACTGACGCCAATAAACATCACCACGCGCACCAGATGATCCGGTAGCTGGTTACGAAAACGTGCAGCGATAATGCCCATTGGAATGGAAATCAGCAAAATCAACGCCAGTGCCGTGCCTGCCAAAAGCAAGGTGGCGGGAATAAAGTGCAACAGTTCAGGAAATACCGCACGTCCTGTGGTGTAGGAGATCCCAAAATCCAAAACCAACGCCTTTTTCAGCCAAACGATGTACTGAATTAACAGCGGTTCATTCAGTCCTAACAGCTCTCGAGTGCTATTAAGTAAGGCATCGGTGGGTGGAAGCCCTGATAAGCGCAAGTAATCCATCGCTGGATCGCTTGGCCCTAAACGCAGCATAAAAAAGATCACCACAGAAGCGCACAGCAAAATAGGAATTAAAGTCAGGAGACGATGTAGGATAAACCTAACCATTACAGCGCTCCTTTGGGCTTGATGCGTTCGAAAGGAATGTCACTTGGAATGGGATTAAAAGGAATATTGCCGAGTTTTGGGTTGGCAACAACGTACATTCGTACCCAAGTCAGTGGCAAATAGACTGCCTCAGAATGCAAGCGCGTCATGATGTCGCGATACAGTGCTTGACGCTCTGGTTCGCTGGTGGTGATCAGTGCCTGCGCAATTTCACGATCGATCAGTGGCTTATCTGCTAATCCCAATTGAGCTTGATAATCGGCATGCGATGGGACACGCATTGAGCTCATAAAGGCATGTGGGTCGTACGGCGCGCCCCAAGTCCGGTTGAAAATCATGCCAAACTCACCGGATTTTTGGCGGTGATAAACGGAGCTCTCTTCTTCGCCAATCAAATTGACCTCAATGCCAATTTTTCTTAAGTCTCCTTGGATGATCTCGGCCAGTGATTTATTGACGGCATTCGTTCCCATGTAAATTAAGTCAATACTGAGCCGTTGAGCGCCTTTATAACGTACGGTTTTATCTTGGCCAAAGCGCCATCCAGCCTCCTCTAACAGTTGATTTGCAAGGTTTGGGTCATAGCTGAAAGGCAAAAGTCCGATATTGGCATAGGGAACTGAGGGGGCGAACAAACTATCAGCGGGCAGTTGGGTATGGTAAAGCACGGTATCGAGCATCAAGTGTTTGTTAACGGCGTGATTTATCGCTTGGCGTACGGCTTTATCTATTGTTGGCCCTTTGTGGGTATTTAACGCAAGATCAATCGTTTCAATTGGTTCGGAGAGTTCGGTGGTATATAAGCCTGATTGGCGAAAACGTTCAAAAGTGTCTGGTGACACACTGCCATCGACGCCATAAAGCAGATCGACTTCACCGGTTTCAAAGGCCATAGCACGGCTGTTTGGATCGGGAATCACTTTGACCGTAATCGAATCAAGCGCCGGCGTATCACCCCAGTAGTTTGGATTGCGGACAAATTCATCAAATTGGTTGAGGCGGATTTGTGTCAGCATCCACGGCCCTGTCCCGATGGGTTTATTAATGCCATTTTTCGTTTCATGGTTGATAAATTGGGATGGGGCAATAAAGCGAAATGGGCGAGGCAAGGAGAGCTCAAGTAACGCTGGGTAGTAAGGGTGTTTTAGAGTGAGTTGGAACGTATCGTCGTTAATGGCTTGAAATGACTCAATTTGGTTAACTAATTCAAGCCAAGAGTGGCGCTCTTTGTTATCCATTACCGCACGAAAGTTAGCCACCACCGCTTGAGCATTAAAGGTTTCACCGTTAGAGAAAAATACGTGGTGGCGAAGGGTAAACGTATAAGTTCGTCCATCGGGAGAGAGCGTCCAGCGAGTTGCTAACCAAGGCGTTACTGTTCCATCTTGTTGATATTTGATCAGTGGCTCGTAGACCATGCTTTGGGCAAACATCTGGTTGGGCGCATAAAGGTGAGGATTAAGCGGCCCTACATTGACAGGCCAAGCGAAATTAAGATGATTAGCCGAAGAGCTGGGCCAACTACAGAGGGCTAAAAGTGCTGCGATCCAAAGTTTTACACAAGACGATGCCATGACGATATTCAAGTGAGAGACAAGTGGTAAGACATTTTATTGAAAAGATCACACTGCAACCCGATCTATATCAATCTTTATTCAACTTGGTGCATTAATTTGGTGCATGTAGTTGAATATTGCCTGTAGATAAGGTGTAGCCACTGACAACCGAGTTAAAGAATGAAGGTTATTCGATAAGTAATAGCACTAATTGATAAAAATGTGATAAATAACTTAATGATAACTAAAACATTCGGCTATTATCGCATTCGGTTATCGTGATGCTAAGCCGTGAGAAATCGCCTGTTACGATAGAGTTCTTATTCGCTTAACGTGGAATAGTCAATGAAGGTTGAACCTTTTCAAATCATGCATAATGACCGTGTCACTGTGGTAAAACCCAGTGCTCATTTGGCGCTTAGAATATGGCAAACCATTCAAAAAGAGAGCTGCAATGAGTTGCTTCCTTTTCTACCTAAGGTGGATCTAAAGCCTTCGCTAACCCAAATTGAAGACGCGCTACATCAGATGTCCTGCGAGTGGCAAGACAATACCGAGCGGTTTACTTTAGTGATTTGGGATAATGTGCGAGATGAGTGGACCGGCTGCATCCGCCTAGCACAGGCGCATGACTCTGAAGATCGGATTCAACTTGACTGTTGGATTCGCCCTAGCTTTGCGGGTAATGGTGTGGCGAGGCTGGCATTGCTGCTGATCCAACAAGAACTTCATCACCAACGCCCGGAAAGTTCACTGGAACTGAGGTGCAAAGAGACCGATCTTATTAATCGCGGCTTAGCCTTAACCTGTGGTTTTCATTATCAATCGACATTGAAACGCGCGGCAACTCTACCTAGTGGGTTATTAGATAATGTCGTTATTTATGCACGAAAAGCGTTGAACGAAGCGACTGCTGTATGTCAACTAGCCTAACTATTCGCGCTTATACAAAGCAAAAACATAGCCATACCCACGATTATCATCAATTAGTGTTACCCGTGGCGGGGAGTATCAATATTCGCGTCGCTGCTTTCTCTGGCAAAGTCTCGGTCGGTGAATGTGTGATTATCCGCGCAGGTGAGGAGCATCTCTTTTCTGCCGATGAAGCTGCACGCTTTATTGTGGCGGATATGGATGAATTACCGGTCACCATGACCATCTCTCCCTGTAGCTGCTTTTCTGTTACCCCTCCATTATTGAGCTATCTCTTTTATGTCGAAACTCAACTGGAATATCAAGTTGATGGGGAAATGGAGCAAGCGTTGGAAAGCATGTTTGACCAATTATTGGCTAGGCAAACGTTCGATGGACGTCATGATCCACGCATTCATCTGGTGCAAACCTACATTACTGAGCATTTAGCGGATTGCCTAACATTAGATGAATTGTCGGCTTTGGCGTATTTAAGTCCTACTCAATTTAAAAAGCGCTTTAAGCAAGAGACCGGCTTGACCACGTTTCAGTTCATCACTGAACAACGCATGTTAAAGGCCAAAGCGTTGCTAACCCACACCGATTTGACCGTACAAACCGTTGCAGAGCGCGTCGGATACCAAGATTTGTCGGCCTTCAGTCGTCGTTTCTCTGCTTACTTTGGCTTATCACCACGCGCCTTAGCTCGTTAGCGGTTGGTTCAACGGTAATTGGTGCGCCGCAACAAACAATTAAAGCGTCTTTTCGGCAAAGTCATCTTCCATTTTTAATGTTACATTGAGTCCATATTCAACGTGTTGGAGTCGGTGGTGTACGGCGTTTTTGCAATTTTACTCGCCTCAGTATTTTGGGGAACAACAGGAACGATGGCTGCGCAAGTTCCCGACGTGACCTCTTATGCTTTGGGCGCATTGTCTACAGGGTTAGGTGGAACACTATTATCTTTAACCGCCTATAAATCGATACGCCAAGATTGGAAGACATTGTGTGTTAACTATCGGCTGTGTCTGTTAGGTGGCCTTTGTGTGGCGTTCTATCCGATGGCGTTTTATACCTCCATGCGCTTCTCTGGAGTGGCGATTGGCACCGTGATTTGCATTGCAACCTCTCCGTTTGCTGCTGCGATATTGGAACGTGTGCTTAGTAAACAAGGCCATTTTGGTCGACGTTGGATTGGCAGTTTATGTTGCGGAGTCATAGGTGTCATTCTGATGAGCTGGCAAGATACACCAAAAGCGATGGTTGATGATGCTAACGGCCTGTTTGCGCTGGGTATCTTTATTGCTGCCTTGAGCGGATTTGCCTATGCAGGATACACGTGGGTTGCTAAACAACTTATTGAGCGTGGAGTCAAATCGGCAAGTGCCATGGGGTGCCAGTTTGGTGTTAGCGCCGTTTTGTTGGTTCCCAGCCTTTGGTGGACAGGTCATGCTTGGCTATCAGATAGTCATCATTTATGGGTGGCAAGCTATATGATTGTTATCCCTATTTGCACCGGATACTTGCTCTTTGGCTATGGGTTAAAAACGGTAGCGGCAAGTCAGGCAACGTTGCTGAGTCTGCTAGAACCTTTGATAGCAACTCTGCTGGCAGTCACGATTGTCGGGGAAAAACTCAATTTGTTTGGTTGGATAGGGATGGTGGCCATCATGATTTGTTTGTTAATTCAATCTTGGCCAAATCGAAACGTCAAAGTGGAGTACAACCCAGTATAAAATCCATTGCGCTGCGGTTTGGTTATGTTTGATTTACCGATATTTCGCTCACCTCGTCCTTTGCAATGCTGCGTACTCCAATCAAGCGTACACTGCGGATGTTGGCAAAAATATTTTGACGTTATTACGACCATCACTTTTGGCGAGGAAAAGTGCTTGATCAGCACGGGTTAGTACACCCTCAAAACTCTCTTCAGTAAGCGCTTGTGCCACGCCAACACTGGCAGTTAACGAATCCACATGTTTAAAATGGTGGTTGTGGATGATCGCAAGGAGAGATTCTGCGACAGTTTGAGCCTGAGTTAATTGGGTATTTGGCATCACCACACAAAACTCTTCCCCCCCAAAACGGCCTACGCGATCGCCGCGGCGTACGTGCTCCTGTAGCAATTTGCCAAATTCAACGAGTAGACCGTCTCCGACCATGTGGCCAAAGGTGTCGTTGACCTGCTTAAAATAATCCAAATCGATCATCAGCACTGAAATTGGCAGATGCTGTGCTTGCTGACTCTGGTGAAAATAACGCTGCATGGCATGACGATTTAATAGATGGGTGAGGTTATCCATATCGGCAATTTCAGCCAGTTTTTGCTGCTGCTGATAAATAGAGAGGCTGATCTGTCGATAGAAGATCGCCGTGACCAACCCAAACACCGCTGACGATAGCATCCACAAGAAATACAAAAACATAAATGGCTGTTCCGCGTCTCGTGAATAATGAAACAATAAGGTCAAGATGACATAGACCAATACCGCAAGGCTTCCTAGTCGAATCGATAGGCCCGACATCGCTAAAGTCCAAATCATACAGAGATAAATCTCGGGAACGAAGCAATCAAAGGCAGCCGTACCCACGTTGAGATATAAGTTGCCAACTATGGCTACAATAGGGGAGAAAAACAGTAACGTTTTCATTACCGTAGTAAATGTGGGGACGTAAGTCATGCCAAAGACAACCATCAAGATTGATGGGATAAACAATCCGTGGAAAAACACCCGCAATTCGGGCATTGGTAAATCCATCTGAAATTCGATGAAGCCGTACAACATATACAGTGGCGCGGTGAAAAGCATCATATAGCGTATTTGTGGCAGACGGTTGTTGAAAAACCAAGCCTCGAACTGTGTACTCATTTACTACCTATTTGTGCCTATCGAAGGTTGCCTGACTGAGGCGTTGTTAAGATGCAACTTATGCAACTGAAGTTGCTCTATATTATTTCCCCAAGATATTAGTAGAGGAATCTCTAGGTTGGGTATCACTCTTCTTGGGTGTATTTCAAAGAGAATGAAATTAATTTGATTTTGGTCAATCGCAATATGGAAGGTGTTTATGTGATATTCATCACTTAATATAGAGCTGCTGGGGTTCATTTTTTCAGGAATGTGCCGTTAACGTAACTAAGGTATAAAAAGAGATTTACAACTTCGTATACAACGACTTAATGCAAAATAACATCGGCAAGGGGCATTCGTTCTAGTGATATGACGGTGAACTTACGTACCAATTTGACCAGTTTGCTAACACAGCGGTATTTAGATGGCGCAAATCGTCGCGTCGATAATTCGCTGCAACGGCTGACGTCTGGACAAAAGATCAATAGTGCGAAAGATGATGCCTCTGGTTTGCAAATCGCAAGTCGTTTACAAGCACAAAAGAGTGGCTTTGATATTGCCAGTCGTAATGCGAATGAGGGTATTTCTGTGGTGGAGACCGCCGAAGGAGCCCTCAAGCAGTACAATGAAGTATTAATGCGTATGCGTGATTTGACATTACAATACGCAAATGGTGCCAATTCATCCGATGAGCAAGGCGCGATTCGAGATGAATTTGACTCGTTGAAAGATGAACTTGGTCATATCACTCAAACCACCCGTTTTGGTGGTCAGAACCTATTAACGGGCTGGAACAGTGAACGCTCATTTCAAATCGGCGCTCAATCCGGCGAGGCAATTAAAGTCAATCTGCCAGATTTAAGCCAAATTCGCGATCAAGCGAATGTCAATAATGAACCGATTCGCGCTCGTTACGCTTACGTTCATTCCGATTGGCAGGGGCAAAAAGGCGACATATTTCGTTTTCGCGATGATACCAATCCTTATAAACCATCTGTCGAAATCGAATTGGCTGGTGGGGAATCGATGCATGACGTTGCCGCCAAAATCAATAGTCATTTGGGTGACTATTTGCATGCTGAGATTGAAACGACCGATGACCATAGTGGTCAGCGCTTGGTCTATTATGCCAAAGGGAGTGATCGCTACCTACATGACCCATTTCAAGGCGCGAGTTCACTCAGTCGCTCACCTTTTTATGGAGTGGATGGAGAGATGTCAATCAAGCCTGAGCAAGATTCTCCTTTGCTACTGCCGGTCCTTTCTCCTGGGCATCACACCGATGAAGTGCTCAAGCGCCTTGATGAAGTGATGGGTTTTGTGAATAGTCATCGGGCAAAGTTAGGTACATTGCAAAATCGTTTTGCTCATGCTATCGATAATTTAACCCAAAGCTCGATTAGTGTCGCGAGCAGTCATGGCCAAATCCGCGACACCGATTTTGCCAAAGAAGCGCAGAAGTTGACCCGCGAACAAATATTGAAGCAGGCCAACGTCACTATGCTAGGGCAGGCCAATCAAACCCCTCAAGAGGCGATTCGCTTGTTAAGCTAACGAATTAAAGCATCGCGCTGGTGATAATGCCGGTGTGTTCACCTAAAATCCACAAACCAATGATAATGAGAGTTACACCACCAAGCAGTTCGGCACGGTGACCAACTAAGTTGCCTACCACTCGACCTATCATCACACCAAGCGTCACCATAACGGTGGTTGCAAGCCCAATAAGAATAGCGGCTTCAACGATACTCACGTTAACAAACGCTAAGCTCACCCCGACGGCTGCAGAATCAATACTGGTTGCGATGGCAGTTAAGACTAAAGAGAGAAACGAGTGCTTATCGGCTTTATCAACCTCTTCATCGTCGTTATTAGACAAGCCAGATTTGATCATATTCAGGCCAAGAAAGGCGAGCAGAATGAACGCTATCCAGTGATCCCAAGCTTCAACATAAGCAGAGGCAAATTGCCCTAAGAACCAACCGATAAGTGGGGTAATGGCTTCAATGACACCGAAAAGAATACCCATGCGTAGGGCATCGGAAAAACGAGGACGTTGTAAGGTTGCACCTTTACCAATCGCAGCGGCAAAGGCATCCGTAGACATAGCAAAAGCTAACAAAAGTAGAGCGATAAAATTCAATTTGGGTTCCTCTCGGGCTACAAAAACCACGACTTAACCACACGCCCGAACATCAGCATGATTAAATCGATGGTCTTGCCAACCGAAAAGGTGTCTGCACCACGGCAATGAGGCCGATTATGTTGATACAAACGCTTTCTTACGAAAGTAGGCTACTCCCCAACGAGGCGCAATATACCACCCAAGTTTTGCTCTATCAACCCAGAGGCTGTAAGGAAAAGTAAGTAAAATCATTAAGTTATATGATAATGAATCTCATTTGCAGTGGTGAGTGACATCCATGAGATGATTATGAAAGTGGTAATTGCTTGAATACCCATATGTTTTATCATAGTATCGAATGTGACTATTGTCTCATATAAAATGAATGCATATGTCGTTTTCTCATCCACCGATGGATTGTGTGCGGTTGGGCCATTTTGACCCTGAATTATGTTTAGTATAAGGAATCGTTATGAAAATCAGTGCAAGAAACCAGTTTGAAGGTATCGTCAAAGAGATCAATGAAGGCGCGGTTAATGCAGAAGTATTAATCGAGTTAGCGGATGGCTTGGTGATTGCGTCAATTATTACGATGAGCGCAGTAAAAAATATAGGTTTGGAAGTGGGTAAGCCTGCTACTGCCATCATCAAAGCTTCAAACGTCATGGTTGGCGCGTAATACCCAATCATGACCACTGGGTATAAGGCTTAAGCGACAGTGCTTTTTTTTAGCCAGCAGGAATAATAAAAGCAGCCCTCGGTAGGCTGCTTTTATTTATGCATTCTTTTTGTCTTTACATCGTCTATGGTACTGGTCTTTATTTAGCCATGACCTTTAAGGATTTAGTGCGTGAGCATCACTTGAGCACTAGCACCTAACTTTGGGTCGATAGGCTGCCATAATTTGTCGTGCTTAACCATGTATCCTTCGCGCGTAAAAGAGAGCACTTTAACATTGGTGCGTTCTAGGCGATGAATATCAACATCGGAGAGCCAAGCTCTCGGAAATTGACAGTGGATGCTACAAGGCTGCTGAGCAAAAATCGATTCAACGAAATCGTCAAAACTCTCTTTGCTACGAGCAATAAACGTATTGAGTGATGGAGTCATAATCTCTAGCCAATTCTTACTATTCATTTTTTTGTCAGTATATGGCGAAAAATAAGTCGTATTGTCACGGAAATTACAAGATTCGGTTGAGAAACTTCACGGTATTTAAGGTGTAAAACATCCAAATTCGTCGATAAATCTAACAATATCTAGCTAACTCTATGAGTTATAATAATAAAGGCTTCCAAGAGGAAGCCTTTATAAGCTAAGTCAGCAATGCAGTCATAAGCGTAATGGCTTTAGAACTTATTGGTGAAACCCTGTTTTTTCAATGTTGGTGCCACATCTGGGTAGTAAACACGTTGGTAGTAATTGGCAATCGAATGACTCCAATCTTCACCCTCGCTACGGCCAATGTTTTGCCAATGTTCTAGCAATTGTTGGTTGTACTGTTGGATATGCTCGACCATGTTTGCTTCTTGATAACGTTCTTCATGGCGGAACGTTGCCATCGGTAAGCGAGGTTTGACGTGAGCGTGCTGCTCAATATGACCAATCGCTAAGCCAGCTACGGCAAAGGTGTGTTGTGGTAAGTTCAGGTATTCAACGACTTGTTGTGGATGCAAGCGAATGCCACCAATAGGCACTCCGCCCAAACCAAGAGAGTGCGCAGCCACCAGTGAACTACTTAACGCGATCCCCACATCAGTTGCACCAGAGACAATCGCCTCAATGCTCTCATGAGCTTGCTGTTTCACCTCTACTTGCGCCATACCTAGCTCTGTTTTATGCATGTCGAAGACAAACACCAAGAAAACAGGCGCTTTTGCCACCCAAGGTTGGTTGCCGCACAGCTGTGCTAGGTGAGCTCGGCGCTCTTGGTCTCGCACGACAATCACTGAAACTTGCTGAGAGTTGATGGACGTCGGTGCGTGATAAGCGGCGTTGATGATGTTGTCGAGCGCTGCATCATCGATGGTTTCATCAGTAAATAGACGATCGCTTTTGTGGTTGAAAAGAGTACGAAGTACATCGTTCATTTCATGATCCTTAGTTATCTTTCTTATGCGAACCAACTACTCTAACGCCAATTTGCTTTGATGCCAAATTTCGTCGCTGAGTGATTTAAATAACACATCATGGGTGATAACAAATTTTAATCAGCGAATTTGGTGCTGCGGCATGACAAGATAGGCGGCTAAACAGTCGTTAATTTGGCAATTCTGGCTATCTATAAGCACAATATCGGGTGGAGTGGGTGGTGGCCAACCTGTCACGAAAACTTCTCAAAGTGGCCTATTGTGCTTTATGTTGCTTACTGAAATAATTGCGCCCGTTTCTGCCGCAGAGAAGCGCTTAATCCGTGTTGTTCACAGTTAACATCTCCCAAGTCACACCCAGTTAAAAGAGTCGATTAAAGACTGAGTAAGGGTGAACTATTACAAAGATGTTTTTCACTTAGCATGCTCTTTAGCTGCGACAACTTAGTATTTTTACAAGGTTGTCACCGTGATAAATGCGAATGACAGAGCTATTTGCCTCAGACAAACAGATGAGCAATTCATCATTTTATCTGTCATTTTCTTGGGTGTATCGATGTTTAAAGGGGTCTTTCTTTCTGTTCTTTCGAGCAGTCTTTTTGGTGGATTGTATTATTACGCTACCTTGCTAATGCCTCTGACTGGCCAACAGATTTATGGTTGGCGGATGTTGCTGACGTTTCCATTTATTACCGCATTTCTCTGGTTTTCTGGTGATTTCCAGTTGGTCACTAAGCTGTTTCAACGTATCAAGCAAAAACCCATTTTGATTTTGTACTTAGCGATTTCTTCGGGATTACTCGGCGTGCAACAACTGCTGTTTATGTGGGCCCCGATTAATGGTCGAGCGATGCAGGTCTCTGAAGGGTATTTTCTGCTGCCGTTAACGATGCTATTGGTGGGCCGTTTTGTTTACCGTGAACATTTAACACCGATCCAAATTTTGGCTGGAATCAGCGCCGCTATTGGCGTAGGACACGAAGTGTTGCAAATGGGTGGAATCTCTTGGGAGACGGCGCTTGTCGCTTGTGGATTTCCCATCTACTTCATGTGGCGCCGATATTTAGATGCCAACCATCTGGGTGGCTTTTGGTTTGACATGATGTTTATTTTGCCTGTTGCAGCTTGGTTTACCACTCAAGTTGAAGATTACTCAGTGACCTTGAGCATCAATCATCATTTGCCACTGTTATTGCTGTTTTTGGCGTTAATCAGTGCGATTGCTTTTATCGCATACATCATTTCGAGCCGCTTACTGCCGCTAAGCCTGTTTGGCTTATTGGGGTATGTGGAGCCGGTGTGGCTGGTGATCGTATCGATTTTATTGGGTGAAACCATTTCCCAAGCGCAGCTCTTTACTTATGTACCGATTTGGTGTGCGGTGGCGTTGTTAGTGTTAGAAGGGATACTCAGTTTGGTGCATAAAGTGCGGTTGCGTTATGCCTAATTGACGAGCGTTAGGCTTGGTTCAATGACACCATTCATTAAGAGACGGTTTTCAAGCTGTCTCTTTTTTTACCTAGCTAACTTGTTGACGTGATAGGATAAATAACACTCATGCTCAACATAAACTATCGACAAAAGACGAAGTTGAGCGCGCTTTAAGTTAACAGGTAAGGAGAGCATCGGATGCAGACCATTTATGACGGAATGTGGCGCTCATTTGTCAGTGCGATGGAAGAGGGAAACTATGTCCTTGACCCTTGGTTGAGTAAGCTTGAAGAGGATGACCGCCGTGGTATCACTGCTTTGGCTTATTTAGCGCCTCATAGCTCGTCTTTGACGCGCAATATCGGAGAATTTCTTCGTTGTGTTAGAGAGTTAGAGCCTTCTCAGTATTACCATCCCGTCAGTGAACTGCATATCACGCTGTTGTCGATCATTAGCTGTGTTAGTGGTTTTCGTCTTGATGATATTGATAGTCAGGCGTATATCGACATTTTCCTTGATGTCGTTAAACAACACCAACAGCCGATAGAAATTGAGTTTAGCGGTATCACCGCCTCACCATCTTGTCTTCTTATACAAGGATTTACCCAAGGTGAGGGATTAGACCAATTACGGCAAACTCTCAGAGAACGTTATCAGTCATCCGGACTGAGATCGAGTATTGATAGTCGCTACAAAATCGCGACTGCGCACAGTTCGTGCGTGCGTTTTTGCCAACCGCTAAAGAACCCTCTCGCGCTTCTCTCCTTATGCAAAAAATGGCGAACAACCTATTTTGGCTCGATGAAATTAAACGAGATTGAATTGGTATTTAATAATTGGTATCAAAATTTATCGATTACTCAAGTGCTCGCCAAACAATCAATAGATAAGCAAATTTATTAATATCAAGTACCAAATAATATGTTCTATTTGGATATTTTATTGTCGCTGGATTTTAATGATTAAGAGTCATTAATCCAGTGCAAAATAGGATTATTTTTATAATATATATTTATGAAGATGATAATCTGAAATTATGCTTATCCCCGAGTGGTAGTTTAATGAAAATAGACAATAAATGAGTAAGTGTGAATAAATAAAAACACATATTCATTAACGTCAATTTGTGTAAATTTATTTGACCCACATGGCTATGGCGCGCAACGTATTGTTACATATGGTGTTGTGTTTTGGCCTCTCACAGGTTTAGTCAACTCATAAGAAAAATAATAAACATTCATAAAGCCCTTCAAGCAGCGAAGTTTTATCTTAGTTTTTTAAAATGCCATTCTATATAGTTAGATTCTATTAATACATATGGGTCTGATTTATCCGTATGTTTTTAATAAGTCAATTTTAATGAGTGGTTTTTGTTTATGAGCAAGTGGGTAATGTAATGAATAAATTTCGCTACAATAAAATAAATATCGCATTGAGCATGATTCTCTCAAGTATGATGGTTTCTACAGCAGCCTATTCGGCAGATGAAAATTCCAGCACCAGTGAGTCAAATAAAAATCAGGCTCAAAATAAAACAAATTCAAAAGTTCAAACCGAAACCATTGTTGTCATGGGAGATAAAGAGAAAGGCACCACTTTTCGTCCTAAAAGTGTCACCATGGGGCCACTTGGTGAGCAAAACTTGCATGATTTGCCTTATGCCGCCACTGTCTTTAATCAAGATATGTTGGAAGACCGCCAAATTACGGGCTTAGATGGGGTGTTAAAGTACGACTCTTCTGCGCAGATGGAAGCGCGTGGTGGCATGGATGTAGGGCGTCCGCAAACACGTGGTGTTGAAGGTAGTGTTGTGGCAAATACTCATCTTGATGGTATGAATGTGGTCGCCACAACAGCACAACCTATCGAGCTTTATCAACGTGTTGAAGTGATTCATAGCTTAACCGGTGCGCTATATGGGTCAGCAACGCCCGCAGGAAACTTTAACTATGAATTTAAGCGACCAACGCTCGATTATCTTAATAATGTCAATGTCGGTTTAGACAGTAATGGTGCGCGTAAACTGGCTCTTGATCTCGGTGGTACGCCATATCAACACTTAGGATATCGAATCAATCTAATCAAAGAGCAGGGCGCAGGTTACGTCTCTGGCTCACAAATTGACCGCAAAGCGGTTGGGCTAGCGTTTGATATCTACGCCACCGATCAAACCACCATTGAGCTTAATGGTAGCTACTATCGCTATAAAAAATATGGATTTCCTGGCTCCTTTTCCTACACTGTTTCGTCAGGTTTACCCAGTGCTGTTGACCCGACTAAGCGTGGTTATGGTCAGAGCTTTGCGGGGAGTGATCTAGAAACCACAACGGGCAGCTTTAAAGTCAAACACGACATCAATGATACGTGGAAATTTGAAGCGGGCATGTTGGGGCAGAAAGTCGATCGTACAATGACATCTCCAACTAACACCATTAACGGGGATGGCACGTTCACGCAAACTGTGTCGACCCAAAAAGTGGCTCGTCGTTTCAAACTGATCAGTAATGAAGCTCGCTTTAATGGCAATTTTTCCACTGCGGGTATTGACCACCAAATGACGGTGGGAACAACGGGGTACGATTGGAAAAACTATTCAGTGACAGGTAACTCTGGGGTAAGTCGCTATACCTTAGGTTCTAATATTGATTTGGATGATCCGCAACAGGCTGATTCACCAACTTTCTACACCGATGGCGATTACTCATTAGCATCAAAAACCATCACACAGTCAGGCATATTGGGCGATTTGATTCAGTTTAATGATCAATGGTCAATGCTATTAGTGGGAAGTTACAGCCATTTCGATACCCTCAATAGTTCATCGAGTGATTACCACGACGATGGTGTGAGCAGCACTGAATCGGTGATGTATAAACCTTTAACCGACACCATGACTTACGTAGCGTATTCTGACACGCTTGAAGCTGGGCAAGTGGTGACGGATACGGACTATGATAACTACGGCGAAACCTTAGCTCCTTATCGCAGCCGTCAAATTGAAACGGGTGTTAAACAGAGTTTTGCTGGAATGGATGCTAACTTGGCACTGTTTAGAATCAAACGTCCATTGGCTTATGCGTCGAATAATGTGTATCAAGTTCAGGGGATGCAGCGAAATTATGGTTTAGAGTTAGGTCTCAACGGTAATGTAACCTCCCAAGTGAAAGTGATGGCGAACGGCACCTGGTTAGACGCCACTTTAACTGACGCCTTTAGTGAATCTGCGGAAAACAAACGTGTGGTTGGTGTACCACGTTTTCAAGCCAACCTATTAGCGGAATACGACTTTATCGACTTACCTGGATTTTCTGTAAACGCAAACGTGCACTATGTGGGCAAACGTGCCGCTGATGCCGATAACGATATTTGGGTAAGTGCGTATACCACACTAGATTTAGGTGCCAAATACATCACTCGCCGCTTCTACGGTAAAAAAATGACCGTTCGTTTGAATGTGACTAACGTAACCAATGAACGTTACTGGGCATCGGTATTCCCATCCACGATCTACGGTAATGCCAGCTCTGGTGGTTCAGCCTTCCTCGGCGATCCGCTACAAGCCAATCTCACTACTTCTATTGAATTTTAATGATGTCGTTCGCGGTGCAGCTATGCTGCACCGTTTTGTCAGTGCTTATTTTCAGGACATTTAGTATGGCTATAAAACGAATGCCATGGTTAAAACCAGCGAGTTTGAAACCCTATTTTCTAACAACGATGTGTTTGCTGGTGGGGGTATTGTGCGTGACGAAAGTTTTCGCTGATGTTCCTTCCTCCCATCCCATTTTTACCGGAACGCCTGCCGTTCATACGGTGACCTATTACGATCATGTTGAGGTCACGGTTCCTAAAACCATTCATAAAGTGGCTTCTGCATGGGAAGCACAAAATTCCATTCTGGTGATGCTTGGGGCTGGCGACAAAATTGTCGCAACGACACGAGTAGCCAAAAGCATTCCCGCTTTTCGTCGCTTTGTTCCGTCGATTGCACATACGGCATTGGCGACCATGGGGCATGCCAATGACATCAACGTTGAAGCCCTAGTGGCGCTTCATCCGGATATATTGTTCTCACCCTATGGACTTTCACCAGCAAAACAGCATCAGCTCGAACAAGCTGGTATCGCCGTGGCGAGTTTTCACAGCAACTCATTGGCCGCGTTGGTGGAACGTGTTGGTATTACTGGAGAACTATTAGGACCGCAGGCAGCAATTAAGGCCAAACAGTACCAAGATTATTTTCGTGCCAATGAACAGTTAGTCAAAGAGCGGTTATCTACCATTCCTTCCAAGCAGAGGCTCAAAGTCTATGTGGCGTCGGGGATGCCTCTTTTAACCTCAGGCCGACCATCGCTAAATCAGGATTGGATTGATTTGGGCGGCGGGATTAACGTTGCTGAACATTGGCACCTTGGACCTACCCATTACGGCAAGGCCAATGTCAATATTGAGAAGATCATGGCGGCAGATCCCGACGTCATCATTGCCATGACCGCTAAGGACGCACAGACCATTCTTACCTCCCCACAATGGCATAGTGTGCGCGCAGTAAAGCAGCATCATGTCGTAGTCAATCCTCGTGGGCTGTTCTTTTGGTGTCGTGAAACTTCTGAAGAGGCGCTGCAGTTTGTTTGGTTAGCAAAGACACTCTACCCAGACCTATTTTCTGATTTAGATATGGCGCACATTACCCAAGACTTTTATCAGCGTTTTTATGCAGTGACGTTAACAGCAGCGGAAGTGGATGACTTCCTTCATCCGACGCATTGAGGAGACTTTATGGATAAAGCCTATCAATCGGTGCCGTTGTTAACGGCGCGCCATTTAGCTTTTAGTTACGGGCAAACGCCACTGATTAGTGATGTATCGCTACAAGTCGCACAAGGTGAAATCGTCTCTTTATTGGGAGCCAATGGTGCGGGGAAAAGTACCCTTTTGCAGCTATTGTTGGGTTTTTTAACGCCCCAGCAAGGGGAAATTTTGTTGGGAGATAAACCCATGAACAACATGAGTCGCCAGGAGCTTGCCTCTCACATCGCCTATGTTCCTCAATATCACCAGTGTCCATTTCCTTACAAAGTTCATGAGATTATCGAGATGGGCTGTTTTGCACGTAACGGATTTTTAGGTAAGCAGAGTAAGGAAGACCGCTCTCGAGCTCTGACATTACTTGAAGAATTTCAAATTGCCCACTTGGCTCATCGTGCGTACACCCACATTTCCGGTGGTGAAAGGCAGTTGGTGTTACTTTGTCGAGCTCTGATGCAGGGGGCAAAGTTGTTGCTGCTTGATGAACCTGCTTCTGCCCTTGACTTTGGTCATCAAGCACGATTTTTAGGTCAGTTAAAAAGGCTCACTCAACGCGGCATTTCAGTGCTGATGAGTACACATCATCCTCAACATGCCCAAGCGATCGCCCAGAGAGTGGTACTCCTTGCCGAGGGAAGATTGATCCAACAAGGTACTCCGAAGGAGGTGCTCACTTGTGCAGCAATGGCGAAATTGTATGGTCTATCTGCTCAGGAGTTAGCGCTAGTGATGACACCTGCGGTGCGAGGAGGTGAGCATGAGCTCTGAGTTGCTCGATAAAACAAGCCAAAGCTCAGAGAGGTTAGTGAGCTTGTGGCACAGTTATGGATTGAAAATGGTGGGGTTACTCGCCTTAGTTCTTATCGTATTGGTCTTTGGGCTGACCGTGGGAAGTTACCCAGTCAGTTGGCAGCAAGTGGTTACGGCACTGGGTCGAGAATTACAAAATGCGCCGCTTAATGAGCATGAACTGCTGATTCACGATGTCATCTTTGCCATTCGCTTACCTCGAGTATTAGCCGCGGTTATCGTTGGTATGGCTTTGGCAACGGCTGGCTCAGCGTATCAAGCGATATTTCGTAACCCTCTTGTTTCGCCTGGAATTTTGGGAGTGCTATCAGGAGCTGCTTTTGGTGCGACACTTGGGATGCTCTTGCACCAAAGCGACCTGTGGATTCAAGTCTGGGCGTTTGGCTTTGGTTTAGTTGCCGTTATGGTAGGGCTGTTGATCGGGCAGATGTTTGGTGGCGCCTCACTTATCATGTTGATTCTTGGTGGGATGTTGAGCTCCGCGTTGTTCGGCGCTTTTCTTTCCATCATCAAATACCTTGCCGATCCAACCGATGAGCTGCCATCAATCACTTATTGGTTGATGGGGAGCTTAGGTATGACCTCGCTCAGCGAGACTCTTTGGCTTGCTATCCCAATCGTGATATCCACACTATTGCTCTGGATGCTGGGGCGAGCATTAGACATCTTGTCGATGGGTGATCAAGAAGCTTTATCATTGGGTGTGCCAGTCAAAACGGTACGTTACGTGGTGATTGGATTGGCAACGCTCATTTCCGCTTTATCTGTCTCGATAGCTGGGATGATTGGTTGGATAGGTCTACTTGCTCCGCACATCGCGCGTTTAGTGCTTGGGCCGATGAATACTCGACTTCTGCCAGCCAGTACCTTGCTTGGTGCTGTTTTTCTTGTGTTAGCCGATTGTGTTGCTCGCACGGCGGCGCAGGTTGAAATTCCAATTGGGATCGTCACTGAGTGTATGGGGCTTCCGATGTTCTTGCTGGTGTTACACCGAGCTAAACAAGGGTGGAATTAGTGCTTAGGAATAATGGGGCAACCGCTCTTTGTAACCTTGAGTGAGGGTGCAAAAGAGATGCTATTTTGGGCACGTTGGGTTGCTACTCACCGTGCCAATTGACGCAGTCGTGATTACTCCTTGTTATTGAGTTCATTATTATTGAGTACATTGTTCGCGCGTAAATTGCTATCGCGTAAACCTTGCAAGTTATCGTTGATTTTAAAAATCACGATCATCAGTTCACACCAGATGCGTGCGGCCACTGCGCACCCAAGCATGGTGACCAATCCCAATAAGAAGCTCATAAAGGTCACGCCACCATAGCCACTAAACATCGTGCCTACTCCAGATAAAAATGAGATCACCAGCAGTAACCAGTACAGAGCGGTGATCAATTTTGGGGTTAACATAGAGTCAAATACGAGAACAGATTTCATTGCCTTATCCTTAGTGTTATTCCAGCAAATCGAGTTGCCAACCGAATGAGCGCAATAGTACGCGTGATAAAGCAGGGGAGTATTTTTATAAGCTTACAAAGTGGGATGTTTGTGGTAACAAGGGACAAATATAGGTGGCTTAAAAACGGTGAAACCCCGATGTTGGTAGCATCGGGGTTTCGAATTTTTAGATGTTTCGGATGGTAAGGCCGATAATCTTAATGCAAAAGGCTGGAATAAATCCTAGCTAAATCTCTGGTAAGGAGAATTAGATACGGATGAAGTCCATGTGTTCAACTTTTGGCTTGTACGCGTGGCGTTGAACGTCTTGTGGTTTAACCTTAACTTCTTGACCGTCGATCACTAGAGTGATTGCTTCGTAGAATTCAGGTTTGTCCATTTGGTTCATCACTTCATCGTGATTCAACGCGATTGATACTGGAGCTGCTTCACCACCGTAAACGATAGCAGGAAACTCACCAGCCATACGTAGGCGGCGGCTCGCACCTTTACCTAGTTCAGTACGTACTACTGCTTCAAATTTCATAGTATTTACTCTCAAATAGTAAAATAAAAAAAACGAGTTTACAGGAACAATGCGACCTTGTTCATCTGTAGTAAAGTTTCGAAATGCAAAACAAGCACTTCAAAACGAGCGCGGATACTAACATTCCAACGCCGTGAGAGCAATAGAAATTGTTCTTTTCTCTAGGTTTAAAGGGCTTTTGCTCTCTTCTGCAGCGAAGTGGTGAAATGTTACCCAAATAAGATAAAAAGGGAAGGGTAACCTCTCTATCTTAGATGAACCGAATCTGAATATTGAGATCAGCATGGGTTCAGTTGTGTTCACGTAAAGTGGCTTTAAAACGTGGATATACCAACGAGGAGCCCACATGAAGCCTATTAGTATCGTTATCATTACCCTTAATGAAGAAAAACGCATTGGCCGTCTTTTGAGTGACTTAGTTGGCCAAAATTATCGTCATTTTGAAGTGATCTTGGTTGACTCAAACAGTGATGACCTCACCTTGCAAGTCGCCAAAGGTTACCAAGCACATTTGCCTGCGATGACCATCCATAAAATGGATCAACGTGGTGTTAGTCTGGGGCGTAATACTGGTGCAGCACTAGCAAAACATGAACGTTTGCTGTTTTTAGATGCAGATGTTCGTTTACCACCCGATTTTCTTGATAACGCCATGGAAGCGTTAGAAGAGAGCAAGTTGGAAGTTGCCGGTGTGTATCGCAGTGCTCAGCACTTGTCGATGAAGTACAAATTAGGTTACAGTCTGTTCAACTCAGGCTTGTATGCATCGCAATTCTTCTTCCCAACCGCGGTAGGAGCGTGTTTGTTCTCAACTCAAAGAGTGCATAAAGAACTCAATGGTTTTGATGAACAGATTGAACTGTGTGAAGATTGTGATTATGTAAAACGAGCTTCTAAAACATGGCGTTACCGTATGTTGCCAGCGTCGGTTAAGTTTGAATTTGACCCAAGACGGCTTGAGCAAGACGGTTACTTAAAAACGGGCGGGTTGTATTTAAAAGCGAACCTGCGTCGACTGTTCTTAGGCGAGATGCGTAATCGTGAAATTCCGTATCAATTTGGTCACTATGAACAGTAAGCCGACCTCATCGCGCTACACGTTAATTTAGTAAAGGCAGTCCCCTTTGCGTCCACAAAAACGTTAACGTATTGAGCGATATGTCCCAGCAGCCTGCCAGCTGCTGGGACTTTTTATTGCCTGCTGCTCTAACAAGGTTTTGCCCCCTTTCTTTTTTCCGTTCAGGTATGGCATAAAACTAATGGACTTAGAGTTTATGATTCCCAAAATCTGCTATCAATAGGAATACAACTGTTACTTTGCCCCTAATTAGTTACTTTTAAAGCAGCTCGTTGAAATGCATTAAAGAGCATATTACTATAAAGAAAAAAAGGTGACTTAGATATGCTATTTTCTTTAATTTTAAGAAGTTACAAGACATACGGTAGGCTAACTTATGTACCAGTATCTAATAGCAACAACTTTACAGCTTTCGTTGGTGAAAATGGTATAGGGAAGAGCTCGGTAATCGAAGCGCTAGATACTTATTTTAATAAACCACAAGCAGACTGGAATCTTCATCACTCAACGAGTAAAGGTGTTCAGGAACGAGAACCTACTATCTGCCCAATATTTTTTATATCTAAAAAAAATATCAATCCCACAGCTAACATATATAAGTATTTGAACGTTATTAGCGATATAACATGGCAGTTAGAATTTGATGATTTTAATAGCTCGCAACATAGAATATCAAAAGAATTTTGCTCTCATCGTGACGCCTTAATTAAAGAGAGATCAAATGTACATAATGAATATTTTTTATTTCCATTAGGCTTGAAGATAACATCTCTAAGACCAAGAGCAACAATTAAATCACTAAGCATATTTGATGCGATTGATGATTATAAAGGTAGACTAAAAGATGAGTTAGATGTCAACCTTGAAGATGCTTTGGAAAAAATTTATTCATATTTACAACAAAACTACAAATATATCCATATACCTTCAGATATAGATTTTGAAGAATATACAAAAATAGAAAGTGATACAATACAAGCTCTAATGGGAACAACTGTTGAGGATATGATTAAATCAGCGGTTGATACAAAATTTATAAAAGATATAAATCGGCAACTTGACGAATTCATAAGAAAGACATCATCTGACTTGGAAAAATATACTTATAAAAAGCCAGGGCAAAAGCAAACTCTATTTAATTTGTCTCACCTTTCAAGTAAAATAATAGATACTTATTTTGAGTCAAAAGTATTAAATTTAAAAACCGGAAGTGATACCACACCTATTTATAATCTTAGTTCAGGTGAAAAAAGAATGGCTTTAATTGATTTAGCAAAAGCATTCTTAATAAATACTCATGAAAAAACTAACAAAAGAATTATTTTAGCTATTGATGAGCCTGAAATATCCCTTCATACATCATCATGCTTTGAACAGTTTGAAAAAGTAAAAGAAATATCTAACTTTGGTGTGCAAACACTGATAACTACTCATTGGTATGGTTTCATGCCAATAATAAGCAATGGACTATCAGTCTATGTAGCTGACTTAGATGAAAATAAAGTATGTAGGCAAATAGATCTACGATGCTTTAGAGATGAATTTAAGAGACTTAGAAAAGAAACTAAAGGGAAATTACCAAGAGAGATAGAGTTAAAAGGAACTAATGATTTAGTCCAATCAATAGTCGCATCAATTACTTCAAAAGACTATAATTGGATTATTTGTGAGGGTTCATCTGATAAAATATACCTAGAACACTTTTTGAAAGGACAAAAAGATGTATACATACTACCCATAGGTAAAGCTAGCAATGTAAAAAAACTATATTCTTATCTTTATTTAGCATTAAGTGAAGAGCGGGATTATATTATAGGCAAAGTGTTCATGCTATTGGATACGGATAGAATGTATGAGAAATACAATCCAGAAGGAGAGTTAAACTCCATCAGAATAAATAGATTGTCAAACTGTTTAGAAACGAAAAGAACAATATTAAAGAAAACTTCTGATACTGCATTTTATCCACCAACAGAAATAGAAGATAGTTTGGTAGGGGAGGTTTTTCTTGAATCTTTGAATTATTTTTATGAAAATGGATATGAAGATGATTTAAAGGAATTAATGAATAATATAAGTATAAAATATGAAAAGTCGTGTTCAGGGTTAGCATTTGACTGGACTGAATCACAAAAATCGGCATTGGCGAATTTTTTTGATCTCCCTAATGTAAAAATAAATTTCGCCCTTAAATATGTTGAGCTAGATAAAGATAAAAATATACCAAGCTGGATTAATGAGATAATAAAGTTTCTCAACTAGATATAAACTTATTAATTTGGATATAAATAATTTTAGTGACTATGAAAGTTAATTTTAGTACTTAAGATAGGAGTACTTTTTCTTCATGCTCAAGATACTTTTTTATCAAAACAGGGAGTCTTTTCTAACAAACGTTTGTCCAAAACCGAGTTTCAATCTTTGTTGTTCACAATCCCATTACGCTTGAGTGGATGCAAACACTGCCTATTATTTCGGTGCTTGCTATAAACAGTGACTTTCTGACTTCCTCTTTGCTGTTTGCAGAGGGGGCGTTAGAAACACGTGCCGAAATAGCGTGGGGATTTAGGCCAATAAAAAAGCAGAACGGATGTTCTGCTTTGATAGCGAAATAGCGTATTAAGAGGCCATTTTTAGTTTCAGCGTTGCTTTTAAACCACCGAGCTTGGCTTTTTCTAAGCGTAATTCTCCGCGATAGCTGTGCGCCATTTCGGCGACAATGTTTAAGCCAAGACCCGTTCCTGGCATGGTTTCGTCAAGGCGGACACCGCGTTCAATCGCGCTCTCAAGCTTTTCTGCTGCAATTCCAGGGCCATCATCTTCAATACACAGCTCAACCCACTCTTTATCGATAGGTTGGCTATAGATTCGAATCAAGGAATTGGACCATTTATAGCTGTTTTCCAGTAGGTTACCTAACATTTCATCTAGGTCAGAACCATCTACTGCGACCAAGAGGTCTGAATCGAGTTCGTTAACTAAGGTCACTTCTTGGGAGGCGTAGATTTTATCGAACGCCATCGAGATAGCATCGACACGTTCACTTGGACAAGATTTGACAGCCAAAATATTGCTGGCACCAGCCATGCGGGCGCGCCCAAGGTGATAGTCTATCTGCCCTTGAATTTGGGATACTGGCGCCGACAGTTTTTGATACGTCTCTTCATCGAGTTTATCGATTTCGTTTTTCAGCACCGATAATGGCGTTTTTAATGCGTGAGAGAGGTTTCCCGCGTGATTACGCGCACGGTCTAACAGCTCTTGATAGTGAAAGAGTAGGGCGTTGAGGTCTTTAACTAAAGGAGACACTTCGACTGGGTAGCTGTCACTTAATTCGGATTGTTGACCTTGACGCAGAGACGTGAGCTCTTTTTGCATCCGGCGCAGTGGCAAAAGCGACCAAGAGACTTGCACGCTAACCAACATGAGAATCCCCACGAACAGCAAGCCAAGAATGAGCCACAGCTGGTTAATCACTTTGGATACCGTCTCTTCCACTGGTGCTCGGTCCATCCCGACGACTATATCAATAGAGTGCGAGAATTCCGGTAAATAGATAGTGCGGGTTAGGGTAATCAGCGGCTCGCCTTTGGCCCCAAGCCAGCCTTTAGTTAAGCCATGTTTATCTTGTTTTAACACTTGGTCCCACAAGGAACGCGAGCGCAGCAGTTGATCGTCCATCTCAGCTGTCCAGTAAAGCCCACTGTAGGGCTGGCTGTAACGCGGATCGGAAAGGCGAATGGGTAAGGTCAGTTGGCCTTTGCTATTGGCTCCGAGATTCGCGGTGATTTGGTCCATTGCCAGTGTCATCTGCTGTTGAGCATTTTGCACTAGATATTGACTGACGAGGCTAGGAATTAAATAGCCTGCGGCCAAAATCATCAAGCTTAACCAAAGCGTAGCCGCCCATAGTAGGCGGCTTTTGATACTCAATTTAATGGAACGTTTACTTAAGGCATTATTCAGCATGTAAGCGGTAACCTAGTCCTCGAACGGTTTTGATCACATCCGGCGCAATTTTTTTACGGATTCGGCCAATGAACACTTCAATGGTGTTGGAATCACGGTCAAAATCTTGTTTGTAGATGTGTTCAACCAGTTCTGTACGTGAAATGACTTTTTCTGGGTTATGCATAAAGTAAGCAACGACTTTGTATTCCAATGCCGTTAAGCTCACCGCTTGGCCTTGCCACATCACCTTAGAGCTGCGGGTATCCAAGCTTAGCGACCCCACTTGCATCACGGGCGAGGCATTGCCAGAGGCGCGGCGCAATTGAGCGCGAATACGAGCAATCAGCTCCATCATCTCAAATGGTTTGGTGAGATAGTCATCGGCACCGGCATTTAACCCTTCGACTCGTTGAGTGAGATTGTCACGGGCACTGAGAATCACCACTGGAGTATTGATGTTCTCATCGCGTAGGCTTTTTAATACGGTGAGGCCATCCAGTTTTGGCAGTCCTAAGTCAAGGACAATGACATCCCACTCTTCGGAAGTGGCACGATAAAGAGCATCGACACCATCTTGCGACCACTCTGGGACCCAATCATTGCCTTCTAAAGCAGCCATAATCTGCTCACCTAAACGCACGTCATCTTCAACTACTAATATTTTCATTATCGTTATCTTTTAATCAGTTCCATCACGTTACGACCACGTAGGGCAATGATGCTCAGGTCGCGTGCATTGTATTCCACTTTGTAGACACTGTTTTGGTAGACCATTTTCAGTTCGTACACCCACATGTCATCGTCTTCATCCAGTTCTACTTTTATCACACGTCCGTTCAATTGCTGAGCAACGGCTTGATAAAGTTCGGAGAAGGGCCGAATTTTGCCTTCACGTACCGCCTCGTACACCTCATCTTGGTCTTCGTCGATATCGATTTGCGCCCCTGGTGGATGCATCTCTTGTTTTGGCGGTGGTGGAGGTGTGTCTGCCCAGCTCGCAAAGGAGAGACTGGTTAGTAAAGTGCAGAAAGCCAGCGCTTTGCCATGTAAATTAAGCATAGTAGACACCTTAATCAGTTGTTCATAAGCCAACACCTTCACTCAATCACGTTGTTGCTGCCCGTTAGGCAAGCAACAACAAAGGCTGACTCAACGTATATAGGAAGAAGTATAAACAGTGCAAGATGAATGTAAGCTGAACTCACATTAAGCTTGTGATACGGCGTTGATTTGTGCCATCGCTTCTTCACTTGGGCGTTCAAATAACTTGTCGCGAATGACCCAAAAGCGGCCTTCTTTACGCGCAATGATCAGTTCGGGTGGCCGAAAGCGATGTTCATTGGCAGCGATTTTGGTGGGCGCTGTTTCTTCAAAGGGACGATGGCGATCGACTAAGTGTGGATTGACAAAGCGGCGAAGAAAATCCTCTTTTTGCCGTTTGGTGCTCAGTTGCCAAAATTCGCTGATCTCGGCATCGGTATCGCTGATGTAAGTGATTTTGAGCTGAGGTTTGCCGAGTTTGTTTTTGCCCGGCTCCATGCGCAAATCGACACAATGCATGATGAGCGCATCTTTGAGTTTGAGCGCATCGCGCAGCTTCTTATCTGGGTCGACCAGAACCGCATCACATTCGTGACAGCGGCGGGCAGCGATGTCATTGTCAGCGCCACATTCACCACAGAATTTGGCGCGAAAACGATAGCCACACTCTTCGCGTTCGCCGGTTTCGTCATCTTCAAAATAGCCTTGGCAGCGACGACCATAATGTTCAATAAGAAAACCGTTGCTATCGAGCTTGCCCCAAAAGTTATTGTTAAAACCACAAGCAGGGCAGGGAATGGTGACGATTTCACTGTCGGCATTGGGTTGCGGTTCTCCCACCTCTGGTTGAAAAAGGTCGTAATGATTACCGGCGTATTCCAGCACCAAACAGTCGGTTTTCCCTTCGCTTAAACGCAAACCACGGCCGACGATTTGTTGATACAAACTGATCGATTCAGTGGGGCGTAGTACTGCAATAAGATCCACATGAGGCGCGTCAAATCCAGTGGTTAACACGGATACGTTGACGAGGAATTTGATTTCTCGACGCTTAAAGGTATTGATAATTCGATCGCGTTCGTCAGCGGAGGTATCGCCAATAACCAAAGCAGCCGATTCATCAGTGAGATAACTCATGATCTCTTTTGCGTGGTCAACCGTCGAGGCAAAAATCATCACCCCTTGACGATCTTTGGCTAATTCAATGACCTGTTCAATGATGGCCGGTGTCGCACGGGAAGACTTTTTAAGTACGGCATTCAGGTCGGATTCGCGATAGTAACCGTTCGCAGAGGGGCGAATCGTCGAAAAATCATAGCCTAATACTGCCATGTCCATGATGTTCGCGGGGGTGAGAAAGCCTTCATCGAGCAGATAACGAATTGGCAGCTCGAAGATACAATCGCGGAAAAAACGGTCTTGCTCGGTGCGCACTTGACCACGAGTGTGGTAGCGGTATATCCAGCCCATATCCAAACGGTAAGGCGTCGCGGTTAAGCCAAGGATTTTGATATTGGGATTGCACTCTTGGACGTGCGCAATTGCACGGCGATAAGTGCTTTTGTCGTTATCAGGTACGCGATGGCATTCATCGATAACCAGCAGTGAAAACTCTTCCGTGAACGCATCGAGGCTATTAGCCATCGACTGCACTGACGCAAACACGACTTTTTCGTCCGTCTCTTTGCGGCCTAAGCCAGCAGAGAAAATCGCCGCGGTTAATCCGTAGCTTTCGTATTTCGCGTGGTTTTGTTCAACCAACTCTTTAACGTGAGTCAGCACCAAAACACGGCCTTTTGCCAGCCGAGCCAATTCTGCGATAACCAGGCTTTTGCCCGCACCAGTAGGAAGGACGATCACCGCTGGGGTGCTGTGATGACGAAAGTAGTGAATAACGGCTTTAACCGAATCACTTTGATAAGGGCGCAGTGTATACATAATCGGGGCGAATAAATTCTGTGAAATAGCTCAACTATTTAAGTTAGGCTCTGTATAATACCCGACTTAAAGCAGATGAGGTACGCATGCGTTTAGATAAATTTCTGTGTGATGTTTTAGGCGTGACACGTAAAGAAGCAACTCAGCTTCTAAAAAGCGGTGAAGTTGAAGTCAATGGCGCGGTTGAGAAGAAAGGCGCGACTCAAGTTAACGAACAAAGTGAAGTGCTTTGGCAAGATCGCGAGCTGATTCTCACTGGGCCAAAATACATCATGCTCAACAAACCAGAAGGGTTTGTTTGTTCCCATGCTGATGAGTTTAATCAAACAGCGTTTGTTTTGCTCGATTTGCCAAACATGAAAGATTTGCACTTTGCGGGTCGATTAGATGTTGATACCACAGGTTTGGTTTTGATCACCGATGATGGTAAATGGTCGCATCGCATTACTTCGCCAAAACACAAATGCGATAAAACCTATCGCGTGTGGCTTGCTGATCCAATTCAAGCAGATTATGCAGAGCAGTTTGCGGCGGGGATTGAACTGCGTAACGAACGTGAGAAAACGTTACCAGCACAATTAGAAGTGATCGACGAGACTCAAGTACTGTTGACCATCCACGAAGGCAAGTATCACCAAGTGAAGCGTATGTTTGCTGCATTGGGCAACAAGGTGATTGGTTTGCACCGTGAAAGTGTCGGCGCTATCGTTTTAGATGACACCTTAGAACCGGGTGAATACCGTTTCTTGACTGAAGAAGAAGTCGCTTCAGTTTGGGCTTAATCAACAACAAGTTCTAGCCTAATTACATAGTTACCATAGAGTTACGAACATACGTAACCGGTAAAGTCGCTCAAATGAAGTGAGATGGTTTCGCCATTTCACTTCTTTTTTTCATAGTAAATTGGAGATTTATGCGCTCAACATCCCCAACGTCTAGTCATATTTCACACATCAGTTTTCTGATGTTTATCGCTCTTGGTGCTATCGGTGCTTTAACGCCGTTGGCGATCGATATGTATTTACCTGCCATGCCTTCAATCGCAAAAGATTTAGGGGTCGCTGCAGGGGCAGTTCAGATCACGCTAACGGCTTACACGGCGGGCTTTGCCATTGGTCAGTTAATTCATGGTCCCTTGGCAGACAGCTTTGGTCGTCGCCCTATTATGATTATTGGCACCTTATGCTTTGCGTTGGCTGGTATCCTTAGTGCCTTATCACAGGGCATTATTGAGTTGACTTGGGTGCGAGCAGCACAAGGTTTTGCTGGTGCCGCTGCGGCGGTAGTTATTCAAGCCGTAGTGCGCGATATGTTCGATCGCGAAGATTTCGCTCGCGCGATGTCATTTGTGACCTTAACGGTCACTTTGGCGCCGCTGATTGCTCCAATGCTGGGCGGCTACTTGGCCATTTGGTTTGGTTGGCGCTCGATTTTTTGGGTGCTAGCGCTGTTTGCTATTGCAGTGATTGGTTTGGTGCTTTGGCAAACTCCAGAGACGTTAAAACCAGAAAACCGCCAACCATTGCATCTTGGTAGCACGCTCAAAAACTATTTTAGCCTCTGTCGTAACCGTGAAGCGATGGGCCTCATTTTTGCTGGGGCGTTTTCTTTCTCTGGCATGTTTGCTTTTTTAACGGCAGGGTCTTTTATTTACATCGATATTTTTGGTGTGAGCCCCAGTGAGTTTGGTTACCTGTTTGGTTTAAACATTGTCGCTATGATCGCCATGACCATGCTCAATGGTCGTATAGTGAAAAAGGTGGGTTCCCATGCGATGCTACGTTTGGGCTTAACCATTCAATTGCTCGCTGGCCTTGGTCTATTCTTAGGCTGGTGGTTTGATGCAGGAATTTGGGGAACCGTGCCATTTGTGGTGATGTTTATTGGCACGATTTCGACGATCGGCAGTAATTCAATGGGGCTACTTCTTAGCGGGTATCCCCGTATGGCTGGCACAGCATCTTCTTTGGCGGGAACGTTACGTTTCGGCACAGGTTCGCTGGTCGGTTCTATTGTGGCAGCATTACCGGGCGACACTATGTGGCCGATGGTCTTTGCGATGGCAGGGTGTTCACTGCTGTCTGTTGCCTGTTATTGGATATTTGGAAGAAAAGCATAGTGACTGAATATTATCTAGAAATTCAAAACGTGGTGAATACCGCATTAGCTGAGTTAACTCAGGAGCACCAAGCGGGCAAGCTGGTCGACGCACCTGTAGCGAATAACCACTTTTTAGTTCGTTGGGTAACGAAAGCGATCAAAGGTCAGCGTTTTCATCGTTGCGTGCTAGGCGATTTAAACCGTTGGCAGAAAGCTGGGCGTTCACAAGGCAATGACGCAATGTTGTTACCAACATTTCGTCGTATTTCTGCCTATTATCAGCACTTTTTTGCTGCAGGCGAAACCGTCATTACGGACAGTAAAATCGAAGCGTTTTTGGACAAGATGGAACAAGAGGATTGGGAAGTCACCACCTCTGAACCTATCGTTGGTCAAAGAAAAGTGCAGATCTTCACGGATGGTCAAAACTCATTGGCACTTTGCTCAGTGCAATGTGAATCTTGTTTTGATGGCCCGAATCTAGTTAAGCCAATGAGCTGGTTTGTTCGCGGTAATCATGCTCGCTTTATTGAGCTGGCGATGGAAGCAGGCTTTATGTTGCACAAACGCACCGATTATAAATCGAACGTGAAATACCATGGTGAGTATCTGATTTACCCGCTTAACCAAGGTGTTCAACTGGCGGAAATGCCCCTGTCGTTTACTGGCGCATAACGCTTTCGTGGCGATGATGTCATCGTTTAAAAAGGCTTGGTGTTATTTCTCAATAACGTACCAAGCCTTTTGTCTATCTAAAGGCTACTGACTATCGAGTTAGTGGCTATGGCCTTGCTGGATTTTGCGCGCTTTGCGTTCAATGGCTTTGACCATACCGCGAAAAATAAACAGGTGCGCTGGCATCATGGCAAACCAGTAGAGGAGGCCGGGCATGCCTTGGGGATGCCACCACGCGCGGATGTCTAGTTCACGCTTATCTCCTTGATCGCTAATCGTACATTCAAGACGACCTAACCCAGGGGCTTTCATCCCAAAAAACAGCGAGAGGAAGCGATTAGGCTCACAGCGAATCACTTTCCAAGAATCAATAAAATCTCCCACCTTCAGTTCTGGCCCAGGAGGGGAACGACGCACCGGAATGCCACCGCCAAAGAACAGGTCTAGCCATTCTCGCGTTCGCCATAGAATGTTGGCAAAGAAATAACCTTCTTGGGCACTGCCGATCTTTTGTATCACTTCCCATAACGCTTCAGCGGGAAGATCTGTTTTAATCGAAGCGCCTGCTTGTTTGGGATAATAACCAAACCCCGGTTGCCAACGGTGCAGGGCTGTTGGGTCAAACCCCCACACCTTGCTGCGCACAAACACGCCCTCTTGTTCGATAGTTTGGCGAGCCGCTTCTCGATAAGTGATTAATGGTTGCGGAAAGCGTGCTTCGATTGCCTGGCGATCAGCAATAAAGTCATGGGATAACCCATCCATCAAGGCGCGCCCAATGGATTTGGGCACTGAGGTAATTAATGAGAGCCAATAGGATGCCATACGTGGTGTGAGCAAGCGTGTTGACCATAAACGAAACGGCTTATTGGCCAATTCGCAGATGATACGAAATTGCTCGCGATAGCTGAGGATGTCAGCGCCGCCCACCTCGTAGGTTTGATGAGATTGCGGCGCATCATTAATCAAACAGAGCAAATAGTAGTTCAGGTTATCTAAGGCGATTGGGTTTGCGCTTGAGTCTACAGACTTTGGCGTCACCAATATGGGTAGGTTGTAGACAAAGTCCCGCATGATTTCAAAGGCGGCAGACCCTGGGCCGATGATGACGCCAGCGCGCAGTTCCGTAACGGGAACGTTGCCTTCGCGCAAGATTTTGCCAGTTTCACTGCGTGCTTTGATGTGTTCGGAACTGCCAGATAAGGGCTGAATCGCACTAAGGTAGATAACATGCTGTACTTGACTATCGGTTAAAGCATCACGAACGTTTTTTGCCAGAGAGAGTTCATAATTAACAAAGTCGTCACCTTGTGCCATGCCGTGGACTAAGAAAAAGACGAGGTCGAAATGTGGCACGATCTCTTGCACAGCAGGTGCATTAGCCAAATCCAAATATTGAATAGTCAGGTTTGGGTGATCGTGTAAGCGAGCGTACAGGTATTGCACATTACGGGCGGCCGCTGTGACGGTATAACCTTGGTCTAATAGAATAGGGACTAACTGAGAGCCCACATAGCCAGAAGCACCAAGCACCAAAATTCGCTTCATCCCATCTCCTCAGGATTCAACAGATACGTTATTGTAAGGCCTAGAGTTTAACAACTTTGTTACCTTATCAACAGATCAACGCGAAATCTCAATCTCGACACCGGAGTATTTGTTTTTTCGCGCAAGATTACCTTGCCAATACACATACAAATTGTGTTAGGATTTGTGTCGATAATAAGTGTCCCGCTAAAATTATCGTCGTTGTTTCAATAGGGTGCATTAGTTTGGTAACTTACTGAAATAATTTTATAAAAATATAAATGGCGAAATTGATTATCCTCGGTGCCAGGCTAAGTACTTCGAAGTAAGTTTAGGTTAAGTACCGATCAAGCGAGTAAGACACAGCCTACCCAAATCATGGGTATCAACATAACGTGAAATCTACATCTGCTGTCACATCGGAACGAAGACGTAAAAAATCGTGCGCCGAATAGAGTTTCCACTCTACTAATATGTAAATTTTTGCATATAATGTGATCCGGTTGGCAAATCACTTCCTGTTCGTCGGGATTTGGTGTAGATTCTGCCCCGAACCGAGAAATGCAGAGAGAGTGTTAATGTTACGACTAGTAAACCTATCCAAAGGATATGCAGACGGTGATGAGTTCCATCCAGTACTGCAAGGAGCTAAGTTAACATTACACCGTGGTGATCAAGTGGCCTTAATGGGCGAGAGTGGTTCAGGTAAAAGTACCTTGCTGAACTTGATCTCTGGGCTTGATGTCGCTGATTCAGGTGAAATCTGGTTTGATGATTTTGCCATGCATGACACCAGCGAAAAGAAACGTACTGAGTTTCGCCGTAATGGTATTGGTCATATCTTTCAGCAGTTTAACCTGCTGCCTACCTTAAATATCGCAGATAACATTCGTTTTTGCCGTCAATTGAAAGGCATGCCTGAAGATCCGAGTTTATGGCGTCAAATTTTATCCGCATTGGACTTAATGCCGCTATTAGGGCGTTACCCTGAAGAAGTCTCGGGTGGACAGCAACAACGCGCGGCGATTGCTCGGGCTCTTTACATGGAGCCGCGTATTTTGCTGGCAGACGAACCGACGGGGAGTTTGGATGAGCGCAATGCGGAAGCGGTAATGCGACTTTTAACTAGCCTAGCGCGTGAAGTCGAGTGCACATTGCTGTTAGTGACTCACAGCGAACAGGTTGCGAAACATTTGGATGGCAGTATCAAGCTGCAAGGGGGACAACTGCATGTTATGGCCCGTAGTTAAGGCACTACTTGGTCATTACCGTCGTTATCCACTGCAAATCGTTTTGGTCTGGCTGGGATTAACGCTTGGTGTATCACTGCTTTCCGGGGTGACGGCAATTAACCAATATGCACGCCAGTCTTATCAGACTGGGGAGAAGCTCTTCGCCAGTCCTCTGCCTTATCGTATTCGTCCGCAACACCTTGCATCGCGTATTCCTCAAGGTTTTTATGTCCATTTACGCCGTTTAGGTTTTGAACAGTGTGTTCCGCTTGATAGTTACACCGTTATGACGCAAAAAGGGGTCGAACTCAATTTGATGGGGATTGATCCTGCAGCGATGGTTCCGCTTGATAAAGGGTTGAACCTTGATAGTTTGCCTACCTTACAGCTGATGTATCCACCTCATCCGATTATGGTGAGTGCGGATTTGGCTCAGCTACAGCATTGGCATGATGGCGATTCAATTACCCTTGAAGATGGCAGTCAACTTGGCCCCATCTTGATTGATAAACATAACTTGCTCAAAGGTATTCGCATCGTTGCGGATATGACAGTCGTACATCAATATCGTAACAGCAGTGGTTTTTCCATGATTGCCTGTGGCGATATGTCATCTGCGACACTTGACCGATTACAACATCAGTTGCCACAAGGTATGGTGTTGGTCCGCACCGCAAAAACTGAGCTTTCATCATTAACTCGTGCATTCCATCTCAATCTTACTGCAATGGGGATGCTGTCGTTTTTAGTTGGTCTATTTATCTTTTACCAAGCCATGTCGTTATCATTAACTCAGCGCCAGCCTTTGGTGGGCATGTTAAGGCAGGCTGGTGTATCGGGTGGACAATTAGCTAAAGCATTAATCATAGAACTGGTGCTGCTGGTCGGCGTTAGCTGGTTGTGTGGTAACTTATTTGGTTTGATGTTAGCCAATAAACTGATTCCATCGGTGTCTGCCAGTTTGCATGATCTGTATGATGCCAACGTAGGTCTCTCAATTACGTGGCAGTGGTCGTGGAGTTTATACAGTCTACTGATGGTATTTATCGGCGCGTTCGCTTCCTGTGCCTGGCCGCTAGTGCGTTTGTTAAAATCGCAGCCGATTCGCCTTACTACTCGTCTCTCCTTAGTGCGCTTTGCAGGGGCTGAATTTGCTATTCAAGCGGTGATTGCCGTGGCACTGGCCATTACCGCATTTGCTATCTACCAATCACCTAAAACCCAATCTGTCGGGTTTATTTTGATTGGTTTGGTGCTGCTCAGTGTCGCTTTGATCACTCCTTTTATTGTATGGAAGGTGTTTGATTTCTTCTCTTACCGTCTGTGTTGGGTAAAAGTGCGTTGGTTTTTTGCCGATGCGGCGGCCAGTATGAGTTATCGCGGCGTGGCTACCATGGCATTTATGATTGCGATGGCGGCGAATATCGGTGTAGAAACCATGGTGGGAAGTTTTCGTAGCACGACAGACCAATGGTTAAATGATCGTTTGGCGGCGGATCTTTATCTCTATCCAACGAATGCCAACGCGTCGCGCATCAGTAATTGGTTGGAACAGCAGCCTGATGTCGCCGATGTGTGGTGGCGTTGGCAAAAAGATGTGATGTCGCCCAAAGGCACGATTCAGGTGGTGAGTACGGGTAACTCGCAAGGCGAGCAGGACTCGATGACAGTGAAACTGGCGATTCCTCACTACTGGTATTTCACTCATTCAACCAAGGCGGTGATGATCAGTGAATCGATGGCAGTGAAACAACACATTCGGCCGGGCGAATTTATCGATTTACCAACGCCATTAGGGAAAAATTGGTTGGTGACTGGCGTCTATTATGACTATGGCAACCCCTATGGTCAGGTGATGATGTCACAGTACAACTGGTTGTCGGTATTTGCGGGAGCAGGCAATATTTCTCTGGCGGTGGTACTGCGACCTGATCATCAAGATGCTGATGCATTGAAAAAACGTCTTAATGAACAGTTTCGTTTTGGAATCGATCGCATGCACAGTAATACCGCGATTCATCAACAGGCGATGCGAGTCTTTGACCGTACGTTTACCATTACCGATACCTTGGGCAATATCACCTTACTGATTGCTGTGTGTGGAATTTTCTTTGCGACGTTAGCGGGGGAGATTTCTCGTCAACGTCATGTGTCACTGCTGCGTTGTTTGGGGGTTTCTGGTAAAGAGCTCGTGTGGGTAGGCGCATTGCAACTGTTTGTCTTTTGGGCTATTGCTCTGTTAATTGCCTTGCCTCTGGGTATCTTACTTGCGCATTTGATGGTGGATGTACTGTTACGTGATTCATTTGGTTGGACCATGCAAGTTCAGCTCGTTCCAAGTAAATATTTGCAAACAGCGTTGTTTTCTATGTTGGCTCTGCTGGTGGCAGGAGCATTGCCCGTCTTACGTTTAGTGCGTAAGTCACCATTAAAATCGTTGAGGGATGCCCTGTAATGAGATTATTCCGTCATGGTTGGTGTCTGCTGCTGATTGGACTGCTGACGTTATTGTTGGTGCTGGGGTTAGGGTACGCGTATTGGGCTGGCTTTATTCTTCATCACGTTAATAAAGAGAACAGCCTCGATCCTTTTTTTGCCGATCGTCAAAGTTATCATCCTGTCACTAACACTCAATCGGTGGTGCTTCCCGACGATTTTGCTTTTCATCCGGCTTTTCAAAATGAGTGGTGGACGCTGCTTGCCAATGTCTCTGACACTAAAGGTCATCGCTATGGTGTTCAATGGACTTACATGCGACTTGCCCATGATGATGCTGAATCGGTAAGTTGGGATCACCCACAACTCTATTTGGCACAGGTCGTGGTTTCAGATAAGCATCATGTATGGAAAAGTCAGCGCTTATCTCGCGGTGGTATTGGTCAAGCCGGACTCTCTTTTGCCCCTTTTCATCTCTGGCTAGATAACTGGGATTGGCGTGGGGTAAGTGATATGCCATTACCGGGTCTACTCGCGGTAGATAGTGATGAGCTGGGATTGAAGTTGGAAATGCACTCGGCACTGCCTTTTGTATTGCCAGGGGAGCGGGGCTATCGCCGCTTAAATCGAGAAGGTCCAGTTGCGGTTTATGCTATTGATGCTCCGAGAGTCCAAATTGAAGGTTCTCTACGTCTGAATGGTGTTACTGAGCCTATTTCTGTATCCGGTGTTGCTTGGTTAAGCAAACGCTGGGGCAATGATTTTGTTATGCAAAAACGGCGCAATTGGGATTGGCTTGTGTTTCATCTTGAGGGGGGGACAGAACTCTCCATTACCCGTTTTAGACAAGTGGGTGATCTGCCATTTTCAACAGGATTAATTACCCTACCGAGTGGTGAAGTATTGAATCTGGGTCCTGACGAAGTTCAAGTCACGCCACAACTTACCGCGACCACGGACAATGGTCATGAATTTCCGTCTCAATGGCATATTCAGGTTCCAGCGTACGATATCGATTTAACTGCCACGGCGATGAACAAAGACTTATGGTTGCCGTTTATTGTGCCGTACTGGCAAGGTCCAGTGAATGTCAGTGGATCACACAATGCACAAGGGTTTATGCAACTCACTGGCTATTGATTGATAGGGTTGTTGATAGCTTTGCTGCAATCGGTTTTGAATCGCACAGCACCATCATTTTTCAGTATTTACGTTCTTAATGTATTAATACATCGGAATTTCCGAGGTGTTAACTCATTACAAGCGATTATTCATTCATCATTTGAACAGCTAAACTTTGGTTATCACATTGTTACGTGTTTTAACACAATAAGGATAACTATATGGGTGAACGGATACGTAAGTTTTTTCAAATGGAATCCGCCAGCGGCATTATGTTAGTGATTGCCGCAATTTTGGCCATGGCAGTGGCGAACTCTTCTCTCTATCCAATCTATGATGGATTTTTACAGCAGTACATTGCTGGACTCTCTGTAGCCCACTGGATCAACGACGGCTTAATGGCCATTTTCTTCTTACTTATTGGCCTTGAAGTCAAACGTGAACTGATGATAGGAGCTTTGCAATCTAAGGAAACCGCCATTTTCCCAGCGATTGCGGCGGTGGGAGGGATGCTTGCTCCTGCACTGATTTACACGCTATTTAATTATCAAGATCAGCATGCGATTGAAGGATGGGCTATTCCTGCGGCAACCGATATCGCTTTTGCGTTGGGCATCATGGCGCTACTTGGTAGCCGTGTGCCAGTGAGCTTAAAAGTATTTTTGCTTGCGCTGGCGATTATCGATGATTTGGGTGTTGTGATTATTATTGCGCTTTTCTACAGCAGCGATTTGTCGACACTTGCTTTGTCGGTCGGATTGGCCATGACCGTCATGCTGTTCGTGTTGAACCATTTCAAAGTGACTCGCTTACTTCCTTATCTGATTGTTGGTGGCATTTTGTGGATTGCGGTGCTGAAATCGGGCGTGCATGCGACGCTAGCAGGGGTAGTGATTGGTTTTGCCATCCCGCTTAAAGGCAAAGAGGGTAAACCGTCTCCATTGAAAACGTTAGAACATGGCTTACACCCTTACGTGTCGTTTGCCATCTTACCGCTGTTTGCCTTTGCCAACGCAGGGATCTCGCTAGAGGGCGTTTCGCTTTCCGGTTTGGCCAGCGCATTACCGTTAGGTGTTGCCTTAGGTCTCTTGATCGGTAAACCACTAGGTATCTTTACCTTCAGTTGGTTAGCGATTAAATCTGGTGTGGCCAAAATGCCAGCAGGGGTTGGAATTCAGCATATTTTTGCTGTGTCGGTGTTGTGTGGTATTGGATTTACTATGTCTATCTTCATCTCGTCTTTAGCATTTGGTACGGAACATTCCACTTACGATACTTATGCACGTCTAGGGATTTTGATGGGCTCAACCACTGCGGCGATTCTGGGGTACTGTTTACTCAATTCGTCTTTACCGAAGCAAGTGCTTAAAGCGGAATCAATTTCCGAATAGTAATCACTAAAATTTGTGTGACTTTTAAAGGAATTGGCTAACACCAATTCCTTTTTTATTGAGCTAACTCTGTAGAAAAACACCATATATAGTGGTTTATACTAAATAATCTACAAAATAGGCAACTTGTTGCAATATTTTGTTAGCGATAAGTAAATATGAACTCCATCTCAAAAAAACGAGGCAATTGTTTGTGGTTATCACATAAAAGTGATTGCAAGGGGGGATCTTTTTATGTTAATTTCCGCACCAATCTCAGACGGTGTTTCTGGGGGATACGCGAAGTGACCATCAGGCTGATTGGAACATTTCGTAGGGTAGGTACTGGTAAAGCCTTTTGCCAGTAGACGGGATACTCTTGCTGCGTAAAACAGCATGTGAATGGGAAACCCAACATTGAACTCACTTAACTTACACGCATTAATCAGCTTTGTACTTCCTCTGTGCCCAGTCTGTCAGGATCGGAGCATAACAGAACCTTGAAATTCTGATTTTTATATAGTTAGTGGCCTATGTCGCCATTTCCCTGCTGTTGTCCCGCTGTACATATAGTACAAGCGGATTGTTTGCTATTTGTCGTCTCCTCATCTCGCTTATTCGAAATGAGGCAGTGAACTGAAATTTTTACATTCAAGGTGATGAAATGAGTACAGCCTTTGAAGTCGATAACTCAATCTCGACCAAGTTTTCCACACAAGTACCAGTACTGACAGGTACTTATGATCTTACTCCGGATGAAGTGCTTCTTGATCAAGCAGCAATGGAGTCAGAAGTCCGTTCATACCCACGCCGTCTTCCTATTGCAATTAAACAAGCTTATGGCTGTTTAGTTGAGGATACACGTGGTCAGCTATTCCTAGACTGTCTAGCTGGTGCGGGTACGTTGGCTTTGGGTTACAACCACCCAGAGATCAACCAAGCGCTTAAAGACCAACTTGATGCGGGTTTGCCATACCAAACTCTAGATATCGCAACAAAAGCGAAAACTAACTACATCAAAGCTGTTCGTGGTTTCCTTCCAGCAGCGCTCGGTGATAACTGTGTAATTCAGTTCTGTGGACCTTCAGGTGCAGACTGTGTTGAAGCTGCTATCAAACTGGCTAAACAAACTACCGGTCGTAACACCATGTTTGCGTTCCGCGGTGCATACCACGGTATGACCAACGGCACTATGGGTATGATGGGTAACTTGGGTACTAAAGCTCGTCGTACAGGCTTGATGTCTGATGTACACTTCATGCCTTTCCCATATGACCTACGTTGTCCGTTTGGTCTAGGTGGCGACGAAGGTGCGAAAGCAGGTATTCGTTACATTGAACGTATTCTAAACGACGACGAAGCGGGTATGCCTAAGCCAGCGGCGATCATCGTTGAACCTGTTCAAGGTGAAGGCGGTGTGATTCCAGCTCCAGCATTCTGGTTACGTGAACTTCGTCGTATCTGTGACGAACACGGCATCATGCTGATTTTTGATGAAATCCAATGTGGTGTAGGTAAAACAGGCTACAACTTCGCCTTCGAAGAGTCTGGTATTATTCCTGATGTATTGTGTCTATCTAAAGCTATCGGTGGCGGTATGCCAATGTCTCTTCTTGTTATCAACAAGAAGTGCGATACATGGCGTCCTGGCGAACACACTGGTACATTCCGTGGTAACCAACTTGCTATGGTTGCAGGTGCAAAAGCACTTGAGATCATCACTCGCGATCACCTGACTCAACAAGCTCGTGAAAAAGGTCAATACCTACGTGCAGGTCTACACAAAATCGCTAGCCGCGTGAACTGCGTTGCAGACATCCGTGGTAAAGGTTTGATGCTGGGTATCGAAATTAAAGATCCTAGCGGTGAACTGAACAAATTTGGCGAACCAAAAGCAGCATCTGAATTGACTCTAAAAATTCAACGTGCAGCATTGGAACGCGGTTTGATGGTTGAAAAAGGCGGTCGTCAAGGTTCGGTTGTCCGTTTCCTACCACCTCTAATCATCTCTTACGAACAGCTTGACTTCGCGTTACGCGTGCTTGAAGAAGCAATGCTAGCCGCTGGTGCAAGTCGTCGTGACGAAGAAGAAGCACACAATGATGAGTGGAAAAAACACTTCATTCACACTGGTGCTCTAGGTAGCAAAGATTTCGCTCGTGCAATGCACCAAACTACAGAAGCAATGCGCGCTGTATTTGAACAAGTGAATGCACCTTATTCAGGCATTGAACCTGAACAGCTTGAGCAAGCAATTAATGCTGTCGACCTAGACAACAAAAATGCACCTCTTCAACAAGTAATTGAAGAGACAGCAGATCTTGTTGCTAAAAACTCTATCATCGTGCAACACCCACATTGTATTGCACACCTACATACGCCACCACTAATGCCATCTGTGGTTGCTGAAGCAATTATTGGTTCTCTAAACCAATCTATGGACTCTTGGGACCAAGCTTCTGCAGCAACTTACGTTGAGCAAAAAGTGATTAACTGGCTATGTGGCAAATATGAGCTAGGCACTGCAGCTGACGGTATCTTCACTAGTGGCGGTACTCAAAGCAACCAAATGGGTCTAATGCTAGCTCGTGATTGGATCGCAGACAAAACTTCTGGTCACTCAATTCAAAAATTGGGTCTACCTGAATACGCGCACAAATTGCGTATCATCTGTTCGAAAAAATCACACTTCACCGTGCAGAAATCTGCAGCGTGGATGGGTCTTGGTGAGAAATCAATTATTGCTGTTGACGCACACGAAAATGGCACAATGGATGTTACTCAACTAGATTCAGTTATCGCTGCAGCGAAAGCAGAAGGTCTGATTCCATTCGCTATCGTTGGTACTGCAGGTACAACTGACCACGGCGCTATCGATGATTTGAACGCGATCGCAGACGTTGCTCAAGAATACGGTATCTGGATGCACGTAGACAGTGCATACGGTGGTGCGTTAATTCTGAGCAGCCACAAAGATCGTTTAGCAGGCATTGAACGTGCTCAATCTATCAGCGTTGACTTCCACAAATTGTTCTTCCAAACAATCAGTTGTGGTGCGTTGATCGTAAGTGACAAAGCAAATCTGAAATATTTGCTACATCACGCAGATTACCTAAACCGTGAGCATGATACTCTGCCTAACCTTGTGGACAAATCTATCGCAACAACAAAACGTTTTGATGCGCTAAAAGTGTTCATGACTATGCAAAGTGTCGGTCCTAAACAGTTAGGTGACATGTACGATCATTTGTTAGCTCAAACTCAACAAGTCGCTGATATGGTTCGTAACAACTCTGCTTTTGAGTTGTTGGCTGAGCCTTCTCTTTCTACGGTATTGTTCCGTGCCGTAAATGCTAAAGCTTCAAATCTAGACAAACTGAACCAAAAAGTGCGTATTGAAGCCTTGGTTAAGGGTATCGCTGTGTTAGGTGAAACTATTGTGAATGGTCATTCTGCACTTAAATTCACAATTCTTAATCCATGCCTAAAGACTTCGGATTTCGAAGCTCTTCTGGCGAACATTGAAACGCTAGCGCAAGAGTTAGCGAACTAAAGGTACTTAATAAAAAATGTCGATTCTACAGATTGGTGCGGGCGGAGTTGGTTGGGTTGTTGCACATAAAGCGGCTCAAAACAACGACGTGCTGGGTGATATTACCATTGCTTCTCGTCATCTCGGGAAGTGTGAGAAAATCATTGAATCAATCAGGTCGAAGAACAACCTGAAAGATTCGACTAAGAAGTTAGAAGCTAAAGTGATCGATGCTGATAACGTGGAAGCGTTGGTAGCATTGATCAATGACATCAAACCGGATTTGGTAATTAACGCTGGCCCACCATGGGTCAACGTTACCATTATGGAAGCATGTTATCAGGCTAAGGTTTCTTACTTAGACACTTCTGTCGCTGTGGATTTATGTTCCGAAGGTCAACAAGTTCCTGAAGCTTACGATCCTCAATGGGCATTCCGTGAGAAGTATGAGGCAGCAGGAATTACCGGCATCCTTGGTGCCGGTTTCGACCCTGGTGTTGTAAGTGTGTTTGCTGCTTATGCCGCGAAGCACTTATTTGATGAGATCGAGTCAATCGATGTCATGGATATTAATGCTGGTGATCACGGCAAAAAATTTGCTACCAACTTTGACCCTGAAACGAACCTTTTGGAGATTCAGGGCGACTCTTTCTACTGGGAAGATGATAAGTGGCAGCAGGTTCCTTGCCATACCCGCATGATGGAGTTTGATTTCCCGCGTTGTGGTAATTTTAAAGTTTACTCAATGGCACATGACGAAGTTCGTTCATTGAAGGAATTTATTCCGGCTAAACGTATCGAATTTTGGATGGGTTTTGGTGAACGTTATCTGAATTACTTTAACTGCATGCGTGATATTGGCTTGCTAAGTCCCGAACCGGTGACGTTGCAAGACGGAACTGAAGTACATCCCCTACAAGTATTGAAAGCATTGTTACCTGAGCCTACCTCTTTGGCTCCGGGCTACAAAGGCTTAACTTGTATTGGTACTTGGGTTCAAGGGAAAAAGAATGGTGAAGATCGTAGCGTGTTCATTTACAACAATGCCGATCACCAAGAAGCTTATCGTGATGTAGAGCATCAAGCGATTGCGTACACCACAGGTGTTCCAGCGATTACTGCCGCTTTACAATATTTCCGCGGTGAGTGGGCTAACAAAGGGGTGTTCAATATGGAACAGCTCAACCCGGAGCCTTTCTTGGATACCATGCCTTCCCTTGGTCTCAACTGGGAAGTGCTGGAGCTTGCCCCTTGCAAGCCACAAATCCATATCCTAGAAAAATAATGAATCACCTTCGGTGACAAAAACAAAACAGCTGTAGTTTACTACGGCTGTTTTTATCTTGGACTTTGACTATCGGGCAATAGTTCGATTGCGAGATACAACATGCAAAAAAGTGATTTAAAGACACCGTATTTTATGATCGACGAAGCTAAGTTAATTCGTAACTTAGAAACGGCGAAGCGTCTTAAAGAGTTGTCTGGTGTTAAATTGGTTTTAGCACTGAAATGTTTTTCAACTTGGGGTGTCTTTGACATCATCAAGCCATATTTAGACGGAACAACCAGTTCTGGTCCATACGAAGTTAAACTCGGATACGAAACCTTTGGCGGTGAAACACACGCTTACAGCGTGGGTTACAGTGAAGATGACGTTAAAGAAGTGGCAGATATCTGCGACAAAATGATCTTTAACTCTCAATCACAATTGAAAGCGTATCGTCATCTGGTCGAAGGCAAAGCGTCTATTGGTCTACGTCTAAACCCAGGTGTGAGTTATGCAGGACAAGATTTAGCCAATCCTGCTCGCCAGTTTTCTCGTCTTGGCGTCCAAGCTGACCATATCGATCCAGAAGTGATGGCATCGGTCGATGGTGTCATGTTCCACATGAACTGTGAAAACAAAGATGTGGATGCATTCATCACGCTACTTGACTCTCTTTCAGAGCGTTTCGGTCAATACCTCGATACGATGGACTGGGTGAGTCTAGGCGGTGGGGTATTCTTCACTTGGCCTGGCTACGACGTCGAAAAGTTAGCGGCCGCTTTAAAAGCATTTTCTGAACGTCATGGTGTCCAACTTTACCTTGAGCCTGGCGAAGCGGTGATTACCAAAACGACTGATCTTGTGGTCACTGTGGTTGATGTTGTTGAAAACGGTATGAAAACCGCGATTGTCGATTCAGCGACAGAAGCGCATCGCTTAGATACCTTGATATACAAAGAGCCGGCTTCGATTCTTGAAGCCTCTGATAACGGTGCACACGAATATGTGATTGGTTCATGTTCATGTCTTGCTGGCGACCAATTCTGTGTTGCGCGTTTTGATGAGCCGCTAGAAGTAGGGCAGCGTCTGCACATTCTTGATAGTGCAGGTTATACCATGGTGAAACTTAACTGGTTTAATGGCTTACGTATGCCAACGGTGTACTGTGAACGCACTAATGGTGAAATCCAAAAAATCAACGAATTTGGTTTTGATGATTTTAAACGCACCTTATCCTTGTGGTCGATCAACTGATGATTGATGTAGAGCGTTGAATGCTTTCGCATTGATGTTCTGCCGTCAACAGATAAGCCCGTCTCAATGAGACGGGCTTTTTCATGACTTTTTAACGGCGAGAGTTTTACCGCAGTAACGCGACGCCGATATTGAATACAACTTTATAAAACAAAGCGTTTCAGTTCACCATCAAGCCTGCGAGAAAGTTCGGCGAGCTTTTCACTCTCTTCTGCGAGGTAGTTAGCCGCTTGAGACATTTCCGTTGCTGACTCATTAATTCCCGATACGTTTTTGTTCATGTCTTCTGCTACGACACTTTGCTGCTCTGCTGCGGTGGCGATTTGGGTCGCGTTGTCGCTCACTTTACGAATGTGGCTAACGATCAATGAGAGGTCGCTACCCGCGTTTTCTGCCCGTGCCACACTGTCATAGGCCAGTTTTTGGCTGGTCTCCATCGATGTGGCAGAGGTCATCGCTAATTGCTGTAAGCGGTTGATGGTGGTTTGAATTTCGTCGGTTGAGTGATGGGTACGGCTGGCAAGATTACGCACTTCTTCGGCAACCACAGCGAAACCGCGTCCTTGTTCACCCGCGCGAGCGGCTTCAATCGCAGCGTTTAACGCGAGTAAGTTTGTCTGTTCCGAAATGCCACTGATGACCGCAGTCACTTCACTGATTTCCATTACGCCTTCTTTCAGTTTGGTTACTTGGTCGTTGGCGGTTTCAAGTTCATCGGTCAGAGCCTTAATACTGTCGACGCTGGCATGAACATCTTTGTCACCCAAATTCGCTTCGGTGCTGGCTTCTTGCGTATCTTTAGCGGTGTCTTCGGCATGTCGAGCCACTTCTGCCACGGTGGCACTCATTTCGTTCATGGCGGTAGCGAGGTTATTTAACTGACCTTGCTGACTGATAACGGCCTGGCTGGTCTCTTCTGCAGTAGAGGCGATACGAATAGCCGCTTCAGCAACCGCGTTAGCCGAGGTGACAGACTGAATGAGTGCTTCGTGCACCGCCCCAATACTTTCATTAACTCGTTTGCCTAAAATACCAATTTCATCTTTGCCATCGTAATCCACGCGTGCTGTTAGGTCGCCTTTAGCAATTTTGTGCATGGTTTGCACGATTTTATCGAGTGGCTGCAAAATAGAATTACGTACGATAACACCAAGAATGATCATCACCACAACGACAATAGCGGCTGCGATACCCATCGAAATAAATTGTTGATGAACGGCGGTTTCGATGTCATCGATGAGCATGCCAGATCCAACGACCCATCCCCAAGGAGCAAAACCTTGGACAAAAGAAAGCTTCTCTGCACTCGCCCCTGTGCTGAGTTTCCATTCGTATTCAATTTTCCCACTGTTGCCACCTTTAGCAACATTCACTGCACGCAGCCAAACGTTATCGGGTTCTGGATTATCACCCCCCATGATTTTGCCTACGAGATCGGGTTGAACAGGGTGAACGATTGAGCGACGGCTTTCATCGATAACAAATACATAGTTACCGTTATCGTAACGTTGATTGTTAATCAATTCTTTAGCGAGAGTCTGAGCTTGTTCCTTAGGGTAGATAGAGTTGAGGTGCGATATTTGTGAAAGAGTGCTTTGCACAACAGCTTTAAGCCGAGCTTCTCGTTCAAATTTCAGATTATTCTCTAGGGCATTTGCTGCGATAAGCAACATACAAATAAACCCTAATACGCAAGCAACTAAAATTAGGGTGAACTTGTGTCCAACTTTAATATTCTTGAGATGAAACATTACGATTACCACCTAGCTATGTTACACGCACTGATGTGCGTTTAGGTTGTTGGTTATGTTTTGGGGAGTTTTATTATGAAACGTTATGAGCACTCAATAAGTTCCATAACAAAGCGTGGTAGAAAAATGTGATTTTTCTACCCACGACGGAGTAGATTGTTAACTAGTTCAAGATTTTTTTTGCGGTGAGTAATAAAAAGGAGATAGTTAAGACTATCTCCTAAATAACGCAGTTATTGAAAAGGTTACTTCGAAGTAATCATGACGCGAGTATCTTCAGAGAGCGATTCTAGCTCTTTAGCAAGATCGTCTATCTGACGTTCTGCGGGTAATCGTAGTGCAATGTTAGCAGTAAAAATACTGGCCTGAACACCACCATCATTGGCAATAAAGACACGATTACAGTCCATATCCAATAGGGTAATACCTTGTGAATCAAGTAAATGGGTAATGTCATTGACAATACCCGTGCGATCGTTTGCGTCCAAGCGCAGTTTAAACACCGCTTGTTCATCATGAGGAAGCACATCACTGTCGACGATACTGACCGTCAACTCTGGGTAAGACATAAAAGCATCTTTGACGATGTCGGCGCGATCAATCGGAACTTCCACCTTAATGATCGCTGCAATTTGTTGGTCAATAAAGTTCACTTTGCTTATTAGCCACTTGCCTTCGTTCTCATTGGTAATCGCCGCCAAGTTTTTCAGGGTGCTCGGTGATGTTTTACCAATAAAGCTGACCACAAAATTTTGAATCATAATAACTCTCCAAACGTCGGTTGGGCTTTGATACGCGATTCACTCCACGATGGTAAACCGTATCGAATGTGCTTGAGAAGATCCCTTGCTAGCCGCTCGAGGTGAATTGGGTTTATCTAGTGTATATCTTGGTGAAAATGAGGCTTTGACCCTCTTCAAAGATCCCAAAGTTGCTACTAATACTCCTATTAAGAGGTAGAGCTAACATTTTGAACTAACAGGGATCTGGGGTAAGAATAGTGGTATGTCTTGCGCCAATTCTGAGTAAAATAGCAGGTGGTCGATGGTGTTCTTTATGTAAATGTTATCTAAGCCAAATTGACGTTATCACTCCAGTCTGGCTTTAATCATCAATGACAAGTACAGTAGAGAATCTACTCTTATAAGAGCCGCTAATGTACGAGCGGTCGTAAGAACAATAAGGTGAAAGTATATGCTTAAAATAGCGATGTTGAGTACCGGGGAAGAAGTTCTGCATGGGGACATCGTCGATACGAATGCTGCGTGGTTAGGTCGCGAATGTTTTCAACATGGCTTTGCTTTAGCTAAACGTTCAACGGTAGGAGATAGCCAAGCGGCGATTACCGAAGAACTGATGATGCTCAGCTTTAACTATGATGTCGTGATAGTCAATGGCGGCCTAGGCCCGACAAGTGACGATCTCAGCTCTGCGGCTGCAGCAGAAGCTGCAGATCAGCCATTGGTTCTCTTTCCTGAATGGGTAAAAGTGATGGAAGGCTTTTTTGCTGCGCGCAATAAAGCGATGCCTCAAAGCAATCTCAAACAAGCGATGTTGCCAGAGCAAGCCACCATAGTGGATAACCCCATTGGTACTGCATGTGGGTTTAAGTTGCAGATCAATGATTGTTGGTTCTATTTTACCCCTGGAGTACCCAGCGAATTTAAGCGCATGGTCAGTGAGCAGATATTGCCTGATCTGGCAGTGATGTTCCCTGATGAGCCGCGCTTAGAGTGCAGCTATTTCTATACCTTTGGTTCGTCCGAATCTGGCCTGTCCGATATTTTGGATAAAATGCAATTGCCACAAGGTTACTCACTAGGCTATCGCTCTTACTTGCCATTTATTGAAATTAAGCTGTTTGGTCCCGCGGGAGACGATGAGATTCGTTTGAAGCTAGGGCAGATGATTTATCGTCATATTGAACCCTTCTTGGTCAGTGTGGATGAACCAATGCGCGATCATCTGGGTCATCTTATGCAAGATAAGCAGCAAACCCTATCGATCGCAGAGCAAAGCAGTAAAGGGTGGCTTTCCTATTGGCTGCAAGGCAACAGTGATATCGAGAAACTCTGTGGGCACAGCTGGGTGTTAAGTCATAAAGTCGAAGCCGATTTGGGTATTAAAGATCCATTGGCTGCGGCTTTTGCTCTGGCTGGCGCGACAAAAGAGAAATGCAGTACCGACTTGGCGCTGGTGACCGGTCCGCTACTTGATGGTGACCAATTTACGGTAGCGCTCTCAGCCCCAGAAGGAGAGTGGGGACAAATTTTCCGCTTTAGTCGCCGTTATCCTGCTGATGATCAGAAACAGGTGATCGGCACATTGGCTGCAGATATGTTGCGTCGCTATCTAGCGGGTAAGTCAGTATTCACACAATACAACGCCGCACTGAAAGTAAAAGAGCTTTATATCCCTTCGAGTGCACTCAAGTAATTTCCTCTTTTGTGAGGATAGGGTTAATTTGACCTATCCTCACACTGTCTATTACGTTCTTACACGCTCGTTTTTGCCATCAATTTAATGAATGGTAAGCTTATTCTCTATCCGTAATCTTAATCATTTTTTATGCTTAATCTGTCTAAGAACTAAGCGTATGATTTCGATGGAGAGCTTATTTTTTCGCCAAATTTGCGCTTTTTTTGCTGGTGTTTATCGGTACACTGAGTTGACCAATAAACAATAAGTCGGCAGGAGGCTGGTATGTTTAACCAATCCAAATTGTTGGTCTGGTATGAAGTAGCAAGTCAAAAAGTCGTTTTAGGTGAGGCAATTAGCAGCGGTGCTTACGATATAGCGTCTATGTGGCGGCACATCCCAACTGATTGGGAAGAGCAGGACCATCTTGGGTATCGTCTTTCATTGTTTGATGCAGACGGTCGAGAAATCGCGGCCAAGCCGATACCGGTCGCATTAGTGGATGAAATTTTATCCGGAATAAAACAAGCCAGAGCATAGCTCTGGCTTTTTCTTGGTGATTTGCTTAATAAGTCAAGCGCGAGAGAAGGGACTAAGCGCGCTTGGCTTTCACCTGATAACGAACATCTTTTAGCTCAACGGCGGTTTTTGCTTTGCAAATACAAGGCAATATTTCCCCCGGTTGAGTATAAGCCATGGCAAAACCAACGTAGTCCACGGAGCCAGCAACTAGCTTGCAACGACAAGCACCACAGTGTCCATCGCGGCAGTTATACTCTGGAACAAGCCCTGCTTGCTCCATGCTTTCTAACAACGTATTTGAAGAATTAGACTCAATGGTAACGCTATCGTTGATTTTGACCCGTGCCATTACAGTTCGAAGCCCTCGAAATCATCGCTATTCACTTCAGTGTCGATTTGACCAACCAAGTAAGAGCTGATTTCTGCTTCTTGAGGGGCAACTTGCACGTTGTCAGAAGATAACCATGCATTGATCCATGGAATTGGGTTAGTGTTGGCGCCAGGGTAAGCGGCATCCAAACCCACTGCTTGCATACGGATGTTGGTAATGTATTCAACGTATTGGCATAGAATGTCTTTATTCAAACCGATCATTGAACCATCTTTAAACAGGTATTCAGCCCACTCTTTCTCTTGCTCTGCTGCTTCTTTAAACAGGTCAAAACACTCTTGTTTTGCTTCTTCAGCAATCTGAATGAATGAGAAATCGTCCATACCGTTACGTAGCAGGTTAATCATGTGCTGAGTACCGGTAAGATGTAGAGCTTCATCACGCGCAATCAGCTTAATGATCTTCGCGTTACCTTCCATCAATTCACGTTCAGCAAATGCAAATGAACAGGCGAAACTGACATAGAAACGAATCGCTTCTAGGGCATTAACCGACATCAAGCACAAGTAGAGCTGTTTCTTCAGCGCGCCAAGACTCACATGCACTTGTTCGCCGTTCAGATTGTGTTCGCCTTCACCAAAACGGTGGTAGTCGTTCGTTAGCTGAATCAGTTTATCGTAGAAATGAGAGATGTCTTTCGCACGTTTGATGATGTGGTCGTTTTCAACGATGTCGTCAAACACTAACGCTGGATCGTTAACGATGTTACGAATGATGTGCGTGTATGAACGAGAGTGAATCGTCTCAGAGAATGACCAAGTTTCAATCCAAGTTTCCAATTCTGGTAGCGATACCAAAGGCAGTAGCGCGACGTTTGGACTGCGTCCTTGGATAGAATCCAACAGAGTTTGGTATTTCAAGTTAGAGATGAAAATGTGCTTTTCATGCTCAGGAAGCTTAGCGTAATCGATACGGTCAGCAGAAACGTCAACTTCTTCTGGACGCCAGAAGAAAGAGAGTTGCTTCTCGATAAGCTTTTCAAAGATTTCGTATTTCTGTTGGTCGTAGCGCGCTACGTTTACTGGCTGACCCAAGAACATTGGTTCTTTTAGTTGGTCATTTTTTGTTTGAGTAAAAGTACTGTAAGCCATGTCACTTTCATCCGTTTGGTTACTGCTGTTGAGCATGCAGCAACGTTCAAATTAATGAGGGTTTGCTCTGCAAAGGAGCTGCAATTCTAGCAGCTCCTTTGTCACTCAGAGCGAGATATCGTCAAATCGCTTAGATTTTACAAGCGCCGCCTGCACAATCATCGTCTTGTGGTTGAACCACAGCGTCTTTTTGATCGTCTTTCGCACCATCACGGGTGTTATGGTAGTACAGGGTTTTTACACCAAACTTGTACGCAGTCAGCAAATCTTTCAGCAGCTGTTTCATTGGCACTTTGCCTGATTCATAGCGGCTTGGGTCGTAGTTCGTATTCGATGAAATCGCTTGGTCTACGAATTTTTGCATCACGCCAACAAGGTGTAAGTAACCGTCATTGCTTGGAATATTCCATAGCAGCTCGTAGTTCTCTTTGTATTTGCTGTACTCAGGAACCACCTGCTTCAAAATACCATCTTTCGATGCTTTAACGGATACGTAACCACGAGGTGGTTCGATACCGTTAGTTGCGTTAGAGATTTGTGATGAAGTCTCTGAAGGCATCAATGCAGTCAGGGTTGAGTTACGCAGACCATGTTCCATGATCTCTTTACGTAGACCGTCCCAATCGTAGTGCAGTGGTTCTTCACAAATCAAATCGATATCTTTCTTATAAGTATCGATTGGTAGTAAACCTTTTGCGTAGTTGGTTTCATCAAACGCAGGGCAACGACCTTGCTCTTTCGCTAACGCAACGGATGCTTTGAGCAAGTAATATTGCATTGCTTCAAACGTGCGGTGAGTAAGACCGACAGCACTGTCGTCTGAGTAACGCACGCCATTTTTCGCAAGGTAGTAAGCGTAGTTAATAACACCTATACCCAGCGTACGACGGTTCATGGTTGACTTACGCGCTGCTGGCAGTGGGTAGTCTTGGTAATCCAATAGTGCATCTAGCGCACGAACCACAAGATCAGAAAGCTCTTCAAAGTCATCCAGAGACTTAATTTCACCTAGGTTAAACGCAGAGAGAGTACAAAGTGCAATCTCACCAGAATCGTCTTCTACGTTAGACAGAGGTTTCGTTGGTAGGGCAATTTCCAAACATAGGTTGGACTGACGTACCGGTGCCACACTCGCGTCGAATGGGCTATGAGTATTACAGTGGTCGACGTTTTGGATGTAGATACGACCTGTAGAGGCGCGTTCTTGCATCAATAGGGCAAACAGTTCAACCGCTTTAACAGTCGTTTTCTTGATCGATGAATCGTTTTCGTATTTCACGTACAGACGTTCGAACTCATCTTGATCTTGGAAGAAAGCGTCGTAAAGTCCAGGTACATCAGAAGGAGAGAACAACGTAATGTTGCCACCCTCAACGAGACGTTGATACATCAATTTATTCAGCTGTACGCCGTAGTCCATGTGACGAACACGGTTCTCTTCCACACCACGGTTGTTACGTAGAACCAGTAGAGATTGCGCTTCGCCGTGCCACAATGGGTAGAATACGGTAGCTGCACCGCCACGAACGCCGCCTTGAGAACAGCATTTCACAGCAGTTTGGAAATATTTGTAGAATGGGATACAACCAGTGTGGAACGCTTCACCACCACGAATCTCAGAGCCCAATGCACGAATACGGCCAGCGTTGATACCGATACCAGCACGTTGAGAAACGTAACGTACAATCGAGCTTGCTGTCGCATTGATAGAATCAAGGCTATCACCACATTCAATCAGAACACATGAGCTGAACTGACGAGTAGGGGTACGCACGCCTGCCATGATCGGGGTAGGCAAAGAGATCTTGAATGTCGATGTCGCATCGTAGAAACGTTTGATGTAACCCAAACGCGTCTCTTTTGGATAGTTAGCAAACAGGCAAGCCGCAACCAACATATACAAGAACTGAGCGCTTTCGTAGATTTGACCCGTCACGCGGTTTTGTACGAAGTATTTGCCTTCTAGCTGTTTAACTGCAGCATAAGAGAAGTTCAAATCACGGCGGTGGTCAATATAAGAGTCTAACTGGTCTAACTCAGCACGAGTGTAGTCAGTCAAAAGGTGTTTATCATATTTCCCTTTCTCGATCATTTTCGTTACGTGATTGAATAGCGTTGGTGGCTCATACTCGCCGTACGCTTTCTTACGTAAGTGGAAAATGGCAAGACGCGCTGCCATGTATTGGTAATCTGGCGTCTCTTCGGAGATCAGATCCGCTGCAGATTTAATAATGGTTTCGTGAATGTCTGAAGTCGTGATGCCATCATAAAACTGTATGTGAGCGCGCAGTTCTACTTGAGAGACAGATACGTTCTCTAATCCTTCAGCCGCCCATGTGATAACGCGGTGAATTTTATCGAGATTGATCTTTTCTTTACGGCCATCACGCTTGGTGACAGTGAGTTCTTGGTTCATTCTGCTTTATTTCCCTAACAAAACTGATAAAAGCTGCATTTTGTTTAGTTGTTGTCGAATAACTGCTAACTTTTCTCAAAAAGCAAACCCTATAGATAGTGGGTCAAAACACTATATATAGGGGTCTGTGTCGTTTCGCATTACAAGATAGTGCCATCAAATGGCTATTGCAAGTAAGACTTCTTGAACAGATTGTGGATAACTCGCAAAACAAAAAAAATCAGTTAGTGACTACTTACCGATGATCTAAGAGCAGGGTTGAAGTGAAAAAATCCCTGCTTAGAGATTGTTTTATTGATAACCAAGATTAAAAAAAAATTTCTTGATCTTTCGAAGAAAATTGCTCCGTAAGTCAAGGCGGTTAAAGTGGAATCAAACGCACAAAAGCGCACCAAAAACTGGCAATTTTTCAAGCTGGTTATTTTGTTATCATCTGTTCGCTGGCGAACTAAAACAGCCGAGTGTGGACGATGTAGTTGACATCCACATTACGGCCAAGGCGATAGGTGTCAGTCAAAGGGTTATACAAAAGCCCAGTGATGCCCATCTCCTGAAGAGGGGTATGATCAATCATCTTCATCATTTCAGATGGACGAATGAATTTATCGTGATCGTGAGTGTTCTCTGGCACGATTTTCATTAGCTTCTCTGCACCAACAATGGCAAACAGATAGGATTTGAAGTTGCGGTTTAGGGTAGAAAAAAACACATGGCCACCCGGTTTAACCAAGCGAGAACAAGCATCAATTACTGACTGTGGATCAGGCACGTGTTCTAACATCTCCATGCAGGTGACCACATCGTAATGTTGAGGAAGCGCTAATGCATGGTCTTCAATTGTGCTTTGAATGTAATTGAGCTTAGTACCGGTTTCTAATGCGTGAAGTCTGGCAACTTCAAGTGGCTCTTTACCCATATCAAGACCAGTGACGAGAGCCCCTTCTCGTGCCATACTTTCGGCGAGGATACCACCACCACAGCCAACATCGAGCACGTTTTTACCAAACAGGCCTTGGGCCTTATCTAAGACATAATTGAGACGTAGCGGGTTAATCTGATGTAGCGGTTTAAATTCGCCTTGCAGGTCCCACCAACGAGAAGCCATATCTTCAAATTTTTTTATTTCGTTTGGGTCGACATTTTGTGCTTGAGTCATGCGTATCTTGCCTATGATGCTCATTGAACGTGTTGAGTGTGGGTCGCATTATAACTCTGCGACGAAAGTTCACCAGTGCTTATCTTGGATTACCTGCCGTGTGCCTAATTTTTCAACGCTTTAGTCTTGAGGCTTTGGATAATGGGCAATTTGTCGACAAACGAATCTCAACCAAGGTCACAACATGATAAAAGCAGTGGGAAAGTAATGCCTCAATAACAAAATTTGTGTTATATTTTTTCACCTTATACGTATCAATTATATCTAGAAGGCAATTTTGCTCAGTTTTGGTTAAAAGCTAATCAAAATGGCAAAGGGAGCCGTTTTATCTGGATATACCGATCAAACTATAGAGGGATAATGGCTCTATGAGCGATCTAGCTAAAGAGATCACGCCCATAAACATTGAGGATGAGCTTCGCGGTTCATACCTAGACTATGCGATGTCTGTTATCGTAGGTCGTGCTCTTCCTGATGTGCGTGATGGCCTAAAACCAGTACACCGTCGTGTTCTATTTGCGATGAATGTATTGGGTAATGACTGGAATAAACCTTATAAAAAATCTGCCCGTGTTGTCGGCGACGTAATCGGTAAATATCACCCGCATGGTGATACAGCGGTTTACGATACTATCGTGCGTATGGCTCAGCCATTCTCACTGCGCTACATGCTTGTGGATGGTCAAGGGAACTTTGGTTCGATCGATGGTGACTCTGCTGCAGCAATGCGTTATACCGAAGTGCGTATGGCGAAAATTGCCCACGAGTTGCTGGCAGACCTAGACAAAGAAACTGTCGATTTCGTTGATAACTATGACGGCACTGAACAAATTCCTGCCGTATTGCCAACGAGAGTTCCTAACCTACTGGTCAACGGTGCCTCTGGTATCGCGGTAGGTATGGCAACCAATATTCCACCACACAACCTCACTGAAGTGATTAACGGTTGTTTGGCGTACATTGATAATGAAGCCATCACTATTGACGAGTTGATGGAATTCATTCCTGGTCCAGACTTCCCAACGGCAGCTATCATCAGCGGTCGTAAAGGTATCATCGACGCATACAAAACCGGTCGCGGTAAAGTGTATATGCGTTCGAAAGCGGAAATTGAAGCCGATAAACATGGTAAAGAAACCATTATCGTGACTGAAATTCCGTATCAAGTGAACAAAGCTCGCTTGATCGAGAAAATTGCTGAACTAGTTAAAGACAAAAAAGTTGAAGGCATCAGTGCTCTACGTGACGAATCTGATAAAGATGGTATGCGTATTGTTATTGAATGTAAGCGTGATGCTGTAGGTGAAGTGGTGTTAAACAACCTTTACGCCAACACTCAGCTACAAACCACTTTCGGTATCAACATGGTGGCACTAAACGAAGGCCAACCTCAGTTGTTTAACCTGAAAGACATGCTGAAATGCTTCGTTAACCACCGCCGTGAAGTGGTGACTCGTCGTACGATTTTCGAACTTCGTAAAGCGCGCGACCGTGCACACATCTTGGAAGGTTTGGCACTTGCATTAGCCAACATCGATGAGATCATTGAACTGATTCGTCGTGCACCAACCCCAGCAGAAGCAAAACAAGGCTTGATTGCTCGCGGTTGGGAATTGGGCAACGTTGCTGCCATGTTAGAACGTACTGGTGAAGATGCACGTCCAGAGTGGCTAGAGCCAAACTTTGGTATTCGTGATGGTCATTACTATCTAACAGAACAACAAGCTCAAGCGATTTTGGACTTGCGTCTACACCGCTTGACTGGTCTAGAACACGAAAAAATTCTAGATGAATACAAAGCGCTGCTACAACAAATCGAAGAACTGCTGTTCATTCTGTCTAGCACAGAACGTCTGATGGAAGTGATTCGTGAAGAACTTGAAGTGATTCGCGATAACTACGGTGACGCACGTCGTACCGAAATCACAGCAGCTAGCCATGACATCGACCTAGAAGAGCTGATTGCTCGTGAAGATGTTGTAGTGACACTGTCACACGAAGGCTACGTGAAATACCAACTACTGAGCGACTATGAAGCTCAACGTCGTGGTGGTAAAGGTAAGAGTGCAACTCGCATGAAAGACGAAGATTACATCGAACGTCTTCTTGTTGCGAATACTCACGATAATATCCTTTGCTTCTCGACTCGTGGTAAAACGTACCGCTTGAAAGTATATCAATTACCTCAAGCAACCCGTACTGCACGTGGTAAGCCAATTGTGAACATTCTTCCTTTGGAAGCGAATGAACGCATTACGGCGATTCTTCCTGTTGCTGAATACTCTGAAGATAAATACATCTTCATGGCAACGGGTGACGGTACAGTTAAGAAAACATCGCTTGATCAATTTGCCAATGTACGTGCAAATGGTCTGATTGCCGTTAACCTGCGTGATGATGATTCATTGATTGGTGTCGACATTACTGATGGTAACAGCGATATCATGCTGTTCTCTAAATCGGGTAAAGTCGTACGCTTTAACGAACAACACGTTCGTGGCATGGGACGTACTGCTTCGGGTGTACGTGGTATGAAACTGGCCGAAGGCGACCAAGTGGTTTCTTTGATCGTACCTCATTCAGATGGCGACATCCTTACTGTCACTGAAAACGGTTACGGTAAACGTACCAAACTTGAAGAGTACCCACAAAAAGGTCGTGCGACCCAAGGTGTGGTTTCAATCAAAGTGTCAGAGCGTAATGGTTCCGTAGTTGGCGCTGTTCAAACAACTGAACGTGATGAGTTTATGATGATCACAAACGCGGGCACATTGGTTCGTACTCGCGTGGCTGAAGTGAGCCAAGTGGGTCGTAACACTCAAGGTGTCACGTTGATCCGTACCTCTGAAGAAGAGCAGGTTGTTGCACTACAACGTATCGATGAAGTGGAAGAGTCTGATGAAGAGCTACTTGATGGCGAATCAGAAGTAATTGAAACTCAAGATATTATTGAAGAAAGTGACGACAACGATGTTGCTTCAGACAGTGATGAAGACGAACAAGAATAACGCCAAATAAGGCTAAGTTCGTTAATTGCCACTCGAAAAAATAAACCAAAGCCGGATGAATAATCCGGCTTTTTTATTGATCAAAAATGGGCAATAAATAGATCTATTTTGAGGATCAATAACGATCCTTAATTACTTTCTGGTAATTACGATCCCAAATTATTTGTTGGCGAATATATAAGATCAGGTGATTAGCAAAATTTTTTTCAGTAATTTATTTACATTTGATAAATTTATATATAATTATAATAAATAGAGATACTGGTTAAGCACTGAGCAGTCATGTGTCATTTGGAATGGATATTGACCACAAACTGATGGTTCTTTCATCTGTGGATAGTTTTGATGGGAATGCAAGGTCAATTTTGTGATGATAATTCCATATTTTTCATTCATTTGGCATATATCAGTGAAACATGTTATTATTTTTGAGACTCATATATAACGCAATAACGCATTGGGGAAACCATCGTGGAATACGAAACTATTACTCAGTTAAAAAAGGATTTTTATACGCGTATTCGTTCGATTCAAACGAACTCAGTTCCGCAATGTAAGCCGACGCTATCTCTGCTCACGGAAGAGGAGCTGAAGCAACTCGAGCAGATATGGGTTGAACTCACCATGTGGAAAAACAGCCAGCGTCATTAATCATTTGCTAAATTATTTGCCAGAGTCACTATCTGAATTGTAAACCCAGGTCTATGAATGAACTGGGTTTTTTGTTGCTCTTTTATCAATTTGTTATAATATAACATTTAAAAGTCGTAGGTTTTCGTTGAAAAAATGGGAGTATGTCCCCATAGTTAGCAACACGAAAAGATTTCGACACACAGACTATACCCAAATCACCTTAATCCGTTGTCTTTGCTAGTGTCGATAAGCTAAGTTTCGCACTTGCCGTACCTCTTGAAGTGATTTGGGTATAAGTAACGTGCATTAATACAGAATATAGATAAGTGAGTGAAGATATGGCGGAAGTAAGAGCCAGGGTTGACTTCAAAGTAGGCGCTAAGAGTAATATCGATGCAGAGATTCTCTCTTTTCGCGGGTTAAAAACGGATAAAGAACACGTTGCTGTGATCTTTAAACATGCAGACGAAACCCAAGAAGTCCCTTTAGTGCGTATGCATTCTGAGTGTTTGACGGGGGATGTTTTCCATTCGTCTCGCTGTGATTGCGGCGAACAGTTAGAAGAAACTATCAATAAGATGGGTGTGCACGGCGGTATTATCCTTTATTTACGTCAAGAAGGGCGTGGTATTGGTTTATACAATAAGATCGATGCTTACCGCCTACAGAGCCAAGGTATGGATACATACCAAGCCAATAATGAACTCGGTTTTGCTGACGACTTGCGTGATTTCACTGAAGCGGCGCAAATGCTTAAAGCGCTAAACATAACTAAGATTCGTTTAGTGACCAACAATCCTAAAAAAGTACGTGAATTAAAAGAGCACGGTATTGAGATTGTGGATGTGGTCAACACGGCTGCCCATATTAAAGACGGTAACGAAAGTTACCTGAAAGCCAAAGTTTCTCACGGTCATCACCATCTTAAGCTTTCTTAACGTTAGACAGAGCGCTTATCGACAGGTTTGGCTTTCGATAACCGATGAAATAGAACCTCGCGAATGCGGGGTTTATTTTTATCTGTCGTACTTATTGAGAAAATAATTACTACTCTTGGCATAACACTCAGGGGAAATCTTTGCCATAATGTGGATACACTGTAAGTTATTATTTTGCATAGGTTGAATGGATGAAGCTACGCTATCGGTGCTGGGTGGCATTTTGGTTGGTGTTGGGATGTCAGCACGTTGGCGCACAAGACTTAAACCCCTTTATTGAGCGTGATTGGATTGTCGCCAAATCACCGGTGACCTTTTTTATTCAATATCCCGATCAAATAGAGCAACTCTATGCGAAAAATGGTTATCAGCGCCTCTGGGTTGATCTTAATAGTGGCTTAGCCTTAGAACATCAGTTGGAATTGATCAAAAGTGCCGGGATCAGTCCATTATTTGATCGTCAGCTACGCTATCTCACTTTATATCGAGAACGTAAATCGTGGTACGAATATGATCTTCTCGCAACCGACACCTTGTTGATGTTTCTTAGCTATGCTGAACGTGCGCCCCACGAAGGCATGACGTGGTTTTTTAAATTAAAGCTGAATCATCGGTTACCTGTACCAAGTAAACAAGCGCTATTTAATCTAGAGATGGCGTTTGAATTACACACCCTTATCGATTTGATCAACGATTACGCGCCGCGGGATAAAAGCTATTTTCAGCTTGTTAATGCCTATGACTTTTTAGGACGCATAGCAGACTCTTCTTTGCCAATATATCGTCAGCAAGGAGTGGTTTCTCCCGGAAATAAACTCGCTGATCGCAAAGCATTAATTGCCCGCTTAGCTCTGGTGAATATTGATACTAGCCAAATCGTGCAAGAGGGTGACCGCTATGATGATTCATTACTTAAGCCGGTGGCTGATTTTCAACGTATGCATGGATTGCATGCTGATGGCGTGATAGGTCCAACGACGGTTCGGTGGTTAAATATGAGCGTTGCCGAGCGGCGTCATCTATTGGCAGTTAATGCTGAACGAATGCGCCTATGGCCGGTACAAGAGAAAGCGTCCATTGTTGTCAATGTACCAGAGTACGAGATGACCTATTGGTTTGAAGGCGCTAAAGTCTTTCAGTCTCGTGTGATTGTTGGACGCAGAACGCGGCCAACACCGCTAATTACAACGCGATTAGATTCACTCATCTTTAATCCCATCTGGCATGTCCCACATAAGATTATGGTGGAGGATATTCTGCCGTTGGCGATTGAAAAACCAGATTATCTGAAAGAACACAATATTGAAGTGGTCAAAGAGTGGCGCGACAGTGAAACGGTCGACCCTGCGACGATTGACTGGCCCAATGTGGATCCGTCGCATTTCCCTTACAAAATGCGTCAAACGGCAGGGGATCATAATTCGCTTGGAATATACAAATTTAATACCCCGAATCGTAACGCCATTTATTTGCATGACACGCCACATAAAGAGCTGTTTGGCAGTGCTGCTCGTGCATACAGCTCGGGCTGCGTTCGCGTACAAGACGCCAGTGGGTTCGCCAAACTTCTGATGACCAAGCCCGGATTGGCTCTTGAGCCAACGGTTGAAGAAGAGGCCAGCAGCAACTTTGCTGTTGCGTTGAAACAACACATTCCCGTACGTATGATCTATCAGACCGCTTGGTACGCCCAAGGGGAAGTCCATTATCGCGCGGATATTTACCGCTATGATCGAATCTCGTCGGTTAAGGGCAAAGTTCATTAACGAGAATGGGCTGAATCAATGCGGCATCAAAGGGTTGCGAGCCTTGTCAAATCGAGATGAGAGTGTCATAGTGCGATCAATTTCGATAGACAAACAAGGTTTTATTATGTCTCTCCAATATCAAATTGTGCCAGTCACTTCATTTGCACAAAACTGTTCGATTGTCTGGTGTGATGAAACCATGCAAGGGATCGTGATCGATCCAGGTGGTGACGCTAAACAGTTGGCAACCTTGATCAATGAATTGGGTGTCAAGGTGACGCAATTGGTGTTGACTCATGGTCACTTAGATCACGTGGGTGGTACTGAAGATTTGGCTCGCCGTCTTGAGCATGTCCGCATTGTTGGACCTCAAAAAGAAGATGAATTCTGGCTCCAAGGCTTAGAATCACAAAGCCAGATGTTCGGCTTTGCCAAAACAGAATCGTTTGAACCAGACCAATGGCTTAACGATGGTGATACCGTGAGTTTTGGTAACCAGAGCTTGCAGGTGTACCACACTCCGGGTCATACACCAGGTCATGTGATTCTGTTTAGTGAAGAGGCTCGTTTAGCCTTTGTGGGTGATGTGTTGTTTAATGGCAGTATCGGTCGTACCGATTTCCCGCGTGGTGATTTCAACACCTTGATTCAATCGATCAAAACCAAATTATGGCCGCTAGGTAATGATGTCACCTTCGTACCTGGGCATGGTCCTAAATCGACGTTTGGCCGTGAGCGCGCGAGTAATCCGTTTGTTGCGGATGAAATGCCACTTTAAGCTTGAGTTGTGTCTGGCTCGGCTGCTGCTAAATAGCGGCGAGCCAGACCAACAAAATCTTCCGCTTCTCGATCAAGATCTGCCGTCGAGATAAAAATATCGTAACCATGAAACTCACGCTGATAATGCATGCGGTTAGCGAGCATCGCTGCTAGCCCAGAATAGCGTTTGCCGTGCTTTCCTTCATAAGGCAGCGCATCAAGAATAATATCTTCAAATTGTGCCCCCATAGGATGCTGTTTAGCACCGAGGTAGAGCAGGGCACGTTGACTCATCAAAATATCACTGGCCAAGCGTGGACAAATGCTGTCTAGATACGGTTCATACTGTTTTAAGCGAATTCCAATCCATGGCAGTGGTTGACACCAACCCTCGGCATTTTGATATTCACAAATCCCTATTTGTTGAATGTTGCTCCACTTCACCACCCAACCGCCTTTAGCCACCTGCTGTGAGAGATGCGTCGCCGTTAAGGTGAATTGCACACGGCTTAAACGCAATATCCACCACGACAAACCAAACAGCAGCACCAACAAACAGAGAATCACCACTAAATGGTAAAGCGAGGGTGCCCACCATAAGGTAAGGCAACATAAGATGGCAAATAACCCGACCGCGCCCCATTTTAGCCACGGTGTTTGCCAATCGAGATGATGGTTGCATAAATGAACAGTTTGCATATGTTGGCTGATTACTGATTGAAAAGTCTGTATTTATACTCAGTATTTATAACTTGGATCACTATAACTCATGGTTAAATAGTAGTCATCCACTTCGATAAAATGCATTTTTCGTCGATTAGATCGGGGATGACCCTACAAAAGACCACGAATATTTGGTATAAAACGCGCTTCAATTTTCACCACTGCACCAACGCAGTGAAATGGAGACATACTCAATGAGACTTGCTCATAAGCGCAAAGTGCAGGCAAAACTGCAAAAGCGCATGAAAGCGATTGTAGCTAATCTATCTTCAACGCCAAAAGTAGCAAAAACGGCTAAGGTAAAACCTGTTACAGAAAAAACTGTAAAAGCCGTACCAGCAGCCGCAAAAGTAGTAGCTGCAACTCAGGCGACTGTTGCTTTGACACCAAAACAACAACAAGTATTAGATATCGTTGCTGCAAACGCTGAAGGTATTAATCCAAAATCGATTGGTTTGGCTGCAGGTCAAGAAGACGCAAAAGCGGCTTCTTGGGCAACAGGTGCTTTGAAAAAACTGTTAGATGAAAATCTTGTAGTGAAAGAGCAGCTAAGCGGCAATAAAGTTATCTACAAAGCGATCTAATCTACACTTACCAGTGTCGATAACTTTATTAAAAAAAGAGAGGCCCCGTCATCACGGGGCCTCTCTTTTTGTATTGCGTCTATTGTGTTTCTAGCGCACTTAATCTTCGTGCTTTGAAATACTGCCAATTTCGAGCATCGGCGCAACATCAATTTTCTCGGCGTTCATCATTGCTGAAAGGCGCTGTACAGAAGAGAGCAGTAGCGTCTGTTCCCAATCATCTAATTTCTGGAAACGTTCCACGAAATTGTCTTGGAGCGGCTGTGGTGCTTTAGCCAATAACGAACGTCCTTCATCAGTCAAGTAAGCGTGCACTTTACGTTTGTCTGATTCACTGCGTACGCGTGTAACGTAGCCATTTCTTTCTAGGCGATCCAGGATGGTGGTCGCTGTCGCTTGGCTCATATTGGTGTGTTTCGACAACTCACGAATGGTCACTTGACCTAGTGAGTCAATCGAACGCATTAAAATAAGCTGCGGTCCGGTTAAACCAGCGTGTTTACTCAACTGTTTTGAGTGTAAATCGATGGCGCGGATGATCTGGCGGATGGCAACCAGAACTTCTTCATGTTTTTCCAATTTATCCAGTCCGAAAAGAGGGTTGTAACTTTAGCGGGGACAATAACGCACTTGAGTGCTGATGAAAAGTGTTGAAGTCATACTTTTTTTTACGCCCATCGATACCATATTAAACCATATGTTATGTAGTGAAATGTTTCGTCTAGTAATTAAATGCAAAACTCAATCTGGCTATTTATTGCTCTCAAGGTTGCTAATTTACGGTTTTTTAGGTCAGTTTTACGCCATTAGCTAGACGGGCTAATGTATATATGTATACTATTATGCCTCGATGAAATCCGAATTAAAGTATGTAGACGAAACAATTGGATTGAGATTTCTTCTCTCTTGTTTTGATAACACACCTATTAGGATCCATCTGGAATAATTTAAGAGAGGTCAAATGACGAAGGGTATCGATAAATACAGTATTGATAATACGGATTACACCATAGGGCAGGATAACGTCCAAAAATGGGGTTTTGATGTCCATAACTCAGTATTCGGCATTAGCGCCGGATTGATTTTGCTATTTTTGGTGGCCACCTTGGTGACGGATCCAGAAACAGCGAAGACAGCCCTTAACGGGGTAAAGACTCAGATCATCAACACTTTTGATGTCTTGTTTATGTGGTCTGGTAATATTTTTGTGATTTTCTGTTTGGCGTTGATTGTCTCGCCTTACGGTCGTATTCGCCTTGGTGGTAAAGAAGCAACAGCAGAACACTCATTCCTATCATGGTTGTCGATGTTATTCGCTGCTGGTATGGGTATCGGTTTGATGTTCTGGAGTGTGGCTGAACCGGCTGGTTATTTCTCTGGTGCTTATGGCACGCCGCTCAATGTAGCAGCTAACACCCCTGAAGCGGCGAAAGTCGCTCTGGGTGCAACCATGTTCCATTGGGGTTTACACCCTTGGGCTATTTACGGTGTGGTTGCGTTATCCTTGGCATTTTTCTGTTACAACAAAGGCTTGCCGCTTTCGATTCGCTCCATCTTTTTCCCAATTCTTGGCGACCGTGCTTGGGGCTGGGCAGGTCATATCGTTGATATCCTAGCGGTTCTAGCCACCTTGTTTGGCTTAGCAACATCGTTAGGCTTAGGCGCACAACAGGCTGCAAGTGGTATTCACCATGTATTCGGTATCGATGCTGGTATCGGCTTACAAATTGTGGTGATCATTGGTGTCACGATTTTGGCGACGATCTCCGTGGTACGTGGTATTGATGGTGGGGTGAAAATCATCTCTAACATCAATATGGTGATTGCCTTTGGTTTATTAATCGCAGTGGCGTTAATTGGTTATTCAGTGACCTTTAGCACCATTCCAGAAACCTTAACGGGTTACGTAGAAAACATCATTGCCTTGAGTAATCCTCATGGTCGTGAAGATGAAACTTGGATGCACGGTTGGACAATCTTCTACTGGGCATGGTGGATTTCATGGTCACCATTCGTGGGTATGTTCATTGCACGCGTTTCGAAAGGTCGTACTGTACGTGAATTTATGATTGCTGTGCTTTTGGTACCAACCTTAGTGACTCTGATTTGGATGTCGGTATTTGGTGGCCTAGCTATCGACCAGATTGTTCATCAAGTGGGTTCACTTGGTCACGAAGGTCTCAATGACGTTTCGCTGGCAATGTTCCAAATGTTTGATGCTCTGCCTTATGGCGACGTACTTTCAGTGATTGGTGTCGTGCTCGTATTGGTGTTCTTTATTACCTCATCGGACTCAGGTTCGCTGGTGATCGACAGTATTACCGCTGGTGGTAAATTGGATGCGCCAGTTCCACAACGAGTATTTTGGGCATTGATGGAAGGGGCGATTGCGATTGCATTGCTTTGGATTGGTGGTAGTGATGCGATTCAAGCACTCCAAGCCGGCGCTATCTCTACCGCACTGCCGTTTACCGTGATTCTATTGCTGATGTGTGTCAGCTTGATCAAAGGGATGCGCACCGAAGAGTTCTAATCTCAGTTAGAAGATCAAACATCCATGCAATATAAAGGGCCAATTTATTGGCCCTTTTCGTTATTTATGTAGAACGATAAATAGTTAACTAGATAAAACTGTTAGTATTACTGCTTAATTTGATAGAAAACGTTGAATAAATATCGTGCATATTTGCATGGATTTTTATACTATCCCGATTCTCAATTGTGCAATAGCAGAAACATTTATATGCAACTATCTCTAAAACAGAAATTGATCGGAGTTAGTCTTTCCGCTGTATTTTTGGTGGCTGGTATTTTGACATGGTTGTCAATCTCTCACATCAATAAGCAGACGATGCACGACCTTCAATTGCGGGCTACAACCGTAGTTGATAGGTTTGCGAAAGGGATATCCGATTGGGCCGATCAACGTCGCCAAGTCACCTTAACCGTCAATGATTATATTCAACAACCAAACCTTTCTTCTTATCTAGCCCAAGCATCTAAGGGCGGCAACATTTTCGAGGTTTATTACGGTACTGAGCAGGGAGAGATGATTCGCTCTGTTCCTAAGCCGATGCCAGAGGGATACGATCCTCGAGCTCGTGGTTGGTATAAAGATGCTCATGCTGCTAATACACAGATCATCACTGCGGCATACCGAGGTTCTAGCAGCCAGAAGATGATGATTACGATTGCTCAACCAGTTTACCAAAATGGTCAATTTACCGGTGTGGTTGGCTCTGATGTGTTAATCGATCAAATGGTTGACGACATTGTTAATGTGGATGCAGGTAAGAATACGCAAGCGTTATTAATCGATGCGCGTGATGGTATATTGCTTGCTCACAAGAATGCCGACCTGCGCCTTAAGTCCACGGATAAAATTGACCCTCAGTTAACTCTCAGCACGATTTCCAATGCAGCTCAGCAACATAAGATGTTATCAATCGATGTTGATGGCGCGAGTAAGTTTTTCTTTTTCAAAAAGATTGAAAATACCCCATGGATTTTCGGCTTAGAGTTGGATGAAAAAACAGAGTTTAGTGCGCAAAGTTCGTTAGTGACTTCTTTAGTGATTGCAGTTGTCATTCTTACGATTTTTGCTGTCATTGTAGTTTCTTGGCTCGTAAGTTTCTTGACCGCAGACTTAGTGCGCGTTTCTGATGCTCTGGGTGAAATCGCCTCTGGAGAAGGGGACTTAACCCAACGCCTAGAGCCTCGTAGCGACGATGAAGTCGGTAAGCTTGCGGCGAACTTCAATATCTTTGTTGGCAATATGCACGCCATGGTCACTCAGTTGAGCAAGATCTCGTCAGCACTGAATACTGAAGCGAAGACAACAGCCAGCCATGCCAAAGAGCGCAACTCTCGTATTCGTGTTCAGCAAGATGAAATCAATATGGTGGCAACAGCAATCAATGAGATGGCTGCTGCGACCCAAGAGATTGCAGGCAACGCAGATAATACGGCAAGCCATGCTTCTGAAGTGGTTATGGCATCGGTCGATGGCGCTGCGCAAGTGGCTCAAAGTCAACAATCTATTGATAAATTGGCGAAAGAGGTACAAAACGCGACGGTTGTTATCCAAGAGCTTGAAGCGCATGCTGCAAACATCAGTACGATTTTGTCGACGATTCAAGGCATTTCTGAGCAAACCAACTTGCTTGCGCTTAACGCAGCGATTGAAGCGGCGCGAGCTGGCGAGCAAGGGCGTGGTTTTGCTGTGGTTGCCGATGAAGTTCGCGTTCTCAGTCAGCGTACTAATGCGTCGACTCAAGAGATACAAACCATGATTGATACCCTGCAGAGCACGACAGCAAAAGCGGTTACCATGATGAAAGCCAGTGGTGATCTGTCGGCGACTTCTGTCGAAGATGCGATTTCTGCGGCAGCGAGCTTGACTCAGATTCAGCATGCGGTTGAGAGCATTAGCGATATGGCGACTCAAATAGCCTCTGCGGCAGAGGAGCAAGCTCTGGTGACCTCTGAAATCACCCGCAACACGGAAGGAATTCGTAATGTGTCTAATGAATTAGCGGAAGATGCCCACGAAGCACAAGCACAAGCTGCTTCTCTATCGGATCTCTCCCATCAATTAGACAACGAGATTAAACGCTTTAAACTTTAATCTTGATAGTCAATTTATCCATCGCATTGCAAAGACCAGCTTCGGCTGGTCTTTTTTTATCTCTGTGTTGTATCGCTGTGATACAAGTGCAGTGCTTGTGGTCCATAAGACGATTAATGAATGGCAACAGATGTGTATAGTTCATTAATATCATAAGGTTATATTAATTTAGGTGTCATAAGTTTGTCGTGCAAACGTCAAATATAAGGCGAAATAGGGCATAAAATAATTAGAGTAAATAACCTAGAGTAATAAAAAATCAACTGGTTATAAAATCTATTAAATTGCCTGTACAAAGTATGAAATTAGGCTACCATCAGCCTCACTCACTACTTTTGGCTATAATTTCGTCTTTTTATGAAACTATCATTAAAACAAAAATTGATACTTGCTAGCTTCGCTGCTGTGGTGTTAATGGCAGTAGCCTTAACTTGGCTTGCAGCGTCACAACTTAAGCAAGAAACACAAAGCAATGTGCAACTTAGAGCGCAAGGTATCGCAGCAACTGCGACGAAAGGCATCTCTGACTGGATCGGTCAAAACGCGTATATCGTGGCTGCAGCAGAAGAGAACGTAAATGACGCACAATGGCTTACCTTTTTAAAACAAACTCGTAAAGCGGGTGGTTTTGATGATGTCTACTTTGGCACCGTCGATGGTGAAATGCGCCGTTCTTTGCAAGAGCGTAATAAAGCCGGTTATGACCCACGTACTCGTGGTTGGTATCAAGACGCACAACGAGCTGGCAAACAGATCATTACCGAAGCTTATAAAGATGCAATCACTGGCGCTTTGATGGTGACCATCGCTGAGCCAATTACTGTCAATGGTCAGTTTAAAGGCGTACTGGGTGCGGACGTTCTGATCGATCAATTGGTTAGCAACGTTATCAACATCAAAGCAGGTAACCACGCTCAAGCCATGTTGATTGATGGAACCAACGGCACGTTGCTGGCGCACACCGATAAAAACCTCCTGTTAAAAGCGACCACCGACTTTGATGCATCATTGACCATGAACCGCATTAACCAGGCGATCAGCACGAATGATTTGATGCCATTTGAAATCAATGGTTCAGACAAGCTGGTTTACTTTACTCACGTTAATGGTACACCTTGGATTATGGCTGTCGCCCTTGACCGAGAAAGTGAATATGCCGCCTACGACAGCATGCTAACGCGTCTAGTGTTAGTGGCGCTGTTGATTACCCTCATCGTGATTGTTGCCGTTTACTCACTGGTCAACGTGCTGACGAAAGATTTGATTCGCGTCTCTAAAGCACTGGAAGAGATCGCTTCTGGTGATGGCGACTTAACTCAACGCCTAGAACCTCGTAGCGATGATGAAGTGGGGCGTTTGGCGAAGAACTTCAACGTGTTTGTGAGTAACATGCACAGTATGATGACCACGCTAAGTGACATCTCAAGTTCTCTGACTACCCAAGCTCGTGGCACTGCGCAGCATGCAGAAGAGCGCAGCGCACGCATTCGTGTGCAGCAAGATGAGATCAATATGGTCGCAACGGCAATTAACGAAATGGCCGCAGCAACCAAAGAGATCGCTGGCAACGCGGACCATACCGCAAGCAGTGCGAATGAGGCCGTTGGCGCAGCAGTGCATGGCACAACGCAAGTGACACAAACGCAAACTTCAATTGCCAACTTGGCCGATGAGGTTGTGGTCGCCACTGGTGTTATCGAAGATCTGCAAAATCATGCTTCAAGCATCAGCACCATTTTGTCTACGATTCAAGACATTGCCGAGCAGACCAACTTACTTGCATTGAACGCAGCGATTGAAGCTGCGCGTGCCGGTGAACAAGGTCGTGGTTTTGCGGTGGTGGCAGATGAAGTGCGTATCTTAAGTCAACGTACTCATCAGTCGACGAAAGAGATTCAAAGTATGATTGAAACCCTTCAATCAACCACCAATAAAGCAGTGGGCATCATGACGGACAGTCGCAAACTGTCTGACACTTCTGTCGATGATGCAACGGAAGCTTCTGCCAGCTTAACCCAAATTCAAAAAGCGGTTGAGATGATCAGCGACATGGCAACCCAAATTGCCTCAGCAGCAGAAGAGCAAGCGTCAGTAACATCGGAGATTACGCGCAATACGGAAGGTATCCGTGATGTGTCTGACGAGCTGGCGAACGATGCGCATGAAGCAGCAAAACAGGCGACTGGTCTTTCAGATTTGTCCCATCAACTGCACGAACAAATCCGCCGTTTTAAAATCTAACTCATTTGAAACGCTAGCTTATTGTTACTTAGATCTCTAGATTAAAACCAAAGCCGCTCATTTATCACGAGCGGCTTTATGTTATGGGGCCTGCAGTGATTACCTGCTCAGAGCCAGTAGCTTTGCACCGTATCTTGAGCTGCAAAATGGTGGGCAATCTGCGCCTGGAAAAGCTCTGCTGTCGCAATCGCATCAGTTAACGCGTGATGAGGTGTGTAGGGCGGTAAATTGTAGCGTTGACGTGATTGACCAAGGCGCACCGATTGGGGCTTTTTGCCTTTAAACCAGTTCCATAGACCACCATTGTCACGCCGTTGAATCACTTGTTCGAGTGTCATGGTATCGATGACGGGAAACTCAATCCCTTCATCAATACGACGTCGCAACGCTTTGTCCAACATCTCCCGTTCAATTTTTCGATAGTGCACCACCATGACTTTACCCGCCATCAAGGTGAGCACATCTTCGATGATTTCCGAGAGATCGGGGGCATCCATAATGTCACTATGGGTGATGCCATGAATGATCACCGAATCTTCGTTGAGCTTCTGCCTTGGACGTACCGTCCAATGGCGAGCACGATTAAGATAAATGCGGTTTAGCGTAAAAGGCACCGCGCCGATAGTGATGATCTCGTCTTTGTCGATATTCAACCCGGTCGTTTCATAGTCGATAGCAAGAAACTCGATTTCCTCTAAGGGGGTATTTTTGTCCGGTAACTCTTTGGCATAAAACTCTTTGAGTAACGGATGCTTAGCCACTTTCAGTTTGGCTTGAAACTTATAGGGCCAGTCGATACTTGGCGTTTTAAAATTGGGTTTCATCGGCAGCCTTACTTAAGCGCATTGCCCGCTTGATAGCGAAACTTCAGGAAGTTTTGCGCGCTACTTAAAATCTGAAAAGCATCTTTTAAGTTACGGCGTTCAAAGTCAGAGAGGTTCTCTGGTTCGATATTGTTGTCCGGTTCTTGGTCTTGCTCAACATCAAAGGCTTGGTGGCGAATACGCACCATCGAGATAAATTCCAATGCATCGCGTAAATCTTCGCCGCGACCTTTAGGCAAAATACCTGCGGCAATAATATCATCGAGGCGTTCAAAGGAGTTCTTCGCCCGTGATCCAACCGCGAGCGCATGGACGCGAATCAGATCCGCCAGCGGCGCAGTTCCGCGGCGTTTAAGATTGATCGAATTATTATGACGACCATCTTTTTCCATCACGAAGCTTTTGAAAAAGCCCAGCGGTGGAGTGCGATTTAGGGCATTACGTGCCAAACAAGCAAGGAAGCGATTATTACGACGCGCTCGACGCACGATAAAGCCGTTAAGTTGCTCGGCCCATTTGAGTTTGCCCGCCACACCATCTAGGTCAAAAAAGATCGAGGCATTCAATAGCGCTTTAGGATTGGGATCATCAATCCAATCAGCAAAGCAGGCTTCCCATTCGCGACGAGTCATACGCCACATCGGGTTGGTCGCCATAATATCGCCGGTACAATAGGTGTAACCGCATTTATCCAGACCATCACAAATGAACTTGGCAAAGTCGGCAAAATACTGGCCATGCAGTTTTTCATCGTAGGTATCATCAAGGATGATCGCATTATCTTGGTCGGTGACGACGAGCTGTTCATCACGCCCCATCGAACCTAAAGCGAGGAAGCAATAGGGAATAGGGGCGGGGCCTAAATTTTCTTCTGCTAACTCGATAATGCGCTGTTTGAAGCTTCGTCCAATGGTCGACATTGCGGTGCCAACCATGTGGCTATTGGCATCTTCGTTAACCATACGCACAAAGCTACTTTTTACTTGAGCGGCGACTTGGGCCAAATCGTCAATGTTGTGCTGTTGGAAAATACTGCTTACTAACAGCAGCGAGTTTTGCGATTCGTAACGAACGATATCGGTTATTTCAATAATGCCGATAGGGTTGCGTTCTTTAAGAATCGGCAAGTGGTGCACGTTATAACGCAGCATGGTCAGCATGGCTTCGTATACATAGGCGTTATGGTCCAGTGAGATCACTTCTGAGGTCATCACTTCGCTGACACACTCATCATGATTGATCCCTGCGACCAAAACCCGACGACACAAGTCGCGATCGGTAATGATACCGATGATTGGCGATGCTTCATCTTCGTTATCGTCCATGATATCTGGGTCGATAATCAGCACGGAAGAGATGTTCTCTTCCGCCATCTTGATGGCCGTTTCTTGAATGGTCGCATTTTTATAAACAAATGGGGCAGCACCAGTGAGCAAGGTTTTGGCTTTTACAGTGGTGAGGTCATTCTCTTCGCTTTTGCTTGAGATGGCGTGGCGCAACCTAGCGTGATTATCGACTTCAACAAAGTCAGCAAACACATCAAATTCATCGTAGAGTTTTTGAAACACGGCATTGGGAATGCAATACACCAAGGTGTCTTCTATCGCCGTGACGGGAAAGCGCACTTTATTGTTGGTGAGGAGTCCCATCTGACCAAAAATGTCGCCTTCGGTCATACGGTTATAGAGTTCTCCTTTACGGCGATAGAGTTCAACTACGCCACTACGGATCACATAGAGATCTTCAATGTAGTCGCCGAAATGGATGATCGGAGTATCTTGGCGATAGTAGGCTATCTCGATATTCTGGGCGACTTCTTCGAGCGTTTCTTCGGGAAGTTCGTTAAAAGGGGGGTATTGGCTGAGAAAGTTTTTGATTTCTAGCAGCTCGGCTTCCATCGATGGCTCCTTTCGTTACGTCTTACAGGTAATTCCTGTATAGGCTTGGCGGTATTAGCGAATAGGTATACTACACTAATTTTAGCCAAAACGCAGAAACCAGCAGTGTTTGTGCTTGGAAAATAAGCAAAAAGCTGGCAAAGCCAGCTTTTTGTGATTTATCAAAGTCGTGCGCAGGTGATTAAAGAACCGCAGCAATACCTTGGCAAAGTGGTAGCATGTTTGCTTTGGTCATACCAGCAACGCTGATACGGCCAGAGCCAACGATGTAAATACCAAATTCTGCTTTCAAACGTTGTACTTGCTCTTTGTTCAAACCTGAGAATGAGAACATACCGTTTTGACGTTCGATAAAGCTAAAGTCAGCGGTAACACCTTGTTCTTTCAGAGTGTTCACAAATAGGCTACGCATTTCGTGAATACGTTCGCGCATTTCAGCCACTTCTTGTTCCCATTCAGCACGAAGCGCAACATCGTTAAGAATATGGGTAACGACTGCAGCACCGTGAGCAGGTGGGTTAGAGTAGATAGAACGAATAATTGCTTTTGCTTGTGAAAACGCTTGTGCTGCGGTGTCGGCATTTTTCGCCACGAGCGTAAATGCGCCCACACGTTCGTTGTACAAACCGAAGTTTTTCGAGAACGAACTTGCTACTAAAATTTCTGGGTTGTATTGAGTAAACAGGCGAAGGCCTGCTGCATCTTCTTCAACACCTTTAGCAAAGCCTTGGTAAGCGAAGTCGAACAGTGGTAACAAACCTTTTGCTGCGATAAGTTTAGCTAGGGTTTCCCACTCTTCGATGGTTGGATCGATACCAGTTGGGTTATGACAGCAGCCGTGCAATAGCACGACGTCACCCGCTTGGGCTTGTTCAAGGTCTGCCAGCATTGCTGGAAAATCTTTTGCTTTGGTTTGTGCGTTGTAATAGGTGTATTCAGCGATTTCTAATCCAGCACTCTTAAACACAGAATGGTGGTTGGCCCAAGTTGGGTTGCTGATCCAAATTTTCACATCGCCCAGTTGGCGTTTAATGAATTCACCAGCGATACGTAGCGCGCCAGTACCACCAGGTGCTTGAGCGGTTTTTGCTAGGTGTTCAGTAACGATCGCTGAGTCTGCACCAAACAGCAGTTTTTGCACCGCTAGACCGTAATCAGCCATCCCTTCAATGCTTAGATAAGATTTGGTTTTTTCGTTATCTAACAGGGCAGCTTCTGCCTTCTTCACTGTCGCTAAAACAGGAGTTTCACCCGCTTCGTTCTTATAGATACCTGCGCCCAGGTTAATTTTGTCTGCACGAGGGTCTTTTTTGAACTCTTCAGTCAAACCAAGAATTGGGTCTGCCGGAGCCGCGACAATTTTTTCAAACATAATGGTCATCCATGTGTGGTTAAAAGGAAATGAGGTCGATTTCCCTATTTATACCTTCACCCTGTTTCGCTGACAACAGGACATAACATAAAAATTCAAAATAATTTCGCTTTCCTCTACTACGTTTTGAACAGTGCGCTTTTGTTATGCAGAAAAACTGCATTTACAACGGACTTATAGCGTATTGCTCTTAAGCAACAGACAAAGAAAAAGGGCTATCTAGCGATAGCCCTTGGCGATGTATTCCGCAGATGCCAACCGTAATGGTTATGCAAATGTGATTAGAAGTTTGCGCTACGTGGAGTACGTGGGAATGGGATCACGTCACGAACGTTGCCCATACCAGTTACGTAAGAGACGAGACGTTCGAAACCAAGACCAAAACCAGCGTGTGGTACAGTGCCGTAACGACGTAGGTCACGGTACCAACCCATGCTTTCAGGTTCGATACCCATTTCGATCATACGAGCATCAAGTACATCTAGACGTTCTTCACGTTGAGAACCACCGATGATTTCACCGATGCCAGGGGCAAGAACGTCCATTGCTGCAACCGTTTTGCCATCTTCGTTCAGACGCATGTAGAACGCTTTGATGTCTTTAGGGTAGTTCTTCACGATAACTGGAGCTTGGAAGTGTTGCTCCGCCAAGAAACGTTCGTGTTCAGAAGCAAGGTCGATACCCCATTCAACTGGGAATTCGAACTCGTGACCTGATTTGATAAGGATATCCACTGCATCAGTGTAATCCACTTGAGCAAAGTCAGATGTCACGAATTTTTCTAGACGAGTAATCACGTCTTTGTCGATGCGAGATGCGAAGAACTCTAGGTCGTCACGACGCTCTTCAAGTACCGCTTTGAACACGTATTTCAACATGTCTTCAGCCAGTTTTGCTACGTCATCTAGTTCAGCAAATGCCACTTCTGGTTCAACCATCCAGAATTCCGCTAGGTGACGGCTAGTGTTCGAGTTTTCAGCACGGAATGTTGGGCCGAAAGTATACACTTTAGACAGCGCACAAGCATAAGCTTCAGCGTTTAGCTGGCCTGAAACGGTTAGGAAAGTTTCTTTACCGAAGAAGTCTTCGTTGAAGTCCACTTTACCTTCTTCTGTGCGAGGTAGGTTTTCCATGTCTAAAGTAGACACGCGGAACATTTCGCCAGCACCTTCTGCGTCAGCAGCAGTGATCAGTGGAGCCGATACCCAGTTGAAACCCTGTTCGTGGTAAAAACGGTGGATTGCTTGAGAAAGGCAGTTACGAACACGAGCTACAGCGCCAATCACGTTAGTACGTGGGCGTAGGTGAGCGACTTCGCGAAGGTATTCGATAGAGTGACGAGTTTTCGCCATTGGGTAAGTTTCTGCGTCTTCTACCCAACCTACTACTTTTACATTAGTAGCAGCAAGTTCGAAATCTTGACCTGATGCTGGAGACTCAACAACAGTACCGGTCACTTCTACTGAACAACCAGTGGTCAACTTAAGGACTTCTTCGTCGTAATTATTCAGATTATTTGGGACCACGGCCTGGATCGGGTTGAAACAAGAGCCGTCATAAATGGCAAGGAAAGAGATTCCAGCTTTGGAATCACGACGTGTGCGAACCCAGCCGCGTACAGTGACTTCACTGTCTACTGCGAGCTTGCCGCCAAGAACGTCTTTTACAGGCGCGTAAGTCATGTTTAGTTATGTCTCCATAGAAGTAAAAATTCAACACGATGCCGCCTTGCTCGCTGCGAGCAAAAAATAACCGAAACATCGGGTTGTAGAGAATTTTACAGATTCAACGGAACATATTACCTGTCAATTCGCGCGCATCAACCTTTAATGTGTCTAAAGTGAACATTATTTATGCGAATAGACCAGTTTCTTGGTAAAAATCCATTTTTTCTGATGTGGAAACCCAGAATCACTGCATTTGCGACGGACAAAAGCTGCGTTTAGTGGTGATGGACAAAATATTTGTGCCTCATATCTAATTTTTCGCTTATGGCAAAAGTCACATTTATTTCGTAAATGAATGTAATGCGTTGTAATCGCATTAGGTTTTGCTGACAACGCTATTAAGCCACCTAAGTGGTTGCTCAGTGCCCAATCGCCATCCTGTCTATACTACAACTCAGGTTTTTCTGTTTGCATGGCTTTTGAAAAAACATGGGGTTAGACAGTATGAAAGGTTCAAAACTGCGTTTAGGCCTTGGATTGCATATGGCAGCGCTGATGATGGCAGGCGGTGTTTTACTGCATGCCCCGACAGCAGAAGCTAAGTTCATTGCGGTTAGTGTGAGTGCGGAAGATAACTTTCGAAACATTCTAAGCTCTCATATTGAAGCTGCAGTGGATGCGCGTAATGACCAAGTGTACATCGATTCGGCTGAAGACGATTTCGACTTACAACTTCAGCAAGTGAAGAATTACATTGCTGCTGGCGCGGATGCCATCATCATTTTCGCTACAGGCACGACAGAGAAAAATCGCCAACTTTTTGAATTTGCTAAGCAAGTTCCACTGGTTTTTATTAACACTGAACCTGTAGAAGACATGAGCACTATGCCGGCAAATACGGTGTATGTTGGCTCCAACGAGCTGGAATCTGGCACGTTAGAAATGGAAGAGTTGGCAAGACTTGCCAACTATAAGGGTAACGTGGCGTTACTGCAGGGTGACCCAACCCATAAGGCCGCCGTTTTGCGCACCAAAGACGTTGAAGATGTGGTCGCTAAATACCCCAATATGAAGATTGTGGTTAAGGAAACGGGACACTGGGCGCGTAATGAAGCCTACAAGATAGTCTCTGACTGGCTGAAAAAAGGCACCAGTTTTGACATTTTGGCTGCGAACAACGATGAGATGGCCATTGGCAGCATCATGGCGATGCGAGATTCGGGTAAAGATCCTAAGAAATTTCTGGTGGGTGGGGTTGATGCTACTCGCGATGCGCTTTTAGAGATGTCGAAAGGGGATCTCGCGGTGACGGTATTACAAGATGCGGAAAATCAAGGCAAAGATGCGGTGGATATCGCGTACAAGTTGATTAACCGCCAGAAAGTGAAGAACCCACACTGGGTGCCATTTCGCTTAGTCACTAAAGAGAACTACCGACAATTGATCAAAGAGTAAGTTGGGAAGTTGCCCGCACAAAAATGACTTTGGAGTAACAGGTTATGTCTTTAGTTTCTCGAATTATTGGTGGTTTCTCTATCTTAATCATCTTTTTGTTGGTGTTGGTAGGGGTGAGCTACTTTTCCGTCAACAAGATTGATACGGACATTTCAGAGGTGACCCGTGTCACCTTGCCGTTGTCTAAATCGGTGACCTTATTAAAAACCGATGTACTACAACAAAATAACTACGTGGTGAGTGTGTTTACCGTAGAAAGTGCAGCTCAAATCGACGCTCTTCAGGCGAGTTTTAACAAGCTAAATGAGAGTATCGATAACACGCTGAGTACCATTGGTCAGTCGTCTTTGAACCGCGATGGCGCTTTTTCAGAAGACATCAGTCAGATCAGTCAACTACGTACCAGTTATGCTGCCGCTGCGAAAGCATTAATGGACATTCGCCGCGCCAGTTTGGCCAACGACAAACAAATTGATGCTGATTTAAAAGTGATGAGTAATACTGAGCGTCGTCTCACTTATTACCTCAATAAGTACACATCCGACCGTTACTCCGATCCGCAATTCAAACTCACTATGGTCGGGATGGAGCGTGAAACTAAGCGGGTATTGACTGGGTTTAACGCGTATTTGGTCGGGCGAGATTTTAATGATCTCACCAAACGTCTCGATGGGATGGATGTGGTGATCAAAAACCGTTTTAACGATATCAATAATTACGATACCGATATTGGTAAGGTGTTTAGCTTGATGATCAATCCCTTACTGGATGAGATCAAAAAACCTGATGGTTTGTATGCCTTGTACAAAAAGCGTCATGATTTAAAAAGCCAAACCGATAAAAACATGAATATTATTCGTGATACGACGGCCGCCATGCAGGTCTCTGTCGATAAGTTTATTGAACAGGCTGATAACGTAGTGGCGCAAGCACGTGATAGCAGTTCTAAAAGCATCGGTTTGATTAAGCAGAGCATGGTCATCATTAGTGCGATAGCCTTGGTGATTGCCATCTTTGTGCCGACATGGATTGCCGGTTGGGTGAAGAAAGCCATCTACAACTTCAAACAGAGTTTGATGCAGATGACCAAAGGCGACCTAACAGTGCAATTTCAGCAATCGACCAAAGATGAGTTTGGTGAGTTGGGCAATTATCTCAATGGCTTGGCTAATAACCTACGTGATACCTTCAAAGGGCTTAGCCGCTCAGCCCAAGAGCTTTCGCAAGTGGCGGACAGTAACTCACTGATCAGTAACCAAACCACTTCAGCGGTATCTAGCCAACGTTCATTATTGGAATCAACCGCATCGGCGATGACCGAGATGGAAAGCTCGGTTGCCGAAGTGGCACAGCGTGCTCAAGATACCATGATGGCGGCAGAGCAAGCACATGACCAGACCCAAGAAGTGGGCAAGAGTATCAAACAAGCGATTGATAATATTCGCGAACAAGCTCAGCAAATTGAGAAAACTTCAAAAACAGCGCTAGAGCTTAACGAATATGGGGTGAAGATCGACAGTATCATCGAAACCATTCAAGACATTGCAGAACAAACCAACCTATTAGCATTGAACGCGGCAATCGAAGCGGCTCGTGCTGGCGAACAGGGACGTGGGTTTGCGGTGGTGGCCGATGAAGTGCGTAACTTGGCCAGTCGAACCAAAAAATCCACCGAAGAGATCCAGAGCATGATTGAAATCATGCAAAAATTGATTCGCGCGGTGGTGGATGTCATTAATGTCAACGTGAGCAAGAATGATTCCAATATTGCCGTGGCAGAGCAAGCGGACAACGGGCTGGTTCAGATGAGTTCTTTGATTGGGCAGATCGTGGAAATGAACATGCAAATAGCGACGGCAACCGAAGAGCAAAGCTCAACAGCGAAAGAGATCAGCCAAAGTGTGGTGCATATCAGTGATTCGGCAGAAGAGACTGCACGCGGTGCAATCAGTAATGCTGAGTCGAGTGACACCTTGAAAGCGCAAGCCAGAACACAGCTGGGATTAATTGAGAAATTCCGCGTTTAGATATCATTGAGAGTACCCGTGTGAACAAAGGGAGCTAAATGAGCTCCCTTTTTGTTTCCCTTGTTCTTCTGTGTTAAATTATAAAAATCAAAAAGTTATAAGGATATAAAATGAAGCTTGAACACAGAGCCTTTCTTAATGAATATCTCGCGACCCTGACATTAAGTGAGCGAGAGGCCATTCCTAAAGTCGCTGCCGAATACTTTTGTGCCGATGAATACAATGCCAATGAGTGCGCGCGGCTAATCAATGCAGGCATTAAAACTGCCACGTGCAGTTTAAAACAGGGGTATGACGCCGAAAATGAACCACTACCTCAAGTTGGGCAACTGCTGGTGGTGCTGGATTGGCAACAAAATCCTATCTGTATCGTAGAAAACACCAAAGTGGCGGTGTGCGAATTCGGTGATGTAGACGCCGAGTTTGCTGCCAAGGAAGGGGAAGGGGATCGCACCTATGAGTGGTGGCGTAACGCTCATCTAAACTTCTTCCACAATTATGCTCAGGAACTGGGCTGTGAATTTAATGATCATTCGTACATAGTGCAAGAGTGGTTCCAAAAGGTTTATCCCCGTTAATGACTAAAGCCGCTAGGCGTCTTTCCCATCATAGAATTCTCTTCTTTTTCATGGAATATCATCGTTAAACCGAGATATTCCATCGACCACTGACACTTTCTTACTCTGCAATAAGCGCTGCTGAACTTGATTTTTTAACGCCATCGAACAGGGTTGATAGTGTGTTAATTCCCTTATTTAAAGTGTTATTTGATAGGTATCTCGGTATCTAACGATAAAGGTGTGAACAACACCAAATCAATCTATTTCCTTGTATACCATACGTTATGAGGTGAATACCCATGCTTTTTTAAGGTGAATTATTATGGCAATGATTCAGGAAGAATTGGCGTTAAATGGAGTGGGGAACGATGACATTGCATGCGCGTAACCAGCATACGCGTCTTTATCGTATTGCGAGATTGTTTGTTGTGTCATATGGGGTGCTGACGCTCTTAACTCTATTGCTCTACAAGCTGGTGGATTTACCTGGGTTAAAGGCTGTATTAGTTCAGGATAATGCTTTCTACAATGCGCTGGCTCAGGAGGATTTTGAGCATTGGAGTGATGATATTTCGCTGATTTATCTGGTGGCTAATCTATTAATGGGTACCTGTCTTGTGTTTGTCGCCTGGTATGTGGTTTCGCTAGCCATGCGTCGCGAAGCGGCTCAGTTAGATCTTGTCATGGAGCGGGAGAAGTTTCGTATCGTCGCCGATTTTACTTATGACTGGGAGTTTTGGATGGCTCCCTCGGGGGAATTCATCTATATGTCGCCAGCCTGTGAACGTATCACGGGCTATTCGATTGAGGAATTTACTCAAGATAGTCATTTACTTGAGCGTTTAATTCACCCTGATGATTACGACGAGGTGGTACGACACCTTGATAAAGAACATCGTGAGCAGGGGGTGCACAAAATTGATTTTCGTATTCGCACGGCCGATGGCGTTGAAAAATGGATTGCTCATACGTGCCAACCCGTATTTAGTGACGCTGGCCATTTCATCGGACGTCGAGCGAGTAATCGTGATATCACGGATCGAAAGCAGATGGAGTTAGCGTTAGAACAATCGGCCACTCACGATAGCCTTACCGGTTTGCCTAATCGAAAACTGCTTTACGAGCGGCTTGATCAACTCTTTATGCTGGTACAACGAGCAAAAACGCAGATGGCGATCCTCTTTATCGACCTAGACCATTTTAAAGAGATCAATGATGAACTTGGGCATACCGCGGGTAACTATGTACTGTTAGAGACCGCGGGGCGAATGAACCAACTGCTACGTCAAGGTGATACGTTGGCAAGGCTAGGTGGCGATGAATTTGTGGTGATATTGACTGATAGGAATACACCGCAGACCAGCCAAGAAATGGCTCATGGCCTATTGAAAGAGATTCACCGTGACATTGATATCCCGACTCAGGACAACACTATAGCGGTGCGTCGAGTGAGCGCCAGTATTGGCATTAGTTTCTATCCTGATAACGGCGAGTCGATAGATAGGTTAATTAATGCAGCTGATGAAGCCATGTATTTGGCGAAAGCCTCTGGGCGTAACCAAGTTCGTTTTGCTGCAGAGGTTGCCGACAATACGGTGCAAGACGGAGCGTTTAGTGAAGCCTAGTGCTTTGATCAGCGAGCTAAACGGTTTTTAGTTAAGCTGAGTCTTAAATCATGAAACTCAGGGGAATCCGCCAAAGTAGTCAGTCACATGATGAGGGCTCGATAGGGAGCCCATAGTATGTTAAGAGAGTAACGTATCGATTTTAGACAAATTAGCGATGGTGCTTTCAATGTGCTTGCGTAAATAATCGGACGCTTCGACATTCTTGCCCGCTTCCAGCAGATCCAACAAGTGCAGATGTTGGTGCACCTGTTCCAGATAGCGAGTACGATCTTTCATCGAACGATAGGAGAGCAAGCGACGTACGTTGTTGATTCTTAAAAGTGTATCAGAGAAAAATGGGTTGCCTGAAGCTTCCACAATCGCTTGGTGAAATTTAACGCCACGTTCATGTAACTGATCTGCCGTAAACGATTCAACATCCGCTTCTAGCATCTCCAATTCAATTTTGCGACATTGATCGATGGTCTTTTGAGCGAGATGATAGCTAGGCTCTAACAGAGCGGCGGGTTCAAGCGCCATACGTACTCGATAAGTTTGGATTAAACTCTCCGGCGTGGTCAGCATCGGGGAGAAAGTCCAGCCGTAGCCAGGCTTTTTAATGATCCAGCCTTCTTCAGCAATTCGTTTTAGTACGCTCTGTAATTGCACACTGGTTAAGTTGTAGCGCTGCTTTATCTGCTTTTCAGAAAACACATCATCCAGTTCACCTTTTAAGCGATCGTCTGCCATTTGGAAATAGACCGATTTGACGATGTCTTGTTCAACTAAGCCCATTTCATCGAGCATGTCATCTGTGGGCATATCGACGATTTTTGCTAAAAAGTAGCCGCGCATCGGCTGTTTTTCCAGAATGCCTTTTTCCGCTAATGTTTCAAAAGCTCGATTAATTGGGCTGCGCGATAAGGAGAGCTTATCAGCAAAATATTGCGCAGAGAGATGTGCCCCTATTGGAGTACGCTCTTGAGTTAGTAGATCGAGAATTTTGGCAGCGGTGGTGTGTTTTTTGGTCATTCGGACATAGATGCAATTACGACAGAGAAGGCTAAGAGTATCGCTTAATCTGCCATAAATTCAAGCTACTAATTATAGAATAAACCTATCGTTGGCATTGGATGTAAGGATGGTAATGACAGACACGTGCCGACAAAAAGTGAGATAGTCCCGCATAACTCAGGATTTAGAGAAGATGCGGGACTACTAGTCAGTGTGGCTAAGTTTGCGCTGCTAGCATATTAGGCTAAAAAAACCGACGATCGCCAAAACAAATGAGATCACCATGGCAAAGGTTGCCCATGCAAAGAGTTCAACAAACATTTTGCTTGGAGTGTAGGTTTGCTCAGCTTCTTTATTGGTGGCAATACCGGACATGATCAGTGCTCCAGTGGTTGATACTGGGCTAAGTCCAGACACTGTACCGCCCACTACCACCATAGCGACTAACTCGATAGCAGAGGCGTGTCCACCGAGTTGTTCAATGATGCCTTGGCATGTGGGTATGAGAGTTGGGAATACGACCCCAAGGCCAGAACTAAAGAAGGACATGATCGCCGATGTCATCACCATCACTGATGAGGCTGTTGTCGCAGTCATAATCGATGCTAACGATTGAGTAAGGATATCAAGCCCCCCAGATTTGAGCACGATGTGCATGAGTAGCCCAACGCCACTGACCAAAATCAGTACCGACCAAGGAATGTTTTTGATGGCTTGATTCTCGTTGCCAGAACCGAACGCGGAGAGCGCGGCACCAATGACAAAAGCAGTGAGTCCAACATTGAGTGAGAATCCCACGGCGCAAACGATCAGCAGTAGCAGTGCGCATAAAGATGTCCAGTGCACCCAAGTCATATGGGTATTCTCTACATAGTGATCGCTTGGCGCTGTGTCTTCTTCGGTTTTCCAGCCTTTGTACCAAATGTAGCAAGCGATAGCCAAGGCCACAGAAGTAAAGAATAAACTAAACCACACCGGAAACATTTGGTTTTCGATTTGTTGGCTGCTCATCAAATCTTTGACTAATACGCCTTCAGGGGTAATTTGGGTCATCCGCCCACCAAACACACCACATTGCCCAATAATGGCGAGCATAATGGGGTTAAGTTTCGCTTGGAAAGCAATGGGGATCGCGATAACTGGCACGATAGCTAATACGGGGATTGCACCCGGACCGACAGCGCACAAAATAAATCCCACCAAATACATGGCGACGGGCAATAACTTTTTATTGTGTACCACGTTAACGATCTTTTTCGAAATAATATCGAGTGTGCCATTGCCACTCATGATGCTAAATAAATAAGTGACTCCCAGCATGGTAATAAAGAGTTTAACGCTGAATCCAGATAGTATTTCCTTAGTTGGAATGTTATAAATGATGCTTAATATAAAAGCAAAAGCGATCATTAATATACCAACGTTAGTCTTTTTATAAAATCCGATAATAATCGAAAAACAAATCCCTAATATGGACATGACAGCTAAACTAGGCATGATAATTTCCCTATTATAATTCGCTGAAAATGATAGACGTAGGGCTGCCTACACTGGAGATCGTCTCCGCTTGACTTAATATGCCGAGCTGACGGTCAAAGTGATAGGCGATGATTTCATCGCTGTCTTCACAAGCGACATACAGCTTTTCACCTTGGCGATCAAAGGTCATAAAACGCGGTGTCTTGCCAGGAATCTGTAAAGAGTAACGATAGGTGATAAAGCCTGAATCGTTATCTACTTTGAAGACAGATAGCGCGTCATAAATTCGTGTTGATTCAATGACCCATTGGCCGGATTTATCGACCAAGATAGCACTCGATTGTCCTTCGCCTGTGTAGGTTTCTGGCATTACTGGAATGATTTGTTTCGCGGTTAATTTGCCAGATTTATCGTCAAAGTGGAAAAAGGTGATGGTATTGTCTTTTTCGTTCACTAGATAACAGAAGCGATTGTTAGGGTGAATCGCAATATGACGAGGTTCTGAATACTCTCTTGAACGGAAGTAATCTGCTTGGGTAAAACTGCCGTTATCATGATCGTATTTTAGAACGGTGATACCCGCATAGCCAATTTGACGGCCTTGCTGTGGAACAAACAAGTAGTTCTCTTTGTGATCCCAAATACATTGGTGGGCATGGGAAATGGTTTCATCTGTTTTGCCCGCGAAACGAAATTGAGATACGAGTTTACCCAACGAACCGTCTTGCTCACGTTCGACAACAAACACAGTTCCACCTTGGAGCGTTGCAATCACTAAACGTTGATTGAATTTTTCCGGCACAATATAAACTGGGTTTTGACCTTCTGGTAAGGTCACCGTATTGAGATGGGTTAAGGTGCCGTCAGTACGATCGATTTTATACGCAGAAACCTCACGTAAGTCACCATGGACGGTATAAACAAACTGTCTTTCTTTATCGAACGTTAAATAAGAAGGGTTATCCAGAATGTTAAGCGATTGACGTTCCTGCCAGCGATTCTCTTGGTCTATTGCAAAGAGCGTAATTCCTTTACCTCGCGCATTGCGATGTTTGGTAGTACGGGATCCAGTGTAGGCAATCGATGTAGTCATGTTATTATCCTTTTTGTAGAGATAAGTTTCTAAATTAATATAACCATGAGCATGAAATGTAATCTGGCTTTATATTTCCATTTTTACGGCTGTTAATTTAAAGATTAGTTATTGGATAAGTATTATTATTTTTAGTTGTTTTTAAATATAATGGTGTTAGTGAGGTTTAAAATCTCCTTGAATTAATTAGCTATTCTTTGTGATGATTTAAGATAGGGTGGATATCTTCTATTTTCTGATATCCATCCTATTTATCGTTTAATGTTTATTGAGTGGGTATTACTTTACACAGCCAAAGCGTTGCAAAATAAATTGGAATACCCCACCTTTACGTAGCAGCTCTGCCTCAAGTTGTGTCTCTACTGCTGCGGTTGCATGCAGCCGATCGATGGCACCATCTTTGCGTTTTACCGCAATAGTAATGCTCGCTTGAGGTGTCACATTTTCCGGTAAAGCGACAATTTCGATGGTATCGCCTGCTGTTAATCCCATGGTTTGCCACTGATATCGCGTAATCACTAGCGGCAAAATCCCCATACCAATTAGGTTGGAACGGTGGATACGTTCGTAACTTACGGCGATCACCGCGTGAACATTAAGTAATTGCTGACCTTTCGCTGCCCAATCGCGTGATGAGCCCATACCATAACGTTCGCCGCCGACAATCACCGTTGGCTGGTGGTTGTCTCGGTATTTTTGCGCCACAGACCAAATGGGCTCGATGGTGTTGGTTGGAATATGCAGCGTATGACCTACGGGCGCTTCAGGGCAGAGCTTATTTTTCAAACTTTTGTTATAAAACGCACCACGCATCATCACTTCCCAGTTACCACGTCGGGAGGCAAACACATTCAAATCGTTGCGATCTTCTCCGCGTGCCACCAAATAATCGGCGATGAAACTGTCTGGCGGAATGGCACTCGCAGGTGATATGTGGTCAGTAGTGACGTCATCACCTAATGACAAAAGTGGGTAGGCCGTATAGTGGCCGAGCAATGAGCCTGCGGAACTGTCGACAAACAGGGGGCGACGCAGCGTATTGGATGCTGGGTCCCATGGGAAGAGTGGTGAATCTTCCACCTCAAGAGCTTGCCACAATAAGTTATTACTGGCCTTGGCAAAATCACGGGCAAAGTCATCAGCGTTGAGCGCTTTTTGGGTGAATTCAGTGATTTCTTGGCGAGTTGGCCAGATATCTTTCAAGAAGACGTCGTTACCTTGTGAATCGGTAAAGAGGGGGTCGTTGGCTAAGTTAACCTTGGCATCTCCTGCGATTGCAAAAGCGACCACCAAGGCTGGAGACATCAAAAATCCCAGCTCAAGATCTGGGTGAATACGACCAGGGAAGTTACGGTTACCCGAAACAGCCGCGACGGGTTTGCATTGCTTGGCTTTTTGAGCATCAGCAATCACTTTAGGCATCGGTCCTGGGTTACCGATACAGGTCGTACAGCCAAATCCCACAATGCCAAAGCCCAAGGATTCAAGTTCAGACAGCAACCCTGCGCGTTTTAAGTAGCTGGCGGCTGCGGGTGACCCCGGGGCCAGGGATGTTTTTACCCAGCTTGGCACTTGCATACCGTACTTATTGGCGTTACGAGCGAGTAAACCCGCCGCGATCAATTGCTGTGGGCTTGAGGTATTAGTACAGCTAGTAATTGCAGCAAAGGTAATTGGGAAAGAGGGCAGCAGATCGTGTTGGAATTCTGGTGCCTTTTCTTTCTCGGTCAAGATCTGAGGAATATCACCAAAGTGAATTAAATCTTGCGGACGTCTTGGGCCTGCCGCTTGCAGCTGAATTGCGCTCAAATCGATCTCAATTTGGCGAGTATAGCTTGGTTCTTGCGCGGCATCGAACCATAGACCATTAAGTTGGCTGTAGGCTTGCACCAGTTCAACACTGCTCTTCTCACGACCAGTGCGGTGTAAGTAAGCGAGGGTTTGATCGTCAATGGCAAAGTATCCCGTGGTTGCACCGTATTCTGGTGCCATATTGGCGACAACACTACGGTCATCCGCGGTTAGCGTTGAAACGCCAGGGCCATAAAATTCAACAAATTCACCAGTGACACCTAATTTACGTAATTCATGGGTCACTTTTAGGGCTAGGTCGGTTGCTTGAGCCATAGGATCCAATTCACCTACCAATTTCACACCCACGACATCAGGAATGCGGAGCATGGTTGGTACACCAAACATCACGCTTTGCGCTTCAAGGCCGCCAACACCCCAACCAAGGACACCGATACCATTAATCATCGGAGTATGGCTATCTGTTCCGAGCATCATGTCAGGAACCACCCATTGTTGACCCTCTTTTTCTTCCGTTTTCACAACTGTGGCGAGTTGCTCTAAGTTGATGGTGTGCATAATCCCTGTACCTGGAGGATTGATATGCACGTTTTCAAAGGCTTGGCTTGCCCAACGTAGGAACTGATAACGTTCACGGTTACGCTTCATTTCTAAAGCGAGGTTTTTGCTGATCGCGTTTTCTTCGGCAAAATATTCAACCGCGAGTGAGTGGTCGACGGATACATCCACTTGCAGCAAGGGGTTGAGGATGGTGGGATCGATATCTTGTTCAGCCAGAGAATCACGCATCGCCGCCATATCGACGAGCGCCGGTGTGCTGGTAGTGTCGTGCATCAATACACGGCCTGGTTGGAATGGGATCTCTTTATCGCTAGAGCGATTATCAAGCCATGACAAGACGGATTGAATAGTGTTATCACGTTCTGCACCCTGCAAATGGCGTGCAGCATTTTCTAGTAATAGACGCATCACATAAGGTAGTTGAGTGAGTTTATTACCGCAAATCTGGTGTAGATCGATGTAATGAAATTCTTGGTTGTGCCAAGAAAAAGGTTTAATAAAGTCAGTGGTGACGAAAGACATTGCTGTTACCCCAAAGCGTTTGTTTTTATTGGTTATCGTTGATTTATAATTGCGTTAGCGGGCATTCCTTTGTCCACGTTCTGAATATTGTTGAACGCGAAATCAATGCGTCGTTGCCAGTTATCAATCGATGTTCCTGCAACGTGTGGCGTTAAAATCACGTTGTCGAGAGAGCGCAATTCATCGTCACTTGGCAGAGGTTCTGTGTGAAAGGCATCTAAGCCTGCGCCGCCAATAGTGCGGTTTTTCAGAGCGTTAGTTAGAGCTTCCTGATTCACAATTGGACCGCGTGCGGTATTGATCAGAAGGGCTGTTGGTTTCATCAGTGCAAATTGTTTTTCACCAATCATATTGCGCGTGGCTTCAAAAAGAGGAATGTGCAGGGTAATGATGTCAGAGCTTACTAATAGCTCATCAAGTGGTAACCACTTAGTATTGAGCTCGGTTTCGATACGTTCATCGACCGGACCACGGTCGGTATAAACCACGTCACCACCGAACGCTTTGACAATACGAGCAACGCGTTGGCCGATATTACCAAAACCGATAATGCCGACCCGTTTACTGCAAAGCTCTCCCAGTTCAAGTGCATATTTGTGACCTAGCCATTCACCATTCACCATGCTGTTATGATGAATAGGTAGTTTTTTGAGCAAACTTAACATCATTAAAATGGTGTGTTCTGCAACGGTCGGTGCATTCACACTACCGTTATTTGCAACAGGAATATCGAGTTGTTTGAAGCGGTTAAGGTCGAGCAAGTCTGCTCCTGCACTGAGCAATTGCACAAAACGTAATGATCCCGCTTTATCAAAATCCTCAAACGGAACACTGTAGTTTACTAGGTATTCAGCCCCATCAATCATGGCTCGGCGCTCATCAACTGGCGTGTCATTGGTACACACGTGTAATTCAAAACCAGCCGGTGTTCTGTCTTTGATGCGATCAACGATCAGGTCAGGAATACTTTTGCTTCCTTTGTACATCAGGACAATCTTTTTATTCGTTACCATAAATGTCTCCTACGACGAGCATTGCTTAAATCGGCAACTCCATCACATTTTGTAAGGTTACTCACGAGAATGGATTGCATTTTAATCGATCAAAAGTTAACTTTCGGCGATATTGCACTTTGATGTAAAAAAGTTCAACAACCAATATATTCCATTTGTGAGTTACAGCCGATATTCGCTATAGGAATGATCAGAAACGGTGATCTATCGGGAAAAAGAAAGTCGTAAATGCACATACAACGGATGTCGACTCTGACTCACCCCTAACAAGTAAAAAGAAGCTGGGAAATAACCATGTTGAGTGCCTATTTTGAAATGAAACAAGCGCGTGATGCCCTTGGTATCGCACCAAAACCGTTAAACGAACAAGATACCCAAGAGGTTGCTAACGCTTTACTCGATGCAAGCTTGCCAAGAGAGGAGCAAGTTAAATGGCTGGAACTGCTGACCAAACGTGTGCCACCGGGTGTGGATGAAGCGGCGAAAGTGAAAGCTCAATTTCTCCATCAAATTGCAGCGGGTCAATTAACGTCGCCAGTGCTCAATTCGGCACAAGCGATTGAATTATTGGGAACGATGCAAGGGGGTTACAATGTAGCACTGCTCATTAGCCTATTAAAACAGCCAATCTATGCCGCTCAAGCTGCGCAAGCGTTGAAGCATACTGTCTTGATGTTTGATGGATTAGATAAAGTGGCTCAGCTTGCCAAGCAAAATAACAAGGCAGCGGCTGAACTCATCAACTCATGGGCACAAGGTGAATGGTTTACCGATAAAGCGCCAGTACCAGAAAAAATGACATTAACGGTATTTAAGGTTCCGGGCGAAATTAATACCGATGATTTTTCGCCTGCTCAAGATGCTTGGTCTCGTCCTGATATTCCGCTTCATGCTCAAGCTATGCTAAAAATGCCCCGTGAAGGTATGGTTGATAACCCATTAAAATGCATCAATAAATTAAAAGAGAATGGCTATCCAATTGCGTTCGTAGGCGATGTGGTGGGGACAGGTTCATCACGTAAATCTGCGGCGAACTCACTACTTTGGCATATTGGTCACGATATTCCCTTTGTTCCGAATAAACGCAGTGGTGGAGTGGTACTAGGCCAAACCATTGCGCCCATTTTCTACAACACATTAGAAGATGCAGGGGCACTGCCAATTGAAGCCGATGTATCAAAGCTGAACACAGGGCTGATCATCGATGTGTATCCGCACCAAGGTGAAATTCGCGATCATAAAACCAATGAGCTTATTACTACTTTCCAACTTAAGTCCGATATGCTGCTCGACAGTGTCCGAGCGGGTGGTCGTATTCCATTGATTTTGGGACGTCAATTGACTGACGACAGCCGAGAACATTTACACTTACCTCAATCTTCTTTGTTTGTTCGTCCAATGCAAATAGAAAAAGAGTGCGGTTTTACCTTAGCGCAAAAGATCGTTGGTAAAGCGTGTGGTGTTGATGGTGTCTATCCTGGTCAATATTGCCAACCCAAAGTGACTTCAGTGGGTTCGCAGGACACAACCGGCCCGATGACTCGTGATGAAATTAAAGATTTAGCATGCCTATCCTTTAAAGCCGACTTGGTATTGCAAACATTCTGCCATACCGCACCCTACCCAAGACCTATCGATGCGGAAAACCATCGCACCATGCCCGCGTTTTTTGAACCACGCGGCGGGGTCGCAATTAAACCGGGAGATGGCATTATTCACTCATGGCTTAACCGCATGATTTTGCCTGATACCGTCGGTACAGGTGGTGACTCTCATACTCGTTTCCCGATGGGGATCTCGTTCCCTGCAGGTTCTGGGCTAGTCGCATTTGCGGCAGCAACGGGCATGATGCCACTGGATATGCCTGAGTCAGTCTTGGTGCGTTTCAAGGGGGAAATACAAGAGGGGATTACGCTGCGCGATCTGGTCCATTCAATTCCTTATTTTGCCCAAAAAGAAGGGCTGTTAAGTGTCGAGAAAGCAAATAAAAAGAACATCTTTGCTGGTAAAGTGATTGAAATCGAAGGTGTATCTCAGCTCTCGGTTGAACAGGCATTTGAGCTAGCAGATGCAACGGCTGAACGTTCTGCTGCGGGTTGTACGATTGCGCTTGATGAACACCAAGTAGCGACGTATCTGCGTTCGAACGTTACATTACTCAATTGGATGATCTCGCAAGGTTATGAGAACAAAGCAACGCTAGCCAAACGTGTCGTTGCAATGGAAGAGTGGTTAGCAAATCCAACCTTGTTAAAAGCGGACAAAAATGCCGAGTACGCAGTGGTACTTGAGATTGATGTTAGCCAGATTAAAGAGCCATTGCTCTGCTGTCCGAATGACCCAGATGACGTAAAAACACTGTCCGATGTTGCCAATACGCCAATTGATGAAGCCTTTATTGGTTCATGCATGACCAATATCGGTCACTTTAGAGCGGCGGCGACCGTTTTCGAACATACTCAAGGTAAAACGGCGAGTAAAACCTGGATTGCACCACCCACTAAAATGGATGAACAGCAGCTGAAAGGAGAAGGTATCTACAGTGTGTTTGCTCAACGCACCGAGCTACCGGGCTGTTCACTTTGCATGGGTAACCAAGCGCAAGTTAATGAAAATGCCACGGTCATTTCTACTTCGACTCGTAACTTCCCCAACCGTTTAGGTAAGGGATCACAGGTCTATTTAGGCTCTGCCGAGTTAGCCGCCGTGACAGCAATGCTTGGTCATTTACCAACACCCGAGCAGTATTTTGCAATGACGCAACCGCTACGCATTCAATCTGAGCAGATATACACATATCTTGATTTCAGTACGATAGATAACTACGTTCATCCAGCAAGTCACACAGAGCGTTCGATGATAGAACTTGTTCATAATAATTAGATGCTATGGAAGAGGTACAAGTGACATTGTCACTAGTACCTCTTTGAGTAAATGACATCTTTGGCTGAAGGAGTGCAGTAGTCCTGGGTTTAGACGGTCTGACTAATGTTGACTATTAATATGATCGATGATCTCCGTTGCCAGTTTTTCGGCGAGCTTATTTTTCGTCAAATACATCACGCCGACGGGTAATGTTTTATACGTTAGCGATGAGGGTAACGGTACTAAGCCATACTCTTTGGCGGTCTCTTCGAAAAGATTGTACAGGAAAATGAGACGGTTTGAATCTTGCGCCAGCTTTAATGCCGCGGTCACTGACTGACAGTTAAACTGGATAGTATCCAATGGCATGATCGACGCGTACACACGGTCATTGATTTCTGGCTCATTGGCATAACGAACGGTTATCCATTGGTAGTTTGCTAAGTCGTTGTTATCGACAGTTTCTTGGCTCAGTAAAGGGTGATCTTGAGCGACAAACACCAAAAAGTGTGTATAAAACACCGGCAAATAGGCGATCTCTTTATGTTGCACCAGTCGTTCTGGGATAGTGCCCATGGCGATATCACAGCTGTTCAGTAGCAACTCTTCCTGCAGTTTTACGGTGTCATCATTTTTGATGTTGAACGTGATCTCGCTATGTTGAGTCGTCACCGCTTTGATTGAGTCAAATATACGGGTATGAGTCCAGTTAAAGCCACAACCAATAGTGCATATCTGACGTTTATTTTCTGCAAGACCCGTTACGCTGGAAATTAATTTTTCATAAGAATTGATGGTATCAATAGAATTAATATACAACGTCATTCCTGCATCAGTTAACTCGATACTATTTTTGTTACGAGTTAATAATGTGACACCTAATGTTTTTTCTAATCGAGAAATATTTTGCGTCAAAGTAGGTTGAGATATGCCTATAATTTCACTTGCTTTAGTGATGTTACGGATATCGCCCACCACTTTAAATTGACGAATTAACTTAAGCATTAGGGTGTACCGATCTATAAACCATGATAAGCCTAGATAATATCATAAAAATGAGTGGTGAGAGAGTGTGAATTTTACGTTATTTTCATTGAGATGGAGAACATTTATTCAGCAGTGAAATAGAGAAAAGAGAGTGGTGCTCAGATAGGACGATGTCACTCAGGTGAGTTCTTCTGCAGTTGATAAACACAGCCCAGAATAGCGTGCTATTTAAAAGATAAGAAGTGAGACTTACATCGCTACACGCTGGATGAAGCGAAGAATTTTGTGTCTTCAGATCGCAAATCTTATCACTGATACAGCAGATGGTGTTACATGGGTGAGTGAGTAACTATCTGTTATGTAATATTAAAAAAATCATTCCTCGCTAACGGTACGATTCTTTTACGTATTTGTTTTCATCTTAGACAAAAAAGCACTAATGAATAGGTTTAAGCTATGATTTCATTGTATAAACCTATTGTATTGATATTGCATTTTGCTGATATTCTATTGCCATTATTTATCTACTTATTTAAGTTTGTGATGAAAAGGTATTCCCGCAACGCTGTAAAGCGGTAATTGAGGGAGTGTGGCCTTGCCATAAAATAGCTTTCATCATTAACGAGGTTGTTACCGAGAAGGGCAATACTCAAGACTCTGTTTGATGTTGTTTATCACACCATCAAATAGTTTTGAGTGTTGCCCTTTTTTATTATTTTTATCTAAAAATTAAAGTAATGGAAGACAATGTGATATTCACCAATTTTATTCTCCATTATTTCCTTTTTAACCTCTTTGATGAAGAGGTAAGGCATCGATAGTAATAATAACAGCGTAAGTCGCCATATTTTTAATGGGCGTTATTTGTACGCTTATAGGTGATGCCAGTGAATTGTAAAGAATCTGATTGAAATTAATTACAAACGGTCTGATCAGATAGATAGGTAAAATAGGAATAATCTTATGAAGAAAAAAATATTAGCGGGAATGATAGCCGTTGCCTGTTCGCCAATGGCGATGCACGTAGCTCCTGTCCAAGCGGCGCAGCAGAGTCAAGCTGAGCCAAACATCGTTTACATTATCGTTGACGACCAACGTTATGATGCGATGGGCTTCATCGGTGGTGAAGCCGTAACGCCTAACATGGATAAATTGGCGAAAGAAGGGACTTATTTCAAAAATGCCTTCGTTACCACATCACTGAGTGGTCCAAGCCGCGCAAGTGTGCTGACGGGTATGTACGCTCATAACCATGGCATGGTTGATAACAACAAAAACCCCGATGTATTCAAACTCCACTATTTCCCAGAATTGCTGAAAAAAGCGGGTTACCAAACCGGTTTCTTCGGTAAATGGCACTTTGGTGGTGTCGAAGAAGAAGCAAAACCAGGTTTCGCTGGCTTTGATAAATGGGTTGGTTTTATCGGTTCGAATGCCCAGGGTAACTACTACCCTATCGATGCAACCGGTAAACCTTCAATGCTTAACGTTGACGGCAAGCTAGTGAAACAGAAAGGGTACATCACCGATGAACTGACGGATTACGCAGTAGATTGGCTAGACCATCGCGATAAGAAAAAACCATTTATGTTGTACCTAGGTCATAAAGGGGTTCACGCGGACTTCCTACCTGCACCGCGTCACATTGGTAAATTAGCTGGTAAACATTACGAAAAACCAGATACTTACGCGAATACAGAAGAGAACTACAAAGGTAAACCTCGTTGGCTGCGTGATCAACGTAACAGCTGGCACGGTATCGATTACCCATACGATATGAAAATCGACTTAGATAAATTCAAAGAAGATTACTACGAAACCTTGATGTCAGTGGATGACAGCGTTGGTCGCGTAATGAAATATCTAAAAGATCATAATCTTGATAAAAATACTATCGTGATGGTAATGGGTGATAATGGTTTCCAATTTGGTGAACACGGTATCATTGATAAACGTACTGCTTACGAAGAATCTATCCGCGTTCCACTGATTGCGATGGGGCCAGGCTTTGATAAAGGTCGTGTAGTGAATGACATCGTGGCTAACATCGATATCGCACCAACCATTTTGGATGCAGCACATATCAAAGCACCAAGCAACTATGATGGTTCTAGCTTCTTACCACTTGCGTCCGGTAAGCAACCAGCAACTCCTCGTGCTAAAGACTTTGTTTACGAGTACTTCTGGGAATACAACTTCCCATACACGCCAACCACATTTGCCGTCCGTACTGACAACTACAAGTACATCAACTACTACGGTGTTTGGGACACAGAAGAACTGTATGACATCAAGAACGACCCACACGAAAAACACAATTTGATCGAATCAAACGATCCAAAAATTGCCGATGTTCGTGTGAAATTGCGTCATGAACTGTTTGCTAAACTGAAAAACCATGAAGGTAAGAACAACATTCCTTACAACGAACGTTTGTCTACCGGTATCTTGTTCCGTCATGGTCCTGAAGGTAAGAAAGCGGCTGACTTCCCTGACAGCTGGCTACGGGGTTATGACCCAGCAGATAAGTATTTCGGATTCTTCCCAGACGTGGCAGACAAAGAGAAAGCGTACGGCGCATTCTCTGATGGTCTGAAACGTACTCAGGAGTACATCCAAAAAACTTACATGCAAAAAGAAGAAACAAAATAATGAGTTCTAGGCGCTCCCTTGGGAGCGCCGTTTTGCCTTATGTCGCTCTTACTAAGCGATGAGCAACCCGACAACGAAAAACAATAATGAGACAGAGTGATGAACTTTAAACAATGTCTAGCAGTCCTGACTGCTTCAGCCTCGATGGCTTTTACGACTTTTGCCCACGCCGAAATAACTTCTCAAGAAGCGAGTGCGCCTTCAGTACTCGTGCAGACTCAACAAGCTCTGGTCAAAATGATGGGGATCAGCCCACTCATGATTCAATCGCCTAAAGAGGCGATTACACTGCCTATCTATGGCAAATCCGAAATGGTACTCAACAAAACATTGGGCATGGATTTCGATGATGGTCGTCGTTCACTTCCTTTCGCCACTTTTGTCAGTGATAGCCATTACGATGACGTGGTGACTTACTATAAAAAGGCATTGCCCGATTTTGCCGAATTGCATCAGAAAGGGGAAACCCAGTTTGTGAAACTGGCCTTAGATGGCGGCCAATATCCCAACGACTATTATCAGATTCCAAATATAGAAATCTTTCCAACTCAATTAGTTGATGGATCCGATGGCACCATGTTTGTGATTATGTACCATGAGAAAAAGCCAGCAAAGCCGGTAAAACAAGCCGCGCAACCAGTAAAACAATAAGAAAAAAAGCAGTGTGAAGTGAGGTCCAAACATGAAATCGATTAATAACTTCCAGATGATCGCCAAACCCAGTGGCTCAGTCTGTAACATTGACTGTACCTACTGTTTCTATTTGGAAAAAGAGAAGCTTTATCCCGATAGAAAAAACCGCTGGAAAATGGACGATGAGACTTTAGCGGCATATGTCCAAAAACAGATTCAATCGCAGAAAGGTGAAGTGGTTGATTTCATATGGCAGGGTGGAGAACCGACTCTGCTCGGCATTGACTTTTTTGCTAAAGCGCTTGCGTTGCAAGAGCAATATAAGGGCGGCAAAAAGATTCAGAATTTCTTCCAAACCAACGCGATTAAAATCGACGATGAATGGGTCACCTTTTTAGGTAAGCACCAATTCTTAGTGGGCGTTTCTATCGATGGTGATCGTGAAGTCAATGATAAGTATCGTATCTCCCGTTCGGGGAAAAGCACCTTTGATGAGGTATTGAAAGGCATCGAGTGTCTGAAAAAACACAAGGTGGAATTTAATACGCTCACGGTAGTTAACGAATTCAACGTACGTAAGCCGCTCGAAACCTATCAGTTTTTAAAAAGCATCGGCAGCCAATTTATGCAGTTTATTCCGCTGGTGGAACGTAAAGCGAAAGAGGCGGATGAAAATGGCTTAACCCTGATTCAACCGGATTTTACTGGCCAGTGTGATGTGACGCCTTGGTCTGTTCCTTCAAAAGCTTACGGCGCATTCCTCAATAAAATTTTCGATTATTGGGTCGTGAACGATTTTAACCGCATCTTCGTGATGAATTTTGAACAGACCATGTCTCAAATGATTGGCCGTTCGGCTGCCTGTGTGTTTAGTGAAACCTGCGGTAGCGATTTGGTCATGGAAGCCAATGGTGATGTGTACTCGTGCGACCACTTTGTGTATCCAGAACACAAGTTAGGTAACTTACATCACCACGATTTGGAAGCGATGGTCAACTCACCACAAAACTTAGCTTTTGGTGAAAGTAAGAAAACCAACATCAGCCGTGACTGTCTCGACTGCCCTGTGAAACAAGCTTGCAATGGCGGCTGCCCTAAACATCGTTTCCAAATTTCGAGCGATGGTAAACCCAACAAAAACTATCTGTGTGAAGGGTTCAAAACGCACTTCACTCATGTGCTGCCGAAAATGGTCGGCATTTTTGAACTAATGGAACGAGAAATCACCCCTAAACAAATAAAGGCCGCAATGAAGAAGCGGTTCTACTAAGTGACTATTTCCTGATTGCCCCTCCGCTTGTTCGGCTTATCGTTGGAGGGGCCTTTTTATACTTATTCGTTAGTTAAATCTTGATGCGTTAGTTAAGTCTTTCTGCCAAATGCGCCTTAAAATTGGCAAGCGTTTCTGGCGTCGCCCCCCATTGCTTCATAGAAATAGAGTGGTTTGGCATAGCTAATCCCTACCTATAACACTGCATATTCCATTGGATAGCCTAAGACAGTACCAATATTTTCCTCACTAACTATGTATTAGTAAATTAGAATATTAGCGCACCAAGTCATCTAATTGGTGGCATTTAAAAACATAGTCATCAATAATCGAAAAAGCGAAGTTTTTGTAAATTGTTATTGATAGAGAAACTCAGCTCGGGTAATTTGTCACCATACGATATTTAATTTAATCAAGGTGTTAAATGAATCAAGAGCGATGGAAAAAAACATTTAATAAAGATTTTATTCGCTGTGTATTTTATGAAGGAATTTTAGTTTTTGGAACTATTTCATTTGTTGGGAATTCCTTGTTTAAGTACTTTGATCAAGACGCGAATTTCTCCCCGGAAAATCTCTTGCAAACATATTTTTCAAGTATATTTAATGGTTTTATCTATGGTGTAGTTATTTGGTTTTTCTCGAGTAAAAAGCGAAAAAGAAGAGGTAAAACGGTGAACGCTAACCAATAACCTCTATGAGGAACATACGATTATCAGACAAGCAACGGTAAGCGAATTTGATGTAATTTACGCTCTCGGTTTTGATGTTTGGGGGGAGGGATTATCTTTCCCTGACTATTTATCTCTGTGTCGCAGCAGTCAAAAATATCAACGTGGCACATGGTATGTATTAACCCAAGATGAGCGAATTGTCGCAGCTGCTATTATTTATGGTTGCGGACATTTTGGTTTAGGCGTGGGCTGTTATGGGCTAGGATCACTCGCCACTTCTCATTTGCACCGCCGCCAAGGGTATGGCGCTGCACTTACCAAAGCGATTGGCAAGATGTTGTTAGAACGACCAGAAACAAAAGCGATCTATCTACATAGTGATATTGATCCTCAGTTTTACCAGAAGCTCGGTTACCGCCGTATTGGTGATTCACAATGCCTCTATCTAGCGAAAGAGCAACAATCTATGCCTGATACAATTCCCGATTATTTTTAGATTGTAAAACGGTACTGGGAAAACTACTTACATCGTCATCTAAGCGATGTAAGTAGATTATATAGAATTGACAACTAGCTCGTTTAATAAAACCTTAAAGTCCTAACGCTGAACTTATTTGTTGTTTTTGTTCTTCCGGTATTTTGAGTGAATTAAATAAATTTGCTAAGTGCGATTTTTTCTTTTCGCTATCTGTTAACTTTGCACCACTGTTAACTAACGCAGTAAATTTTTCCTTTTGTATTTCAAATTCATTATCATTATCCACTCTATTTAGTAATACAACACTAATAGCAAGTATACTCGGCATGCGTCCATCTTCGACATTAACGTCCAAGCCTTTATCTATTAGTGCCGTAATCGTCGCTGGATCTTGAATTCGCTTGGAACTTAGGCTTGAAATCAATAAGCTTTTTCTAGCTCTAGTATCAAGTGTCGAGATGTCTAGGTCAGGAAGAAGTGCGCGTACCATTTGATCATTGGCGCCATTTTGGATCATTTCGGCAAGTAAAATCGGGCCATTTTCTCTGCGCTTGCTATTGGGATCGATCGTCACTAAGGTATTGGCCAAAATCGAATCTTCCAAATTATCGGTAAAACTTAACTGTGGCAGAATATGAAGATACATGTCGTCAAAAAGATAGCCGCTGTTAAATAGGTAATCGATTTTTGACTTGCCGAGACTCAAATCGTTGCTTCGCTGTATTAATTTGACAATGTTTTGGTAATTGGGGCTGTTTAGATTTTGAATATGGTCAACAATCAATCGGAAATTGACTAGGTTGGCATTTTCAGCTGCAACCATTAACGGAAAATCGTCATGTGTAGGTGCGGCATCGATGGTCATTTTGCGACTCAGTAAGCGTTCGATAAGCTTGGTATTATTCTCTGAGATCGCCAAGTTTAATAAGGTCAATTGTGCACGTAGATCCTTTGCCCAATAATCAAGCGACTTTTGTCCAATGAAATCATTCCATTGCATTTTATCTAAGTTAGATAGGCTATAACCATAGCGGTTTAGCTCACGTTCGACAATGTTGCTCCCCGCTGAATCACTGGTAAAAACAACTTCTTGCTGTGTGTATTCCTCGGTAGTCGCGAACGTATCGCTACTTAGATAGTCGTCATCGTTTGGTTGTTCATCGCTGCTACCATTAGCCGCAGTGGTTTGTTCTGGTGATGATAAAGTTTGTGAAACACCATAGCCAATCACGCCAGAACCGATAGATGTGATAAGCAAAAGATAGGGCAACTTCATTATTTAAGCCTTTCGTTATTTAGCTATTTATATTATTGAATGCGAGCTTGAAGAGAATGCGATTCATTTTTATCTGGCGGACAATTTACAATAAAACCATATAAAAGATAAATGTTTGTATTAATTTATTACAATTAAATAACTGATGATTTTGATAATAATTTTATTTTTAGCAATTTCTTATATACAAGAGCTTATTTTTTGGCGGAGCAAATATAAAAATCGTAAACGAGGCTGAAGGGAAACTTGGTGTTAGCCAGTGCAAGCTTGCCATATCCCAATAATAACGAGCTATAACGAGGGCATACAGCTTAATTAGAATGCCAACAAGAAAACACATCTTGAAAATACTCAATCAGCTTCAACTAAAGAGAGAAAGGGTAGTGTGTACTTGTTTTAGGCATGGACTGAATACGAAATGACAAGAGAGCCTAATGGCTCCCTTGTTTATATCAGTTTAGCTATTCACCGATACAGGCTCGGCGTTAGCAGATTTATCCGTTATACCGGAAATAATCGCGAGAACGAGAGCGCCAGCGGAGAGCAAGCCACCCGCCCAGTTAGGGGATTGCAGTCCAAACCCTGCTGCAATCACAAACCCTCCAAACCAAGCACCCACAGCGTTACCTAGGTTGAAAAAACCAATGTTAACGGCAGAAGCCAGTGTGGACGCTCCAGCAGCTTTGGCTTTATCCATCACCAACTTTTGAATCGGTGAAACCGTTGCGAACCCGAACGCCGCCATTAGGAAGATGCAGATAACTGACATTACTTGGCTGTGTACCGCATAATTGAAGATAAACAAAATGATTGCTTGTGCTGCTAGGGTGATATAAAGCATAGGCATTAAGGCTTTATCAGCAAATTTACCGCCGAGATGGTTACCGACAAATAAGCCCAACCCAAACACCAGCATCAACCAAGTGACACTTGAACTACTAAAACCAGCTATTTGCGTCATCATTGGTGCGATATAAGTAATTGCAGTGAAAAATGCACCAGGGCCTAAAACCGTAATCCCCATTGCCAGAATCACATTGATATTGCCAAAGGCTTTAACCTCTTGCGAAAACCGCTGTTCTTTAGGGCGAGGCTGATGAGGAATCAAACGCCATACACTCACGGCCGTCACAACCCCAACAATGGCAACAAGAGCGAACGTCAAACGCCAAGTAATATGCTCACCAATCCAAGTACCAGCTGGCACACCCACCAAATTGGCGATGGTTAATCCCATAAACATAAACGCAATGGCTTGTACGCGTTTATTGGGAGCGACCAATTCCGCAGCGATCACCGACCCGATGCCAAAGAACACGCCGTGAGCAAGGGAGGTAACAATTCGCCCAAGCAATGCAAACGCAAAACTTGGCGCGCAAGCGGTGATAAGGTTACCGGCGACAAACAGCATCATTACCGCGATCAGCATGGTTTTGCGCGAAATCTTCGCTCCCAAAATAATCAAAGCTGGTGTGCCAAAGAACACCCCAAGCGCGTAGGCGGTGGCTAAGTAACCCGTTACAGGAATCGTAATGTGAAATTCGTTAGCAATGGCAGGCAACAATCCTGCAATCACAAACTCCGTAGTGCCAATACCAAAGGCGCCAACTGCGAGCGCCCAGAGTGCGAATGGCATAAATCTCTCCTCAAAGGTGACTGTTTTATTATGTTGCGACGAGTGTAACGGTATTCCTCTGGTGGATAAACACGCTTTAGGTTCACTCAATGTAGAGAAATAGTCTACTTAGTGGCTAAATGACCCCTGTTTGGCATGCTCTACCAGTTCATCTACCAGTAAGCGCACTTTAGGAACAAGAGCTTTACTGCATGGCCAAAGGATATGCAAAGGTATCGGCTCTGGCATGAATTTGGGAAGTACAGGTACTAATGTGTTGTTTTCTATATGGTCTTTAACCATGCTCTCAGGAAGCTGAACGATCCCCATTCCGCCTAAACAGGCATTTAGTAAGGCGTCACCATCCCCAATTTGATGAAACTTTTCAGGGAGATAACTAATAATTTTTTCGTCCGCATCTTTAAGTTGCCACGCTAAAGGAGCTCGACAGCGGTAGCCCATTAAACAGATATGATGATTCAAATCCGCAAGTTCTTGTGGTGTACCATAACGCTTTAGATAAGTGGGTGAAGCACATAGATAGAGATACTGCTCACCAAGGCGACGAGACTTTAACTCATTAGTGCTTTTCAATTGGCTAAAGCGTAAAACTAAGTCTAATCCCTCTTCGATAGGGTCTACGAGTCGATCATTAAAAGAGAGTTCGAACCTGATGTCCGGATAGCGCTGAGAAAAATTGATCAGAATAGGCATCATCAAATGACGGCCAAAAAAGGCAGGCATATCCATCCGAACAACACCAGAAGGACTCTCTTTACGTCGACTTAACGAGTTTTCTGCCGAATCTAATATCTCTAATGCTGTTGTACAGCTGGCAAAATAGGCTTCGCCATCGCTAGTAAGGCTCAGTTTACGCGTTGAACGATGAAACAGTTTTGTTCCCAAACGCTCTTCTAATCGTGCGATGCTTTTACCCACAGCTGATTTCGTAATCCCTAACTTTTCACTGGCTTCGGTAAAACTTGCCGAATTCGCTGCAACCACAAAAGTGGTGATCCCCCGCAGCGATTCGTCGGAATTGAATGTAGACATATAAGAAACGATTCCAAGCTAAGCGAAAGTAGAATAGAGAAAGATTCTACAGCAATAGAGAATCAGGTCTACTTAATGTAAAGCAATTGGCTATAAGAGGAAAACAACGAGTTAGAAAACGCAAAGTGACATTAAGATGTTGAGACGCGTATCCGCCGTGGCTATCAAGAAAATGACGTATGTGATCAGTTGGTTTTTCCTATCTCACTATTATTAAGGAAATTTGATTTTAAATATCATACTATTAGAATTAAATCTGAATTTTTTAACACGGATTTACCATCTGAGATATTATTGTGAACGACCGTTTATTAATAAATATCAATTTTTCAATCGCAGATGTCTTATAAATGATGCAAAGAAAATAGACGTTTTATTTGTCATGGTTGTAATTTCAAAAAAGCAATAGTACTTTTATCAATCAAATATATTAATAACATTATTATATTTATGTGGTAATAGTGTGAAATCGAAATTTATTCTCATTTTCTCTAGTTATGACACATTAATCAAATAACATTTAATTTGAAGTGCTAATTTATTTGTTACGTTTGGTAAGTGCAGGGATTCTTTTCTATAGGTTATATTCAACGGATTTAATTATTAGACTATGTTAATTTATGAAAATGAAGGGTTTTGTGTGGTTAATTTATGATTAAATATTTTAAGTTGTTGAATTTTATTTATTATGTTTAACACAGTTAATGATATCAATTGTGTGGCTAAGGTAAGTTAAAAAGCGAAAATGAAAATAGTATTTATTATGTAACATCTAGAATTCTCTCATACTGATAATTATCGTGATATATAATCTGCGAGGGGGTTCTATGTGCTGAATTAATTAGTAGAAAACAACCGAAATTGTCTAAGGAAATATAATGAGAATGAAGAATAAAGGTAATATAGCAGCGATGTTTATGGCACTATTTTTGGCTGGGTGTGGCGGAGGAGATGGCGATGCCGATACCGATAATACGGCAACAACAAGCTCATCTTACGCTTACTACATTGACTCTGCAGTTAGCGGTCTTACTTATGAGTGTGGAACTCAGTCCGGTACGACAGATAGTAATGGTAAGTTCTATTTTGATGAAGATAGTTCTTGCCGCTTTTCAATTGGTGATCTTGTATTAAAGGTTATCGATGCCAATACACTAGATGCTTTGTCTAATGGGCAAACACTACAAGAGACCGATACCAACATTGCGCGTATCTTACAAACCCTCGATGAGGATAATGATACTAGTAACGGTATTACTATTGATCAGGAATCCGATACCGTCACCGCTTTTGTTCATTACGTCGATAATAGTAGTTCCTATACCACTGATGGTTCAGACTCAAGTTCATTACTTGAGGCCTTAAATAAGGCAGCGAATGAAGATGTGATTACTATTGATGTGGCCACAGAACTTGATGCTAATGCCCATTTGTTACACACCATTTTAAGTGACAGCAGTGGTACATTACTTGTCGGAGATGCTAGTTCAGCTGTGTATGCGAGTTTGATGCTTGCTGATTCTACCAGCGAGAGTCTTACACTGGCATCTGCCAATCAGTTGGAAGAGGAAGACAGCGATACAGTGACCTTTAATGAGGATACCGATACGCTAACCATTGGTTCAGTGAGCTATGCGCCAAATCTGGTTCAGACAGACATTGACGGTATGTATTATGTTCAGCTCAGCAATAGTGCGGACAATACACAAACGCTGCGTATTTATCCTTACGCTTATAAAGGGGCTGCAGAAAGTTATTTAGCGGGGAACATCCTCAGTAATGACATCCTATATTTGGTTGAAAGCTATAGCACTGGCGTTAAATCGTTTACATATTCTGATGCCACTTATGACACACTATCCCCGCAAGTGGCGCTGGCCTACGGCGATTCAAACTGGGTGATGACCTTTACCGCGTTCACCAGTGAGTATGCCATTTTTACCTACACCAGTGGCGATGCCACGGGTAGCGGCCGGCTTTATTATGGTGATAACAGCGCCACAGCAGCTAATGCGTATTGGTTGACTCTGGAGCCTGATGATAGCAGCGCTCTGAGCTTTACTGATAATATGGTGGCTAGTGGCCTAAGTTTGTATCTTAATGACGGTGATCTGGAAAAAATCACCTTTGGCGACAACAGTACGGCTAATTTTGTCAATATTCTTAATAATGAAGAAGACGATGGTGAAGACAGTATTACCTATGCTCTGACCGATGGGAAGCTGGTGTTCACTATTACCGACACCGACGACAGCAGTGTGTCTACTACCACCTTTAGCTTGGTCAGTGTAGGTGATGTGGAGGGTAGCTATATCGCCACTGAGGAAAGTGATGACGAGGATGAAAGCGACGACACCGTTATCCTGTATACCTCGCGGTCGGCTCTTGAGTCCACTTTTTTTGACGATCTCGACACCACGCGCACTGTGACTGATGAATCCGATGACAGTACCAATGCGAATCATGCTGGTTTTGAGTTGACTACACTTAGCGCAAAGGAAAGCAGCAGCGGTCGGATCGAAATAACTCTTACTGCCAACGGCAGTATTAAAGATGCCCTAGCAACGGATTCAGTTTCCGGAACCGGTTATGTTAACATGCTTTGGATTGGGGTTAATGACAGTATTGAGTTTGGGATGAAGGGTAATGGAGACAAATGGGCTCTAAAGGATTACTGGCAAGATGGTGTTTATGTTGAAGGAGAAAGCTTAGACACAGATATCTATTCATTCGAGGTATCGTCTGATGGCAAAACCGTGACTATTACTCTGGACAGTGATCAGGTACCAAGCAATGATTATGGTTACTTCTTTATTGATGCTGATATTGGAGAAAACTGTAGTAGCTGTGCCGAAGAAGATGTGGGTGACCATAGCTATGATAGGATACAGCTGGGAGCCCTGTGGCAAGATGACAGCCTTTTGGCTGGTGCTTGGGTGAATAGCACAGATGATGCACCTTTTGCCGATATTGTGGTATTTCTTGACAAGCAAAACTATGTGATTGCGCAACAAGCGCTGAGTGAAAATAGCGTGATCGGTGGCGTGGAAGCCGGTACCTACACCTATACTCATTCTGCGACTGCCGATACAGCCAGTGACGCCGTTCCAGTCATTGATTCCAATGGCACTTCCAATGGTGGGGCTACCCTGAAGGATACGTCAATGACGGTGTACAGTAATAATAATGAGGTTCTGGATATTGCTGATGATGATCAAGATCTCACTAAAATCGTCGCCTCAGACAGCCATCCGGAAGCCGGTGCTTGGTTGATTGAAGCAACCTCAGATGGAGGAATTGCAGATAATGCCTTGGTGGTTCTTGATGGTAATGGACACTATATGGAAATCGATTTGTATTATGGCGCAAATGGGTTTTACTATGAGGATGATGAGACATTAGAAAATGCCTCTGAATTTGGTACTTATGTGATAAGTGGTGACAACAGTACCATTACCTTTACTGCTGATGCCACAACGACCACTAATACCTTAGTTTGTACTGACGACGATGAGAGTGACTGCGGTACTGTTGCTGGTGACTCAAACATATCGGCTGGATTTTCTGATGAAAATGGACAAGCATTGGATTACTCAATCAAAGATGATGTGATGACCATAATCATCCCTGAAGATGAGAATCCGACAGTAACGTTAAATCGTGTGCAGTAACTGTAATTAGCTGTTATAAAAGGTACAATTTAAAATTAAAACCCAAAAGGACATACACCTCGAAAATGAATTGGGGTGTGTGTCTTTTATAGAAATTAGTAGCTACAGAATTATGAACGTTCTCGTGACTTTATTGCATTTAAAGCGTCTCATTCTAAGGCGTGTTGTAAAGTAAATAAGCCGTCGGAAGTCCTATATGTTGGATCTTCGACAACAGGCATCAAAAAACGATTAACTCAACATCTCGTCGATTGTGCTGATCAAACATATGCTTTACACCTTTATGCGTGGTTTAAAGGGAAATACAAAGTTGATGTACTCGAATATGATGAACCGAATGAAGTCATCCAGTTAATAGAAGATAATATTTCCAATAAGTTGAAACCAGCATTTGGCAAACAAGGTGGAAACAATAAGTAGTCACTGTGAGAAGTTCAGCTAACGGAATTAAGGTGTCATTCCTTTCACAAACATTATCAATACACGTCCACTCGCTCACTCCGCAATCCTCTCTTCTGTCCATTTATATCCCAGCAGCCGTTCGATAAGTTTTTCTCCTTGCGGCCAATAACCAAAGCCAGCATCGGTGTTAATGTGGCCGGCTTTATGTAATGTCACCACGTCACTTTGCAAATGTTTAGCGAACTCTTTAGCTCTTGGAATCGAGAGGTGTGGGTCGTCATCGCTGCAGACCACTATGCTGGGAAACGGTAGTGGCTGCATGGATAATGGTCGCTGCACGTGAATTTCTGGGATTGCGGTTGATGAGTCAACGTCAGCTGGAGCAACCAGCAATGCACCAATGACGTTTTCGGATGAATAAAGAGATGCCCACTGAGTAATCGCGACTGAGCCGCAGCTGTGTCCCACCAGTAATACGTTGCCTGATACCTGTTTTATGGTGTCGTTTAGCGCATCAGCCCACGCTTGGCGTTCCGGTACTAGCCAATCTTTTTGCTGTACTCGTACTGTGTTGGTGTAGCTGCGTTCAATAATGCTCTGCCAGTGGTTTGGGGCGGAATTAGTGTATCCCGGCACAAGAATAATCGTCGTATTCATCCATACTGCTCAGTTGATAATGGGGAATATGACCATAACATGCTCATTTATCACAGTATATTGCAGAGATTGAGATTAGAACGAAATCGTAAAAGCAAGGCTTGATTGTCCTGAACTCACTCTATTCATCCCCCCTGACAGTGGAATTCTCCCCGTTCTTTGCTAGCTTGATTGATAGAGATTGTTTCAATATCTACAGGGATTTAGCTGAACATGAACGAAGCGCACACGCAAGACAAAGGGTTCGAAACGGTTTTTCGTCACTCTAAAGATGGCTTGGCGATTTTTAAAGACGGTATCTTTGTCGATTGCAACCAATCGATGCTCGATTTGGTCGGCTTAGCGACTCGTGAGGAGTTTATCGGCCTTACGCCGTTCGATTTCTCTCCTGAATATCAGTTTGATGGTCGTAGCTCAGCCGAAAAAGGCATGGAGTACATTACCCAATGTTACGAAGAGGGCAGTGTGCGCTTTGAATGGTTGCATAAAAAGTCGAATGGCGAGCCCTTTTGGTGTGAAGTGATCATCACCAAAATGACCTTGGCGGGTGAGGTGGTGGTGCATGCCAATTGGCGCGATATCACCGAGAAGAAAGATCTGGAACTTAAGCTTGCTGAGCAAAAAGAGATATTTGAGACGCTGTTTAATGAGTCGATGGATGGTCTGAGCGTGTTTGATGGGCAGAAATACGTCGACTGCAATAAGGCGTTTTTGCGCATGTTTGGTTTTAGTTCCAAAGATGAAGTGATTGGGATTCATCCCAAAGACATTTCTCCGGAGTTTCAAGCTGATGGACGTTCGTCAAAAGAGGCCGCTAAAGAGCTGATTTTTAAATCGTTAGATAAAGGCAGCACGCGATTTAAGTGGATACACTGCAAAAAAGATCGCACCAACTTTTGGACCGAAGTGATCATCACTAAGGTCAACCTCAAAGGCGTTGATGTGATTTACGCGGTGATTCGTGATATCTCAGAGAAAAAGGCGTTGGAGCTGGAGCTTTACGAACGCAATACCGAATTAGATCTTTCAAATAGTCACCTTGAATTGATGATTGACGATCTAAAACGGACGCAAGAGCAGTTGGTGGAATCGGAAAAAATGGCGAGTTTAGGATCGCTTGTGGCAGGGGTAGCACATGAAATCAATACGCCCGTGGGGGTTGGTTTGATGGGGATTACTCAGTTTATGGAAGAGACCAAAGCCATTCGTAGCCATTATCACAAAGGTGAACTGACCGAAAATTCTTTTGAAGATTACCTCAACAGTGCCAATGAACTTTCTAATATCGTCCATAAAAACCTTGAACGTACAGCGCAGTTGGTGCGCGGCTTTAAACAAATTGCCGTTGACCAAACCAGCGAAGAGGAGCGTTCAATCAATTTACGGGAATACTTGGAAGAGGTGGTGTTTAGCCTTGGTTCGATGACCCGAAAAGCCAATACCCAAATCACTATCGATTGCCCCGACAATTTTAACGTAGTGACCAATCCTGGGTTGATTTCGCAAGTGGTAACCAACTTGATTGTTAACTCCATGGTGCACGGCTTTAGCGAACGAGGCTTTGGTGAGATTACGATTCAGGTGCGTGAAGAAGAGCGCAACTATTTTGTCATGACCTACCAAGATAACGGCAAAGGGATCAGCAAAGAGATTTTGCCGAGAATCTTTGACCCATTTTTTACCACCAACCGCGCTAACGGTGGCACGGGATTGGGGCTAAATGTCACGTATAACATTGTGAAAAATGCGCTAGGTGGTTCGATTGAGTGTCAAAGTGAACCTAATCAAGGGGTGCAATTTACGATTGGCTTTGGTGTAAAAGATCGCGCATAGCTGCGAATCGGGCGATGTGAACATCCGTTCCATCGCCCGCAATATCGCCTTGGTTTGCACACATCTAACCGTCACACTGTGTAACCATGAAACAAACTGTGTTTAATCAGGGTAGATGTCGCGCAGCGCCATGATGTTATCAAAGTGAGTGATTGCAAGATCGCAAATTTCAGGGTCGAAATGACGCCCGCGTTCTTCTTTCAGCAAGCTTAAAATGCGGTCGGCAGGCCACGGCTCTTTGTAGGAGCGACGCGCTGCGAGCGCATCAATGACATCGGCTATCGCCATCAGCCGACCTTCAATCGGAATCTCTTCCTCTTTTAAGCCTGATGGATAGCCGGAACCATCCCATTTTTCATGGTGATAGAGCGCGATGCTCGCACCTACTTGTGGCAATGCACGTTTCGAATGACACAGCAAATCGTAACCGACTTGAGCATGGGTTTTCATGATCTCCCACTCATCAGGATCAAGCTTGCCCGGTTTATGTAAGATGGTTTCAGGAATGGCGATTTTACCAATATCGTGCATTGGGGTAGCGTGTTTGATGAGCTGCACAATGTGCTCCTCTAACCCAAGCCGCTGAGCGAGAAATTCACAGATCAGGGACACGCGGCGCACGTGGGCTCCGGTCTCTTTACTGCGCATTTCAATGGCATCCCCTAACACGTACATCAACTCTTGTTGAGTGCGTTCAATGTCTTCACGCCGAGTTAAGTTCTCAAAAATAATCGAGATTTTAGTGAGCATCACATTCAGTAGTCGCTCGGTTAATCGCGAAATTGGGGCAGTAAAAGTGATGGTGGTGGCGCTTTCACTGCTGTCGGAAAGCTGAGTGAAATTACAGAAAAAACCTTTGTCGCTGATGTTTTGCTTTTGCATTAACGCTTGGTCAGCGGTTTTGCGAATCGCTGCCGGGAAGATATCGTCTTTCAGTTCAGTGTCGATCTGGTATTGCACTCCGTCAAAACTAAGCAAGATTTGCTCGCGATTACCCAAGGCATTAAGTAACTGATAGTGCAGATAAAACGATACCGTCTGCTGACCAATCAGCTCTTTGACTTCCCGCAATGCCTGGCGACAAAATGCTTCAGAATTGGAGGCTTGCAACACCCGCGTGGTGGCACTGACCACATCTTCCAGCCCTTTGCTGCCTTGTTCTACTTCTCGAATATCTCGATAAGCACGAATGGCAGCGTAAATGGTGGTTTTAAGGCGGGTGGAATTTAGCTCGGTTTTGTTTTTGTAATCGTTGATATCGTAATCGCGGATCACATCCTCTTCCGGCGCTTCACCCGGTTGACCGGTACGCAGTACCAAGCGGGTTGAGGTATTTTTATGGCTTTCGCGAATCCATTTCACCAGATCCAATCCGGCGTGATCGCTTTCCATCACCACATCAACTAATGCGAGGGCGATATCGGAATGGTCTTTAAACAGCTGTTTTGCTTCTTCTGCCGAACGGGCTTTCAAAAAGAGCAATGGACGACTATCGACCAGAACGCGTTTTAATACCATCTCGGAAACCGAGATCACGTCATCTTCATCGTCAATCAATGCTACTTTCCATGGCGTAAGTTCTTCGCCTAACTTACCTTCATTCGCTTGAGACGCAGCAGGGTAAGGTGTTGCTTTTTTTGCAAATAATGGGTTTGGCATAGCAATAGCGTACCTAATAGTTAATCACAACAAAGTCCATCTGGTTAAAATATAGTTTGCTCATGCGGCAGAATCCATTGACCCACCATAAATAAGCGTTTTGTTTCTTTGTTGTACTGCTTAACCCCTTTAAATCCTGAGTGTAGTGAGCTGAATTGCTTGGCAAATCGGCTTAAGCAGCATTGGCTTTTGATTTGTTCTGTCAATTACCTAGCGGCTTTTATATGATGCCAAGTTCCATAAAACAAAGAGGATTATTATTCATGACCGCTCGAGTTTACGTATTCGCTCAATTTAAGCCAAAAGAAGGCAAAGAAGCAGAACTGTTTGAAGTGCTTAAAGCACTTGAACCAGATGCTTTGCGTGAAGAAGGCTGCATTCAATACCGAGTTACTCGTCAGATCGATCATCCAAGCGCCACGCGCAATGATTTTCCGATTGTGTTTAACGAGATTTGGGCCAGCGCTGATGCATGGTCTGCGCACGGCCGTCGTAAGCAGATCCAACACTTCTTTGATACCCAAGTGGCTAGCGAAAATGGCTTAGTTGCTGATGCTCAAGTCACTGCGTATACCGATGAAGGCTACGATTACGACGCGCCAGTTTTTTAATACGTACGTATTGAGTGTTTAAGTGCCACTTTATGGGGTGCTTAATTAGGCGTTAAACACGGTTTTTAGGTGTTGATTGAATAAAATAAGGCTTCGCGTGCGAAGCCTTATTTTTGTCGCTAGCTCGCACTTTCCCCCTCGCTGTGTTCACTTTATTGGCTATTTTACTGGTGGATTATGACGGTACGACTAATACAAAAGATTGATTAAATCGGTTTACTTCGTCATGCTTAGCGTCGATTTGTGGCTTGCTACAGCAATGAAGTAGGGCACTGTGGTACTCACGGATAGAAGTACGGTTTGATGGATAAAGCAAAAACAATCAATGTGTTAGTCTATTCTGCTGCAGGGTGTTCCCACTTTGCTCTGGGAATGGTGCTTGAGCCGTTTACGCTATCGAACCGTTTGGCGACCGCACCCACGTTTCATCTTGAGCATGTGGTTCAACACTGTGAGGATGAACAGTCTGCATTGGAAGCACAGCCTTGGGATTGGGTGGTGCTCGTTGCCGATACGCCTATGGAATCTGCGCCTCTCACGCCGGAACTGACCTTTCTTAAACATCAAATCAAGTACATGGGCACCAAAGTGTTAGCGGTGGATTGCGGTGTTTATTGGCTGGCTGCGATGGGAATTACTTCCAAAGTTCCGCTCGCGGTGCATTGGCATGATAGCGATCATTTTAAGCTGCAGTTTCCCAATCAGCCGGTGGCAAATCAGCTGTTTCAGCAATCGCCGACGCTCATCAGCTCTGCGGGTAAACTGGCGTCTCTTGATGCGGTATTGCATCTGATTGGTCGCTATCAATCCCCTGAGCATCTGCGCGAGCTAAGCGATTATCTGTGTCTTGATCGGATGCGCAGTGAGGATGAAAAGCAGCGTCTACCCGGGCATTTGGTTGGCGGCGCTACTCAGCCACGTTTAACCATGGCACTGGAATTGATGGAGCAAAACCTTGAAGAGCCGCTTTCAACCGACGATATCGCCGATTTAGTGCACATCTCACGGCGCCAACTTGAGCGGCTGTTTAAGCAATATCTCAATACCATGCCTGCCAAACATTACCTTGGCTTGCGTCTCGCTAAAGCCAAAAAGCTGCTGCTCACTACCAACATGTCGATTGTGCAAATTGGTTTGAGTTGCGGGTTTTCCAGTGGGCCGCATTTTTCCTCATCCTATAAAGCCTTTTATCAAATCACACCCCGTGAAGAGCGCAGTCGTAAGCTTAATATACTTAAGTAACCTCAAGATGCGGTTTCAGCGAGAATGTATTCGCTCATAGGCAAGGCACCGATTTGAATACATAGTTATTCTACGTAGAAAATCATAGTTAGCCTAAAATGGAAAAAAGCGTCCGAATCTATAAATTGGCGTCGTATTTTTGAAATGCTCTGAACGGTTTACAAGGTAGCGTATAGGGAACATTGATAAATCAGAGGCACGAAGATGAAGCAGTCCATTCCCTCAAGGAACGATTTTGACCAATATATGATCCCCATGTATTCACCGGCTCCGTTTATTCCGGTGAAGGCACAAGGTTCCACTTTGTATGACCAAAATGGCAAAGAATACATCGACTTTGTCGGCGGTATTGCGGTAAATGCCCTAGGTCATGCCAACCCTGCTTTGCGCGAAGCGCTGATTGAGCAATCAGATAAGCTCTGGCATACCGGTAACGGTTACACTAATGAACCGGTGCTCAATCTAGCCAAACACCTTGTTGAATCGACTTTTGCCGACAAAGTGTTTTTCTGTAACTCCGGGGCAGAAGCGAACGAAGCGGCACTGAAATTAGCGCGCCGTTACGCACGTCAGCATTTCTCAGCAGAGAAAACTGAGATCATCGCGTTTAACAATGCCTTTCATGGGCGCACTCTGTTTACCGTTTCGACCGGCGGACAGCCTAACTACTCAAAAGATTTTGCCCCATTACCAGGCGCCATTACGCATTTGCCATTTAACGATTTGGCGGCGGTTGAAGCGGCGATTTCTGACAACACTTGCGCAGTGATTGTCGAGCCCATTCAAGGCGAGGGCGGCGTGGTTCCTGCTACTGCTGAGTTTTTGCGTGGCTTGCGCGCGCTGTGCGATAAGCATAATGCGGTGCTGATTTTTGATGAAGTGCAAACTGGTGTTGGTCGTACTGGGTATCTGTACGCTTATCAGAGTTACGGTGTCACTCCGGATATGCTGTCAACGGCAAAAGCCCTTGGTGGCGGTTTCCCGATTGGCGGCATTTTAACGACAGACAAATTTGCCAGCGCTCTGTCAGTCGGTTCTCATGGCACCACTTACGGCGGTAACCCGCTGGCGTGTGCGGTTGCTAATGCGTCGTTAAATATCATTGATTCACAAGAATTTCTTGCCAATGTACGTGCAAAACAGGCAACCTTTGTCGAAACATTGGAAAACATCAATCGTCGCCTGGGGATGTTTGTGGAAATCCGCAGCGCAGGACTTCTGATCGGTTGCCAATTGACCGAAGAATACGCAGGTCAAGCCAAAGCCATCAGCACTTTGTGTGCCGAGCATGGCGTGATGACCTTAATCGCAGGGCCAAACGTGATTCGTTTTACCCCAGCACTGAACATTAGCCAGCAAGAGCTGGAAACGGGCTTGGCTCGGTTTGAGCAAGCCTTAAAGGATTACCAATCAAGGAAGTAAACATGATCATACTGCGTCCTGCGCGTTTAAGTGATTTAAGTCAGCTAGAACGTTTAGCAAAAGAGAGTGGCACTATGGTGTCCACATTGCCCGATAAAAAAGAGAGTTTGGTCCGTAAAATCGAACGCTCTGTGGCCTCTTTTGCGCAGGATGTCGTAACGCCCGGTGAAGAAAGCTATTTCTTTGTTTTGGAAGAGAGTTTAACTGGGCAAGTGGTTGGCACAGGTGCAATCAACGCGTTATCTGGCTATCGAACGCCTTTCTATGCGTTTCGAAATGACATGCTGATTCACTCATCTCGCGAACTCAATGTGCATTCGCGCGTTCATGCACTCTCTTTAACTCACGACTTAAGCGATCACTCTAATCTGTGCAGTTTTTACGTGGTGGAGTCGTTACTAAAAACGCTCTATCCCGCACTGATAACCTTGGGTCGCTTACTCTATATGAGTGTTGAGCAGCAGCGTTTTACCAACGAATGGATGGCAGTGCTTCCTGGACTGTGTGATGAGAAAGGGCGCGCGCCATTTTGGGAGCATGTGGGGCGCAAGTTTGTTGGCTTAGATTACGATGAGGTGGAGTTCCTCAACAGCACCAAAGAGGGCACGTTCATTGCGGAATTGATGCCACATTACCCATTGTATGTGCCGCTGTTTCATGAAGAAGCGCAACTGGCGATTGGTATGGTCAACCCCAAGGCCGAACTGCAGTGCAATTTGCTCAGTGGGCAAGGGTTTGAACCCGATAAATACGTCGAGATTTTTGATGGCGGGCCAATTTTAAGTGCCACGCGCTCAACGTTAAGCGTATGGCAAGAGCATCGCCAAGCTACCTTGTCTCTGGGTGCTGTGCCAGCCGATGCTGAATTACATTTAATTGGATTTAACACCGATAACGGCTTTGTAGCCTTTATCGCGCCTTGTCAGGTGAAAGGCGACAAGCTCAAATTAGAGAGTGCGGTTGCCAAACAAGTCGGGCTTAAGAGTAAGCTCAAGGTCTGGCATATCGCGCTTTAGCTGTAAGAAAAGGATTTTATCATGATGATTATTCGCCCAGTCACTTGGGATGATAAGGACGCATTACTAAAGTTAGCCAGCCAAGCTGGCGTGGGCTTTACGTCATTACCGGAAGACGAAGCACGTCTTATCAGTCGTTTAGAACGCACGCTCAATACATGGCATAAAACCGCTCCATTGCCAGAGCAAGGCTATCTGTTTGTGTTGGAAGATAGCGACACCAAAGAGGTGGTTGGAGTAAGCGGCATTGAAGTCGCAGTGGGGTTAAACGAGCCTTGGTATTCATTTCGTCTTGGCACTTTGGTGCACGCCTCCAAAGAACTCAATGTCTATACTCAAATGCCAACGCTGTTTTTGAGTAACGACCACACCGGTCACAGTGAATTGTGTACGCTGTTTTTGAACGCTGATTACCGTCACAGCAAAAATGGTCACCTGCTGTCGAAAAGTCGCATGATGTTTATTGCTAACTTTCGTGAAGAATTTGGCGACAAAGTGTTTGCTGAAATGCGCGGCGTGAGTGATGAAAATGGCGAATCGCCGTTTTGGGAATCCCTCGGACGGCACTTTTTCTCCATCGATTTTAGTCAGGCAGACTATTTAACCGGCATTGGGCAAAAGGCGTTTATCGCCGAACTGATGCCAAAGCACCCGCTCTATGTCGATTTTCTCACTCCAGCGGCACGTGAAGTGATTGGTCAAGTGCACCCTTGCACCGTACCAGCGCGTAAGATTCTGGAAAGTGAAGGTTTTCGTTACGCCAATTATGTCGATATCTTTGATGCGGGCCCAACTCTTGAAGCGTATGTGGAAGATTTGCGCATCGTGAAGCAGAGCCAAATACGCAAAGTAGTGGTGAGCGACAATCCTATTTCAGCGCCGCAACCCTATTTGGTCAGCAACACCGAATACCAACAGTTTCGTACCACGTTAATTCATTCGCTGCCTGACGATGAGTACATCTATCTCACGCCAGCTGAGTGCGACGCATTGCAAGTGACCGCAGGAAGTGAGGTGCGTATCGCCTCCTTGTTTGCCAAACAGCCAGAGGTATAAAAGATGAAAACATTACAACCCAATCTCTTTATTCAAGGTCAATGGCGCAGCGCTGGTGAGAGCGCGTTTGATAAAGTCAATCCGGCCAATGGCGAGCTGCTTTGGCAAGGTTTTGCAAGTTCTGATGCCAGTGTGGAACAGGCGGTAAGCGCAGCGCTCACCGCATTTAAAAGCTGGGCTAGAACCTCTTTAGAGCAGCGAGTTGAGCTAGTAAAACGTTTTGCCCAATTGGTCACTGAACATAAACAGATGCTTGGTGAAACCATTGCGAATGAGACCGGTAAACCCTTGTGGGAAGCGCTGACCGAAGCGCAAGCCATGGCGAATAAAGTGGCGATTTCAATTGAGTCCTACCATGAACGTACGGGCAGTAAAGTGACCGAAATGGCCGGCGGCACCGCCTCGTTACGACATCGCCCACATGGGGTGATGGCAGTGTTTGGCCCGTATAATTTCCCAGGACACTTACCCAATGGGCACATTGTACCGGCGCTGATCGCGGGTAATACCGTGGTGTTTAAGCCGAGCGAATTAACCCCGATGACCGCGCAAAAAACCATTGAATTGTGGGAACAAGCGGGGCTACCCGCAGGCGTTATCAACTTGGTTCAAGGGGGAAAAGAGACGGGCGTAGCGTTAGCGCAAAGCGCGGGCATTGATGGGCTGCTGTTTACAGGCAGTGCCAATGTGGGCTATGTGTTACATGAGCAGTTTGCGTCTCGTCCCGATAAAATTCTGGCGCTGGAAATGGGTGGTAATAACCCATTAGTGATTGATTCGTATGAAGATACGGATGCCGTAGTGAATTTGATCATTCAATCGGCGTTTATCAGTGCTGGGCAGCGTTGTACCTGTTCGCGCCGCCTGCTTGTGCCTTACGGCGAGCAAGGCGATCGCTTGATTGCACGTTTGGTTGAGGTGACCAAGCAGATTCGAGTCGGCGCTTGGACCGATGAAGTCGAGCCTTTTATGGGGCCAGTGATTTCAGCAAAAGCAGCGCAGCAGCTGCTCAATGCGCAAGCGATGTTAATTGAAAAAGGCGCTAAATCTCTGCTCACCATGACGCAGTTGGTGCCCAACACTGGTTTGTTATCTCCCGCCATTTTAGATGTCACGGATGCGAAATCTCTGCCAGATGAAGAGTATTTTGGTCCGTTACTGACCATTACGCGTTATCAAGGGCGTGAGCAAGCTATAGAAATCGCCAATAACACTCGCTTTGGTCTGTCGGCTGGGTTGGTTTCAACCGACCGCAACTTTTACGAGCAGTTTCTAATTGATGTGCGTGCCGGGATTATTAACTGGAATAAACCGTTAACGGGCGCGGCGAGTAACGCGCCTTTTGGTGGCCCAGGCGCATCCGGTAACCATCGCCCAAGTGCTTATTATGCGGCGGATTACTGTTCATGGCCGGTGGCATCACTGGAAACCGACACCGTAAGCATGCCGGAAACGGTCTCGCCGGGTTTAGATTTTTCACACACTAAGTAGGAGTCACTATGTCAGCATACGAAGTTAACTTTGATGGTCTAGTCGGTCCTACCCATAACTATGCAGGGCTCTCTTACGGTAACGTTGCATCCACCAATAACAAAAACGTGGTGGCTAACCCGAAACTGGCGGCGCTGCAAGGTTTAGACAAGATGAAAGCTTTGGCGGACATGGGCTTTAAGCAGGGGATTTTGCCTCCACAAGAGCGCCCTTGTATTGCCACATTGCGCCAACTCGGTTTTCGTGGCACTGATCAGCAAGTGATTGAACAAGCGGCCAAGCAAGCGCCGCGTTTATTGGCGAATGCCAGCTCTGCTTCATCCATGTGGGTGGCGAATGCGGCGACGGTTTCGCCATCGGCAGATACTGCAGATGGCAAGGTGCATTTTACGCCAGCTAACCTGAACAATAAGCTGCATCGCAGTATCGAACATCAGCAAACGGGTCGCGCTTTGGCAGCGATTTTTACCGATCCTGACTACTTTGCTCATCATCCAGCGTTGCCGATGCATGAATCATTAGGCGATGAAGGCGCGGCCAATCATAACCGTTTTAGCCATCATCATGGGGCTAAAGGCGTGGAGCTGTTTGTCTATGGACAGCACTATTTTTCTGATGAGCCAAAGCCAACCCAATTTCCTGCGCGGCACAGCTTAGAAGCGAGCCAAGCGATTGCGCGTTTACATGGTTTATCACCGGACAATAGCGTCTTTTTGCAGCAAAATCCCGACGTGATCGATCAAGGTGTATTTCATAACGATGTGATTGCGGTGAGTAATGGCTCGGTGTTTTTCCATCATCAAGATGCCTTTTATCAGCAAGAGGCTGCGTTTGATGAATTGCGCCGTAAACTGGCAACGTTGGAATGCGAATTTCAGCCTATTGAAGTACCACGGGATCAAGTTTCGGTCAGCGATGCGGTACAAACCTACTTGTTTAACAGCCAGTTACTGACGAAGGCCGATGGAAAAATGATGCTGGTGGTGCCAAGTGAAGCGCGTGAACATCAAGGCGTGTGGCGGTATTTACAAGAGTTGGTGGTAACCAGCGGCGTGATTAACGAAGTTAAAGTATTTGATTTGCGTGAAAGCATGCGTAACGGTGGCGGCCCTGCGTGTCTGCGATTACGCGTCGCTTTGCAGCAGCGTGAACTCGATTCGGTGAATCCTCACGCGTTGATGAACGATCGCCAATATCAACAGTTAGTCGGGTGGGTGAACAAACATTATCGCGATCGCCTCTCTGAGCACGATCTTGCTGATCCGGCGTTGTTGGTGGAGTGTCGTACTGCGTTAGATGAGCTGACTCAAATCATGCAACTTGGCTCTATCTATCCATTTCAGTTAGTTTGAGCGCTAGCAACGTAGCATTTTATAGCGCTTAACCTGCCGTTATTTTTTTATTTGTCATTATGAGGAGCTTTGATAATGAAGCTCCTCACGTTCTCTTGCACCATCGCCTCGCATAATGTTCGCGTTGTTCTTAGCGCTCGGTTTATTTATTATAGAGCTTAGTCAGTCTTTATCTTTATTTGTCTTTGTTATCAGGTACTAAATGGTTCTTGGTCAAGGCGAGGTTGCTCTCATGAACATTATCCCTAATCACACCAGTTTCACCTTGCTTGAGCCAGGCCCAGTGGTTTTTGTCACCACTCATGATGGGAATTTTGCCAATATCATGACCATCTCGTGGAGTATGGTGATGAGTTTTGAGCCTCGCTTTGCCTTAACCACAGGCGCTTGGAACTGCTCTTATACTGCGTTGGAACAAACCAGAGAGTGCACTATCGCCATTCCCAGTGCCGAGCAAATTGATTTGGTGGTTGGCGTCGGTACTTGCAGTGGTCGCGATACAGATAAATTCGCTAAATTTGGCTTAACTCAACTGCCGGGTCAGTATGTTAAAGCCCCTTTGATTGCCGAATGTATGGCAAACATCGAATGCAAAGTGGTAGATATTATCGAAGAGCACCACATCATCGTACTGGAAGGGTTAGCGGCTTACACAGCTGATGATTTTACACAGCGCCAAATGTTACACGCCGTTGGCGATGGCACCTTCATTGCTGATGGTGCCAAATTGGATCGCCGCGAAGCCATGGCATCGAAACTGCCGCAAGGATGGTAAATGCCCGCTGGTGAATCACCTAGCCATGTTGTACAAGGCTAGGGTTTTAAGGCTAAGTGTTACAAGGTGCTGCTTCACAAGGTGAGGTAGCAATCGAACTAACTTAAGTTCGACTCTGCCACTTCCGCTAACACAAAATCACGAAACGCTTGATTGGCGCGCGAGAGGTAACTGTCTTTGCGCCACGCCAAACTCACGTCCACTTCAAACGCTTCGGCGAAAGGGCGCGTAATTATTTCGTCGTCGCTTTGGATAGCAACTTGCCACATGGGCGAAATCGCATAGCCGCGACGAATTACCGATTTAATCAGCGGCAACAGGTTACTAGTAAATGCTATACGAGGCTTGATATTGACTTGGCGGCTGATTTTGTCGAGCAGAATGTGGTGGTAGTAACCTTTACGCAGCAAGGCCAAATCGTGGGAAAGAAAATCCTCATAGCTGATCACATCTTTGTCCGCTAGAGGGTGATCAACCGACATACACACCACCATTTTCTCACGAATCAATGGGCTAGCTTCCAGCTCTGGCGTTAAGTCTTTAGTGGCAACGACGCCCAATTCCACCTCACCATCAAGCAGCAAACGACGAATGTTGCGCGTACCGGTATCCAAAATATTCAAATCGATGTTCGGATATTGATGACGAAACGCCATTAACAAGGGCGGGAAATAATAAGAACCCAACATGCCAGGAACCGCAATGTCCACCTGTCCTTGGTCTAATCCTTCCATCGCTTGCATTGCTAATTTTGCGTCGTGCGCCTGATTTAAAATTTGGCGTGCGTGGGGCAAAAACTCATGACCCGCCACGGTCAAGTCAATGCCGCGATCACGACGATTAAACAGTGGCAGCTTAAGTTCTTCTTCAAGCTTTTTCACGCTACTGCTGATGGCTGGTTGCGCCAAATTGAGCGTGCGCGCTGCTGCGGAAATTGATCCCTGTTCTACGACAGTCACAAAATGGCGAAGCTGTCTTAACTCCATAACAAGCGGTCCTTATCAAAAATGAGAACGATGTCAAACATTAAAATATGGGCATAAATTTTATCTATGGAACAGATAAACACAACATATTTTATTTATTGATATCGCAGGCGTACTCTACAGCTCTAAACCCGAGTCTTTTAACCCTTTGATATATGTAGTCGAGAGCAGTGAAAAATATTCCCCATTACAGCCGCTTTGTTATTTGTGTTTGCCTCTTTTCCGTCATTACTTTTGCAAACATTTATTGGTTACAACCTTTACTGCCTGTTTTACAACAGGATTTTAATATCACGTCTTTAGCGGCTAACTTTGCTATGTCTGCTCCTTTGTTGGGGATGGGGCTGGGTTTAGTGATTTTTGCCAGTTGGTCGGATGCTGTTGGGCGTTGCAAGATCATGCTGGCAGGCTCAGCCATTGGTGTGTTTATCTCGTTGATTTTGCCTTTGGTCGATAACTACAGTGTGTTTATCTCGCTGCGCTTTCTCCAAGGGATGTTTTTGGCGGTTTGTCCTGCCTTAGCCGTGCCTTTGTTGGGTGAAGAACTGCGTAAAAGTTGGTTGGCTGGAGCGGTGGGTTTTTACATTGCTTCCAATACGTTAGGTGGCTTATGTAGCCGTTTGCTCGGCGGCTTTAGCTCAGAATATCTTGGCGGTTGGCAAAATGGTGGCCTAGTGATTGCGGGTTTAACCGCAGTTCTGTTGGGTTTTGTTTACTATCTACTGCCAGAGCAGCGCCATTTCAAACCGAAACCTTTAAGAATTGGTCGTTCTATTAAAGCGTTCGGTCAGCACTTAAAACGTCCACAGCTACTGCTCATTTATTTGTTGATTGGGCTCGCTTTCGGTACGTTCGTTAACTTGTCTAACTACTTAATGATGGTGCTTAGCGACTACCCATACCATTTGCCTAGTGATATCCGCAGTATGATGTTCTTGACCATGTTAGGTGGCACAACCAGTTCGACTTTGGCTGGTAAATTTGCGAAAAAACACAGCCAAATTATGGGGATTGCCGTTGGTATCGGTGTGATGCTTCTCGCCAACTTCCTCATGAGCTGGGGGAGCATGTTCATGATGATCATCGGTATGGTGTTAGTGGCGTTCGGATTCTTCTTCTGCCATGCCAATGCCAGCACCTTGGTTGGCCGTAAAGCCAAAGAGAACAAAGGCAGCGCGCAAGCTCTGTACAGTTTGTTCTACTACTCAGGCGCCAGTATCGGCGTGTTCTTCCTGGAACCTTTCTATCAAAGCATGGGTTGGCAAGGTGTCCTCGGTGCAACCCGCATGGCACTCGCACTTTGCATCGTTTGTGTCCTTCTTTACCAATGGGTTGGGGCGCACAACAAAGGTCATTCTCATGTGACGCAGTAATAATGAATCCAATCGACAAAAAGCCACTTTGAGTGGCTTTTTGTGTTTTTAGCGTTAAGCAAGATTGCAAGTAATTGGCATATGCTATAAACTCGCCGCAATTTTTCAAAGTTAGCATGTGCTAAACTTTTGGAAACGGTTTGGTATGAACGAGGAGCAGCTCATGGCGTTTGTTTTGACATTATGTATTTTCTTGGCCGTTATTGCGTTGATGGCGATTGGTGTGATGTTTAAGAGAAAATCAATCCAAGGGAGTTGTGGCGGTTTGTCGACCATAGGTATCGATCGCGAATGCAACTGTGAAACCACCTGTGAAAATCACAGCCAGCTTTACCAAATCCAAGAGCCTTCACAGAACAAACGTTCTTAACGGTTTCTGTCTGCGAGAGTGGGCCTGCCGATTCACAGGAGGCTCACTTTAAGCGGATTTTCGTTACGCTATCTATCTCTTCATCACTTTTTTATCAAATTATTTGTGATTTTCTTTCCACTTGTAGTAACGTCTACCCCGAATCAAATTTCCTCTCAAAATCATTTATTTAGGAAAGTTGAATATACATATTTGTACACCACAAACAGGCTCTCGTGGTGGCGTTAAGGGTTTTAAGTGGTAAAGGAATTTTGATGGACGTGATGTCACCAGAATCTTACTGGCTTTTATTAGGCGCAGTGACAGTGTTAATCCTGTTGCAGGGCGTTATCTTTTTTAGACAGTATCAACACCAAAAAGCAGCACAAACACAATTAGCGACCATGAATGAGATGTTTGTGAAGCATCGACGCCAAATTGAATTGGAATTTGCTGAACTAAACCAGTTTATTACCAATGACACGGCGGAGCTCAAGCGTAAAGCCGCTCAACGTGAGGAAAAGGTCGATCAATTACGCATGTCAGTGCTGCAGCAGTTTCAACAGATTCAGCGAACGACGGGAAAGTTAAGCGCTACGCAAGTGGAAAATTCCGAAGAACTACGTAAGTTGATGATTCAAGTCTACTCCGGATTAAAGATGCAGCAGGGGCAGATTGAACGCAAACTGGTAGAGCAAAGTGTGGCAATTGAAAAAAGCGGCATGGAGACACGTGAGCAGTTAACCAATCAGTTGAAATCATTACGTGTGGTATCGGTTAAGCCTGCAGTTGCAACGCCAGTCAGTCGCCCACAAAACAAACCGGCAGCAGTAACTCGAACTGCGGCGCAGCCAGTCAAAAGGGTACGCGAAGCAGAACCTGCACTGTAGCGGCAAACAGAACAAGATTGCTATTGAAAAGGCCACTTCGATGAAGTGGCCTTTTGATTTTAAAGTCGATGGTTTTAAAGTTACGTTTTTTAAAACGGACGGATTAAAAACAGATAGATTAAAAGCGGAAACGGTGCACTGCGGTATGCAGCCGTTTCGATAGGGTGTCGAGTAGCGTCGAAGATCGTTGGATTTCACTGATGGAATCGCGAGTTCCTGCGCTGATGGTGTTGATTCTATCTACGCTCGATGATGCCGATTGTGCCGCATTGTTTTGGTGTACAGCAGAGTCCGATATCTGTTCGTTAATATCGTGGATGGTTTTAATGCTGCTGTTGATATTACTAAATGCTTGTGAAACCAGTTTCGACTGCTCGACGCTGATATCCACGTGTTCTTTACCTTTCGACATCACGGAAAGTGTTGCTTGGGCGTCTTGGTTAAACCGTTCCAAAATCTGCGCAATTTCTGTTGCTGATGATTGCGTACGTCCTGCCAATGAGCGCACTTCATCAGCAACTACCGCAAAGCCGCGGCCGTGTTCGCCAGCACGCGCCGCTTCAATGGCTGCGTTCAGAGCGAGTAGGTTGGTTTGTTCCGTAATGTCGCTAATGACACTCAATACCGTCATCACGTTGCGGCTGGTTTCGGTCAGTTTTTCCATCGACGTGACGCCACTTTCGATACTCGAGGCGAGTTGTCCGATAGCTTTGGCGGAATCGGTCACCGTTTTTTGTCCAGTTTCAGCATCGTTATAGGCATCTTGTGTTGCCGATAAGGCCTGAGATGCCAGACCTGATGCCTCAGCAAAGCTTTGGCTTAGTTGCTCAACGGCACGCGCCACTTGGTTCGTTTCCGCACTTTGAGTTTCAATGTTGTCATGGCTAACTTTGGTGACTCGTGAGGTCGTGTTCACCGCTTGACTCAACTCACTTTCAACATCGGCAAGGGATTTTACCGTTTGTTGCAGTTGAGCGACGAAGCGGTTAAACGATTCAGACAGTACAATTGCTTCATGAATCCCTGATACTTGGATGCGACGAGTCAGGTCACCTTCACCGTCAGCAATGTCGGCCATTGCTTTGGAAATTTGATCCAGTGGGTGTGTAATGGAACGAGTGATACCAAAAGAGGCGATGATCAACGCTATCAACACCACGCCTGCGACAATCCCGCTGCTGTTAAGAAGTTTATCGATGGTGCCTTTGGAGTCCGCTAATGCCACGGTACTGGCTTGTTGGCTTGCATCGATGACACTATCGGCTGCCGCACTCATTTTGGTAGCAAGCTCAGAGACTTGTTTACTTTGATCTTTCAGTTTTGCTTGCAGATCTAGGTTGACTCGGCGGACAGCGAGTATCGATGTTTTAGAGGTGAACATCAGGGAGTAGAGCTGGTCTTTCTGCACAATCAGCTCTGCTAACAACTGTTTTAAATTGTCATCGTTTTGTATAAGTCCTTGTAACGTATTTATTTTGTCATCAATTAAGGCTTGAGTTGGGGCGGCGACGTTCTTTTCCAAGCTGATCAGACGCGACTCATCGGCAGCACTTTGAATCGCGTAGTTAATGGTTTCTAACTGGGTGACGCCTTGGCTTAATTGGGTTGCTGCGGTGATTACTTTATCGCTGTCACCCTGTAACACCTCTAATGCTTGCTTCGAAGTTTCAAGCCACTCTGTACTTGGAGAGTCGGCGTTCAACTTTTTCAATGCGCGTTCGACGCGGCGAACAAGACGCTTCTCTTCTAATGATGTTTTGCCGAGCAGTCCACCGGCATTTTTACGAATTTTGTCCATCAAATCCGTTGATTGCTTGGATATTGATTGAATCTGCTCTTCATTATTAAGCAGGGCAGACTTGGTACTGTAGAGCGCTTGGCTCGCGTTGGAGAACTCTTTTACGATTTGATTCAGCTCGTTATGACCGGAGTCAGAAAGGGAAACTTGGTAGTCTGATGCGCTACCAAGTTCCTGTCTTGATTGTGCCGAGGTAATTTTCAGAGTGTTAGCCAGCAGCGCAGAGGCGTCCTGGCTAACATTGTTCACTTGTTCAGAGTCTCTGACATTATTATCCATCACTCCACTTAGAGAGTTAGCGACATCACCGAGCCAAAAGATCATTCCCGCTACTACCAGAACGGAAACGATCGCTCCTGCCGATAAAGTAATGAGTAATTGACGAACAGATAATCTCAACATAGTGAATCCTCAAAGGGGTTAACGCAAAGTCGCCCAATCTAGCGCTTCATAATGACCGTTACGAATAATGGTTGGCCACACTTCATGACTTGCTTGGTGTTGGCTAGCACTGTAGGTGATTGGCACCTTGATACCGATATCCAAGCTGTTGAGTTTTTCTAATCCGTCAATCACTCCTTCGCGGCTCACTTCTGGAGCTTTTGCTACGCCAGCAACGAAGATTTTGGCGAGTAAATAGCCTTCAAGTGACACGAAATCCGGTTGAGCATTAGGTTTGTATTTAGCGAGGGCATTCCGATAAGCAACAACACCAGGAAGATCAGATTCGTAGTGCGGAACCACTTGAGTGACGATGACGCCTTCAGCATCATTGCCCAGCGCTTTCAGTAGCGGAATACTGCCGACAAACGAAACGTTTAAAAACAACACGTTATCAAAGTCTTTTTTGGCTTGGCGAATAAATTCAGCACATGGCGCATATGCTCCTACCATGATAATCGCTTTAGGCTCAACTGGAGCATCGAGCAGTGTCCCAAGGGCTTGTTCGACGTTCGTCGTGTTACGTGTATAACGTCCGTGCGCGAGTTTATCAGTATCGTTAAAACCCTGCGCTTTTAACGCGGCAACCGCACCATTGTAACCAGCGTCACCATAACCGTCGTTTTGAGTGAAGAAGGCAATCTCTTCTGGCTTAATGCCATTTGCCAATAGGTTTTTCACCATCGCGGCCGTTTCTTCAGCATAACTGGCTCGGTAGTTAATGATGTAACGATCTGGTGGTGATTTTCTCAATACACCTGCACCGGTATAAGCACCGAACAATAAGGTTTTGTCTTCATTCGCAATCGGTACGGTCACCACAGCGGTTGGAGTACCCACGTTACCTAAAACCGCGACAACACCATCTTGGCCAATGAGCTTTTTCATGTTTGGAGCGGCTTTATCGGGTTCATAGCCATCATCAAGTGGTACAAAGACCAGTTTGTTCCCATTGACACCGCCTGCTGCATTGACTTCGTCAAAATAGGTTTCAATACCGTCTTTTACTGCAATGCCCAGAGCCGAAGCTGGCCCAGTTAGCGCAGCAGACATACCCACTTTAATATCAGCGGCATAGCTTGATCCCACTGCGAGGACCGCTGCCGAGGCAATCAAACTTGTTAGTACGCTTTTTACACCCACCATAGTTAAAATTCCTTGTTGATTAGTCGCTTGTATTCAGCACAGGAATAAGTATAGGAGGGCATTGGTCGTATAAAGACGTGGATAACTTATATCATTGAGTGTTTTATGATTTATATGATAGTTCGCACATTTATTATGCAATGGGTTATGTAAATGTTAAAAAAGGGATGACTTATCAGCAGTCATCCCGTAAAGCTAAGGGCAGAGATTAGCGTTTAATGAGTAATATTTCGTTTCTAGTAGTCGATCTCAAATTCAGCTTGAGTCGAATTTTCACCATGGGTGGTAATAATATGACCCGCCCAAACGCGTACTTGAGGACTAAACCAATATTGCATTTGTGGGACAATTTTGTCAGTAAACTCATCGTGTGACACAGTAATCACAGGACCCCAACCTTTAAATCCTTCTGGGAAATATTGGTAAGTCGATGAAATAGAGAAGCCTAAACCACCTTTGGTATAACCTTGTTTTCTAATTTCACGGATAGATTCATCATTATCACGGTCAGAATAAGCCATGATCGCACCAATGCGGCCACTGAAACCAAATTGTTTATAACCACTTACAGAATAGGTATAGAGTGATTCGCTATCACGGTTATAATCTGTGTCTGATTTAATATTTGAAGTAGTATTAACGTTACCGATAATATTGGAATTGTAGCCTTTATTTAGCAATGGCTGACCATTATGCATGGAGAAATAAACACCATAAGAGTCAGGACGGAAAGGATAAATATTCGCTGTTTGATAACCAATATCTAAACCAGCAATGTCTGAATTAGTGTCGTAGCTGGTGTGAACAAAGAGATTATTGTCAAAATAGCTTTTATAAATAATTTTACCCGCGTTTTTACCACCTGCATCCATCTGGATATCGTATTGACCGTGCATACCAATATCGGTGGCATACACAGCCCAGTTTGCTGAGTGTTTCGCGTAAGCAAGTGTACCGAAGGTATTGGATTCAATACCAAAAATCAGGTTTTCCCAACTTGCGCCTTCATCAAGATCGTCGTAGTGATTTGAAGTTATACCATTAGTTTTATTATAGTTTTCTTTCGCTTTTAGCCAGAAGTCGCCAGTGAAACCGAGGTCATCGGTGAACATGGTTTTACCACGTAGGCGCAGGCTCGCTTCTAACTTACTGCCTTGGTCGTCAAATGAACTGCCGACTGTAGTTGTACCTTGGAAACGTAGATTATAATACCAACGGCTATTATTATCGATGTCAGTAAATTGTGCTAATTCGCTGCCGTTATTTCTATCTAAATAGTTTTCAATCCAGTTGCCATCATTATCTGTTCGAGCTTGCGCACTTGAAAATGCACTAAGAGATATAAGAAAAAGGGTAGTGTTAAGAGTTCGGCTCATAATTTTGTTCCTATTACTATTGTAAGAAATGTAATTAAGCTATCTACGTTTTATGATTATTGGGTTTTAAAAGGCAATACAATGCCGTCCATTTAAATAAATGGAATTTTATGATTATAAATTGTACACAAACAAAAAAACCTCACCCCAGTTTGATAACATCATTTGGAGTAAGGTTTTGCCTGATAAACAGTAACAATCCGATTTGTGTTTATTCTAATCTTAAAAAAGTCGATGACAATTGGCGATCAAATAAGCTGTGATTATAATCACACAAAGTTTTTTATTATTTAATCTTTGCTAATAAACGTCAGCATAAACTATTAAGGTGATGCAACACTGAAAAACACAATTAATGGTAAAGATTGGTAAATACGAAGAGGGAAATTGTCCTTCTTCGTATCAATATGGAATGTATTTAAGGTGAGTCGTTATTGAGAAAAAAGCTATTTGAATAGCACAATGTAAATTGCCGCAACCACTAGACGCAGTTTACGCTCTCTTTCTAGCTTAAGGTCATATGCTTGATGTGCATTTCGTAAGTGCTGAACTAAACAAACATATTGTTCAAACAAATAGTTAAGTTCGATTTGCTTTTTCTTGGTCAGTAACGATTCGGCACTGGCAATGTCATTGATGCGAACTCTATGCCCCAAGTACGGCTGATCATCACTAATAAAATGCAGGATGATCTTTTTGTACAGCTGTTGCATTGGGTCAGACATATGCGCTTTTAGTGGGTGACGATAATTCACGTTCTGTTTCCATTCCTTAAGTTATGAGACAACCTAGCAGTTATTCGCTGCATTTTTATGGCACGAAGTGGATCACTTAAGAGGCCAACTTGCCGGTTTCACGGTATTGGTATCGATCTGCTACCGATGAATAGTCAATGGTGAGTTGATTGGCGTTTAACACCATATGACCTGTGCTTTCACGCACCAACTGAGAGGCACATAAAGGGTCGATTGAAACGATGTCTCCTTTAATGCAGCACAGCGGCATGCTCCACACGTACTCTTTGAAACAGGCAGTTTTGTCAATTTGAACGAGCACTTTCATAAACACCTCACATGGACTGTTGACCATCTTGATCTTCAGAATAGGCAGTAATTCTTAAGAAAGGCTTAATATGGTGAAGTTTATTTATCGTCGTAGGGGAATTTTTAATATGAGATTAATGCATTGATTTTAATTGGCTAATTTGGGATTTGAACGATGGCTGAGTTGAGTTGGTTCTCATTGCACCAGCGGAGAGTAAGAATACTAAGAAAAGAGACCGCATAGGCGGTCTCTGCTTTTGGGGAAAGTCCGTTTTTGGGGAATGTCCGTTGCTAGGTTACGCTAAGAACTGTTTGAAAAGCTGACTCTGACCTCAGAATCACTTGCTTATGCGCGCGCAACAAACTCAGTGAGAAATTCTCGAATGCCCGCCAATCCTTTTTCTAACTTATCAGGATGACTGCCGTAGCAGATCCGCAAATGACCTGCGCCTGCGCTACCAAAGGCTTCACCTGGCGCTACGCCAACCCGATATTTTTCAATCATTTCTAAGATGGCTGGTTGGCTATTGTCATCTAAGCCTCGCACTTTTAAGAAAGCATAAAAGGTTGCAGGCATATCGTATAAGGTCACACCTTCAATATCGCCAAGGTATTTTTGTACTAATTCACGACCTTGACGGAAACGATCAAGCGTTTGTGTAACAAATGCTTCGCCTTGGGTAATTGCCGCTAGTCCACCATGTTGCACAAAAGCAGGTGCGCACGACACGTTAAATTCAATCAATTTGGTTATGGTCGGGGTGTAGCACTCAGGAAGTGTCAGCCAGCCAAGACGCCAGCCTGTCATACACCATGCTTTAGAAAAACTGTTACAGATAATCAGCTTATCGTCTGCTTGCATCTCTTTAACAAAAGAGGGCGCAGTTTCATCTTCGTAGCAGTGACGGCTATACACTTCATCCGATACGATCCAAACACCATGTTCACGCGCGAACGCCATAATCGCGTGAATCTCTTGCTGAGATGCCATCCAACCGGTCGGATTGTTGGGGCTGTTAATAATGATCGCCCTTGCGTCTTTCGCCTCGGCAAACAGCGCTTCAAGATTAAGTTCGAAGCGGTTCTCTTTTTGCTCTAACGCAAATGGCACAACCTCTGCACCCAGCAGTCCAGGAATAGCGAACAAGGTAGGAAAGACTGGGGTGATCACTACCACTTTATCTCCGTGGGAGATGCAGGTTTGGCAGGCAAGCATTACTGCGTCGGTGCCTGACACCGTCACCACAATATTGTTGTCGGCAATGGGACGGGCGAATAGGCGAGTCGAGTAATCGGCTAATGCGGTGCGCAATTGCGGTAAGCCATTATTGGGCGTATAGCGCGTTTCATCTCGATGCAAGCTCGCAATTGCTGCTTCAGAAATAAATTTGGGCGTTGGGATATCCGATTCACCAAACCACAGGGGAGTGACATCAGGTAAGGTCATACCGTAATTGGCGATCGTGCGGATAGATGACTCAGAAAGTCTTTGAGCGAGAGGGCTGATGTCGAGATGTGCATTCATGAACGGAATACCTCCATGTATTCAAAAAAGCCAATACCACAGCGCGCGAAGTCCGTGCCGCGTTGCTTATCGTGGAAAAGTGAGAGCCACTACTATCGCACGAACCACAATAAATGCAATGGGATACATAGGGTGGTTTAGGTGTGGGATGGGGTAGGTAGACAAACCTCGAGAAGTTGATTCATGTAAATCTAATATATTTATCATAATCAATAATCTGGCGAATCATAGAACTTTGATATTGTTCTTATGTGTCTAGTGTCTTAATATCGCCTTTGGTCTGTAAAACTTTGTAAGTTTGTGATTTCTTGCGAAAAAACTAGTTAGTTGCGTTGATTTTATCTCTTGTCATTTAAGGAAATAGTGAATCAGCGCCCGACTAAGGCTGAGAAGTTTGCCAGATTGTTAAAACGTCTATTCACCACCCATCTAGTAACGGTTAAATAATGGAAATAAATAAAGATCAGAAAGTTAGTTCAAGGGTATGGCAAGGAATTAAATTTGCTATTAAATGGTTATGGCTAATAACAATGTTCTTATTAGGAATAGCAATGTTTGTGTTATTACCTTCAGAAATATTTGAGTATAGCTATAGCTTATCTGAACTCGACCTCATTGAAGAGCTGTATCTTATTGTGCTGGTTTGCTTCATTTATAAGTACATAAAGCTGTGTTTAAGATTAAAAGCACCATTTGTGAGAAAGTTAATCACCCCTTTTGTTTATCAAGCCTATTTGTGTTTATTCAGTGTCGCTTGTGCACTGATAGCCTATCTTGCATTTGACGCTTCACTCGAAGAGATCAACTACTCTCCTATGATTAATGTTTTTTCTTACGTTGCGTCTATGATTATGACTGCATATAGCTACCATATTTTAAAGTACTCTTTTAATTCCTCTGAACTTAACGTTGATAACAGTGCTAATGATGCGGAGATCTCACAATGAAACTATCATTAAGTTTAGGTATCGTCTTAATACTCACTGCCACTCCAGCATTAAGTCTAGTGCAGCTTGACGCATCTACTGGTTCTGCCACTTTTCTAATTCAATCGTGTCGCGAATATATTGAACTCTATAACAAGAAGGAAGAACGTTTTGGGGCATTTCTGACCACCTCTAAAGATGAGAGTTTCAGAGCAGGATATTGCTTAGGTGCGATCGAGCATGCTGATATGAAATGTCGATGGGGTGAGCATAGTATGTATAAAACAGCAGAACTGATAGCTAAGTCATCGCCTCAAGATTACTACGGTGAAACCGTTCTTTTGGAGACTGCTTTGTGTCGTTAATAAATACTAGTCAAGCGGTTCAAGAACTGTTTGGTATGGATGGCAAATGTTTGAGAACTAAAGCCAATAGCTATGTTCGAAATGGAACGATTCCTTCTTCCTTAATTAAACGGTTTCCTTCTAAAACGGGTACAGAAGGCAAGGAAAGTGTTGCTTTAACATCAGATGGTGTTAGTTGCTTGTTCAATGCTCTCGTATTAGATGCGTTTTACAACGACACCAAGAAGGTAAAGAGCATTTTCGAAAAGTGGAAAGAACGAAAAGCGGCCTATGAGGAGTGTTTAGAAGGCTTGTTGAGTGCTCAGCAGGTTAACCAGTTAAATGCATTAGAGGATAAGAGCCGCGCTTTTTTACAACAACTAAGTGATGAGACATTTGATCTTAGGAATCAGCGCTTAACAAATCCTTTTTCAAAACACTTGCCGCAAATAGCATTGACAAATGGTGGACTACTATATGAATTGCTACGTAATAGTCGGCTTTCTCTTTCCCTTAAAGATGCACTATTACTTGCGTCATTGGAAAATGATTTGGAAAAAGCGAACTGCCTGAGTCTTGAGATAGATGCAAAACTCTTGGCGGATGACCCAATGCTTTCCAGCCTCGTTGACCGAGTCCAAAGGGATTATCAAGAGGCGCTATCTTTCCAATCTTTATTAAATTTGCTTCCCGACTAAAAAAGTCCTTTTTTGTGCACTGCACAAAGTAACACTACTCCTATCGAAACGAAGGAGTAGTGTTATGTCTAAAGTAAATCAACTAGTTATCAACTATCACATCACTGAAAAGTGTAATTACGATTGCCATTATTGTTATGCCAAGTGGGCAAAGCCGAATGAGCTACATCGTGATCTTCACCAAATGAAAGCAGTGCTCGCCAAATTGGCAGACTATTTTCTTGGATCAAACCCAATTCGAGCCCAATTGAAATATGAGAGCGTGCGACTCAACTTTGCTGGTGGAGAGCCTGTGCTGTTGAAAGAGCGCTTTATTGAAGCTTTGGATTATGCGAAAGAGTTGGGATTTGAAACTTCGCTTATCACTAATGGTCATCTCTTAACCGATGATTTTATCTCAAATCATGGCTCCAAATTTCAAATGTTGGGCATTAGCTACGATGCAATAAGTGAAAACGTACAGAAGCAAGTCGGCAGGGTAACAAGATCAGGAGCAATACTCACAGCAGAAAGGTTGCAAAATATCTTTCAACAAATGAGGCAATTTGCACCTAATACTGAATTGAAAATTAATACCGTAGTGAACCAATATAATACAGAGGAGAACCTTACTTCGTTGATGGAAGTACTTTTACCGAATAAGTGGAAGGTACTGCGTGTATTACCGGTATTTAAATCAATAGCTGCCATCACTGATGAACAGTTTTCAGCATTTGTTGAGCGTCATAGATCAGCTAATAGTTTTATGTCGGTTGAAAATAACGACTCAATGACTGGCTCTTATCTGATGATCAGTCCAGATGGTTCATTTTTCCAAAATGGGGATCAATTCGGTGGATATATAAAAAGTAGATCACTAGTTACAACGCCAATTGGCATTGCTCTAGCTGAAACCGGCTTTGATCCAGTGAAATTTGCAAATCGATACTAATGGAAATACCGAGATGAGGGGGTATTATTTTTTAGTATGCGATGATGATTTTATTACAGGCACATTTAAAAAACATAATGATTTTGATGTTATGAATGAAGAGCTGTATGAATGTTCTGTTGATTATAATGTGTGGCTTAATTTATCAAAAACAACGAAAAAGAAAATTTATTCTATTATGAAATTGACCTTCTATGGGGCCCCAATTGATAAGATTGGAGGGAGGGTAATTAAGTGTAACCCTGATCTTATTCGATTTAGAGTAGGGCGAAATTATAGACTGGTAATGTCGAATAAGTCGAATGAGAGAAAGTTTTTCCTATATCCAAGACAAAGTTATGAAAAGAATTTCAAGAACTTAAAATAATATATTTTATCAATTTTAAAAAATAATATTAATTCAAATCTATACAGAGGTTATTTATGTTTATTGTAATTGAAGGTCTAGATGGCTGTGGTAAATCAACTGTTTCAACTGCACTGGCAAAATTGTTGGATGCACAACTTTTAACTTCTCCTGATAAAGAATTAAAGGAAGTTAGAAAAGTGACGGATATCGTTTTTGATAATAATGTTAAAGCTCGCCAGATGTTTTATATGGCTTCGATATTAAAGGCTTCGGAAGATGCTAAAGAGCTTAACTTACAAGGAAAGCCCGTCGTGTTAGATCGATACTGGTTATCGACACAGGTCTATCATGCATGGATGAGTAATGGTAAACAGTTTAAATGTCGTGAAGTTGAATTAGTTCTTCATCAACCAACGTTAACCGTCTATTTGGATGTTCCTGCTGAAGTACGAGCTAATCGTATTAAGGCAAGAAATGTGTGTACTGATGAAGATATGAATACGCTTCAATACAATGCTAATGAAAAGCTTAGATCTTTATATTTTTCTATGAATAAATCATTACCTGTCGGGAATTGGTTATGTGTTGATGCTTGCCAAAGTGTGGACATTATTTTAGAAAAAATCATCACTGAACTTGAAATTTTAATGAGTAATAAAATGTATATTAAGGACGATTTATAATGGCAAAATCAATTAAAATTGCTAATGAACTTTATATTAATCTAGATCAGGTTTCCCATTTTTTTGTAAATGATGTCGACATTACTATTATTACAGGAAGCCAAGAGACGTTTCGTGTTAGTTGCAAACAAGGAAATTATTTGTTTGATGGTGAAACCGTATCGATTCAAGAGTTTTATAGAATAAAAAGAGAGCTTTGTGAATATATGGAGATAATTGATGATTAATATTGATTAAATAAACTATTGAGACATAGAGAAAGCCCATGGACTGACAATCAATGGGCTTTCGATTGCCTTTATTGCTTAAGTTTTGAAAGCTTATTTTTGACCCTATTAAGGGAATATTCAATCTTAATGATCTCATTAGTCTGAAGGGCTCTAACAAGAACTTCATATGTAAAGCCAATTTCCCCAAAATCCAGCCAGTTTTTTCTTAATCCATTCCATTACCATTCCCTTATTTGCCCGCAAATTGTTCAATTTTTCTGGTGTTAACTACCCGATATACTCAAAAAACTACCCGTGGTGAGGGTTGTGTGGGGGCGGTGGGTGTGGTGTTTTAATAGGCAAGGAACAGTTATCAAGGATAGATAAATGAACCAAGCCTATTACTTATGGCTACGACTGATGCGGCTCGTGCTGGTGTTAGTTGGGCTCTCCATCATTATTTTTGTTGTGGCGCGATTGGTGCCGGGCGATCCGGCTCGTATTGCGTTAGGTCCATTGGCAACGCCGGCACAGGTTCAGGCGCTGCACATTAAGATGGGCCTCGATCAGCCGATTGTGGTTCAGTACTTTGATTACATTGCCAATTTGTTCCAAGGGGATATGGGGCAATCGACAGTGACCGACCGTCCGGTACTCACCGATATTACCTCAGCACTACCCGCAACACTGGAATTGGTGTTGGTGGCGATTACTTTTACCGCGTGTATTGGTATGCCGCTCGGGATTTTGGCAGCGTATCGTCCTAATGGTTTGTTTGACCAGTTTTCACGAATTACCTCCTTAGTTGGGGTCGTTACGCCTTCTTTTCTGATTGCTTTGATGCTGCAACTGGCGGCGAGTCTGGGTTGGATTGAATTGCCTGTCACCGAGCGATTGTCTGCTTCGTTTAATTACAGTGGCGGCGCTACCGGGCTAATTTTGCTTGATAGTGCGCTGCAAGGGCGCTGGGATGTGTGGCTCAATGCATTGCAACACATTCTGCTGCCAGCGTTAGCACTCTCTGCGGCGGGGATCAGTCAGGTGATGCGCATTACTCGCTCTTCAATGATCGAATTTAGCCATCGTGACCATGTGGAAACCTTGCGTGCTTGCGGCGTTTCTAAACGCAAAGTGAACTTTAAATATCTGCTGCGCCTTTCTGCGTCTGCGCCGCTCACCATTTTGGGGTTGGAATTTGCCTCGCTAATTGGTAACGCTTTTGTGGTGGAAATGGTGTTCTCGTGGCCAGGGGTTGCTAGCTACGGTGTACGTTCTATTTTGCATAAAGATTTTAATGCGGTGATTGGCGTGGTGCTGGTCTCCGGGGTGTTCTTTATCGTGGTTAACCTGTTGATTGATTTCATCATTGGTTTGGTTGATCCGCGCGTTAAACTCAAAGGAGCCTAATCATGGAACTGGATAACACCCAACTTCCCAACGGGACAGAAGAATTTGCTCCAGCGAAGGCAGATAAAGAGTACAGCAACTTCCAAAAAGCGTGGTATCGCTTTACCCGCAACCCAACTGCAGTGATCGGGCTTTTGATCGTATTCAGTGTGGTGATTGTCGCGGTGTTTGCCCCGTGGATAGCGCCGCATCCTGAACATGCAGGCACGTTTGTTAACTTTCGTGCGCGTCACCATGCCCCAAGTTGGGAGTATTGGTTAGGCACCGATAACGTAGGTCGCGACATTCTTTCCCGAGTGATTTTTGGTTATCGCATTTCGCTGTCACTCGTCGTTGGTGTGCTGGCGCTCTCTGTGCCGATTGGTGTATTGCTCGGCATTATCGCCGCTTACGCTGGTGGCTGGGTAGAGCAGGTGATCATGCGTTTTAACGACATGTTATTGGCCGTGCCGCCTTTGGCGCTGGCTCTGGCAATTACCTCCATTCTTGAGCCGAACTTAGTCAATGCCATGATTGCGATTGCCTTTTTATGGTGGAACTGGCACTGCCGCTTGGTTTATCGCTTGGCGAAAAGCATTGTGACGGAAGATTTTATTGAAGCGGCGCGTCTGTCTGGCGCGAGTCACTGGCACATTGTGGTGAAGGAGATTTTGCCGAACTGCATTGCGGCCATCAGCGTCAAAACCACCTTAGATGCGGGCTTTGTGATTTTGTTTGGCGCGACCTTGAGTTTTCTTGGCCTTGGCGTGCAACCGCCAACGCCAGACCTTGGCACCATGGTCTCTACTGGCGCGTCTTATATGCCTGAATATTGGTGGGAGGCGATGATGCCGGGGTTAGCCATTCTGTATGCCATTTTAGGTTTTAACCTGTTGGGTGATGGCCTACGCGATTTCTTTGATGTGGAGGTTTAAAGCATGACATCTCTAGTGGAAATTCGAAATTTAAGCCTTGCGTTTAAAGTGTATGGCGGTTCGCGTCAGGTATTGCATAACGTCAGTTTAAGTATTCAACCGGGAGAGCGTGTAGCGCTGATTGGCGAGTCTGGTTCGGGTAAAAGTGTCACCAGCAAAATGCTGATTGGTACGCTCAACATGGATCATGTGCAGATCTTAAACGGCGACATTTTGATTGAAGGTCGCAGCATTAAAAGCATGAGCGAAGCTGAGCGCGAAAGCCTTAAAGGCAGCGTGATGTCGATGATTCAGCAAGACCCGCAAACCTCATTTAACCCTGTGTTTCGGGTGCGTGATCACCTAAGCGATATCATGAAATTTGTTGAACGCACCACAGGTAAACCACTCGCTAAAGCAGAGCGTAAAGCGCATATCATTGAGGTGCTGCGTAAGGTGAAATTGAATGACCCTGAGCGGGTGTATAACGCCTATCCGTGGCAACTGTCAGGTGGTATGCGTCAGAGGGTATTAATTGCGATGGCGCTGCTGCATCCGACTAAGCTTTTGATTGCCGATGAACCGGGAACAGCGCTGGATGTGACGACGCAAGATGAAATCATCAAATTGATCAACCAGTTGGTTGAGGATGAGCAACTGGCTTTATTGATGATTACCCATAACCTTGGCGTAGTGCGTAAAACCGCGGATCGGGTGTATGTAATGCAACATGGGCGTATCGTCGAACACGGTAGCTTAGATGCCATCTTTCGTCATGCACGGCATTCTTATACTCAGCGTCTGTTTGATTCCGTGCCGAAACTTTATGGCCCAGAGATGGGCAAAGTAACCCGTTTGCGCGATGAAAAAGTGATGGTCAAGGTCGTCGAAGTGAGCAAAACCTTCGTCACCAAACAAGATTGGCGTCAGCGCCCAATCGAAAGCGTGCAAGCGGTCAAACCGCTCTCTTTATCGATTCATCAAGGCGATACCTTTGGTTTGGCGGGCGAGTCTGGTTCAGGCAAAACCACGCTGGCGCGGATGATCATGGGCATTATTGATAATACCGATGGCAACATTCTGCTGGAAAGCATGCCGCTCAAATCGTGGCGCGGCAAAGTTAAAAATCGCCATTCCATTCAGATGGTGCATCAAAACCCGGCGGGGTCACTTAACCCGCGTCGCACGATTGCGCAAATCTTAGCGATCCCTCTTAAGTTCATTGGCGGTGAAAACGGCATCGCGTCGCAAAAAGAGCTAGATCAGGAAGTTGAACGACTATTAGCGCTGGTGGAGTTGCCCGCAGAATACGCCCAAATGTACCCATCGAGTTTGTCGGGTGGGCAAAAGCAGCGTGTGGCAATTGCGCGCGCGCTGGCGGCGAAGCCGAAAATTTTAGTGTTGGATGAACCGACCTCAGCACTCGATGTGTCGGTGCAAAAAAGCGTGATTGAGCTGTTGCAAAAGCTACAGCGCGAACTGGGATTGACCTATCTGTTTATCTCCCACGATTTAAGCTTGATGCGCAATTTCTGTAACCGTGTGGCGGTGATGTATCGCGGCGAGTTACTGGAAGTGGGGCCAACCGAGCAAGTGTTTGTTAATCCGAAACACAACTATACCCGAGCATTGATTCGCGCGATTCCCGTGCTCAGTGACGATGAAGAACAACATAAACCCTATTTAAGTGGCGATGATGCTGCAACGATTTTGCAGTCAGCGTGATGTTTAAGGAGTAAAGATGAAAGCCAACTATCGGATAGGCATTGACGTCGGTGGTACCAATACCGACGCCGTCATTATGCTGGACGATGCTGTGTTAGCGGCAACTAAACAGCCAACGTCAGAAGATGTCACCACTGGGGTGCAACAAGCCCTTAAAGCGGTACTTGCCGAATCAGGGATTGCCGACCATGACATTAAAGCCGTGATGATCGGCACCACCCATTTCACCAATGCGGTGGTTGAACGTAAACACTTAACTCGTACTGCCGTGATTCGTGTCTGTTTGCCTGCCACCTTGAGCGTGCCCCCTTTTATTGATTGGCCAGATGACATTCTTAAACTGGTCGATGGCGGTCGTTATTTAGTGAAAGGCGGTTTTGAGTTTGATGGCCGCATGATCAACCCGCTCGATGAAGCGGAGATTGTGCGTATCGCTGGAGAATTAAAAGAGAAAGGCATCCAAGCGGTTGCGGTCAACTGCGTATTCAGTCCGGTTAATGACTCTTCTGAGCAGCGTGTTAAACAGCTGATCCATGAGATTCATCCTGAGTGTGATGTGGTTCTGTCTAACGAAGTAGGGCGCATTGGCCTTTTAGAGCGTGAAAGCGCAGCGGTACTGAACGCCAGTTTACGTAAACTGAGTCGTAAAACCGTGCAAGCCTTTGGTAACGCTCTGGAAAGCTGTGGTCTGAATTGCCCGTTCTTTATCACCCAAAACGACGGCACCTTGATGAGCGCTGAATTTGTTGAACGTTTTCCGGTGCTGACTTTTGCGAGCGGTCCAACGAACTCAATGCGCGGCGCTGTGTTCCTCTCTGGTGAGCAAGACGCGATTGTGGTCGATATCGGTGGCACCACCACCGATGTTGGTTTAGTGCAGCAAGGCTTTCCGCGCCAAGCAGCGATGTCGGTCGATGTGGGCGGTATTCGCACTAACTTTCGCATGCCCGATATGGTTAGCGTTGGCTTAGGTGGTGGCAGCATGGTTTTCCCTCATGGTGACGGTGCTGAGCGTGTGGTAGCCATTGGCCCTGAAAGTGTGGGTTATCGAATTACCGAAAAAGCTCGCGTGTTTGGTGGTGATACCTTAACCGCAACGGATATTGCCGTGGCGAGTGGTCGCGCTGAAGTAGGCGATGCAAGTAAAGTGGCTGATTTGGATAAAGAAACCTTGTCGCTTGCCCTCGCAGAAATCGACCGCATGATTCAAGATACGGTTGAGAAAAACCGCCTATCGGCAGCCAAAATTCCAGTTATCGTGGTCGGTGGCGGTTCGATTTTGGCCCCTGATCAAATTGGCGATCTCACCACTTTGCGTCCTAATCATTTCTCCGTTGCTAATGCTGTTGGTGCTGCGATTGCGCAGGTGAGCGGCGAAGTCGACCGTATTTTCAGTCTAGCGGAAATGTCCCGTGATGATGCGCTTAATCAAGCGCGCGCAGCGGCAACCGAAAAAGCCATTGAAGCCGGCGCAAAAGCCGACACCATCAGCCTTGTTGATCAAGAAGATATCCCATTGGCATACCTACCGGGCAATGCCACTCGTATCCGTGTCAAAGTCGTTGGGGATTTGGAGTTTTAACATGCAAGAGTTAACAGAAAAAGATATTGAAGCGATTGAGATTGGTGCTGGTATTTTGGGCACTGGCGGCGGTGGTAACCCCTATTACGGCAAACTCCATGCGCTGGGTGAAATGCGCCAGGGGGCGAAAGTTCGCCTGATTAGCCTTGATGAATTGGACGATGACGCGGTAGTGATTTCGGTCGGTAACATTGGCGCGCCTGCCGTCTCTATGGAAAAAATTTGTGAAGGCAAAGAGATCGTCCGCGCGATTCGCGCCTTGGAAGAAGAAGTCGGTAAAAAGGTCGATGCGATTATCCCGGTGGAAATCGGTGGTGCGAATGGTCTTCGTCCTGCGGCTATCTCAGCGATCACCGGCCTGCCTATGGTCGATGGCGATGGTATGGGGCGCGCGTTTCCTGAAATGCAGATGACCACTTTCAGCATCTACGGACACAGCAGCATGCCCGCGGCGATGTCGGATGCCCATGGTAATACGGTGATCTTTAAAGATTTGGTGGATGAGTTTTGGCTGGAACGTTTGGCTCGCGCTTGCGTGGTTCAAATGGGCGGCGGCGCAGGCATGGTGGAAGCACCAATGAGCGGTGAATACGTAAAACGCTACGCGGTTCCGGGTACGGTCACTCAGGCGAAAAACTTGGGTTTAGCGGTAATGGAAGCCAATAAAAACAAACTCAACCCGATTGAGCAGATCTGTCGTCAAGAGAACGGTCAGGTGCTGTTTACCGGCAAGATCGTCGATCTTGAGCGCAAGATGGCGGCAGGGTTTACCCGTGGCGTGGTAGCGCTAGAAGGCTTTGCTGATTTTGCTGAGCAAAAAGCGTCAGTGGATATACAAAACGAAAACCTCATCTTTCGTATCGGTGATGAAGTGCGCTGCTCCGTGCCGGATTTGATCATCATTTTGGATGTGGAAACTGGGCATGCCATTACCACGGAAGTACTGCGCTATGGACAAAAAGTGGCAGTGCTTGGTATTCCGTGTCATCCACTGCTGCGCTCAAGCCGTGCTCTTGAAGTGGTGGGGCCAAAAGCCTTTGGTTATACAGACGTAACTTATCAACCGTTTGAAAGTTATTAATTTATCTATAGATCAATAAGGATGTTGTGATGAAGAAAACGTGGATAGCGGCCGCGATTGCCTCTGCGGCGTTGGCTCAAGGCGCGATGGCCGAATCTGGCCAGGGCAAGTTTGATGATTTAACCGCCACCATGAACGTGATTCAGGTGGTCGGTACCATCGACCCAGCGAAAATTACCGACTACACCGAATACATGATGGCGGTGAACCTGTATGACGGTTTGACCACCGCAGATAAAACCGGGAAGGTGATTCCGCTGCTAGCGAAAAGCTGGGATATCAGTGCTGATGGTAAGACCTTTACCTTCCATTTAGTCCCGGATGCTAAGTTCCAAAATGGTGACGTTGTCACAGCTGACGATGTGGTCTACTCCGTCAAACGTTTATTAACCATCAATCAAGGTCCATCGGGTTTCTTTAGTGGTTTCCTCAAAGCGGATGGAGTGAGTGCGGTGGATGCTCATACCGTGAAATTCACGCTCACTCAGCCATCATCGGCTTTCCTTGGCATGACACCGCTGCTGTTTGTGGTGGATAAAAGCGTTGCAGAGCAACATAAAGGCAAAGACGGTTGGTCTGAAGAGTATCTAGCGGCCAACCCAATTGGTACTGGGCCGTATAAGCTAGAAGAGTGGCAGCGCGGCAGCCGAATCGTATTTCAACGTAATCACGATTACTTCTATGGTTTTCCTGAAAACCCATTGGAGAAAGTGCGTGTCCTGATCACCTCTGACGAATCGACCATCAAGGCGCTCGCCAACAAAGGTGAATTGGACATCAGTAGTACTTACCAAGCAGAAGAAACCTTGAATGCGATTGGTAAGTTGCCGAACTACCATATCCAAGATTTGAGCACTGCGACTGGCTATTACATTAAGTTTAACAACCAGTTGGCTCCCACCGATGATGTGCATATTCGTAAAGCCTTGGCGTATGCGATTGACTACGACTTGGTCAATAGCGAGCTGCATCCTGGGAACTCAATGGCAGGTCCGTTGGTGTCGCTGTTTAAAGGCCCGTATTTAGAATCGCTTAACGCACCAAAATACGATCTGAAGAAAGCGGCTGAAGAGGTGAAACTCTCTAAATACGCAGGTCAAACGATTCCAATTACCTTGGGGTATGTGGCTGGCTCAGCGTACGAAGAAGAGATTGCATTGATGATGCAAGCCAACTTAGAGCAGATCGGTTTTAAAGCCAAATTGGAAGCTGACCCTTGGAGTCGTATTACTCAAATTGCGTCTAAGCCACAAACAACGCCTAACGTAAACCAAATTTTCTTTGGTCCAACGTACGCATCGCCACAATCGGTATTCTTTAACCAATATTCATCGAAATCCGCTGGCTCTTGGGCATCCATGTCTTGGCTCAACGATCCAAAAGTCGATAAATGGATCGATGAAGCGGGTAAAGAGCTGGATACCAAAAAGCGCGATGACATCTACCACGAGTTGCAACAATACCTAGTCGACAACCAAGTTGACGCGTATTTGCAAACCGTACGCTATCGCATGGCAGTGAATAACTGTTTGAGTGATATGCAGTTTGTCCCTGTTCAGAGTTTCTACTTTGACTTCTCCAAGTACAACTGGAAATGTCGCCCTGTAAGGAAGTAACTCTGAATTTGGCAGATGCTCTCTATGATGGCGGAGCATCTGCTTGCTAAAGCCGTTAAGTCATCATTATTCCTGTTATTGGATCCAACCTTTGATCCTCGCCAGTCCCAGTAGGTCCTGGCGATTTTTTATTTCATAGGTCTTAAACAGATTTTTGAGATGAAACTTCACCGTGCTTTCGCTGATCCCACAATATTGCGCGATCTGCTTATTCGATAAACCTTCCGCCAAACGCAAAATGATCTGCAGCTGTTTACTGGTGAGTTCGTCAATTGGTTGAGCTTGACCAAAGGGCTGATAAAGCTTTTGCCAGTGACGATACGCCTGCTCAAACGAGGTGTTGGTGTAGCGATACTTCTCTTTCTTCCATATCCAATTGAGGGCGCTGTTTAACCAGTGCTGTTCCAGAAGGAGCGGGCTCCACAGCGTTAATTGATGGCAACGTTGCAAAAGGTCAATAGCCGGTCGAGTCAGTTTTTGATAATCCCGTTTGTGCCAATAGAGCTTCAAATCCTGCACCAAAAACTGAATTTCGTTGTATGGGTATTGAAATAACTCATTGTGCGGCAGATCGTTAGCGCCTTTGTGTTGGTGAATGCAGATAAGCCCAACTTGGTTGCGCCTCTTTAGCCACAGATGAAACAGGTGGTAGTTGCCAGCGACCGCATAGTTGCTTTGCGAAATGGCATCAAGATGTTGCTGGGCTTCAACCCAACGTTCCTGCTGCTGCAAAATCAGCACGGTGAGCAAGCGATAGAAGATAGTGGCATGGTCATCGGCAAAGTTAGAAAAATATTCGTAACGCAGCTCATCAAGCAATAACGCTGCGCCTTCAATATCACGGGTGAGTAATTTGGTGGTGATGCCAAATAGGTGAATCTGACTTAAAAACTCTGGCCATATTTCCGAGTGTTGGCGCAATACGCTGACCCGTTTCCAATCAACTTGAGCAGCATGAATGTCGCCTTGGTTTAGGGCAATCATGCCTTGAGCCAGCGTGACGAAGTTTAACTCGTAACTAAGATGTGAGCTAAAGGTAGTTCGTTTAAGGGCTATTTCGGCTTGTTCAACATGGTGCGCCGATTTTTGCGGATAACCCATGCGCAGGTTTAAGCGCGCCATATTGAAATGGCAAAAGAAGATCAAATAGGGCACTTTGTATTGGGTGGCGAGCAGCAGCTCTTTCTCTAGTAGTAGCGAGGCCTTAAACCATTCTCCAATGTTGGAGTGATAAATCGATAAGGTGCCGTAATAGTTCATCAGCGCACCAGGGTTGCTCGCCAGCCAGCTCTCTAATTGAGTAAATTGCTTCAGCTGCGCCGCCTCGGTATTGGAGCGAAAATAGGCAAAATATTTGCTTTTAATTAAGGTGAAAATGCCGCGCTCTTCATCGGATTCAAAATGCGTTTTGTTCTGCTGCGGCAGATGTTCGATAAAGCTGCGTGCAGCGAGAAACTTCTGACGTTTAAACAGCAAGATCACATTTGCCCACGCAAGGGAAAGTTCTTGATTAAGTAGCATGGTGGGGAAATGGCGCAGAATATCTTCGAGCTCATCAAAACCATGATGATAGCCGTACACACCACCGCCGCTTTCGTTAAACCAGCGCAACGCCAAATCAAAGTGGTTACTTTGCAGCGCGGTAGTGATGGCTTTGACTCGCTCGCCATTGAGATAGTAGTGCCGTGAGACTAACCGCATCGCGTCTTGATATAGGCGAGTCTCTTGTTTGGCAATGGTTTGTAAAATTGGGCGCAGAAACGGAACGCCAAGCGCAAACTCATTGTGTTGCGTGAGTTCGATGAGCGGCTCTAACGCTTCTAAATGCAAGGTGTCGGTCGTGATGGATTGGCGATGAATCGTGGTTTCAAAACCGAGCGCAACCAGTAGCCTTTGTTCGTGAAATGGCAGCAGCGGCATAATGCGGTTACGCACAAAATCGGTCCAAGAGTGCATGATGCGCTCTTCACCACGCTTTTCCCAGTTGGCGGCGAGCACTGCCCAGCCGCGGGTATCACGCCAAATTGTCTGAGCGTCACTGTGTGGATACGCTTCACCAATATCGTGTTCGGTCAGCATCAAATGGCGCTGCTCTACCAAGGTGATTTTTTCATAGAGTAGGGCGTTGGTCAGCCACTGCGTCTCCCCCACCCAAGCGGCGCTCATTATTAGGGTTTGGCTACGTTGCTCAAGGGCTGGAACCAAATCCATCACTTGCTGCAGATGCAGTTGAAAGCTTTGACCTGCAGGATCCCAAATCAATAGCTCGCCGACAGGAACATCGGCGGGATTGGGCAGAGTGCTAAACACCTGCTGGTGGCGCTGCTTGGCAAGTTGTTTTAGCAGCGTGGATTTGCCTGTGCCCGGCAAGCCGTTGATGATCACCACTGGTGTGTTTAAGGTGCTGATGCGATGCAGTAAAGAGAGTCTTAACATCCAAGTTGTTTCTGTATTACGTCCATGTGCCACCACGTTAACACGGATTCGCTAATATTGGGTATTCAATCAACACTCCGTATTAACAGGGTAGTTTTTAACAGAGTCATTGCGACGTAACGACTCATTAAGCGCTCTAACGTAAATCCGCGTCACTGTATTCATCCAATAAACGTTCACTGCCTTTAAACGGGCGCAGTGCCTGGCCTGATTGAGCGACCCAACCAAGAAGCGTTAAGCCCATTTTGATGGCCAGGTGTTTAAGCATGGTTTTGATGGTGTTCAACTTCATTGTCTTATTCTCCTGTGGTTAAACGGCTGCGTGATAAACGGCTTGCCCCATACCTTGGATTGGCGATGCTGCTTTTCGCTAAACGGCTATTGGCAAAGCCAGTACCTTTAACAGAGTGACCGTAATTGAGGCGATTTTTGCTCTCACGACTTGGCTTAGTTTTCGCAGTGCGTGGTTTGTAAGTGCCTTTATCCAGCTCTGGCGTGTTGGATGGGCGATGAAGATAGTTCATCACGTGCTCTTCCATTTTTTCTAACTGCACGCCTTTGGTTTCTGGTAAGAAACGGAAGGTAAAGAGCGTTGCTAGGACCATAATGGCGGCGAAGATCCACATTGGAAACGCGCCATGGAAATGAGAGGTTAACCACGCATTCTCATTCAGGATTGGGAATACTAAGCCAATGATAAAGTTAGTAATCCACATCATGGTGATCGCTAAAGACATACCGACGGCACGCATACGGTTCGGAAAAATCTCTGAGATAACAATCCATGCACCTAACCCCCAAGAGAGCGAGAAAAACAGCATAAAGACCAACATGCCCATCAAGGTGTAGTAACCGCTGGTTAAAGCGGCAGTGCCAGTTACACCACTGCTGTGGTACATGAAGTAAGAGGTGAGAAGTAAACCTATTACTGCACCGACCGAACCCACTTTAAGCAGTGGTAGACGGCCAATTTTGTCCATAAGCATAGAACCGATGACAGTACCAATCAGCTGGAACACACCAATCCAAATGGTTAAAAACATCGCGGTATCCGTGTTGCCCGTCACTTTTTCTAACACGACAGGGGCAAAGTACATCATCACGTTAACGCCACTGGCTTGCTGAATGAATGCTACCGTACAGGCCAAAAAGGCAAATAACCAAAAGCGACGTTGATGGAGCAAATGTTTCTTCTCAGCTTTGCTCTGTTTACTTTGATGGTCTTGTGTTAATGAATCTTCAATATTAGCGAGGGTTTGCTGCGCGTAGTGCGTCCCCCCAATTTTTTCTAAAATCGTAAAAGCTTCTTGCTGACGTTTTACTGCTACTAACCAGCGTGGTGATTCAGGGATGAACAGAACAAACAGACAAAAGGCGATGCACGGGATCACTTCAGAACCAATCATGACACGCCAGCCCATTGACGAGAGCCATTGTTGCGACGCGCCTTGCGCGATAAAAAAGTTAACGACAAAGATCACTACTTGCCCACCAACAATCGCGAAGTTTTGCATACTCAGTGCCCGGCCACGAATTTCTTTGGGCGACACTTCACTCATGTACATGGGGGATATTGCCGATGCAAGACCAACGGCTAAGCCACCCAGCATGCGATAGGCGATAAACCACGCAAAGGAATCAACTAATGCTGCACCCAGTGCAGAGATGGTAAAGAGGAGGGCGGCGATAACGAGCGCCTTTTTACGCCCCACTTTATGAGCTAATGAGCCTGAGGCAAATGCCCCGATAATACAGCCGATAGCGACGTTGGAAACTGCCCAACCCACACCAACGGAATCGAGATGAAAGTAGTGTTTGATGGGATTGATTGCGCCGGAAATGACCGCCGTGTCATAACCAAACAGTAATCCACCCAGTGCGGCAACGCCGCAGATCATCGATATGTACTTTAAATTGTAATGCTGACTGACAGACATAACTGACTCCTTATCTTGCTAGAGTTTTGGAGTAGATATGTTCGGAATGTATTGAAAAATCGAAGGTAAAAAACGCTATCCGAATATCTACTCTTGTAACCAACACCTCAAATAAGGCGCTAGTAGAACGGGATAATCAGAGAGAAAAGTCAAGAGTGTAAATAGGTGCAAATAAAACGAGAAAATGACCTGAAAATATCTAAGTTTGATGGTGTTTTAATTCTGTTGTGTTTATGCGTTCGAGAACTCAAAACAACACTCCTTTATTGATTTTGATGCAAGTAGACTAACATGAAATAGTGCGAGAAACAAATCGACAAGAAGTTTACGTATTTATTACTCAAGAGGTTCTTGCGGTATTTATATTATAACTCATTGATTTTTATGCAAAATATCTAAAATATTTAATTATTAATCAATGGGTTGTATTTGTTGTTTATGTCTGATTTTCTGACGTTGTTTCTGCCAGGATATAATCTGAATTTTTAGATAAAAATAGTAATTGTGATTCGATAATATATTCTTCATTATCCGTATTATATGAGCCTGAGTTAGAGAGGAAATAGTTTTCTTTGTTTCCATTTCATGAGTGGTATTATTCCTTAATCTTCATGTTTTTTGCTATAGATTATTTTAATTACTTCTTGTACGAAATAATTATCTTTTGTTATGCAGACTATCAACAAATGCTAAGGTGGTAATTACCTAGTTTGAGGTGTAGTCTGGTTTTACAACAACTTGTTGCAAAGCGTTAGTCATCCCCAATAACAACGCCAAAGAACAACACATGGCCAAAGGACGACAAAGGGCCAAAGAAAAAGGAGAGCTCAGTCATGCGAATTGGATTAGTCGGTTATGGTGATGGTGGTCGATACTTTCACGCTCCATTTATTGCAGCGGCCAGCAAAGTTGAGTTGGTTGGTATTGTGGCGCGTTCACCTGAAAAAATCGCCGCGATTGAACAGGATTTTCCTGGTACGCCCATCTTTGATAGCTTAACGAGCATGATCAAAGCGGGTAATCTCGATGCTGTGACCATCTCTACACCTCCCGATACGAGACGCGATTTAGTGTTAGAAGCGCTGGAAGCGGGTTTGCATGTGGTATCTGATAAGCCGTTTGCACCTAATGCTGAAGTGGCTAAGTCACTGCTTGATCAGGCTAAAGCGAAAGGGTTAGTTCTGTGTGCGTTTCATAATCGCCGTTTTGATACGGATCTGCGTACCATCCAAAAGGTGTTAGATTCCGGTAAGTTAGGCAAGTTATGGCGCATGCATGCAAGGTTGGAGTATGACGCCCCTCATACGCTTGAACCAGGACCTAAAGGCGGCTTACTGCGTGATTTAGGCAGTCATTTAGTGGATCAGGCGGTCTATTTGATGGGGCCGGTTGAGTCGGTTTATGCCCATATTGATGAAGTCGAATTGCCTGAAGGTCCAACCAATGCGAGTTTTGTTCTGACGTTGCAACACACCAGTGGCGTGACATCGTATCTGGCCGCCAGCAAGTTAAACCATGTTGAGATGAAAGAGTTTCTGATTTACGGGGATTTGGGGAGTTTGCATTCGCAAATGACTGATGTTCAGGCTCAAGCGGTGTTTGCTGGTCAGCGTCCAGTGGATGATCCAACACATTGGGGTTATGAAGTTAAGGAGCGTTGGCCGATCTTGAAAACAGCGGCAGGAGATGAAGTTATTCCATCTGAACAAGGCGCTTATTTCGATTATTATCAGCAGTTTGCTGATGCAGTCACTTTAGGTAAAGAACCACCAGTGAAAGGTGATGAAGTGATTCAAGTACTGAAAGTGCTTGATGCCGCCGTGATTAGTGCCAAAGAAAAACGCATTGTAATGATTTAAACAACTAAACTAAGATAAGACTTCCTAGTGGGTAAATCCCTCGCTGACGGTTAACTTTAGGGTTAATGTGTCGACGAGGGATTTATCTTTGGGGGAAACCAAGTGACCACCGCCACAAATAATCGCTATTCTTGGCGAATTATCATTAACCCAAGGGATGGAGTATGACTAAGCCACCTTATCAAGGCGAGCGAATGGAAGTGCCGAGTGAGTTACAAGGCATCTATACCCATTTCTATTTTGCGCAGAACGATTCAGACCAGGTGCTTGAGTTTACGTTTGTCCCGTCATTTCAAGTGATGTTGATTTTTAGTCTGGGTACGCCGATAAGTTTAGTGATTCATGATCAACCAGAAGTGGTCATAGAGCGCTATTTTATTATAGGGCCAGTAAAGCAAGCTTTTAATTACCGACTGCCACCGGGTGCCAAGGTGGTGGTGGTGAATTTTGCTAACGACGGCTTTCATCGCTTGTTTGGCGCAGCAACGGCTCAGTCGTCGCACTTTGAACAACTTGATGAAGACTGTTTTTCCGCCATTCATCACGCTCTGCAGCAACAGGATTCAGCGGCACAGCAGCGTGATTTACTGCTGGCAGTTGGTAAGGATTATTTGCAAAGCTCGGCTCGGCTTGAGCTTGATACGCAAGAGATGGTGCATCAAACGGTTCACGAGCAGGCCCAACTCAAAGGTAAACATGCTCGCACGTTGCAAATGCACTATAAAAATCGCTTAGGCTATAGCGTGAAAGAGTACACGAGGTATCACCGTTTTATGCAGATGATCACCTTAGTGCAAGAGAGCTTAGCTAGCCAACGAGAAGTGGATTGGGCCGATGTGGTGTTTACCTGTGGTTATTACGATCAAAGCCATTTGATTCGAGATTTTAAGCATTATCTAATGATGAGCCCTTCGCAATATCTCAAGCTTTCACAACAGATGTGCACTAGCCGTTAGTCATCCATTTTCATCAACGACTAAGCCACTAATACGCAGCAATGCTGTGATCCGTTTTCGTTTTCGTACAATCATCTTTTCTTCTAGCACGTTACAGTAGGCTCAACGTCTTAGAGGAAACATCATCATGAAACATCTTATTATTTTTGCCCATCCTAGCGAGCAGAGCCTTAACGCCAGCATCAAAGATCATTTGGTTAGCTCTTTGAGTGGTGAACATGAAGTAGAAATTCGCGACCTCAACCAAATGCAGTTTAATCCGGTACTTTCCCAAGAAGATATTGCAGGGCAGCGCCGTGGCGAGGTAGCAAACGATGTTAAAGTTGAGCAGAAATGGGTGCGCTGGGCCGATTGCATTACCTTCGTTTACCCAATTTGGTGGGTAGGGATGCCAGCGATCCTCAAAGGCTATATTGATCGTGTATTTAGCTATGGCTTTGCTTACCGTTATGTGGAAGGGCAGCAGCAAGGGTTACTGACAAACAAGCAGGTGGTTATCATCAATACGTTGGGAAAATCTCATCAGGAATATCAAACCCTTGGCTTTGATAAAGCGATAGCACTGTCAGTCGATAGCGGCATCTTTTCTTACTGCGGCTTAACCGTTAACGCGCACCTCTATCTTGACCGTGCTGAGCGCGCCACCGGCGAACGTGTGGTCGGGTGGAAAGCAGAAATAGAGACACTTTACGCTAAGCAATAACGTATGGTTAAGCTTCCTATCGGCCAAGTTAAATAAGAGTCCAAGTAAATTTAGGCATCAAGTAAAATCGGCTTTCCGTGCAGTAAGAGTGTGGTAACGTGATAAGCGTTGCCACACTTTTTGTTTAAGGCGAGTGGTTGTTGCTAAGGAATATGAATGAAGATTGATTGCAGAATGCTAAAACCAACAGATGCGCAAGATTACCGCCGAATTCGTCTAGAAAGTTTACAGTGTTTTCCCGAATGTTATGGGGCTTGCTACGAGCAAGAGAAGGACAAACCTGAGCTCTTTTTTGAGCAGAAGATTCAAGAGCAAAGTGAAGACGCCTTGATGCTGGGAGCATTTGTTGATTCGGAGCTAATTGGCCTTTGCGGCCTAATTGCCAAGGATTCAACCGAATATATTTTGGTGCAGATGTACGTCAAACCCGCCTATGCAGGCAATAGAGTGGGTCAACAACTGCTAGCTAAGGCAAAAGAGACACTTCGTCACCTCAGTGCCGCGACTTTGACTCTTACGGTCTATGACCAAAACACCGCTGCGATTCGCAGCTACCAAAAAGCAGGATTTATTGAGCGCGAGCGAGTCGCAAATGAAATTAGTATGGTGTTTAGCTTGAACTAACATAAGGCGGATAGAGTCTACTTTAACGACTACGCGCTTCACCAAGCCAAGGTTTTACCTTGGCTTTCTGCTTGTCGCATAGAATTAATTTGACACCTTTCACTGGCAACACCAGAATCGAAAGTAGTGCTATCTGCTTCTATTATCGATTATTAGCAGGTTAGCAACAGAGCTAGCCATGTTCTAAATGTCGGGCTTAACGCTGGATTAAGCTTGGGAGGTTACTTGAGCAAATCGACAAAAGGTTTAAAGGCAGTGGCTTCGCTTGAAGCGTGCAAAGGTGTGCTCTCCTTATTGGTCGGGCTCGGGTTACACGTATTGGCGGGTAAAAATCTCGAGCATGTTGCGGTCAGCTTGGTGCACCATGCGCATTTAAATCCAGCGAGTCATTATCCGAGTATCTTTATCCATGCAATGACGCAAGTGTCTGATGGTAAGATTAAATTGCTTGCTTTTGGCGCTTTGGTTTATGCATTAATTCGTTTTGTCGAAGCGTATGGTTTGTGGAAAGCGCTGGTGTGGACGGAGTGGTTTGCGCTGGTTAGTGGGGCCATTTATTTGCCATTTGAGCTGTATGAAATGGTCACTAAGCCGAGTCTTCTTGGTGTGGGCGTGTTTGTTATCAATATTGTGGTTGTCGCTTATATGGCCAGCTTGATTTTTGGAAAACATCATCTGCAAGAGACGGATAAAGCAAGTTCTGAATAACGCTGCCGCTTTGTTTTATCGAGAGAAATGATTATTTAACAGGATCATATGAATGGAAATCACCAGAAGCAAACAGTTCACAGCAGATAAAGCATGGGGTGCAAAACTCATCGCCAATATGGATGGGATCACCACGCGCTTGCACTGGACCAATGAACCGTATATCTGGCACATCAACGATGGACAAGAGGTGTTTGTGGTTCTCGATGGGGTGGTAGAAATGTGGTTTAAGGTCGATGGCTTGCCGCAATCAACGCTGCTCGAAGCGGGTGATATCTTTTATGCCAGTGTCGGAACTGAGCATGTTGCTCACCCACAAGGAGAGGCGAGGATTCTGGTGATAGAAAAAGAGGGCAGTGTTTAGCTTACCCTCGATGTTCATTTGGTACTTTGGTTGACTAAAGGCGTCTTTTTGACCGTTTCTCTAAAAAATCTTCGAATGATTTCATTGAGTTAGCGCAAAATATTTTTGCTTTTAATTAAATTGTTCGATTGCTATGGTGTCTCGCTGGATATAAAATGAGTTTCGTAATCTGAAGCGAGATGCCGACTTAGCTCAGTAGGTAGAGCAACGCATTCGTAATGCGTAGGTCATCAGTTCGACTCTGATAGTCGGCACCATGTATCTTCTCTTTATTGTCAGCCTTTCTTAGTCCTCATTTCACCTAAACGATCTCGTATTTTCAAATTGTTATCGTGTTATTGCTTAAGTTAACCCATCATAAGATGAGCGGTGTTACAGAGCTTTTCGCTTGATCAACACAAAATGCTTTTTACCACGTTGCACTAACCAGTAGCGATCAAATAGGGCAAAACTTGGCAGCATGTCATTTTCGGCTTTAACACCGTTGACGGTGATGGCATGTTGAGCGATCAACTCGCGAGCGATGCGTTTTGATTGAGCAAGACCACTTTCAATCAGCAGTTCTGGCAAGGGTTGCTCTACACTTTCAATGCAAGGTAAGCCGTCCAATTCTAATTGCTCCAATTCAGCTAAAGTCAGTTGCGCTACCTGTCCGTCAAATAGCGCTTGAGTAATGCGCTGCGCGCTCTCTAATCCTTGTGTGCCATGTACAAAACGAGTGACATGCTCGGCCAATATTTGTTGGGCAAGGGGTTTACCGCTGCTACGTTTATCTTTTGCTTCAATCTCGGCAATCTCTTCGCAACTTAAAAAGGTGTAGTAGCGTAACAAGTTGTAGACATCGCGATCGTCTGCAGACAACCAGAATTGGTAAAATGAGTAGGGCGACGTCTTGCTTGGATTAAGCCAAATTGCTCCGCTTTCTGTTTTGCCAAATTTTGTGCCATCGGATTTGGTGATGAGCGGTAAGGTCATCCCAAACACTTGCTCGCCATTTTGACGCCTTGTTAAATCAATACCACTCACGATATTGCCCCACTGGTCATTGCCACCAATTTGAATTCGGCAGCCATAACGTTGATTGAGCTGAGCAAAATCAAACGATTGCAATAGTGGGTAGCTAAATTCAGTAAAGGAGATGCCTTGGTCTGGACGCTGTAAGCGCTGTTTTACCGATTCGCGATTCATCATGGTATTGACGGAAAAATGTTTGCCTACATGACGAAAGAAGGCAATCACATCTATCCCTTGCAACCATTCGGCGTTATTGGCGACAGTGATGGGGTAGTGCTTCTCATCATCCATTAGGTGCGTGATTTGCTCGGTCAGATCCAACGCCCATTGTGCGACAGTGTGTTCGCTATTGAGTTGTCGTTCGACGGCTTTAAAGCTGGGATCGCCAATCATCCCGGTTGCACCGCCGATTAGGGCGATGGCGTGATGTCCTGCGTTTTGAAAGCGTTTTAACATCAGTAAAGGCACCAAATGCCCTATATGTAAGCTGTCGGCTGTGGGATCAAATCCGCAGTAGAGCGTTTGTGTACCGCTACTTAACAAGGATTCCAGTTGTGCCAGGTCACTTGCTTGAGCAATCAAACCACGAGCTTGCAGCTCGCTCATCAGTTCTTGAGTCATTTATCTTATCCAGTGAGTTGTCTCTTCTGAATTAAGACTACGTGGAGCGATGCACAAACGACATATCCCTAAAGGGACAGTTTATGATCTTGATAAGGTAATGAGATGATTGAGAAAAAGCTGAAACAATTCACTTAGTGACGCAATATTCAGCTGCGCATAAATGCGCTTACGGTGATTTTTGACGGTGCCTTCTGCTATGTCTAGACGTTTGGCAATGAGTTTCGTATCTAAGCCTTGCACCATCAGTCCCGCGATGGTTTGCTCACGATTGGTCAGTACGTCGCGGCCAAATGAGCTCAAACCATACTCGATAAGTTGACGCATTTGCCCTGAATAGGAGGTGACATCCAACAAGGGTTCGGCAAGGTGAAATTCGCTCTGACGCCAGTGCTGCTGACAGAGCGCTTGAATAATAGTGAAGTGGCTTTCAAGACGGCGGATAGACTCAGATGAAAAATGCTGTAGTTCATCCACATAACCCAAATAAAAAGCAACCCAACGGTCGGCTTGAATGTTGACCAACATACAGAGCTCATCTTTCCAGCCAGTTTGATGATAGAACTGCGTGCAGTAGTCTTGGAACAGGAGATTGTTTTGTGCCACCTCTTTAAGGGTATAAATCCCTTGCTCTTTTTTGGCTCTGAGTTGGGTATAAAACGGGTCATGTTTAAACGAAGAGACCAGATAGCTCTGAAACAACAAGTCACGATGATTCTTAATTGAATCATAAAGATAGATTGGATGGTGCTCAGCATTAAATCCCATCACCACCGCGCAATCAAAAGGGCAGAGCAGCTCAATAAGATGCATCAAATGGGATGTAAACCTTGGCGAGTTGATGGCACCAATTGCTTCGGCAAGCGGTGTATTTAGTGAAGTCTCTGTCATAACCGATGTCAGTCTATCTGAGTGACCCGTATCTTAACGTATGTATCTTATGGGTAGAAGTATCGGTTTAGCGTTTACTTTATGGTGATTTGAAATCTGTAAGGCCAACGTGTTGGTAATACGTAGCAAGCCCGTTAGCATTGGCTCGCTCTGCACTTTGATATTTTAATGCTCCAAGTAATGATAAAAACGGTGTAATAGCTTTTCGTTCATTGGCAATCATGATACTAATAAATCTAATCTATTTTATTGAATATAATCATTTATTTTTCATGATCGGCACGTTTTACCGACTAGGGATAGGCATAATGGATGCACTGATAGCACAGTACACTGGGGCGGATGAAGATTCGCGTTTAACTCGTCAATATATTGCTCAAATTGAATTTGATACCACCATGGTGAAGTTAAAACCCTATTTAAAGCCTGGTTGCTACGTGACAGAACTTGGCGCTGCGACCGGTCGTTATTCATTAACATTTGCCCAAATGGGGTTAACGACGACTGCGGTTGAATTGGTGCCAGATCAGGTTCGTATCCTCAAAGAAAAAGCGGCGCAACAGAATCTTGATTTGGCCATTTACCAAGGCGATGCTTGTTACGTGCCATTTATTGACGATCACTCGCAAGACGTATGTGTCATTTTGGGGCCGCTTTATCACTTACAATCCCAAGAGCTGCGCGAACAAGCAATCGCCGAAGCCCGTCGTATTTTAAAGCCGGGCGGCATTGTTGCGGTTGCCTACATCTCACGCTTCTTCATTGCTGGCATGTTTACCCAGAAATTTCCTGAATTGGTCACGCCCGACGTTTATAGCAAATTACTCAATGAAGGTGTGGTTACCAGTGCCGAGGCTGACCGTTTCTTCCAAGTGGGCTATTTCGCTACGCCTAAAGAGATGGAAGAGTTAGTCGAAGGGCAGGGGTTTAAACTGGTTAACCATATTGCCACCGATACGTTTAGTCGTTATATCGCTGATGGCATCAACCCTATGACACCAGAGCAATACCAAGCATGGTTTGAATATCACTTGCAAACCTGCGCTGAGCCAACCCTTCTCGGCAGCAGTAACCACGGTTTAGTTATTGCTCAGTGTTAAATAGGTTAGTGGCGAATAACCTATCTGCCTTGTATATGAACGCATCGCTTTAGCGTTTGATCAACGAAGTTAACACCACGCTCATTAAAATCAGTCCAGCGCCAATCATTTGAGTCAGCGATAGCCATTCTTGTAACCATATTGCAGCGAATAGGGCGCCGAACAGGGGCTCGCTGCCCATTAAAAGTGCGACTCGGGTTGGCGTTGTTTTACGCAGTGCATGATTCTGAATATAGAAAGCGCAGAGGGTGCAGCAGATCACCAAATACGCTAACGTCAGCCAGAAGTGAGGCGCCGTGGGGATATGGAATGGCTGGGTTGAGTTAAAAATCAATGCGACAAACAGTGCAACCAGCGCGACAGTTAATGATTGAAATGCCGTTAACGTTGCGGTTGTCACCTGCTTGGTATCGACTACGCGTTTGGTCAATATGGTCATTAACGCGCGCAGCATCGCACCACCTAAGATGATCATATCTCCCTGATTAAATGAGAATTTGCTACTTACTATCTCAGTAAGTAACGCAACACCGATCACGCTGGTGGACACCAAAGCCAGTAAACTTTTGCTCACCGATTGCTTGGTTATCAAGAGCTCTAACAGGGCAGTAAAGATAAGAGAGAGGCTGATTAAAAAGGCCGCATTGGACGCCGAGGTTTTCGATACACCAAACACTTCACAAAAGAAAATTGCCGCTAACAGTAAACCAGTGGGGATAGTCACCGGCCAATCTCGATTCCGCCCATGACGAAAATCTTGAATCACAATCGGTAACATGCACAAGAAGGTCGTGGTAAAGCGAAGGATCAAAAAGGACAACACGCTGGTGTAGATTAAAGCACTTTTGGTGAGCCCATAACTTGTGCCCCAAAAAATGGCGACCAGCAGTAATAACAGCTCAGAGGTGGGAAGTTTAAAACGTTCATTGTTAGGCAGAGTTAATGTGGTCACTGCGTGCTCCTCTTTAAGTGAATAACCAAGTAAAACGAGAGGTTACCACTGAGTAAAGTTGATTGACGCGCTAAGTATCTATTAGTAGCTTCAGTGAAACAATTGGGGTTAAATGCAAAGGATTTTTGCGTTATGGATATGAATAAGCTCATTCCACTTTTGTCTGAGATGGCGATATTCGTCAACGTGGTTGAAAGCGGTAGTTTCTCAAAATCAGCGTTGAAACTGGGTGTCGCGCCATCATCGGTCAGCCGTTCTATTACGCGTTTGGAAAATGCGTTGCAGCAAAAGTTGTTAGAACGAACCACGCGTCAAATGCGCTTAAGCCCTGCTGGGCAAGAAGTCTATTCCCTCTGTTGCGATATGCTCAATTCGGCGCAATTGGCTGTCTCTTCTGCACAGGTGAATACAGAGGACATCACTGGAGTGTTGCGGGTGGCTGCGCCTAAAGCCTTATCTAAGCAAGTGTTGATGCCGATGCTGCTGGATTTTATGGCGCTGTATCCCAAAGTGGAGTTACAGCTTAAGGTCTCTGATCGCTATCTTGATCTTGTCAGTCATGAAGTGGACGTGATTATTCATATTACCGAGACGCCTACTCAAGGGCTTATTAGCCGAGTATTAGCACCGTGTCGTTTACTGCTTTGTGCCACTCCGGACTATTTGATGAAGCAGGGGATTCCTACTCATCCACAACAATTGATTGACCATAACTGCATCTGTTTAGGGGAAAGCCCTAAAGATCGCATCTGGATATTCAGTCAAGAAGATAAAAAATTGTCGATACAAGTGAAAGGGACGCTCACCGTGAATCACAGTGAAATTCGCCGCGAAGCGGTGTTAAGAAGCATGGGAATTGCGGTATTTCCAGATTTCTCGATTCAAGAATGGCTCGATACAGAGCAAGTACAACAAGTGCTACCGGACTGGACACTGGGCGGGCATTACCAAGGTAACATAGTGGCTCAATATGCCTATTCGAAATTTATCCCTAAGCAGATCAAAACCTTGGTGGATTATCTGCAGACGTGTTTTCAATCTTAACGCTGTCACTAGATGAGTTGTTTATCCATTCAATACATAGACTAAGTGGCGGTTTTAATGATATCGATTTGTCACGGCGCCGATGACTTTTCAATATCAGAATGCGTTAGGCATTGTGTCGATAAATCTTACTCGTTAATGATCTCTGGTCTTGTTTATTAAAAAATATCTGCGCAATGGTGGGGTGGATGGGGCATTTTTACATGGCATAGGAAGAGAAATACCAAGTCGCTATCTTGTCCTTTTGTGCCATTGCTGGGCTTAACTAATAGGCTTAGCTAAACGTGCCAAAGTATTAAAGAGATTGTTGGTTATTGGTGTGGAAATTTCCATAAAAACGCGCATAATCCTCCACTTCAACACTTACAGAAGACATTACCATGGCTGACTTTCAATATTACTTTCATCCACTACCTTGTTTTGACTGCAAAAGCACAGCAGTAAGTACCGACCTTGGTTGGTTAACGACTGCGATGAAAGACGACGTGATCGCACAAGTTGCCGCGATGAGCGAGCAAAACGAACTCGAAGCTGATATTGCGGTAAACGTGACTTGTACTAAAGACGAAGCGCGTGACTACCTACTGCTTAACTTCTACGGCTACTCTGTAGAAGAACTTGCAGATCAAGTAGAAGCGGATGATGAGGAAGAAGTCGCAAAAGAGATTGCTGAGCTATTAGAAGAAGGCAAGGAACTTGTTTTCGAACACGAAATCGCTCTGCAAAGCTGCAATGAATGCGATATTGAAGAAGAGTAAACACTCAGAATTCTCAGTCGATCATAAGGCTATGATGGGCTAATTATCAAAGGCGCTCGCTGATAAGATTGGCTAGCGCCTTTTTTCATTGTCGACATTGATGCTGAGAGCATCAGCAAGCTATTACCAATAATTCTCGCTACTGACATGCCCAGGTTTACGACGTAAATGTTTGGTTAATCCCTTGTCGTTGAGGGCAATTTTGGCGTCTCGTATCATCTCTGGATTACCGCACAGATACACAAAACTCTGATTTGGATTAAATGAAACCGATGCGGCTTGTTCCAGCTCTCCGCTCGCAATGAGCGCAGGAATTCTGCCTGATAAAGCACCTTCAACACGTTCACGAGAAACTATGGGGATGTATTTCAATCGTCCTGCATAACGTTGTAATTGATCTTCGATGTGTTGCCGATATACCAGATCAGGTTGGGTTCGCACTGCGTGTACTAACACTATGGTGTCGAAAGGTAAGCAAGGTCCAGAGAGCATTGAAAGATAAGGGCCGATACCCGTGCCGCTTGAGATAAGCCAGAGCTCTTTAGCGTATTCGGGGATTTCGTCCAAGGTCATAAAGCCTGCGGCTTGTTTTCCCACCCAAACCGTATCACCAACATGGAGTCGATGCAGTTTGGGCGAAAGCTGCCCATCCTTAACGTGAATGATCAAAAATTCGATTTGACTCGCCGCCGGTTCATTCGTCTCCAGATGAATGTCTGGACTATTTACGATGGAGTACGCTTTTCTTATCCAATCGCCTTGCTCATTTTGCAGTGCCAATTTAGTAAATTGACCGGCTTGAAATGGCGCAACCTCAGCACTAACGGTGATTGAGAACAGAGTGCTCGTCCAGTCATGGCGACCAACGACGGTTCCTTTGACTAAATCGTGCGGGATCATAAAACCTCCGATGCATCAAGACAGTGTTTGATAACCTAATCGTAAGTCTATTAAGACATACTTACTCGGTTTTGCAAAATGTCATCACATAGTGATCTGGACAGCCTGTTGTGTCCATTGAAGAGACGTTGAATCCGGCTTGTTCTACTTCATCCCTTGCCATCTGTGGCGATACTCGCGCGTTGTCTCCCTTGTAATCGACAAACACCAATCGAGTTTGGCAGGAGACTTGAGCGCGTAAGTGATGCAAAAACGTTGGACGATCGGCAATAAATCGATAGGTATTAGCAACAAACACCAAATCGACGCCATGAGGAATGGATGGATTCGTTGGCGTTGATTGCGTCACCAGCACATTGCTTAACGCCGCATCTGAAAAGCGCTTTTGCATGTAACTCACCATATTCGGCTCACAATCGATCGCGTGAACGGTTTTGGCAAGCCCTGAAAAGAGATTGGAGAAATACCCTGTGCCAGCACCAACATCGGCCACCGTCATGGTTTTATTCAGGTTAAGACATTGCAAGATGTGAGAGGTACGTTGCCAATCTTCACGATTGTCCGCATCAAAAATCAAAGTCAGCTTTTCTGGTTCTGCGAAGCTAATTCCCATTTTATCCTCATTCAAAATCAATCAATGGTGAGACAGAGCGCCGCTGTTGGGTGTGAATAATCAACCGTTCTGCGGTCGTGCCATTACGTCTTATTCTGTCAATTTGGATAGCACAGGGTATGCCAATTTATAATCTATTGAAAAATAATAAATAATTAATTTTTTGAATCGGTTTTGGTGTTGTTTTGACATGATGGAATTTGGTCATAATGACAAGGTTAGTGTCAATCTAACAAAAGGGAAGGGCGGGGCTTACGGTTGGTTAGGAAAAGCATAATCACTTATGAATGATGGTGATTGATTTGCAGTTTCTGCCTTCACTCAACACCACGGTTTGGTTAAGTTGTGATAACGCTAAATGTTTAATGGAACCGGTTCTATTATGTTAACGCGATAAGAATTCGTTTCTATTTCTGCCAACTGCATTAGGCGAGATTATGTGCTTAATCAGAGCGATGGCGAATTCTGCATGTTTCTTATTTCATAACAATAAAGTGAATTTCATGAACCCTACACATCACTCGCTAAAACTTGGCCTGCTTACTCTGTCGATCGGTGGATGCTTGCTAGCTAACTCCGCAATGGCTAACGTTCAATACCAGACTGTCAACACGCCAGAGCCAAGAACCATTATTACCACCGATCCTGAATTAGATGACTTGAACTCGATGCTGCGAGTTTTGCTCTATTCCAATGAGATTCATATTTCTGGTTTAGTGCTCTCATCAAGCCGTTACCATTTTTCAGGGGATAAAGCGCAGGGTATTGAGCCGCATCGTTGGTACGCACCGAACAGCCCATCGCATATTGAAATGGCATTAGATGCCTATTCTCAGGTGTATCACAACCTCAAACAGCATGATAAAAACTACCCATCACCTCAATCCCTGACGGCTCTGTATCGCATCGGCAATATTAAAAATGTGGGTGATATGGAAGAAGACACTCCCGGATCAGACCTGATCAAACAAGTGTTGTTGGATGATCAAAAGGGACCGGTTTTCTTGCAGGCGTGGGGCGGGTTAAACACCATCGCTCGGGCGCTGGCATCGATTCAACAACAATACGGAAAGTCGGCAGATTGGCCGGCAATATACAAAAAGGTGAGCGAAAAGGCGATCATCACTAGCTTTGGTTTACAAGACGCGACTTACGATAACTACCTGAAACCAAACTGGCCAGATATCCAAACCCGCGAAGTCAGCACCAATATTTGGGGTTATTTCGCAAGAAAAACTGTGTTATCAGAAGACAAAATCTATCTCTCTAAAGATTGGACGCAAACCCACGTTTCCAACATAAAACCGATGGGAGCTGAATATCGCGTCTGGGGCGATGGTAAACAAATGGCTGAGGGCTTTGATAAAGAAGACTATTTTGGACTATCCAATCTTTCCAAAGAGCAACTTGAGGCGAAGGGATACATGGTTTGGATGCCACCTCAAGAGCAAGGCAGTTTTGTGTCTGAAGGGGACTCATCCAATTTTGCATTACTTATCAATAATGGTTTAGAGAGTTGGGCAGACCCGCGTTGGGGCGGCTGGGGTGGCCGACAATCGATTGTCGCAGCGGACAAAAATCACTGGAGCAACGCAACCAGTAAAGATAAAGCGCCAGATGGTTCTTATCCTAATGATTATCCAGCCTCGCGCTGGTGGGGCGATATTCAGCGTGATTTCGCCGCTCGTTTACAGTGGTCAGTAACCTCAAACTACCAAGAGGCCAATCATGCTCCGTCAGTTAAAGTGAAAGAAGGCAATCGTGTCACAGGCGCTGCCGGTGATGCGGTGATACTGACGCCAATCACAACCGATCCCGATAGTAATTCAGTCACCACGACGCTTTGGCAATACCCAGAAGCGGGCACCTACAACGGCTTAATTGCACTCGCTAAAACGGAATCGGGCCAATGGCGCTTTACCATTCCTAACAACGCGAAGCATGGCGACACCATTCATATCATCGCTCAAGCAAAAGATGATGGCTCTCCAGCCATGACCCATTATCAACGGATTATTGTTACTGTTAACTAGCTAAAAGCTTCGGTTATCGCGTTAAACAAAACTGTGAGTGCGGATAATCAGAATGATTATCCGCACTTTGGATTATGCAGTATCGTCGAGCATGAATGACTCGAACTCTCCAATAAAGTGTGAAGCTCTGAGCTGATTTTTGTCTCAGTATTGCTTTTACTATGACGAGGTTTTGCCCTCAAAACTGTTTATCTCAAGATTCCTGACCACTTTCTCATGCCAGTTCTTGACCTACATTTACTAATAACAGATTATGAGCCTAGTTGAGCACTCAAGGTTATACAGACATGTTCTGCAATTTGTGAGTGCAAGGAAGGATAAGAACGAAAGAACAGTATCTTGCTGGTAGAGTGTCTTTATTTCCTGACAATATGATAAAGACAATGTCTGCTGAAAAGATGCTGTTAAGTTTCTAATTGAGGACGTATGAAAAATAAACATATTGCAGATTGGAAACAATATGAATGGCTTGTCACTAAGATTCTCCATGATGAGTATTCTTCTCCTACAGTAACTGTATTAGGCGATTCTCGTATAACTGGTGAATATTCAGAAAGATCACGTCAGATCGATATCTTAATTAGAAATGGTACGGTGACAACAATTGTAGAATGTAAACACTACAACAAGCCAGTAGATGTAAAAGCAGCCGAAGCATTTATGAGTATGATGAATGATGTCGGTGCTAACTTTGGAATTCTCATATCCTCAAATGGTTTTACATCATCGGTGTCCAAAAGAATTAGAGAGTTTGGCGATCGTATAAAATTAGAAAGTCTTAACTGGATTGATGCGTATAAAACATCTTTTGTTGAAGAATCATACGGTAAAATGACAGATATTTGTCCACATTGTTTTGAACCTAAAGATAAGGGGCGAGCTGTTCCTGGATTACTATGTTGGCAACATGGGTTGGGCATAATTCAAAATGGTAAAGTATCGATAGGATCAGTAGGTAAATGCTTAAAATGTGGTTGTCATACTGTTTATTGTGATTCGTGTGGTTGGGTAACAGTAGCTGAACATGAAGAACCATGTTGCGAATTAAGGGACATATTTTTCGAGTATGGCGCAAAAGAAACTTAACAATGCGTTCCAATTGACAAAATAACTGTCACGAATTTTGCTTCGCAAAATATAGTGCCAGCTATTTTGAAACTGAACTTTGCGTTATAAATTTAGGTGAGTTATGAATGCTGAAATTATTAATTGGATTATATCTGGTGGACTGGGCGGAGGAATTGTATCTTTTATTCTTAAATCATGGTTTGAAACTAGATTAAAAAATAGTATCAAGCATGAGTATGATACTCAGTTAATCGCTCTTAAAGCATCAATAGATAATGAATCTCAGTTAGTAGCTACTCTTCAAAATAATTTTATTCATAAAAGCCATATTAGCCATGAGCGTATACTTCTATCAATTGAATCTCTGTGGTCTGGTATTTTATTGGTTAAAAAGAATCAACCGAGCATCTTAACTTATGTCGATGTACTGGTAGAAAAAGAATTCGGTACTGATTTTGGAACAATGAGAAATAGAAATTTAATTGATATTAAAGATTCAGATATGACTGTATTATTCTCAGATGAACTGAATAGAAAGGATCATGACAGACTTTATGCTGGAGAGTATCTGTGGTCGTTGTTTTTTTGTTATAGACAATTAGTCGGTCGAATTTGTATTGTAATTAAAAAAGGACGAGAGGCAAAAAATGTTCCTTTATGGTGGGAAGATAGAATATGTAAACAAGTAATTAGCTCTATTTGCTCTAATGATGAACTAAATAAATTTAACAGTCTCAAATTTAGTCGTATTAATTGGATTCTCAATCATATTGAGCAGAAGTATTTACAAGCATCAAATAAAATAATCACTGGAGAGTCATCAATTAGTATAGATGCGGATTTGGCTCAAAAGGTTTTGAAGGCCGTAGAAAACGCTCCAGTCGATAAAAATTTATAACAAGAGACTATGGTGTCAATAATTAAATTTAGCCCAATTTTGGTTCCCAAAATGTAGCGCCAGCTATTTTGCAACTGAGCTTAGCGTTAGTTTACTTAATCAGCATCATCACCTCCAAAATGAAAGTCAGAGGCGAGTTCGTTATGAATGTAGATGTTTCTGAGGAAGTTGGGATTGCCCCAGTATTGCAACTATGAGGATAAAGCCATCTTCTTTTGTATAGTAAGCGGTATGCTTACCTACATGAAAGTAGAAGCCGTTGTGGTAGATGTCATCACAACTTTTCCCTAATTCAGGGTTATTAGCTAAAGTTTGAAAAGCAGTAAGTAAAGCCGCTTTATATTTAGTCCATTGCGTATCTGAAAAATTTTCTACGGTGTAATTTTTAATTTTAAGCAAATGTTCTTGAGCTAGACGGCTCAATTTATATGACTTTTTCAGCATATCGAGGTCAAGCTAAGTTAAAGAGAATTTAGGAAGTTTTCACCATCAACGATGTTTCCGTTGGCTAAATCTTTTTGTGCAGATTCAAAACAGTGTTTAAGGTAATCAGCTTTCATCGCTTCAAGTTCTTCGAAATCTTGAATGGAAATAACAACAACAGCGTCTTTGCTGTTTTTGCTAATTTTTACGGGTTCACGTTGGGCACTCAAAAGGAGTTCTCCGAAGTTTCGTTTGGCGTCATTGGCTGTTAGTGTGCGCATAAGCAGAGCTCCATGTTTGCATATGTTTTAGATTATAACCTGTGGTGCGAATTGGTCAATACGATTAAATCGTGCGATTTAAGCGAAAAGTAAACTAACAAGAAATTGAAATGGATGCATAAGACGTCGGCATTCTTGGTTTTTAGTTACTTATTCTTTTTAAAAATGGTGTTTATGCACTGTTGAATTAGACGTTATACATAAGGTTGATTAATGGAAGATAAAGCAAAAATAATTGAATTATTAATGGTTGAGGCGCTAGACCGGATAGTGATGATCGCTCGTTTGGTAAAGGAGGTAGAAGTTTTAGATGGGAATAAGAATGTTCAGCGCGTGGGGCGTGCTATTTGTGAATTACACGAAGTGAGAAATGAAATTTATTCTATATACCCTCAACTGAAGCCAGCGATCGCTAAAGAAGTTGAAGAGTTAGGTTATGAGTTGTTTGGAGAAAGACAACAGGAAATCGAAGCTGCCTATCTTGCAGAAAAGGCAGGAGATATCGAAAAAGCAAAGACATTGTTTCAATCGATTTTAGAAAAATACCAATCAGGTACTTTTAGAATGCAGGCTGAAGCGGGTTTGTATAGGTGCAGCAAAGCAAATTTGTAACAAGTTTGTCAGCAGGATATTTTATTCTACGCTCCGTTTTGCGGCGGTTTCGTCACTTTGCCGCAAAACTCCACTACACAAAAAATGCCTGTGACAAAGGCGTTATATGCCAGTGATCAGAAAGTCAATTGCAGTGATAATTTCGTCTTAGAAAGTACCTAGATCCTCAACGGGAATAGATAAAAGTTTCACTGGAACATTAGCCATCTGATAAGTGAGTAAAACGAAATCCCCTTCAGAAATACTAATGGTAGGACATAGATGGCTCGGAGCTTTTTGGTCTAAAAGTTCAAGTGGAGTCAGAGGAATAACCAAACGCAAATTAAGTGAATCCAGTAATTCACTCTGAACATCCACAAAGAATGGAGAGCGAACACTGAGACAAAGTCATAACGAGAAATTCCAATGGATTCATGTAACGTATGGCATTCTTGGTTTTAAGTTACTTGTTTGTTGTAACAATGGTGAATCGTGCCACTAAAATCAACGTACTTTTAAAGGTGCATATTAACAAGGCAATTGAAAAGTATTCTCATTAAGTATAGTGTAAGCGCCTATTTTTATAATGAGATCAGATAGATGGACTTGTATAAAGCCTATAGGGATGCTGAAGAGGCACTCAATAATCAAGATTATGAGAGTGCGCATAAGCAGTATGATTGGTTGTTTGAACATGCAGAAAAGATCGAGCCTAGTTATCGTGGTGTGCGGCTTTCTTATGGTCTTGCCGGTTGGTTGGAAGTGGCTAAACACTATCCTCCCGCGATGGAGCGACTTCTAGAACTGCAGCAACTAGCACTGCAGCGTTATTATCAAACCAGTGAGTGTAAGGCATTTCGTGATTTCGCCAGACTTTCTGATTATCTTGAAAAGCAAGCCGATGTACTGAAAGAATTTGAACGCGTTGCACAAAGCGATACGTCACAGGCAAAGGACGTTTTCTACTGGGCTTACAATGACCTCGTTGCCGATAAACAGTGGCTCACTTGCGCACAATACCTAGATGACGAGATGATCAGTGACAAATATGATTTAACGTTATTGTGTTTTGACAATCTAAAAAAAAGAGATGAGTCTGTTGTCGACAGCTTAACCGATGAGCAACAGAATGAGTCAATACGAATCAGGAATGAAATCATTACACGGGATCTGGTTAATCTGTTTCACTGCTTAGCAGCAATGCCAACTGAAAATCAACTTATTGAATATAAGAATAAAGCCAAACAAGATCTGACTGAGCGGGAATTATCTCAATTATTAGAGCAATTAGAACAGATCAAGTAAGGCCTAAAATTGGGTGATATCACCTATAGCTAAGGGAAAATAGGTCTCTGCCTCGGCCTATTTTCGCTATATGTCTCGATAAAACACTTGGATTCGAGACTTGTCAGCCATTGGGCTTGCGACCTCTGGTCTCATTTCTCAGTGGCAGTGAATCACCGTATTGTTCCCACCATTTGGTCAATGCTTCCATCGTTGGCCCTAAGCCGCGCGCTTTGTCGGTAATCTCATATTCGACTCGTGGTGGTACCTCAGGATAGATGGTACGAGAAACCAAACCATCGGCTTCCAATTCCCTAAGCTGAGTTGTCAACATGTGCTGAGTTATCCCAGGGATCGCTTTACGTAGTTCACCAAAGCGATAAATGCGTTGATTGAGCATGTAATCACCCCCTAAAATAGTGGCATACCATTTTAGAGTTCTTCTGCATAAACTGATTTAATCAGGGAGAACTCGCTATGAAGAAATCACGCTATACCGAAACACAAATCGTGAAGATTTTGAAAGAAGTAGAAGGTGGTCGTCTTATCAAGGAAGTTTGCCGTGAATACGGCATATCAGAGGCAACCTACTACAACTGGAAGTCTAAATACGGGGGTATGGAAGCCTCTGACGTCAAACGTTTAAAAGAGCTAGAAGATGAAAACCGTCGCCTTAAATCGATGTTTGCAGAACTGAGCCTAGAGCACCGTATTCTCAAAGATATCATCGAAAAAAAGCTGTGAAGCCAGCGATTAGACGTGAATTTGTTGACTATGCACGGCGAGTGCACAAAGTCAGTTTACGTCTTGCTTGTCGCGCAGTTGGCATCAGCGACTCAGTTTATCGATATCAGCCTAAATTGAACGATGACCAAGAGGTTATTAGTGAGCTACAAAAGGCCGCTGAGCGCTATCCAGCCTATGGCTTCAGTATGTTACTTAAGATCCTTCGTCGGTGGGGTCATACATGGAATCATAAGCGAATATATCGGATTTACTGCGAGCTAAAACTGAATAAACGCCGTAAAGGGAAAAAGCGTCTACCAAGCCGTAACCCTGAGCCGCTGAGTGTACCGCTGTCAGAGAATCAATGCTGGTCTATCGACTTTATGAGCGATAGCTTGCAATGCGGACGTCGGTTCCGAACCTTCAATATTGTGGATGATTTTAATCGAGAAGCGTTAGCCATCGAAGTCGATCTCAGCCTACCAGCTCAGCGAGTGATTCGAGTACTTGAGCGGGTCATTGCATGGCGAGGATACCCAGAGAAACTCCGAATGGATAACGGCCCTGAATTTATCTCTACAACATTGGCAACGTGGGCAGAAGAGCACGATGTTCAGTTGGAATTTATCCAGCCAGGGAAACCGACTCAGAACTCGTACGTTGAACGATTTAATCGCACATACCGCACTGAAATCTTAGATATGTACGTCTTCAAAACACTAACGGAAGTTCGAGAGTTAACAGAGGACTGGCTCAGAGAATACAACGAAGAACGACCTCATGGTGCACTGGATGATTTGACACCATGGGAATATTTAATGAAGCATGAAAAGGCTGAAAACTCTAATTATGGGTGTAACTAATTAGGGGAGGTTTACAAGCAGCCACATAATCTCCAGCTTCCACTTTCCCGATAACAGCGAAAATGCTCTGCGCATTTCTTCGTGCATATTGCGTTGATTTTGTTCATTAGTCATATAAATGATACCAACCCATTGAAATTCATCCTACTTGTTAATTTTTCTATTACATAACATTATCGCTGCAAAGTCGAACAGCTTAAGGCAATTTATGACCACGATATACACCTATTGGATAAGCACCACCTTGCTCTCATTGCTGTATTTAGCATCAGCAACCCTTTACACAATGAAAACCAATTGGGTAAAGGAGCAGTTCACGGCGTTTGGCTATCCGAGTTATCTAGTAAAACCGTTGATCTTTTGTAAGACGTTAGCCGTGATTGTGGTGATTTCTCGGTTTAACACCAGCTTAACGGATTTCACTTATGCGGCGATGACATTGCATTTGATGTTAGCCATTGGAGCGCATTGGGGGGTGAAAAAGCCCAAAGAAGCGTTACCAGCCATAGTGGGCGTTCTGCTTATTGCGGCGTCATTTACGACCCAGAATGCGGCACGAAACTTACCGTCAGCCAATAGTGCTGGAGCCTCTTTCATTACTGAAACTGTAGGAAAAAATCATGAATAGATTAATTGGAAAAGTAGCCATTGTTACGGGTGGTAGCAAGGGCATTGGTCGTGCAACGGCCAAACTGTTTGCGGCTGAAGGAGCGTTAGTTGCTGTGGTTTCTCGTTCTCAACACAATGTCGATGCAGTAGTAAACGAAATTGCAGCAGAAGGTGGTCAAGCTATGGCAATTGCCTGCGATATTAGCGACCCAACTCAAACCAAGGTCGCAATACAACAAGTGGTTGATACCTTTGGTGGCATCGACATTCTGGTGAACAATGCGTTTGATCCTTCTGCGCCATTTTCTTCCGTGCTTGAACTCTCGGTTGAGCAGTTACAACGTAATTTTGAAATCGGTCCAATTGCCTATTTACGTTGGATGCAGGCCGCTTACCCGTATTTGAAAAAGAGTGGTTCGGGTCGAGTAATCAACTTTGGGTCGATGGCTGGCGTCACTGGATTAACTGGGTATGCTCCTTACAACATGGCTAAAGAAGCAGTGCGAGCGTTAACTCGTACCGCCGCTCGCGAGTGGGCGGTAGATAACATCACCGTAAATAATATGATGCCAGTCGCCAAAACATGGGGCGATGATGTAGAGCTTCCGCCGCCTGCTTGCCCGTTGGGACGTTATGGCTCACCCGAGGAAGACATCGCACCTGTGGTGTTATTCTTAGCGAGCCAAGATTCACAGTATATGACCGGATACAGTATGACACCGGATGGTGGCTTGCTCATCGATAGTGCTCGATAACCTTGCCCAAGAGCCCAAATATTTCGGGCTCTCTAAACCCATTGGTTTGATTATTGGAATGTATTATGAATATTACGCTGTTTGGGGCGACTGGAAAAACGGGGCCTTATCTTATTGAAGAAGGATTGAAGCGAGGCCATGAGATTACGGTATTTGCGCGTCAGTCCAGTCGCTTTGACTACAAAAATGTGCGTATTGTACGCGGCGATTTCACTGATGCTATTGCGCTGCATGAAGCGATTAACGGCGCGGATGCTGTGCTGTCAGCGCTGGGTCCAACGCAATTTCCTCATCCGAAAGGCGAGCCGATTGCTCATGCAACGCAAGCTCTGATAGATATCATGGCGCAAGCGCAGGTGAGGCGCTTGATTGCCGTTTCGACTGGGACAGCGGCTGACCCTGATGATCGCTATGATATGAAGATTCGTCTGCCAGCCATTTTGATTAAGTACCTAATGCCGAGTATTTACCAAGATATCGTGACACTGGCTCAGGTGATTCGCCAATCCGATCGTGATTGGACAATGGTGAGAGCGGGTTTCTTAACGAACCGAAGTAATTCAAAAGGCATTAATGTCGGCGTGTATGGCAAAACTCGTCATCAACTTGCGCTTAGTCGCTTAGATCTTGCCAAATTTATGTTTGACCAAATTGAGAGCGATAGCTATCTAGCCAAAGCTCCGGGTATTAGTTCTTGTTAGTTTCTTTTTTCTGAGAAGGAAAACAAAAGCAATGAATAAATTGAGCATATTCGAGACGAGAAAAGGGTATCCCGGGCAAGGCGATACCCTGTATTATTATGTGGATTATTTATTCAACAGCTAAGCGATTGAATGATGTCTATTATTCCGGCTGCGCCGTTGGGCGGAACAAGATTTCTGACACATCGACTTCATCAGGTTGTGAAATCGCAAACGCCACCATACGCGCAAAGGCATCAGGAGAAAGACCAAATTCACCGACGATTTTCTTCACGGTTTCTTGGATGTCTTTCTGACTGATATGCTCAAGCAACTCAGTATTGACCGCTCCAGGAGAGATGATGGTGGTGCGCAGGTTGTAAGGTTTCACTTCTTGACGAAGGCCTTCTGAAATCGCGCGAACTGCCCATTTAGTACCGCAGTAAACCCCCGCACCTTGAGAGACAATGTGACCATATACAGACGAAACGTTGATGATGTGACCGGATTTTTGCGCTTGCATGTGTGGCAACGCGGCAGCAATACCGTTCAGAACGCCTTTAATATTGACATCAATCGTCTCGTTCCATTCCGCAATTTGTAAACGTTCAAACGGAGCGAGTGGCATCAACCCCGCATTGTTAAGAAGAACATCAACGCGACCGTAGTTTTCTACTGCAGTGTCGACCAGTTTTTTAACCTCTTCATGGTTTTTGACGTCAGTGGTTACCGCTGTTGCAATGCCGCCAGCATCAACAATTTCTTTTACGATAACCTCAAGCTTTTCTGCGCGGCGAGCGCCAAGCACCACTTTTGCGCCTTCAGCGGCGAGCAATCTCGCGGTCGCTTCGCCCAGACCAGAGCTAGCGCCAGTGATGACAACGACTTTATCTTTAATATTTTGCATAGATACCTCTATTGATAATGAATGATGGTTAATAAACGGTTTCACATTGACGCGAATAACCAGAGTGTTCCTCTTAATCTTGTATAAGAAGGTGAAACCGAGTGGGTATTTGTCGATAAAAACTGCCTTATCGACGGTGAGGAAACGCGTACGTCGAATTGATTTTTACAATCAATAAACTGACGAACAGTAGCCCAGCTAACGTCACTGGTAGTGATGATGTACCATAGAATTGCAGCAGCACGCCGCCTACGATTCCGCCAAGGGAAATGGCACTATTCCAACTCACTACGGTTAAGGACATAGCAAGTTCAGCCCATTCACCTGCCGCATCAGCTAATGCGGTATTCAGTAGAGTGGCTGCGCCGCCGAAGGTTAATCCCCAGATGGCGGTTCCAATCAGAATGACATCGGAACTTTTGATAAATAGACTGAAAATGACCGCAACAAGGAAGAAGCACAGCAGTGAAATCAACACCATTTTGCGCAAGTATTTGTCGATCAATTTCCCAGTGATAACAATGCCGACTAAAGAGGTGAGACCAAAGATCATCAAGACCCACTGCACATGGCTATTCATTCCCGATGGCTGAACAAATGGCGCGATATAGGTATAAAGGATGTTATGCGCAAGCATCCATGTCATTACCACCGCCAGTACAGGTTTGACCCCTTTAATATGCAGTACCTTGCTAAATTCCAGTTTCATCTGTTTTGATTGTCCTGGGACATTTGGTACATACGCAGCGATCCAAATCATCAGCAATGCAGAAAGAATCGACATTGCATCAAAAGTTAATTTCCAACCCAAAACTTGCCCAAGCCAAGTGCCTAAAGGAACACCAGCGGAAAGAGCAATCGGAGTGCCCACCATAGCGATCGCCATCGCTTTGCCTTGTTGATATGGCTCGACGATGCGGCGTGCATAACTGGCCAGTAAGCTCCAAGCTAATCCCGCACAGGCTCCCGCTAAAAAGCGGGCGGTGAAAGTGAGCACTAAGTTGGTTGATAGTGCCGTTAAGGTATTAAATAGAATAAAACCAAGCACGGTGGTGAGCAGAACATTTCGGCGTGACCACGCGCGGGTCGCAATGGTTAACGGAATAGCGGCAAACAGTGAGCCTAACGCATAGGCGGTCACCCACTGGCCAGCTGTCGATAGTGGAATCGCTAAGTCATGGCTTATCTCTGGAAGCAAACCTGCTGGGATAGTTTCTGTCATAATGCAGATAAAACCCGTCATGGCAAAGGCGAGCAACGCCATATAAGGCATTGGTTTTTCATGTTTTGTCATGGATATCTCGAAAATTGGTAATGGTGTTTTAAAGAGCATGGCAATCCATGCGCTGTGACTTGTCGCTGAATATGGGTGGATTTTAGAGGTGGTATACCGCTTGTTTTTATGTGAGATAAGGAGCGTTCAGCACTCTTATCACTGAACGCTTCTTGCTCTTAAGATTACAGAGCGAGTTTAAGGATCTCAGCTGCACTTTCAGCGGTGATGGATTGGTTTTCACCAATATTGACATGACCGTGTTCTTCCAGTTTTGCCACGACGATCGGGATGATTTCTTCACCTAATCCATAGTCGGATAGATGGGTTTTAATCCCCATGGATTCAAAGAACTGAGTAGTGCATGCAATCGCTTTTTCCGCCATCGCCAGTTCATCTTGCACTGGGATGTCCCATACACGAGCTGCGTATTGGGCAAGCTTCGCGGATTTCTCTTTTTTGCAGAAAGTCCACAGCGCAGGCAACACGATCGCTAGCGTTTGGGCATGATCAAGTCCATAAAGCCCCGTGATTTCTTGACCGATCATGTGTGTTGCCCAGTCGGCAGGAACGCCTGTGCTTAGCACGCCGTTTAATGCCATGGTGGCAGACCACATAATATTGGCGCGCGCTTCATAGTTATCAGGTTGGGTCAGCGCTTTTGGTCCATCTTCTTTTAGCGTATTAAGCAGACCTTCTGCGATACGGTCAGGAATTTTGGCATTAACCGGGTAGGTGATGTACTGCTCCAGAATGTGGATAAATGCATCCACCACACCATTTGCGGTCTGATTTTTAGGCAGCGTAAAGGTAATTTCTGGCTCTAAAACCGAGAATTTTGGCAGTACGTAAGGAGAGCCAAAGAACAATTTGTCTTTGGTTTCCGCTTTGGTGACTACAGCCACGTTATTCATCTCTGAGCCTGTTGCTGCAATAGTTAACACACAGCCAATCGGCAGCGCATCTTGCACAACATTGCCGTAGCTTTTGACTATTTCCCAAGCATCGCCTTGATATTTTGCTGCAGCAGCAATGAATTTGGTTCCGTCAATAACAGAGCCACCACCGACAGCAAGCAAGAAGTCGATATTTTCTGATTTTACGATCTCAACGGCACGCATCAATGTTTCGTAATGAGGGTTCGCTTCAACACCGCCAAATTCGAAAACAATGTCGTTTTCTAATGCATCTTTAACGCGTTGCAGAACACCTGTTTTCACCACACTGCCGCCGCCATAGACAATCATGACACGTTTGTCTTGGGGAATTTCGTTATTAATTTGTGCGATTTGATTTTTGCCAAACAGCACTTTAACCGGATTATGAAAGATGAAGTTTTCCATTGAGTAACCTTTTGACACTAAGAAAATAAAAAGCAAAGAGGCTTCATAAACATCGTATTTGCCTTCGTTGAGAAAGACTTTACCAAGCAAGCGTCGAGGAATTAATAGCTACAAATTTGATTTATTTGTTAGTGAAATTCACAAATACCAGTGGCACGTAGCATCAGGGAAAAATGATTTTGAATGGAATTATTGGGTTAAAAAGTAATGGGCTTTGTAACGAATAGCAGGCGCAGTGGTGATTAACCGAGATGTGATTATCGATTCCGCCCGAATCACGCAAAATCAAAAGCTTTGGTCATAAAAAATAAGGAAGACTCCCTGTCTTCCTTATTTTCTAGCTAACTAAAAAGTGCTCGCATCAATGACATATCGATAGCGGGCTTTTTTATCGACAACGTTTTCCCATGCTTGGTTGATTTGGTTAGCGTTGATCATCTCAATATTCGGCAGCACATTATGGCTGGCGCAGTAATTCACCACTTCTTGGGTTTCTTTCATGCCACCAATTAATGACGCATTGAAATTAACGCGGGAAAAGGCCAAATAGAGTGCGCTCATGGTGACTTCTGAATTGATCGGCATCCCAACTTGCGTAAATGTTCCGTACGGTTTCACCACAGCTGCATAGGCAGCAACGTTAAAGTCGTAAGGGATAGTGGAGATGACATAATCCAGTTGACCATGGTATGGCTGGAGTTTGGCGAGGTCGTCAACCACGATGGCTTCTTTGGCGCCGAAGGCAAGAATGTCTTTGACTTTGGTTGGGCTGGTGGTGAACGCGTACACTTCCGCACCTTTAGATACGGCGATTTTCACGGCAAGATGGCCTAAGCCACCAATCCCCGCGACACCCACTTTCATGCCGGGTTTAATGTCGGCACGCATCAGTGGTGAGTAGGTGGTAATGCCTGCGCAAAGTAGCGGCACGGCTTCTTGAAAGCTGACACTTTGCGGAATGTGTACCGCAAAATCTTCTTCGACCACGATATTGTTGGAGTACCCGCCTTGAGTGATGCCAGTCGGCGAGCGATCGTCAGGGAAACCATAGGTAAATAGAGTATCAGCGTTGTATTGTTCTTCATCGGTATCATGGTGGTGATAGTGATTTCCGCACATACAACCCACACCAGCCCGATCACCCACTTTGAATTTTGAAACGTTTTTCCCTACCGCAGAAACAATGCCGACGATTTCATGGCCGGGCACTTGTGGGTATTGCTGTTTACCCCAGTGCCCCTTTTCTTGGTGGATATCGGAGTGGCAAATACTGGCGAACTTGATGTCGATAAGAATATCGTTATCGCCCACTGGTCGACGTTCAAAGGTCCAAGGTTTTAGCACCCCAGATTCATCAAATGCAGCGTAACCGCGCGATGGAATACGCCGATTCGGCTCACTGGCGAAGACATTGAAAGGGCTTGAGAGCATTGCACCAATGCCTATCGCTCCTGTGAGTTTTAATACTTTTCTTCTCTGTTTATCTGTCTCTTCATTCATGCCCATTTCTCCATACTGGGTTATCAATAATAGTGACCAATAGATACCGTGTTTCTGCGTTGTGATGACCGCCTATTGAGGCTTTTTGCTTAACACTTGGTCAATATCCGAAGCTGAGTGCCTTTCGGTCAGTTTTTCCCACTCTTCGCCCATCAAGCGATTTACAATACGTCCTCTTTGCACGGCTGGTCGTGAATTGATCATCTGGGCCCATTTCAAAAGATGTGGGTAATCATTGACTTGCAAAAATTCAGTCGCATTATATAAATTGCCTAAAACGAGGTTGCCAAACCAAGGCCATATCGCAATATCCGCAATGCTATAGTGCTCGCCCGCTACATAGGGGTGTTTGGCTAATTGCTTATCCAGAACATCCAATTGGCGTTTGGTTTCCATGGTGAAACGATTAATCGGATACTCCAGTTTCTCTTGAGCAAAATAATAAAAGTGGCCAAAGCCGCCACCAACGTAGGGGGCCGATCCTTGCAACCAAAATAGCCAGTTCAACACAGTAGTTTTTTCCATCAAATTGCGAGGGAGCAAACGGTCAAATTTTTCGGCGAGATAAAGCAAAATATGGCCTGATTCAAAAATAGGAATCGGTTCAGGTTGTGAGTAGTCAACCAATGCAGGGATTTTCGAGTTGGGATTGATATCGACAAAGCCTGAGCCAAATTGATCTCCCTTACCAATCGCAATTAAGAACGCATCATATTCCGCTTGGTGAATCCCCAGCGCCAGTAGCTCCTCAAGCATAATGGTGACTTTCTGCCCGTTCGGCGTTCCCATTGAGTAGAGCTGTAATGCATGTATCCCTTTGGGCAGCGGTTGCTCAAATCGAGCCCCTGAAGTTGGGCGATTAGCTGCGCTGATTGTTTTGTCATCATCGAGTTCAATCGACCAAACTTGGGGTGGAATATAGTGTTGAGCCATAGTGTTCCTCTGCAGTGTTGTTAATTAGACGTTGATGATTCGGATGCAAACAAAAAAGTTAAGCGATTTTAGGTGACGATTTAGCGAGATTTTTTTGGTGAATTTAGAATTAAGGTATTGAAAAAATTAACTATATATTCTGTAAGGTATTTCTGTTTTTTGCTGATCATTGAGTAATTTACCAAATAGAGAGCGGCAGATTAATAGTCTAAAATTTCATTCATTTGTTAGTAATATTCATGAATCACGAGGTCTCGATAGCAATATCGAATGCTATACTTCGGCGACGAAAAAAGGAGAGCTAAGTTGGATGAATTAAAAGCATTTCTTGTGATTGCACGTCACGGCAGCTTAACCAAAGCCGCTGCCGAACTCGGAGTTACCCCATCGGCTTTAAGCCATACACTGAAAATGCTAGAAGAGCGGTTAGGGGTGAGGCTATTTGCTCGAACCACTCGAAGCGTCTCGCCAACCGAGGCGGGGACGCAGCTCATTGACGACTTAACACCTTTGTTTGAGAAGGTCGATGATGCCATTCTAAGGCTCAATGAACTCAAAGATAAACCTGCGGGCAATATTCGCATCACCGCTGCAGATGATGCTATACAGTATATTCTCCAGCCTAAGTTGCCTCGTTTTTTAAGCCGATATCCCGAGGTTAACATTGAGATTTCAGTGGATTACACCCTGACCGATATTGTGAAAGATCGCTTCGATGCGGGCATTAGGTTAGGTGAAGACCTCAATAATGACATGATTGCTGTAAAAATCAGCCCAGATTGGCGACAGGTTGTGGTGGCTTCTCCGCAGTATCTACGTAACCACAGTGCACCTAAAAAACCAGAAGATTTGCTAAGTCATAACTGCATTAATATTCGCTACTCAGATAAAAGTGGTTTATACGCATGGGAATTTCAAAAAGGGGATAAGAAGCTTAATTTAAAAGTGAAAGGTCAATACACTGCGAACAGCAATCCGCATGTTCTCGCTGCGGCTTTAGATGGGATAGGGATTGCCTATTTGCCAGAGTATTATGTCGAGGAGTACTTACAGCAAGGAAAACTGGTCGCTTTTCTGCTCGACTGGTGTCCTTATTTTGATGGTTACTATTTATATTATCCACACCGCAGGCAGGATTCTCCGGCTTTTCATGCATTGGTAAACACACTTCGTTATCAGGGAAAGTAACCCCTGTTTTAAACAGATTTAGGGCTCAGCATGCTAAGCCCTTTGGCATCGATCAAAAATGCTCTGCGCTCTCAACTGTTTTGAGTACTTTGGCGGGAACACCACCGACGACGGTATAAGCGGGGACATCTTTGGCTACAACTGCACCTGCAGCAATCACCGCCCAATCACCGATAGTGACGCCTGGCAACACGGTGGCATTTGAGCCTATCCAGACGTGTTGCCCAATGTGGATCGGGGCATAGTGATTTATTCGGTTATTGGTTGGGTTGAGATCATGATTGATGGTTGCTAGCACCACTTTATGCCCAATCAATGAATGATCTCCGATGGTAATCCCGCCCTGATCTTGAAAATGACAACCTGAGTTAATGAAAACATCCGTGCCAATCGAGATGTTTTTTCCAAAGTCGGTGTAGAACGGGGGAAACAAACGAAATGACTCATCAACGGGTTTACCGGTTAAACGTGACATGATGGTGATCAGCTGTTCTGGCGTGTGGTATTGGCAATTGAGTTCCATGCAGATTTGAATGGCTTCTTGAAACAGTTGGTTGGCGAATGCTTGTCGCTCTGGTGTGTCTAATTCGCGGTTGGTAAACCCCTCAATGACGTGTTGAATAGTGACTGACACCGTATTCCCTCTCAAGTGGATAAAATTAGAAAATAGAATTTGATTGACGCCAGCCTATCAACCTAATCACCAACCGATAATAGCCAATATTTTCATTCATTATTGAGTGATGCTCATTAATCAGGTTCACAGCCTACTTGTCATGCCCCGTCACCGTGCTCAGCCATTTTCGACTGCTGGTCACCAGAATCAACGCGACGATCAATGCGCTAAGACAGGTGAGTGTTAATGTTTTCCAGCCGCCGTTATTCCAGAGCAGGCCAGCAAGAGCGGAACCTATTGCGCCGCCAACAAAGTTGCAGGAAACAAAAGCGGTGTTGAGGCGATTTCTTGCATGCGGCGCGATGGTCAGCAGGCGTGTTTGGTTGAGGACGTTGAGCATTTGAATGCCTACATCGAAGACCAAAATAGCCACCAATAGAACGTAGATAGAGTCCGGACGAAAAAACGTCATAAGCAGGGCAAAAATCGCCAATCCTAAACCGATAAGTAAGCCTTGATAACTCTGACCTCGGTCGTGTAATCCTCCCACTTTGCGAGCAACTAAGGCCCCAGCAAGTCCTACTAAACCGACCATGCCGATTTGACTTAATGAATACTCAAACGGTGAAGCGCTAAGTAAAAAAGTGATGCCGGTCCACAGGGTTGAAAAGGCAAAGAAAGACAAAGCACCAATCAGCAAGGTGATCTGAGCAGCGCGGTAGGTGCGAACGGTGGTGATAACCGAAACCAATAAGGAAAAATAGGCAACCTGGGGTTTGGGCTTTTGCTGCGGTATTGCCCGATAAAGGGCGATGGAGAGTAGTAGCATAGTGAGTGCGGCGGCGAAATAGATAGCCCGCCAACCAAAAACATCCGCGACCAAACCGCTAATCGATCGCGACAACAAAATGCCTGTCAGTATACCGGATACAATGATTCCAACGATGTTGCCTCGTTGATCCGGTGGTGCTAATTCGCTGGCAAGCGGTGTGATTAATTGACCAGACACCGTAGTCAATCCCAGTAACGCCATAGCAATAGCCAACGAGATAAAACTATTGGCGCTGGCGCATAGAAGAAGCGCCACAACAGAGCACAACATGACCGAGGGAATCAGCCGCTTGCGGTTCAGTGAGTCGCCTAAAGGTACTATCAGTAAAATCCCGAGGGCATAACCGATTTGTGTGGCGGTAATTAATCCCCCCATCAATTGCACTGGAGCGTCGAGAGTGGCGGCAATGGTTACCAGCAGTGGTTGTGCCCAGTAAAGATTACCGACCGCAAGCCCGCCAGTGATGGCGAACAGTAAAATTTTGCCTAGCGAGAGCAAATGGTGTGGTGCGTCGACCATTGTGTCAGAGCGGGACATAAATCAGCCAAATCCTCTTGGTTTATGTTATGGCGCAGCAGTGACGCTTCAATCGTTATCGGCGCGTCCTGCTATCGAAAAGACATTATCGAGGTTAGCCATAGCAATGATAATGGAAGGTGAGCTCATATCACCTATGAGGTCTGGGTTGATAATCTAAGATGCGTTTTCAATGTGGCGAGTGACTTTAGCTGGGTTTGTTATTGTGTACATGAGGTGAGATTTGCCAAACATGCTCTCGCTCTATCGTACAGAGCAAAAAGCATGCATTGGCAAATTCTCTTTAAGGTATTGATAACTGGAGACTTAAAAACTCTCCCGCTGGATAAAATCGTAGCCAAGATGCACCATCTTTTTCACTTTTCTACCGTGGATCAGTTCAAGAAACAGCTCAACGGCGGTTTCGCCCATTTCCATTGGGTAGAGTCGCATGGTTGATAAGCTAGGATTCATGTGCGCAGAAGTGGAAATATCGTTCATTCCCACCACTTTGATATCGTTAGGAATACTCAACTCGCGCTCATAAATAGCTCGATAAACCCCCATGGCAACCACATCGGTTGCGGCAAACACCACGTCGGGCTGATGCTCGGTATCCAATATTTGCGACATGGCTTGATAGCCAGATTCAATACAAAACTCTTTGCTCACCACACAGTGCTCAGCGTGATAAAGGTTGCGCTCTTGCATTAGCTGGCGAAACACATGCAGCCGCGATTCATCATTACCAATAAATGCCGGGTATTTAGCGCCACTGGCGATGATTAAGTTGACTAACTCACGTGCGGCGGCATAGCGGTCAAAAAGGACGGAATCGGTTTTGATTCCAAGTGGATTTGAATCAACAAAAATCAGGTTCTGATTGTATTGATAGAGCAGCTCTATTTCGCGCTGATTGAAATGGCCAACAGCGATAACCGCTTTGGGTTTACTCAACAAATGAGCACTTTTTTCAATCATATCGCGGCGAATGGTACGCACGGCAATTTTGTTTTTGAAACAGGTATTTTCAATCCCCACACGAATGGAGGTGAAGTAGGGATCGGAAATTTCGCGCACTGGGTCGAGAAAATTCACCATTACCAATTCGAGCGGATGGGCGCTGTCGTCGCTGGTGTGCAACTGTGGATCCGCCTGCTTGGCTTTGCGTTGCTTTGGCGAAACGTAGCCAAGTTTTTCCACTGTGGAGAGAATTTCATGCCGCTTTGCCTCAGAAATAGACAAAGTTTGGTCTTGGTTAATGACCCGAGAGATCGTAGACGTCGAGACATTGGTACGAATGGAGATATCTTTTAGCGTGGTCAAAGGTAACCCTCTATACAAATAAACCGTGATGTTCAGTAAACGGTACAACTTTTGGTCACTGAGGGAGGTTAGGATAGGTAACATACCCTAACCAATTCCCTTAAAAAGCGATGAGTTAGCCAACTTTACTAAATTTTTTCTCCACCAAAGCTTGACCCTCTTTATCAAAGAGATGGATTTGATCGGCTGAGGTATAAAGTGCCAATGTGGTATTGGATTTAAAGGTGCAATCCCCTTGGCAAAGGAACTTAAAGTTATCGATGCCGCAACACTGGCCAAACACATACGTACTGCTGCCTAGGCGTTCAATCACTTCGGTATCAAACGAGAACTTAATCTGATTCTCTTCTTGCGATAGATGCTCGGGACGAATACCTAGGGTGATGGGTTCACCTGGGTTCATTGGTGCAACGTGAATCGGTAAGGTCATGTGGGCATTGCCAAATCCGGTATCGAGCACCAGCGCATCTTCATGCCAACTAACACATTTCGCGTTAATGAAGTTCATTTTGGGAGAGCCAATAAAACCAGCGACAAACAGGTTTTGTGGATGATAGTAAAGCTCCATTGGCGAACCCACTTGTTCAATGCGTCCATCGCGTAATACCACGATTTTATCCGCTAAGGTCATCGCCTCAACTTGGTCGTGAGTAACGTAAACCATAGTGGCTTTCAAATCATTGTGCAGTTTCGCAATGTGCAGACGCATTTCAACGCGCAGCTCTGCATCTAGGTTGGAGAGCGGTTCATCGAACAAAAATACTTCAGGATCGCGAATGATGGCGCGGCCAATAGCGACACGTTGGCGCTGACCACCAGAAAGTTGCGCGGGTTTTCTATCGAGTAGGGCTTCAAGTTGCAGCGCTTTAGCTACCAGTGCTACCTTTTTGTCGATCTCGGCTTTAGGCATTTTTTTTACTTTGAGCGAGTAGCCCATGTTGTCTTTCACCGACATGTGCGGATAAAGCGCATAGGACTGAAACACCATTGCGACACCACGCTGTGAAGGGGGAACATCGTTCATCACTTGGCCGTTGATTTTCAGTTCGCCGCTGCTGATATCTTCCAGACCAGCAATCATTCTTAGTAGGGTCGATTTGCCGCAGCCAGAAGGGCCGACAAACACCACAAATTCACCGTTTTCAATCGCAAGGTTTACGTTATGAATAGTCTCTGTATCACCAAAACGTTTGGTGAGTTCAGCAAGATTGATAGAAGCCATAGTATTACCTGTTGTCGTTATGCTGATAGAAAAATTGATTTATAAATAAAAAATCCTCAATTTGTGATTTATTTATCATTGACTAGTAAATATTTACTTAATTTCTAGTAAACCAATCACAAGCAGCGTGTTTAGTATTGATTAAGATCACAAATACTTAGCAATTTGGTAGTGAATGGGATTTGCTAAGGATTATTTTATACAGCGAACGGGACAACTTATTTAGTAAATTTAGTTTAGCTGCTACCAATAACGTAAAGCAAGAGGAAATATGAAAAATAACAACAAACTAAGAAGAAAAAACAATATTATCAGCTATTCTGTGATATTTGCATCTTTATTCATGACTTCATCTGTTTTCGCCAAAAATAAGTTACTGATATGGGAAGATATTCAAAAGTCCAAAGGTAACGAAGAGGCAGTTAAATTATTTGAACAACAAAATGATGTCGATGTTCAAGTAAAAGAGCTGCCTTATGGTGGTCAGATTGAAGCATTACGTATGGATGGCCCAGCAGGCACTGGCCCAGATGTCATCCTTATTCCTAATGACCAGATTGGTGGTGCGGTTATTCAAGGTTTAATTACCCCACTGACCGTACCGCAGAAGGTGTTAGATACCTTTACCCAATCGTCACTAAATGCTCTGACGTACCAAGGCAAACTGTATGGTATTCCAAAATCAGTGGAAACCATCGTAATGATATACAACAAAGACTTAGTGCCTAAATTGCCCGATAGCATGGATGGCATTTACGATTTGTCGAAGAAATTTGTAGCCGAGGGTAAATACGGTTTTATCGCGAAATGGGATGAGCTCTATTACACCTATGGCATTTTAAATGGTATGGGCGGCGATGTGTTCGCGAAGAAAGCCGATGGCTCATACGATTCTGAAAAGATTCTGCTTAATACCAAAGGCGCGGTAAAAGGTGCTGAATACATTCAGAAATTTTACCATGATGGACTATTCCCAACCGGGATTGTGGGCAACAACGGCTTGAATGCGATTGACTCGTTGTTTACCTCAAAACGTGCTGCCATTGTTGAAACTGGGCCATGGTCGTTCAAACCGTATGAAGAGGCAGGTATCAACTATGGGGTAGCGCCACTGCCAATGTTGCCTAACGGCAAGCCGATGGGGTCATTCATGGGCGTGAAGAGCTACAGCATTTCTTACTACTCTAAAAACAAAGAGTTAGCAGAGAAATACATTGAGTTCATCAACAACTATGACAACGCGAAACGTCGTTTTGTGTTAACCGGTGAAGTTCCTGCGCTCAAAGCCTTGGTGGACGATCCTGTGATCAAAAATAACGAAGGTGCTCGCGCGGTGGCAATTCAATCCGCTCGCGCTACCTCAATGCCATCGATTCCAGAAATGAATGAAGTTTGGAACCCAGCCAATAATGCGTTGCAGTTAATTGCGACTGGCAAACAGGCACCAAAAGCGGCATTAGATGGCGCAGTGAATGCCATTAATATGCAAATAGAGGCTAACCACGCCATGATGGGGAATTAATTTCCCCGCCATGATTCAGATTACTATGTTTTATTCGCACAGCGTTTAGACGCGGAGGTTGGTTATGTCTGAGTTATATGGAGATTCCTCTACACACGGTGAGAGGGCAAGCTCTCACCGCTTTATTGCCGCGTTATTGGGTGTTATTCCTGGCTTTGGTCAGTTTTATAATCGTCAATTTGCGAAAGGTGGAGCCTTCTTTATATTTTTATTCAGTTTTGTTGGGGTAAGTCATGACTTTTTACAGCATGGGCTGTGGGGTCTGATTACTCTTGGCGAAAAATTGCCCGAGGATAACTCAATATTCCTTCTGGCTGGCGGGATTATTTCCGTCATTATTGGGGCGTTTGGGTTATTAATTTATGCTCTGAGCATTATTGATGCTTATCACAATGGTAAGTTGCGTGATGAAGGGCAAGAGCTGAATTCTGTACGCAAGCAGTTTCGTAATATTGTGGAAGCTGGCTTCCCATATTTGATGACAACGCCCGCATTTATTTTGTTGGTATTTGTGGTGGTTTTCCCGATTATTTTTGGCTTTGCAATCGGTTTCACTAACTATAACTTGTACAACACGCCACCAGCGAAATTGGTCGATTGGGTGGGGCTTAAAAACTTTATCAATATTTTTAAAGTCAATTTATGGCGCAATACCTTTGTGGATGTATTGCAATGGACCGTGGTGTGGACGTTATTAGCCACCACGTTGCAATGCTCTGTCGGGATATTATTGGCGATTTTGGTCAACCAAAAAGATCTGAAATTCAAGCCACTGATTCGCACGATTTTTATTTTGCCTTGGGCTGTTCCTGGCTTTGTGACGATTTTGATTTTTACTGGGATGTTTAACGACACCTTTGGGGTCATCAATAACGTTATTTTGCACTTCTTTGGCATCGATCCTAAGCCTTGGCTGACCGATCCATTCTGGACTAAAACGGCGTTAATCATGATTCAAACGTGGTTGGGTTTTCCGTTCGTGTTTGCCATGACCACTGGGGTGTTACAAGCGATTCCTGGCGACTTATATGAAGCTGCCACCATGGATGGCGCGAGCAAGTTCCAACAGCTGCGCACCATTACTTTGCCTTTGGTTTTGTACTCAATTGCGCCGATTTTGATCACTCAATACACGTTTAACTTCAATAACTTCAACATTATTTATCTGTTTAACAATGGTGAGCCAGCGGTGATAGGCAGTAATGCAGGTGGTACGGATATCTTGGTCTCTTGGATTTACAAACTGACCATGTCTTCATCGCAATATTCGATTGCTTCGGCCATTACTTTGTTGCTCTCCATCTTTGTGGTCGGCATTGCGTTGTGGCAGTTCAGAATGACCAGCTCATTTAAATCAGAAAGAAGGTAAGTCGTGATGAATACGAGTATTAAACGCAGTAAGCGAATTCGGTTGACCTTAAGTTACTTACTGATTTTTGTGGTGTGCGTGATCATTATTTATCCATTGATTTGGACAGTTGGTGCATCGTTTTATCCCGGTAACAGCATTATGGGGGATTCGATTATCCCTGAGCATCCGACCTTGGCGCACTACGCCACCTTGTTTGCCAATGATCGTGTGGCGTATCTGCAGTGGTATTGGAACAGCTTAAAAATCAGCGTGTTGACCATGGTTCTTACCTTGATAAGTGTTTGCTGTACCGCGTATGCCTTTTCGCGTTTTCGCTTTAAAGGCCGTGAAAATGGACTGATGCTGTTTTTATTGTTGCAGATGATTCCACAGTTCTCGGCGTTAATTGCGATCTTTGTGTTGGCGCAGATGCTGGGGTTGATTAATAGCCATCTTGCGTTGGTATTGGTTTACGTAGGCGGCATGATTCCAATGAACACCTACCTGATGAAAGGCTACTTAGATGCCATTCCCAAGGATTTGGATGAGTCAGCCAAAATGGATGGAGCAGGGCATTTTCGCATCTTTATCGAGATCATCTTGCCAATATCCAAACCGATTATTGCGGTGGTTGCGCTGTTCTCTTTCACAGGACCATTGGGTGACTTCATTTTGGCGACCACAATATTGCGCTCGCCAGAAAACTACACCTTGCCCATCGGGCTGTATAACTTGGTCGTGGAAAAAATGGGCGCGAGTTACACCACGTATGCTGCAGGCGCAGTGCTCATCTCCATCCCAGTGGCGTTGCTCTATTTATCATTGCAAAAATATTTCGTTTCAGGACTGACTGCCGGCAGTACCAAAGGTTAAGTCGTACTTGAGGTTTATAAGGAATTACATCATGAAAGTATCTCATTTAGCGTGGGCAGTATTGGGTTTAAGTGTTGTGCTCACCGGTTGTCAATCGACGGAGGTTGGCAACGCAAATCCAGCAGCAGAGACCAACAGTTATGTGATTGCTCCAGCCAAAGTTCGTCCTGATTTCATCAAGGGGATGGATGTGTCGATGTTGCCTGAATTGGAAGCGTTAGGCGCCAAATATTATGACCAAGGCAAGCAAGAAGATGCGATCACCATTATGCAGGCGCACGGCATCAACTACATCCGTGCTCGTTTGTGGGTGAATCCACAATCACTAGACCATAAAGCGTTTGGCGGCGGTAACTCCACCTTAGATCGCGCTATTGAACTGGGCAAACGCGCTCATGCCCATGGAATGAAATATCTACTCGATATTCATTACAGCGACTTTTGGACCGACCCAGGCAAGCAGATGAAACCACAAAGTTGGGAAAAACTGCCATTCGATAAGCTGGTGACCAAGGTGTATGACTACACCGACCAAGTGATGAAAGCCCATCGTCAGGCGGGGGTTGTGCCCGATATGGTGCAAGTGGGTAACGAGCTCAACAGTGGCATGTTGTGGCCAGATGGTAAGAGTTGGGGCGGCGATGGCAAAGAGTTTGATCGTCTAGCGCAGTTGCTTAAAGCGGGGATCAAAGGGGTGCGTGATAACACGCCAACGGGCGACACCATTCCCGTGATGCTTCATCTAGCCAAAGCAGGTGATAACGGTGCCTTTCGTTGGTGGTTCGATGAAATTACCAAACGCCAGGTGCAATACGATGTGATTGGTATGTCTTATTACCCGTTCTGGCACGGTCCGATGGATAAAGTGCAAGAGAACTTAAACGATGTGATTGCCCGTTATCACAAACCGGTAATGCTGGTCGAAACTTCGTTCCCTTTTACCAGCAAAAACGGCGATTCATTAGCGAACGGTTATGCCGAAAGTAAGCCGATTGAAGGGTATCCGATCTCGGTTAACGGCCAAGCGCATTTTATCAATGACATCATGATGATGCTTAACAATCTCCCGAACAAAATGGGGCTTGGTATCGTGTATTGGGAGCCTGAATGGCTACCAGTAAAAGGGGCAACTTGGGCAACCAATGCTGGGATGGATTACATCCAAGACCATTGGGCCGAAGGTAACTCTTGGGAAAATCAGGCGTTATTCGATTTTCAAGGCAACACATTACCCTCTATGCAAGTATTTAATTCACATTAAGGAAGAACTTCATGTCGCAGTTCAGTTCAGTGATTCCAAATGTCCACTCTTTCCTCCACGGAGCGGATTACAATCCGGAGCAATGGCTTGATCGTCCGGATATTTTGGAACAAGACATTCAACTGATGAAGCAGACGCATTGTAATGTTATGTCTGTGGGTATTTTCAGTTGGGCAGCGCTAGAACCCAAAGAAGGTGAGTTTCACTTTGAATGGTTAGATGGCGTGCTTGATCGCTTCGCGCAAAATGGGATTTCGGCCTTTTTGGCAACGCCAAGCGGGGCGCGTCCGGCATGGTTGTCACAGCGTTATCCCGATGTGTTACGTGTCGATAAAAACCGGGTAAAACAGTTGCATGGTGAACGTCATAACCACTGTTATAACTCACCTAACTATTTGACCAAAGTTGGCATTATCAACCGTAAATTAGCTGAACGTTACAGCCATCACCCTGCGGTGATTGGTTGGCATATCTCCAATGAATACGGCGGCGAATGCCATTGTGAGACCTGCCAAAGTCATTTTCGTGAATGGCTAAAAGCACGTTATGGCACGTTGGATAATCTGAATCAGCAGTGGTGGACGGCGTTTTGGAGTCATACCTTTAGTGATTGGTCGCAAATTGAATCGCCATCGCCAAAGGGAGAAAACTCTTTGCATGGCTTGAACTTGGACTGGAAACGTTTTCGAACCGATTGTGTTGTCGCGTTCTGCCAGCATGAAATCGAGCCACTGAAAGCGTGTAATCCCGACTTGCCGGTGATCACCAACTTTATGGAGTATTTCTACGATTACGACTATTGGAAACTCAAAGACGTCATCGATGTGGTCTCTTGGGATAACTACCCACTGTGGCATCGTGATGCTGATGAGTTGGAGCTAGCGAGCTACACGGCTATGTATCATGACTTGATGCGTACCATGAAGCAGCAACCGTTTTTATTGATGGAGTCGACGCCAAGTCAAACCAACTGGCAGCCGATCACCAAACTCAAGAAAAACGGCATGCACATCTTGTCGTCGCTGCAGGCGGTCGCGCACGGTTCTGACTCAGTGCAGTATTTCCAATGGCGTAAAAGTCGTGGCTCGGTGGAGAAATTCCACGGTGCAGTAATCGATCATGTTGGTCATGCGGATACTCGTACGGGGCGTGAAGTGACCAAACTGGGTGAACAACTGGCCGCGCTGGGTGACGTGTGTGGCAGTCAAACGCAATCGCAAGTGGCGATCGTGTTTGATTGGGAGAGCCGTTGGGCGATGGATGATGCCTCTGGCCCGCGTAATCAGGGGCTCTACTACGAGCAAGTAGTGTCTGAGCATTATCGCGGCTTTTGGGAGCAGGGGATTAACTGCGACATCATTGAGCAGCTGAGTGATTTCACGCCTTACAAAGTGGTGGTCGCACCGATGCTTTACCTCATTAAGCCCGGAGTGGCAGAGCGTCTGGAAAGCTTTGTTAAGAGCGGTGGTGTGTTGGTTGCAACCTACTGGACCGGCATCGTCAACGAAACAGATTTGTGTTTCCTTGGCGGTTTCCCGGGTGGCAGTGACAGTCCTTTGCGCCGTACTTTTGGTATTTGGGCGGAAGAGATTGATTCACTCTATGATGATGAGCGAGTGGATTGCCAAACGATCTCTGGCAATGCATTGAATTTGCAGGCTCATTACCAAGCTAAACATCTGTGCGAACATCTGCACTTGGAAACGGCGCTAGCGGTGGCGAATTACCAAAGCGATCTGTTCGCAGCAACGCCTTGCTTAACCGTAAATCAACATGGTCAAGGCAGCGCTTATTATGTGGCAGCACGCCATGATGTGGAGTTCTATCGGGCGTTTTATCGTCAATTGGTGTTAACCCACAATATTGCGAAGCCTCTTGATGAGGTGCCGTTAGGTATTTCGATTACCACGCGTGAGCAAGGTAATAAAGCGTATCTCTTTGTCATGAACTTTTTAAATAGCGAGCAGAGTGTTGCCTTGAAACAACACCCGTACGTTGACCTGATTCATAATAAAGTAATCACAGACAACTTATTGGTATTAAAACCTTACGAAGTTGTTGTGTTAGCGCAAGAGAAATAGCCGCCATTATTATTTGTCTTGTGTGGCAATGTTGATAATGGTGTGAAGGGAAATTTTATATCAAGTAGTTGTGTATCAAAAAATAGGAATATTCAGATAGTGAAGTAAAAAAGTAAAAGCGCCCCTCTCCAATTATTTTGTTGAACTCTATTTCGTCGATAGGAGCAATACTGCCTCCCTGTTTGCTCTCGACTGAAATAATAAGTTATGGAAATCGAGATAATTCTTGAGGGACCGCTTTACCCATGATTTACCCAATCATTAAAAGCAATAACGATAACAAAAGGAAAATAACATGAAACAAAAATGCAGACCTCTCTATCTAGCACTGTGCGTGGCCATGGCTTCAAGCTCTGCTTTCGCTGTCGATTTTAATGGCTATGTCCGTGCTGGGACAGGGATTGCAGGCAGTGGTGGTGGCCTACAACGTGGTGATGAATTTCACAAAAATTTATTAGGTCGTTTGGGTAACGAGTTTGATACTTATGCAGAAATTGGTTTAGGCCAAGAGCTGTTTAACCAAGATGACCACAGTATGTATCTCGATACCATGTTTTCAATGGAGTCGGATGGCAACATGGAAACCGAGAAAACTTCCGGTTCTGATTCTGGTGAAGCGGAGTTTGGTATCAAACAAGCGGCTTTGAAAATCAAAGGTTATATCCCTGATGCGCCAGAGGCGACCATCTGGGCGGGTAAACGCTTTTATCAACGCCAAGATTTGCACATTATCGATACCAAATTCTTGAATATTTCTGGCTATGGCGCCGGTATTGAAGGGCTAAATGCGGGTCCTGGTACGGTGTCACTTGCCGTGGTGCGTGGTGATGATGACATTGATGACGCGGTTTCTAGCGATGATCTCAACATCTATTATCTTGATGCGCGTTACTCAAACTTAAAACCATGGGATGGCGCATGGGCAGAAGTTGCGCTAGCTTACGCGGTGGTCAATCCTACTGATGAGCAAGACGATGTCGACTCGCTTGATTTCGATAATGGTTTTATGTTCACCGCACAATTGAGCCAAAGCTTTAATCGTGGTTATAACAAAACCGTATTCCAATATGGTACTAAGGGCCTAGCGCAAAATATGATTTCGCAAGGCGGTGGCTGGTACGATGTTTGGAGTGGTGATGTGAACAGCGCTAAAGGTTACCGCTTAATTAACACCGGTGATTTTAAAGTAACTGAGAACTTCTTGATTGACCACGTTATTACTTACGGTTACGCGCAAGATCACGGTGATTACGTCGACGATGAAAACCTATTATCGGTTGTGATGCGCCCAACTTATAGCTGGTCAAACTACAACAAAACCATGTTAGAGCTCGGCTATTTTAAAGATAAGAAATCGTGGACCAGTGGCAGTGAAACCAAAACTGGTGGTGAAAAAATCACGTTGGCTCATGCCTTTACCATTGGTAAAGAGTTCTTATCTCGCCCAGAATTACGCTTCTTTGTCTCTTATTTTAAAGATGAAGAAGGTACCTACTTTAAAAATAGCACCAAAGATAATGACATCTTTTACGGTGCGCAATTTGAAGCTTGGTGGTAATTCTTTCGCATTAAGCTTTTTCAATCCTAATCTCAATGAAAGCACCCACTGCCATGGGTGCTTTTTTATGATCGATTTTTCATGGCTGCTTTTTGTGATCGCGCAAAAGAGAATGAGTAAATATTTACTATGCGTTATTGATGTTGATTTAAAAATAAAAAACTCAATTACGTTGGCTGATGTAATTGTGAGGTGAAATCTGACGCTCAAAATGGGATGAGATAGGGTTATCAGGCAAATAAGTGATATTGAAAAATCATAAATTAATGGCCGGATTATTGAGTCTAGGTTATTTCATTCAGTCTGAGGATGTTCACCATGAATAAATACATAAAATGCGCTTTATTAGCGAATTTGATTGCGGTTGCTACTCCAACGCTTGCCTTTGTAAAAGGAGCTGATATTAGCTGGTTAACACAAATGGAAGACAGCGGTTATACCTTTTATAACGATTGGGGATATAAACAAGATGTGCTGTCGATATTACGTGATCACGGGATGAACGCAGTGCGACTGCGGGTGTGGGTTAATCCGAGCGATGGTTATTATAATTCGCTTGCGGATGTCATCACTAAAGCGCAGTGGGCCAAGGCGGCGGGAATGGACGTGATGATCGATTTTCATTACAGCGATACGTGGGCGGATCCCGGCAATCAATGGAAACCAGACGCGTGGAGCAGTCTCGATTTCAATAGCTTGATGGACCGTGTTTGGTCTTACACTCGCGATTCGCTAGAGCAGATTAAGGCTGCGGGAATCACTCCTAAATGGATTCAAATTGGTAATGAAACCAACAATGGTATGTTGTGGAACGACGGCATGGCATCGAGCAACATGCGTAACTTTGCGTGGTTATTTAATAGCGGCCGTAATGCCGCAAAAGAGGTCTTTCCTAACGCCAAGATCATTGTGCATCTGGCTAATTGCCAAGATAACAGCGTATTTCGTTGGATCTTTGATGGGCTAAAAAACAATGGCTCGCAATGGGATGTGATTGGTGCTTCGATGTACCCGCGTAGCGTGACCAATATGACGTGGCAGCAGGCAACCGCTGCTTGCTTATCTAACCTTAACGACATGGTAAGCCGCTATGGTTCCGAAGTGATGATCACCGAAGTCGGCGTGCCATGGGATGATGCTGAGGCCAAAACCATTGTCGCTGATGTAATCAAAAAAGTGCGCAGCGTGAAAAGTGGCAAAGGCATTGGCGTGATGTACTGGGAACCAGAAGCCTACAACTGGCAAGGTTACACATGGGGTGCTTGGAATCCCAATACTAAGCAACCGACAGAAGCGTTAGACGCTTTCCTCGAGTAAGGCTCAAAAGTGCAGGTGAGGTGTTAACCCTAAACCTTAAACTGTTCATCATCTGCACTTCACCAAGATGAATCAATAAGCACCTAGATGCACTAAATTGGTTCGTCGTTGTGGAGTTTTTTCCCCGAAGCTCCCGTTTTGACCCTGATTGGGATTGGCATACTCTTTGTAACTAGGTTGCATAATCTATATATGCGCAGGAGCGTTGACTATGCACCAAGACACGGATTTTCCATTAAGTGAAGTGCCGAATAACCATCGTAAAGGGATGTTATCGATGGCCGTGATTCTACTCGGATTCACTTTTTATACCGCCACCATGTGGGCAGGAGGCAGTATCGGTACCGCTTTTTCATTTGATCAGCTGCTGCTGATTATTGTGGTGGGTAACCTTATTTTGGGCATCTACGCCGCAGCATTAGGGTGGATCGCGTACAAAACAGGGTTAAATACGGTGTTATTGGGCCGCTACTGTTTTGGTGAAAAGGGCAGCCGATTAGCGGATTTTGTGTTGGGATTTACTCAAATTGGTTGGTATGCGTGGGGTGTGGCGACCATCGCGATTGTTCTGACGACGCTGTTGAATCTTGATAAATCTTGGCAACTTCCTTTAATGATTCTGTTTGGCTTTGGTTTCTGTATCTCTGCGTTTATTGGCTATCGAGCGATCGATATTCTTTCCAAAATATCGGTGCCCTTGATGCTGATTTTTATCGCGATCAGTTTCTATCGCGGCTTAGTCGATGTAGGCGGTTTGGTCGCGCTGTTTGGTATCGAACCTACCTCTGGTATGACAATGAGCGCCGCGGTTACCGTGGTGATTGGCACCTTTATCAGTGGCGCTACCCAAGCGACCAATTGGAGCCGCTTTGCCAAATCGGGACGAGTAGCCGTGATAGCAACGTTAATCGCGTTCTTCTTGGGTAATGGGCTGATGGTCTTTATTGGCGCGTATGGCGCTTTAATCTATCAACATGCGGATATTGTTGATGTGCTGGTGGCTCAAGGATTTCTGTTCTTAGCTATCGCCATGCTGTTTACCAATCTTTGGACGACCCAAGACAACACCATTTACAACTTTGCAGCTGCGGGCTGTAATTTGCTGCGCAGTGACAAAAGACGCACCATTACCCTTGTCGGCGCGGCAATCGGTACCGTCTTGGCTGTGCTCGGTATGTATAACTATCTGATTCCATTTCTGGTTTTGTTAGGCACGTTTATTCCGCCGATTGGCGCGGTCATCATGACATCCTATTGGTTTGTGTATCGCGGCGAGCTGCCAAAACTGGCGAGTGTCACGCTACCTAATTATCACTGGGTGGGTTTAGCGGCTTATGTTATCGGTTCAACCTGTGCTTATCTTTCCCCATGGATGCCACCGCTGGTGGGCATCATTGCTACCAGCGTCAGCTACATCGTTTTGGCTCAGGTCTTTGCCTTGCGAACTAAAGCGACCCAGGTTGGTGTGATGTAGCCCAAAAGAGAATATCTATTAGGTTCTTGTGAGCGAAGGATTACTCATTGAATCCATTCTATAAAACCCCCTCTGTTGCTTTGTGATAGAGAGGGTTTTGTTTTTTTAATGGCGACAGTCGAGGAATAAAAATGGTCGATTTCTTGCCTCAGATACCCTAGTTATTGTTCAGCTATTCTTCGCGAAAGCTATTTGGGGTTCGATCAAATTCTTTTTTAAAGATGGCATACATATATTGCACCGTAGGGTAGCCGGAGGCTTTACTGATTTCCGCAATACTGAGCTTAGTGTGGTTGAGCAGTTCTAACGCTTTATTGAGTTTGTTGGTGTGAATTTCGTGGTGAATGGAATAGCCCAGTGCTTGTTTAAACTTATTATCTAAATGCGAGCGGGACACGTGCAGATAGTCCAACACCTGTTCGACTTTGAGTCCTTTGCTGGCATTGAGGCGAATATAGTGTTGTGCCCGAATCACATCAGGGTCTTTCACTGAGCGATAGTCACTTGAAAGGCGCGCATGGACTTTCTCTGGCGGCACGATCACTCGGTCGTGCTCAAGTGGCTCACCATTGAGTAGGGTGTCGAGCATTTGCGCTGCTTGGTATCCCATAGTGCGAACGCCTTGTTCAACCGATGAGAGCGGAATGCGCGAAAGGTAACGGGTGACTTCCTCGTTATCAATGCCGACAACCGCAAGGTGTTCTGGGATCGGAATGCCTAATTCATCGATTACTTGCAAAAGTTGTCTTGCTCTTGCGTCGGTGGCGACAATGATTCCGGTAGGTTCGGTTAACGATTTCAACCAGTTAGCCAAGCCTTCTGCGGCAGCTTCCCAATGGCAATTTAGCGGGGCTAAACCGCGATAGATACTGTACTGCATGCCTTCTTTTTCAATCAGCTCCACGAAGGCTTTTTCACGTTCGACTGACCAACGCCAATGTTCACACACGGGAAAACCGTAATAGCCAAAGTGCAGTAATCCTTTGTCTTTTAGATGCTCGTAAGCTTGCTGGATAATTTTACTGTTGTCTGTCGCAACGTAAGGAATGGACGGATAATCATCACCATTGTGATAAGAGCTACCAATGCCGACAATAATCGACTCTGTTTGTGATAAATAGTGCGGAGTCTCTGGATTGTCGTAATCGGCAATAATGCCATCGTATTTAGTTAAATTAATACTTTTGTTATCTGAGTAAAAGTCCTCTTCAATATAGACATCCCACCGACAAAACGACGATTGAATATATTCTCCAATGCCGGAAATTAACCCGCGGTCATAGGCTTTATTGGCATTCAGTAGGATGGCGACTTTATTTTGTTTTTTCATTATTAGCGCTTCGATTCAGACCTTTGACCAGATAATACACGTGCATTAGCAAAAGACAATGTGCTTGTAAAACAATGAGTTTACCATTTTTTATTCTGCCATTATCGGATCTCGTTTTTCAGAGGTGCCCTTCACATATCCCTGTTCGATACCTAGACAGAGTTCGCTCTGATGGAGAAATAATGCCGCACCTTTTCCAATACACCGTTAAGGCTTTTGGGCTGTAACGGACTCATTCTAATAAGGAACCTCTATGTTTAAGTTATCCTCATGTTTTATCGCGGTCGGTGCTGTACTTTCGTTTGGTGCTAATGCGACATCGGTTGAGTGGATTCAATCAGGTTGGAATAACGTATCCAATGATGTGGTGTATTGGCAGCAAAACGCTGCGCCCCAAGTCGTGAATAAAGATCACACCGATTATCGTGTTGTCTCGATTGATCCAAGCAAAACATTGCAAGTGATTGATGGATTTGGCGCGGCAATTAATGAGAAAGGTTGGGATGCCATGTCGGGGCTAACCCCTGATGCGCGCGATAAGATCGTAAAGAGCTTATTTGGTGACGAAGGGTTAAATCTCACCATCGCGCGTATCCCCGTTGGCGCAAATGATTTCTCTATGGATTATTACTCATTAGATGATGTCGCCGGAGACTATGATCTTAAGCATTTCTCTATGGAACGTGAACATAAGTACCTGATTCCTTATCTACAAGCGGCAATGAAATACAAACTGAAGTTGGATGTATTAGCGTCGCCATGGACACCGCCTGCATGGATGAAAGCCAATCAATTTTATGGCTGTCGCGGCTCTGAAAAAGACGCCCATTTAATCTGGGATAAGAAAACGCAAACGGCGTACGCTAAATATTTATCTAAGTTTGCGACTGAATATCAGAAAGAAGGAATTAACCTAACACAGATTCATCTACAAAATGAGCCAGCGGCTTGCCAAGATTTTCCTTCCAGTAAATGGACTGGGGTTGAGATGCGCGATTTCTTACGTGATTACCTTGTTCCCCAATTTAAAAAAGACAAACAAAAAGCCCAAGTTTGGCTGGGCACCATTAACTATGGTGACTATGAAGCCTATGCCAAACCTGTGCTGACAGATCCTAAATTAAAAGGCAAGATTGATGGTGTCGGTTATCAATGGGATGGCAAATACGCTATTGCTGAAACCCATAAGCGTCACCCTGATATCAAATTAATGCAGACCGAGTCAGAGTGTGGTGACGGCAAAAACGATATCGCTGCTGGTTTATATACCTTTAGCCTGATTGAAAAATATCTGGCGGGTGGCGCGAATGCTTACGTGTATTGGAATATGGTGCTGGACTCAACAGGAAACAGTACTTGGGGCTGGAAACAAAATTCGTTGATCAATGTTGACCGCATGGCTGGCGGAAAAGCGACATATAACTTTGAATATTATGTCATGAAGCACTTCAGTAATTTGGTCAAACCTGGAGCGCATTTACTCAGCGTTAATACAGAAGAAGACGTACTGGCATTTAAAAACCCTGATAACTCGATCATTGTGGTTTCAGGTAACCCAAGTTATTCCAACAAAAATATGACGTACACATTGGGTAATAAGATGTTTAAAGCGACATTGCCTATGATGTCGGTGAGCAGTTTTATTATTACTCAATAAAATAACTCGGCTTTTTCTTGATATCGCTGGCTTAGAGAATAGGTCAGCGATTTTTATTTATGAGAAGGTTGATTGAATGAGATAGGGGAGATGCTGCCTATCTTCAAAGGTTTTTACGCATTTTTGCGAATTGCCTAAAATCATCTGCTAGAGTGACCTCATAAATTAAGACTTATCTCTATGGGTTATATTTATTTGCGAAGTCGCCGTACTCATTGTTAACGTACCAATCTCAGAGCGTTTGTGTTAGGTTCCTTATTCAAAGCAATGCATTAGGGAAGATGATGAAAAACGTTTTAATAACAGGCGCTAACCGCGGTTTGGGATTGGCTCTAGCCCAACAATTTGCTCAAGACGATTGCGCTCTGTTTTTGGTGGTGCGCTCGGAAACTGCACGGCAAGAACTCAATAAGAGACTTCCTTACGCCAAGGTGCTGGTGAGTGATGTAAGCGAAGACGAACATGAAGCAAGGCTTGCAACGTTTCTTGCTGATAATGTGTTAGATGTCGTGATTAACAACGCGGGTTCGGGCACCAAAGCCCCCAGCTTAGAGTCCACGCAAGTAAGTTATCTTCGCAAAGAATTTGATACCAACTGCGTGGGCGTGCTCACTACAGTGAAAGGTTCGCTTGCCGCGTTAAAACGTTCCAATGCTCCACTTATCATCAATATCAGCTCGCGCCGTGGTTCTCTGGGTTTACAAGCAGAAGGAGCCGCAAAAGGGTCGGGCTGCTCTTATTCCTACCGAATCAGTAAAGCTGCACAAAATATGCTCACACTCTGTTTGGCGGATGATTTGGAAGACTTCGGTATCACCGTTGCGGCAATACATCCGGGACGCCTTTTGACTACGATGGCGGCTAAAGATGCCCATATGACACCGGAAAGTGCAGCGCAACAAATAGCGGAATTGGCAATGCAAAATCGGCTTAACAATCGCGATTTCATTAGTTTGGAAGTGGGACGCTTACCTTGGTAGGTTGATTGAGGTTACTTGGGTATAACAGTGAAAAAGGATCAGTGATGACCCCAAAAGAGGTGGTACTTGGTTTTTGGACGGCGATGCAGAGTAATGATTTTGCCAAAGCCAGTGAGTGGTTAACCGAAGACTATCAAGGTCAGTGGCCGCAAAGTAATGAATTGATCGTGGGACGAGCCAACTTTGTTGCGATAAATAGTGCCTATCCGGCAGATGGCGTTTGGACTTTCGAGATAAACTCTGTGGTGTGTGAAGGGAATACGGTGGTAACGGATGTGTCGGTTTCTGATGGCGTGAGGCACGACCGCGCGATTACGTTTCATACCGTTAAAGAGGGCTTAATCTGCTGCCAACGCGAATTTTGGCCAGAGAGTTATCCAGCACCTGAGTGGCGTCAAGCATGGGTAAAACCGCTTAATGGCTAATCAATAATTTCTGTGTAACTTATTGAAATTACGTCACTGTCACCTAGATGTCGCCTGTTTGTCGTCACTTTGTTCGACCGAGTTTTGTTACTGTTTTTGGCGAAGCAGCAGAAAGGAAGAGATCATGATTGTGAGAAAACTTCGACTGCAACGTGGTTGGTCGCAAGACCAATTGTCGCAGTTATCTGGATTGAGTGTGCGGACGATTCAGCGTATTGAGCGCGGTCAAAAGCCTGGTCTAGAGTCGTTAAAATCACTGGCTGCTGTATTTGAAATTGACGTTAACGATCTTCAAATGGAGCCCGAGATGAACAACAGTAAAGTACAAGTCACCGACGAAGAGAAAATTGCGCTTGAGCAAGTGAAAGACATCAAAAGTTTTTACACCAACTTAATGACTTATGTGATCGTGATTGCGATGCTCTTTGTCATTAATTATCTCACTAATCCTGGTTATATATGGGCATGGTGGCCGGCACTGGGCTGGGGAATTGGTGTCGTAAGCCACGGTTTGAGTGCGTTTGAGGTGGTGAATTTGTTTGGCCCTGAGTGGGAGAAAAAACAGGTTGAAAAGCGTTTAGGTCGCAAGTTATAGCGTTATTTCTGTTCAGCGCTATTTCGATTTAATAGAGGACGTTGAATAGCGCCAATCTTGGTGAAACACGAAAAGCAAAGCCGATGCGATGGCTTTGCTTTTTTTGTTGGTTGCATACTAAGATGTCAACCACACATTTTGTTTTACGTTGACATATTGCTTTACCCATTTTATGCCGCTTGCTAACATGTCAACCATTGTTAATATTGTTTGGTTTACATCTCTTTAAATCTATTACGATGATTCTGTAGGGATGTTTGGCTCTTTCTGTAAAGAGCGTTTGGGTAAAAAAATAGCATGACTTTTCATAATGATAATGGCGCAGCCATTTCCCTTAGCGATGTGTGTCTTGATATCCGAGGCAAACGAATTTTAAACCGACTCTCTTTTTCTACTTCGGCACAACGTTTGGGTATTATTGGCCGTAATGGTTCGGGAAAATCGACCTTATCGCGTGTGCTCTCTGGCTTGGTTGCGATTGAATCGGGCACGCTTCAGGTGGCGGGGATTAATCCATTTAAAGACCGTAAAGGGGCGCTACGGGAAATTGGTTTACTGTTTCAAAATCCCGATCATCAAATCATTTTTCCTACCGTGCTTGAAGAAGTGGTTTTTGGCCTACGTCAGCTAGGACAAAAAAAGGCACTCGCTGAGCAAAACGCATTCGCAACGTTGGAAGCGTTTGGTAAAACCCACTGGAAAGAGGTGCACACATCGGCTCTGTCTCAAGGGCAAAAACATTTGGTGTGTTTAATGGCGATTGCGGCGATGCAGCCCAAATTGATCATTTTGGATGAACCTTTTGCGGGCTTAGACATTCCGACCAAACGCCAATTGCAGCGTTATCTGGATCGTTTCCCCGGGCGTTTGATCCATATTAGTCATGATCCCGCAGATTTAGCACATTACGACCAATTGTTGTGGCTCGAAGCCGGCGAAGTCAACGCCATCGGTTCGCCTGATGACGTATTACTCGCCTATTTGGCAGAAATGGATAAATTGGGAGAGAGCGATGATATCTCTAACCTCACCAATTGAAACTCGTGCGCACCGCTGGCCTGCTGGCCTAAAACTGGCGGCGCTCTGTTTAACCACGGTTGGGCTGTTTTTTGTTCATCAATTGCCGCTGCAAGGTGTGTTTCTAGGATTGGTTGCAGTGCTCTATGCGTTGCCGGGAAAACTCTTTTTTTGCTATGGGCTACGACAAATCTCGCTGCTGTGGCCATTTATTACGCTTGTTGGTCTGTGGCATGGCGTTACTGGTGAGTGGGAGCAGGGCGGCATCATCGTTTTGCGTCTACTCTCAACCGTCGCGCTTGCCAATTTGGTTACCATGACGACCCGTCTTTCCGACATGATCGATGTGGTCAATTGGCTGACTCGGCCATTAAAACGCCTTGGTTTAAATACTCGCGCGCTAGAACTTTCTATCGCACTGGTAATTCGAATGACTCCGGTATTGGTCGGGAAAGGCCAATCACTCTCTTTAGCTTGGCGAGCACGTTCTAACCGACGTTCTGGCTGGCGAATTATCTTACCTTTTACGGTATTAGCTCTTGATGATGCAGACCATGTCGCCGAGGCATTACGCGCTCGCGGTGGTTTGATGAACGATGACGAACAGATGGACTAAAAAATGGAAAAAAATGTCACTTATATCGCCTTGTTTGCCGCTTTAATTGCTGCGTTGGGTTTAGTACCGAAAATCGCGCTCGGTTTTGGTGTGCCGATTACGGCGCAAGGCTTGGGGATTATGTTGTGCGGCACTATTCTGGGTGCAAAACGTGGCGCTCTAGCGGTTCTACTGTTCTTACTTCTTGTGGCGATGGGTTTGCCACTTCTTGCTGGTGGTAACGGTGGTTTAGGAGTATTTTTCGGTGCGACCGCCGGATTTCTTATCGGCTGGCCAGTTGCGGCTTTAGTGATTGGCTGGATCGTTGAGAAGTGGCGTCATCACAATCTCACCATGGTGTGCATTGTTGCGTCCATTTTAGGTGGCATCGTTGTGATGTATGCTTTTGGTGTCGTGGGTATGTCGATTGTGCTTAAGAAAAGCTTAATGGAATCATTAGGGTTAGTGCTGATCTTTATCCCTGGTGATATTGTGAAAGCGGTGATAGCTGGTGTATTAACGGCATCAATCGCTAAGGCGCGTCCTGCTAGTGTCCTGTCACGCTCACTTTAATAAAAAGTGAAAGGGAATTCGCTCATGACGATTTTGATTTATACCGATAACGTGTCAAACAACCATATTCTGTATTACGCGTTGGGGCGGTTACGCGGCAAACGAAATGTTTTTTTCGTTAATGCCAATGAGGTCCTAAATGGCGCTCTAACTCGTGACGTGGATTTATTGGTGATGCCCGGTGGTGCGAGTCGGTATAAATCGGCCAAGCTCAATGGGCAAGCCAATCAACTCATCAAAGACTATGTCGCTAATGGCGGAAAGTATCTCGGTATTTGCGCGGGTAGTTATATGGCGTGCGCCATGACCTACTGGGCAAAAGGTGGCCCATATGAGATTGTTACCCCGAATGAGCTGAGCTTTTTCTCCGGGGCTGCGGTTGGTCCGATAGAGCAATTTGGCGAAGGGGATAATTACAACAGCACTAAAGCTTATGTCACAACCCTCGATTACGCTGGTCGTGAGATGTCCTCTTTGTATCTCGGTGGCTGCCTGTTTGAAACGCTAAAGACATCTTCAAAGCCCGACAATTATCAGGTGCTCGCCAGATTTACTGAGCTTGCCGACAAACCCGCAGCGATTGTCACTGGTGACTATGGACAAGGCGCTTGGTTACTCTCTTCGACACATCCAGAGTATGATCAAGAGGCAGTAGAACTGCTCACCTTTGATGTCGTCGGTAACGACTACCAAGAGTTTAATCAGCTCACAGGCGCAGAATCGCTTACATTAGATTTGCTCGATGAACTACTCAAACAGTTATCTGTTTAGTCTTTCTATCCATCCTCTAGTTGATTAATTTATGACGCCGCTGTTTGATAAAACAGCGGCGTTTTTGTTAGGCTGACTTTAATGCGGTTAGCTGAGTGATCTTGCGATATAACTCATAAGCTCGACACGTGAATAACCCTAACGTTATACAGGTAGTGAGATTATTGATACTGACCCATAACTCATCAGATGAGATAGAGATTAATACGGTAAGAGTATAATTAACAAAAAAAAGTAACATGAGCACGATAAAGAGTGTTTTGCTGCCTTTGAGGCAATATTCGTTGTGTTGATTAATGAATAGAGTATTTAACTGGGAGATAAAAATTTTATGAGATAGCACTACACCGAATGTGAAAGCGATTATGGAAGATACAGAAATGTGACTGTTTCTGAGCTGGTATAGTGACATTGTCACAATGAAAAGCGTAAACAGTAGCCAACGACGAAAATGAACCACTTGTGGAGAAAGTCCTGCGTAACCAATCTTCAGTAAGATAAGAAAAATGAGCCAAACCCAATAAGGGGTGTGTTCCAAAATGGAAAGAAACATAAGTTATAATCCTTAGTTCATATTTAAGTATTCCTTTATTGTGTGTGTATCTTGCCAAAGTTGACCACGTCAACAAGGTGTCATTAATGTGACATCCATTTAACTATATGATTAATTTAATTTTTTAATCTAACTGTAAGGGTGGTTTTATAAAAATTTAGTTTTAATTAACGAGAAATCAAAAGAATAACCAGAAAATAACGAGCCCCTTTGATATTGACTTGTTTCACTTCGACATGGTTTGGCATTCGAGACCTGAGCGCGATGCTAGCCATAATTGGCTCCGGAAACTCATAATCGAGCAGTTCATGTTGGATCAGAATACAATTTAATGGGTTCTAGTATCATTAAGTCGAGTTGGCGATTGAGCAGTGGCATAGTTGTCGTATAACTGACGTGGAAAAGTAATAAAGCGGCTGTAATAATTTGTTTTCGTATTTTTCTCTGGGAAAGCTAAAAAAGATGATAAATAAAGATCGAATAAAAAAACTTCGTGCAGGGAAATTCTGGTCGCAAGAACATCTAGCACTTATTGCAGGCATTAGTCTTCGTACTGTTCAAAGAGCAGAAAATGAAGGTAAGTGTTCGTTAGAATCACAGAAAGCACTTGCTGCAGCATTTGAAATTAATGTGGCTGAGTTAAATGTGAAGGTAAGCGCAACGATTTGGGATATAAATGACCCCAAAATAGAGGCTGCTATTTCATGGTTAGAGATTATTAACTCTGGCGAATATGCTTTGAGTTGGAGTAAAGCTGCCCCCGTTTTTCAAGTAAGAATTCCCAATTCCGCATGGGTAGAAATGATTACTCAAGTTCGTAAACCTTTAGGTCAAATTATTTCTCGGTCAGTTAAAAGCGCAACTGAGCATAATGCTTTACCTGGAGTAGCAGATGGTGAATATTTCGTTATCGAATTCAGTGCGAGTTACGAGCAAAAAGCGTCGGCACTAGAAACTGTAACATTACAGAAAGTAGCCAGTGAATGGAAAGTGGCAGGGTACTTCATTAATTAAGCATATGTAGTGGAGCATATGTAGGACACACACCTGTAAAACCACAGAGTTTAGTGTGTGTCCTCGTTAGGAAAACTTCTCTAGAAACAAACAACGAACTGGAAGTTATTGTTTTTTCTTACTCTGAAATTGCTTGATGCTTTTCTTCTGATTGGTTCGACGGTTGGCTTGTTTGTCCCTTGGAGCGCGTTTACTTTCACCAGTAGATGGTTTGTCGGTGACAGGGTAACCCTCTAGTTCCTTTAGTGGCAGTGCGCGTTGGGTGGTTTGTCTGATGGCTGCTAGATAGTCTGTTTCACCATGGCATACAAGAGAGATGGCGATACCTGTTTTGCCAGCTCGTGCTGTGCGTCCGATGCGATGCACATACACTTCTGGGTTTGATGGCAGCTCAAAGTTAATCACAACGGGCAAGTCTTCCACATGAATACCGCGAGCGAGCAAGTCTGTAGCGATAAGTACATCAACTTTATGTTCTTTAAACAGATTGAGCGTCGCTTCTCTGTCTGCTTGATCTTTATTGCCGTGCAATGCTGCAGTAGAAAGCCCAGCCTTGTTCAGCTTTTTACACAGTGCATCCGCGTTGTCTTTGCTACCGATAAAGACCAATACCTGTTGCCAATGGTGCTGTTTAATTTGGTCAATCAGAACGTTGGTTTTGCTCCCTTTATTGACTAAATAGAGGGTCTCTTGAATGGCGTTGGCTTTGATTTCAGTTTGTGCTACTTGAATAAACTTAGGTTTATTGAGTAGCGCTTTCGCTTTATTTTCAAGTGGTTCTGGGAAAGTCGCGGAAAACATCACTGTCTGACGCTGCGTTGGTAGCATTTCAATAATGCGCTGAACGTCGTTCCAAAAGCCCATATCTAACATTCTGTCTGCTTCATCTAGCACTAAAGTGCTGATATGGCTCGCATCGAATGCGTTTTCAGTTAAGAGTTCGAGCAGTCGACCTGGGGTTGCAACAACTATTTGAGGCCCTTTTGCTAGGTCGGCTTTCTGCAGTTCTTTATCGATACCGCCACAAAGGCAAAGCGACTGTACATTGAGATGTTGAGCGATGAATCCTAGCGCTTCATTAACCTGAGTCGCCAATTCACGAGTCGGCACAAGGACTAACGCTTGAAAAGGAGAGGGCGTTTTCATCGCTTGCTCTAACAAAGGAAGACCGTAAGCCAAGGTTTTGCCACTTCCTGTTTGAGCAATCGCAAGTACATCTTGCTGATGGAGTATCGTTGGAATAGAAAGTGTTTGAATTTCTGTGGGATTGCTAAACGAAGCAGGTAGAGCAGTAACGAGTTTTTGGCTTAGAGGTAGCGTCGAAAAAAGCATTATATTTTTCAGTCTCTTGGAAGATTTTAAACATCATAGACATGGCAGATACGGCGAAAAAAGGATGAATCGCGTTACGAACTGACGCCGAATTGCTGAGTTAATGGTGCGCACTTTACCACAGTGAGAGAACAAAGTGGCAATTGTTCTAGTGATGGGGGGAAAGGCTTTGGGAATGCATCCTCGTTAAAATTGTTGGTCATATCCCTAATAACACCCCAAACCCCACCATCACTCCCTAACTAACAGAATTCTTACTGTCTCGCTTTGACTGATTGGACAACTTCATAGATAATCCCGTTCTTCTTGAGTGCTGCCGTCCCCAATCGACATCGGTAGCAGGCCATAGCTTGGGTAGTGTGTAGGGATTTAGATTCCCAGTATAAGATGGAAAATCAAGGGGTTGTTGTTGATGACCTTGATTGTACGCTGTGGCCAAACCCAGCAGTAGCGCAGAGGAATGTGTTATTGCTCTAAATGAAATAGGAAAAGAGACACTATGTCACATGCAGAGTTGTATAAAGAGTTTATGTTTGAAGCGGCGCACTTTTTGCCGCACGTTCCTGAAGGCCACAAATGCGGCCGCTTGCATGGACACTCATGGTTGATTCGCTTGTACATCTACGGAGAAGTGGATGCACACACTGGTTTCGTTCAAGACTTCGGTGAAATTAAGCAGATATTTGCCCCAATTTATGACCAACTTGATCACCATTATCTCAATGAAATTCCTGGCTTGGAGAACCCAACCAGTGAAGTGTTGGCTAAATGGGTATTTGATAAATTGAAGCCGCTGCTGCCTTTACTCAGCAAAGTAGAAATTAAAGAAACCTGTACCGCAGGTTGTATCTACTCTGGTCAATAACGCATTCTGACCAATCAAAGACAGTCAAGTTATCCAGATTAAAAAGAGGTTACCGATTCGGTAACCTCTTTTCGTTGCAAGGGAATAAAGTCAAACGACGCTACTCTCTGTGTGATACTTTACTCATCGCTAAGCTCTATTTGCTTTGATTAGACTCGATATTTGTGGTCGCCTTAATCAGTTCTTGATCATCTTGCATCACATCATCACCGCCAAGGGTTTGATAGATGGTGGCAAGATTGACTAACTGGTTATAGCGGTTTTCAAGCATAGAGGCTTTCGCGCTGCGGGTATTTTCTTGCGCATCCAACAAATCGGTAATGCCAATCGCACCGTGGTCATACTGACTACGATAAATACGTTCTGCTTCCGCTGACGCATTGTATTGCTCCTGCAATTTACCTTGTTGAACTTGATAGTTAATGCGCGCTGATAGAGCGTTATCCACATCTTCGAACGCTTCGTATAAAGTCTTGCGATAAGTAACGATGGCAGACTGATACTTCACTTTAGCGATGTCTTTATTGATCTGCATTTCGTTCCAACTTAAGAACGGCAGCGTCAGTTCAGCGCCAAGTGTCCCAATCGGGTCACGCAGCAGGTTTTTCAGTTGATTAGATGAACCACCCAGCGCGCCTGTGAGCGAAATGCCCGGCAAGTACGATGCATCGGTGGCATTTTCTGTTGCCAGTGCCGATTTAAGGCTAAACAGTGCGGATTTTACATCTGGGCGACGTGTCAGCAGCTCAGCAGGAATGCCCGGTTCGATATTCGGTAAAGCACCATCGGGAAGGGCATTAATGGTCAAATCCATTTTCTGCGGTGGCTGGTTGAACAAAATGGCCAATGCATTTTGTGCCTCAACCAATTGTTGAATGTAAGTGCTATTGGTCGCTTCCAAAGCGTAAAGCGCCCGCTGCGCTTCCAGAATATTAAGACGCGATACCGAACCATTTTTGTACTGGCTTTGCGTCATATTCAGGGTTTCACGGGCATCTTTGATGTCGCTTTCACTCAACGCAATGCGCTGGGTGAGATAGCCAACTTGCCAATAGAGCTGCGCGGTGGTGGCAACTAATGTTTGCGCTGTCGATTCAAGATCTTGTTTGCTGGCAAGGGCTGACCACTCGCTGGCATCAGCAGTGCGTGAGAGTTTTCCCCACAGATCCACTTCATAACTTACCGATAAATCCGTGGAGTAACTGGTTGAACTAGAACCATTCTTTAACGATTTGCTTTTTGAGGCGCTGGTGGATGAAGAGAGTTCTGGATAGAGCTCGTTATTATCCAAACGTGCTTCCAAGCGAGCTTGACGTAGAGTTAATGCTGCAATCGCCAAATCGTTATTGGATTTCAAAACCTGATCAACCAGCTGATTGAGCTGAGGATCGTTAAACTGTTTCCACCACTGACTAGTAATGGCGTGTTGTGCCTGATACTGACCATGCTGCCATTGGGCAGGCGTTTGAGTTTGCGGCGTTTCAAATGGGGTGTGCTGAGCACATCCTGCGACCAACGCCACACTAAGGGCGAGGGTAGAAAGTTTCAATGTTGTCATTGTCATCTCTTGTTACTCCCGAGCCAGTGCATCGATAGGGTTAAGCTGTGCTGCGTTGCGCGCTGGTAGATAACCAAACAGCACCCCGATTAGGGTTGAGCAGACAAATGCAGAGACAATCGATGTGGTGGAGTAAACCATAGTAAAGCTGCTACCACTCACGGAAATGATGATACCGACCAGATAAGCCACGGCGATACCCAGCGCACCGCCACATAAGCAGACCAAAATCGCCTCGATCAAAAATTGACGCAAAATATCCCCTTGGCGTGCACCAACCGCCATGCGGACCCCGATTTCACGCGTACGTTCGGTGACCGACACTAGCATGATGTTCATCACGCCAATCCCACCAACAATCAATGAGATAACCGCGATGGCTGAAATCAGCAGGGTCATGGTTTGCGTGGTTTTTTGGATGTTTTGCTGAATGGCATCGGTATTAATGGTAAAGAAATCCTGTGTACCGTGGCGCATCTTGAGCAAGGATATGATTGCTTGTTCACCTGCAGCACTCGGCGTGTTTTCATCCACTCGCACAGTGATACGGTCGAGATAGTGCTGACCTAACATACGTGAACTTACAGTGGTGTACGGTAACCAAATATTGAGCGAGTCACTGTTACCAAAGGCACTCTCTTTCGCCTTCGTTACCCCGATAATACGCACTGGTAAGTTGCCAGCAAAAATGATTTTGCCGAGCGGGTTTTCGTGTGGGAAGAGTGATTTTAAGGTGTTGTTATCAATGACCGCTTCTTGAGCAATTTCACTGACGCTATCGTTATCCCAAAACTGTCCATAAGCCAACTCATAGCCGCGAACACGGAAATACTCAGGCCCAACCCCTTGTACGGTTGCCGTTACTGCTTGGCTGGAATAGCGCAGCGTCACAGAGGTACTCATGTAAGGCGTCACACTATCGATAATCGATAAGTTTTTCAGCGCCGAGGCATCTTGGTCGGTCAAGGTACGAATTCGTCCAGAACGTCGGTCACCAAAGCCGGTACCGGGCATAATATCAATGGTGTTGGTTCCCATCGATTGGATGTTCTTTAAGATCGCTTGTTGCGAGCCATTACCCAGAGCAACCACAGAAACGACGGACGCGATACCGATGATGATCCCAAGCATGGTTAAGAAGGTGCGCAGACGATGGTTAGACATCGCCAGCAGCGCCATTTTTAATGCTTCCCAAAAACCATCAAACAGGCGCTTACTGCTGTTGAGGGTATTGTGTGATGTGTGCTGTGGACCTTCGTCTGCGTCGAGATCAATGTCGGTCTCTTTGGTGACAGTGTCACTTAAAATCTTGCCGTCTTTGATTTCGATAATGCGGTCGGCGTACTGAGCCACTTTTTTATCGTGAGTAACGATAATGATGGTGTGACCCACCTGATGCAGCTCTTGCAGCAGTTGCATCATTTCTGAGCCGCTTTTACTGTCCAATGCCCCAGTCGGTTCGTCGGCAAGAATAACGTCACCGCCGTTAATTAACGCGCGTGCAACGGATACCCTTTGCTGCTGACCACCACTTAACTGGTTTGGTTTGTGATCCATACGGTCGTCCAAACCCAGGCGTTGGAGTAGGGTGCTAGCACGTTCTTGGCGCGATTTTTTATCGTAGCCAGCGTAAATGGCCGGTACTTCGACGTTTCCCATCGCAGTTAAATCACCAAGCAGGTGATAACGTTGGAAAATAAAACCGAAATACTCGCGGCGCAGGCGTGCCAATTGGTCAGAATCCATTGTGGAAGTGTCCTGACCATTAATGAAGTATTGACCTTCGCTCGGCTGATCAAGGCAACCGAGAATGTTCATTAGCGTCGACTTACCAGAGCCTGACGCCCCCACAATCGCCACCATTTCACCACGTTCAATGGTGAGGTTAACGTCGTTGAGGACGATGAGCTTCTCTTCGCCAGCGGCGAAAGAGCGGTAAACGTGTCGAATATCAAGTAAAGCTTCAGACATTAAAACATCCTTGGTCCACGCATGCGATTAGTGAAGGTGTCACCGCTTGGTACACCCAAAACAACCTGATCGCCTTCTTTGAGGCCAGATAAAATTTCTGCGTTTACTTTATTGTTGATACCCACTTTCACATCACGATTAACGACTTTACCATTTTCAAGAACTGGAACTTGGTACTGAGATTCGCCTTTAGGTCCCGGTTGTTTCACTAACACTTGTGCTGGAACCAATAACGCTTCTTCGGACTTTTTCAATACGATCGAAACTTGCGCTGTCATACCAATACGCAATACTCGGTCTGGGTTATCGATATCAAACAAGCCGTAGTAGTAAATGGCTTCATCATCTTCCACAGTAAGGTCTTGGTCATCGCCATCCATCAGGGTTGGACCGGGTTCAATCGCGCGTAATGTGGCATGAAAACGTTTGTTCGGTTTACCCAAAATGGTGAAGTAGACTTCCATACCCGGTTTGACGTTAACGACATCCGCTTCAGAAATTTGCGCTTTTACCGTCATTTTATTGAGTTGAGCCAGTTCAATAATGGTTGGCGTAGATTGATTCGAGTTAACGGTTTGGCCTTCGGATACTGCGGTGTACACCACAGTACCATCAATAGGTGCAGAGATGGTGGTGTAGCCCAAATCAACTTTCGCGGTATCGACACTGATAACTGCTTGATCGATTTCCGCTTTTAACTCTTCCGCTTCTGCCTGATAAACCGCGAGGTTCGCTTCGGCTGTTTCATAATCGGAGCGGGAGCTCGCGTTATCTTTCAACATCGCTTTTTGACGGTTGAATTCCGCTTGAGCCTGACGAATTTGTGCTTCTTTAGCACGTAATTGCGCTTTTAAACTGGTCAGTGATGCTTCGGCTTCTTTCAAACTGTTTTGTTGGGTTAGGCTATCGATTTGGGCAACCAATTGGCCTTTCTTGATGTCATCACCAAGATTTACCGCCAGTTTTTGAATCTGCCCGGAAACTTGAGCACCGACTTCCACCAATTTAGACGCTTGTAAAATACCAGTGGCGACCACGGTGTCTTCAATGCTATGGCGGGTAACAGGTTGAGTCGCGTATTGCGGCGCTTCTTCTTTAGGATAGAAGTAGTAAGTTGCACCTCCAGCTAACGCCAAAGCAATGGCAGCAATCACGAGGTTTTTGGGTTTGAACATCTTAGGCATAGGGGAACATCAGCTTATTATCTAAATGCAAATTGATCTCATCATTTATAAAACGAATAGCGTAAGAAACAAACCTCTATCCACGTAAAACTTGGTAAATCGCACGGAAACAAAATAAAAAAAGCCTGAAATCAGAGATTTCAGGCTTATATTTGTTCGTTTACTGAATGATTAACAAATCACTTTTACAGCTAGACCACCTTGAGAGGTTTCGCGGTATTTCGCGTTCATGTCTTTACCGGTTTCGAACATGGTTTCAATCACTTTATCAAGAGACACACGCGGTGCAGATGAGCGACGCATTGCCATACGAGTTGAGTTGATTGCTTTTACCGCAGCGATACCGTTACGTTCGATACAAGGTACTTGAACTTGTCCTGCAACAGGGTCGCACGTTAAGCCAAGGTTATGTTCCATCGCAATTTCTGCGGCCATACACACTTGCTCTGGGCTACCGCCAAGAAGTTCAGCAAGGCCAGCTGCTGCCATAGAACATGCTACGCCCACTTCACCCTGACAGCCCACTTCAGCACCAGAGATCGACGCGTTTTGTTTGTACAAACCACCGACTGCGCCAGAAGCGGCAAAGTAACGGATGTAATCTTTTTCGGTCACGGTTTGGATAAACTTATCATAATAAGCCAATACCGCTGGAATGATGCCGCATGCGCCGTTGGTTGGCGCAGTCACAACTCGACCACCCGCGGCGTTCTCTTCGTTGACCGCGAAAGCGTACATGTTAACCCAGTCAACCACCGCCATTGGGTCGTTGGTTAACTTTTCTGAAGTCAGTAGCTGTTGGTGAAGAGCCGCTGCGCGACGAGGTACACGTAGTGGACCCGGCAAGATACCCTCGGTACTCATACCGCGTTCCATACAATCACTCATGGTTTTCCATACAGCGCCAAAGTAGTCTTTCACTTCTTGGTCGCTATGAATGGCTTTTTCATTGCGCATCACTAGGGTACTAATAGATAAACCGTGTTCGTGACATTGATTGACTAACTCTTCCGCGCTGCGGAAAGGGTGAGGGAGTTGCACTGCGGTTTCAAGAGACTGACCAAAGTGTTCTTCATCAACGATAAACCCACCACCAATACTGTAGTAAGTTTTTGAATAAATGACGTTATCGCCTTGCCATGCGTGAATTTGCATGCCGTTTTCATGTAGTGAAAGGTTAGACTTATGAAAATTCATCCCGCCTTCACGTGGAAAATCAACAACATGATTAAAACAGTCAATAGCTAAGCGCTCAGTTTGTTCAACTTGAGCAATAAAGCCTGGAATGGCATCAATATCAACCGATTCTGGCGTGTTGCCCGCCAAACCCATGATGATAGCGATATCCGTGTGGTGACCTTTCCCTGTCAGTGATAGTGATCCGTAAACATCAACGGTGAATTTCTCCACTTGATGTAGTTTTCCTTGAACATGCAGATCATCAATAAATTGTTTGCCAGCCTTCATTGGACCCACGGTGTGAGAGCTTGAAGGACCAACTCCAATTTTATAGATATCAAAGACACTGATCATGCTGATTACCTCAAAAATAAGCCTCCCTCATCGCACGCTAAGGGAGGCTTTGCATCATTTTTCGGATCAATAATAGATCCGGTAATACATTGATAATTAAAACGCGCCGTAGATTACCGAAGTAATGGCGGCAACACCACAAATAACTGTGAAAATTTGTACTGGCAGAGAAGTACGGAGCGCTTTCATGGCTGGTACTTTCTGCATAGCGAATACAGGCAACAGGAACAGGATCGCCGCAATCATTGGTGCGCCCATCGTTTCAATCATGCCCAAAATACTTGGGTTGATGATAGCAACAATCCAAGTGGTAAGCACGATAAAACCAAGCGACAGTTTTTCAATGCGTTTTACTGGCGCACTAGAGCGGGATTTAACTAGACCAACTAAGCCTTCATGTGCACCTAAGAAGTGACCAAAGTAGCTTGAAGTGATCGCCGCAAATGCCACGATAGGACCTAAGTACGAGATGATTGGTGATTCATAAGTGTTTGCTAAGTATGACAATACACTGATGTTTTGCTCTTTTGCGATCGCCAACTGTTCAGGAGAAAGAGAAAGCACGACAGAGAACACGAAGAACATCACGAATGCCATCAGCATCAGTGCTGCGCCACCGGTGATTCGGTCGGTTTTTTCAGAAGCTTTGTCTGCGTATACGCGACGCTGCTCTTTTGCGAACTGACTGATGATTGGGCTGTGGTTAAAAGAGAACACGATGATTGGTAAAGCAAGCCAAATTACGGATGGCATATTGCCCCAGTCGGGTGCCACTTCCATCATGGAGGTGTTCCATGAAGGGATCAGAAAGACCGATAAAGCAAACAGAATGAAGACCAACGGATACACCATCGCTGATGTCGCTTTTAGCATCAACTCTTTACCTAGCACTACGCCCATGGTCATGACCATGATCAAGCAGCCAGAAAGTAACCAACGTGGAATAGAAGCCATACCCACTTGGTTAACTAAGAAAGAGTCCACCGTATTGGTGATGCCAACACCGTAAATCAACACGATAGGGTAGATGGCGAAAAAGTAAGCAAAAGTAATGAGGTTTGCGCCAGCTTTACCGAAGTGTTCTTCAACGGTATCTGTGATGTCAGCTTGTGGGTTTTTAGAGGAGAGAACAAAACGAGCGAGACTCTTGTGGGCAAACCACGTCATTGGGGCAGCGATTAACGCTAGAATCACGAGCGGCCAAAAGCCACCTGCGCCCGCTTTAATAGGCAGAAACAGCACTCCAGCGCCGACTGCGGTACCAAATAAAGAAAGTGACCATACAAAGTCCTGATAATTCCATTTTTTAGAGTATTGTACGGTATTAGTACTACTTGATGTTACATTCATGTTGTATTTGCTCTTAATTGAAACAGGAAATTTTAAGCGGGCGCATTTTGCTAGAATTCGTGTTGGTAAAAGGCGATCTAAATCATATTTACTGTGGGGGTTTTAATCTGATTTGCAAAAATCTGAGTCATGTCACGAAAGAGTTGTGCTACAGATGAATTTAATCGATGCCATGCATAAGTTTTACTAATGTTTGCGCAAACGTTTGCTTCGTGCTAATAATAAACCAACCACAGCGCGTAACACAAGCTGTGGCGAGGCTTTGAGCAAATGTTGGAATTGTGTTAAACGATTAGCGTTTGCTGATATTCGTAGCGCAGAATAATTTGATTTTGTAGGGCTTGAACGATTTGTGCGGTCATGCCCCAAATCAGGTGTTGTTGGTAGGTAAGAGCAAAAATACGGTGTTGGCGATTGCCAATTGTAAAGGTTTGACTAATTAATTGGTTCTTATCCAATAAAATATGGGCTGGAACTTCGAAAACTTCTGCCACTTCATTGGGATCGGTTTGAATATGGTAATTAGGGGCAACAAAACCGACTACCGGTGTCACTTCAAATTGGCTGACTGTCGCAAGAGAGGGGAGTTGACCAACGATATTGATCTGATCGCGTTGCAAGCCAATCTCTTCTTGTGCTTCTCGTAGCGCGGTATTGATCAATGAGTTGTCGTACTGTTCATATTTCCCACCTGGAAAACTCACTTGCCCTGGATGGTGTTTTAAATGCTCGGCTCGTTTGGTCAAAATCACATTAAGACCACGCGGACGCTCTACCAAACCAATCAGCACTGAAGCTTGGCGTAAAGACGTTTTGGCAAGATGCGCCACTCTAGCGCGAGTTTCGGGATGATATTGCGCAGGGGGAGTCAGTAAAAATTGTTGTAAAAAATCACTACGGGTCAACGGTGTCACGATGGCTCCTTTATTGATCATTTTTAGTGGAAGCGTTGCACTTGTTCTGTAACAACAACAGTACCGTTGCAGTAGCACCTTATTCAAGTGAGATGGCTGCAAGAAGTGCGGTACTGGGATGGCAGAACGATGAATTCACTATGACACGGAGTTAAATAAGACGCAATGCGACTAATGGCGCATTAAAATGCGTCTAACCCTAGCGCGAAGAGCGAGAGGTTAGGTTGGCTAGCGCGGATGGTTTACGAGAAAAAGTTTACGGTAAATATGGAATTGTCGGAAATAGCATCGTCCCCTTACACACCTGCGAGGTATACCACAGAGGTAGGTAAGGGGAGAGTGTAAGCGGCTATTTAACCATGAAGGGCGCGCCAAGTACCGGCAAAATACGGGACAATTTGTCCAAGGTCTCTTGGTATTCATCATCGGCTTGGCTGTCTGCCACTAAGCCGCCACCTGCCCACACATACAACTGTTGGTGACAAGCGATCAAAGTGCGAATGGTTATGCTGGTATCCATTCGACCGTGACGACTTACATAACCAATCGAGCCACAATAGACGCTGCGTCGATGCGGTTCGAGCTCTTCAATGATTTCCATGGCGCGAATTTTCGGCGCCCCAGTAATCGATCCACCGGGAAAGGCCGCCCGTAACATTTCAATTTGACTGTATTTAGGATCAAGCTGCGCTTCAATTGTCGACACTAAGTGATGGACTGCAGGGAAAGACTCAATATCGAACAATTTAGGAACTTTGACCGTGCCAGGTTTGGCAACTCGACCAACATCGTTACGCAGTAAATCGACGATCATCAGGTTTTCCGCTTGGTCTTTTTCCGCATTCGCTAGCTCCTGTGCGAGTTCTGCATCTCGCACAGGATCGGTGCTTCGTGGGCGGGTCCCTTTAATCGGTTTGGTTTCGATTTTATCGCCATTGACTTGCAGAAAACGCTCCGGAGAGACGCTTAAAATCGCCCCTTGTTCTAGACGAATAAAGGCAGAAAAAGGCGCTCTATTGGCTTGCTCTAGCAAATTGTAGGCTTGCCATTCACTGCCACTGTAAGTGGCGTTAAAGCGCTGGGTTAAGTTAATTTGGTAACAGTCACCGGCTCGCAAGTAGTCCTGCACTCGACCAAACTTTTCGCAGTATTGCGCTTTGGTCATATTCGATTGCCAAGGAGCAACAGAAAAAGCACTCTCTTCTGGCGCTGTTTGCTGCTCTAGCCATTGCCAAGCTTGATCGATGTTTTGTCCAATCAAGCTCGCTTGCTCAGTTTGGTGATCCACCACCACAGCCCATTCATAAAGCCCAATAGCCATGTCAGGTAGCGGAATATCTTGCTTGGCAAGTTCAGGTAAGGTTTCTACATAACGGCCTAAGTCGTAAGCAAAGTAGCCGAGTGCTCCACCAACAAAAGGGACATCGAGTTCGCAGTCGATGCTCGGTAAATAATGCTGTTGGTACTGTTCTAGCAAGGTGAAAGGATCTTCTGTGCTAATACGCTGCTCATCTGGCGTAATGACAGTGGTTTGTCCAGCAAATGTCGTTAGTGTGACCAGTGGCTTAGCCACTAGCACGTCAAATCGGCTATCTTTATGTTGTGCTGAGGCGGACTTAAGCAACATCGCCCAAGGCAAGTGTTGAATCCGGCTGAAGAGTTCTGAAGCAAACTGTGAGCGATATTCCAGCAGTTTGATTCTTATTTGTTGAGTATCTGGATGAATCATGCGCTTTTATTGATATATAACAAGGAAAACAGTGGATTACATAGCGTATTCAATAATCCAAGAGTATCATAAACACATATTATAAACCGCTATTGAGTGATGTTGTTAGCATTGGTTTTGTACCTTTGTTGAGCAGTTTAAAACGATGTCGGCGGTTTATGGAAGCATACGATAATAATGAGGCATGCAATGACGGTAATACGCAAACAGGACGTAATCAGCAGTGTCGCTGATGCGCTCCAATACATCTCTTACTACCATCCATTAGACTTCGTGAAGGCGCTGGAAAAAGCATACAATCGCGAAGAAAACCCAGCAGCGAAAGACGCGATTGCACAGATCCTGATCAACTCACGCATGTCTGCTGAAGGTCACCGTCCACTGTGTCAAGATACAGGTATCGTTACTTGTTTCGTTGATATCGGTATGGATGTGCAGTGGGATGCAACAGACATGACAGTACAACAAATGGTGGATGAAGGTGTTCGTCAAGCGTATGCGAACCCAGATAACCCACTACGTAAATCTGTACTGGCAGATCCAGCGGGTAAACGTATCAATACCAAAGATAACGCACCAGCGGTTGTGCATATCAACATGGTACCGGGTAACAAAGTTGACATTCGTATCGCGGCTAAAGGCGGCGGTAGTGAAAACAAAACTAAGATGGTGATGCTAAACCCATCTGACGATATCGCGGCTTGGGTTGAAAAAACCGTTCCTCTAATGGGGGCGGGTTGGTGTCCACCAGGCATGCTAGGTATTGGTATTGGCGGTACTGCAGAAAAAGCAGCGGTACTGGCTAAAGAAGCATTAATGGAACACATCGACATTCAAGATCTGATTGAACGTGGTCCACAAAACGCTGAAGAAGAACTTCGTCTAGATATCTTCAATCGCGTAAACAAATTGGGTATTGGCGCTCAAGGTCTTGGCGGTCTAACCACCGTTGTTGACGTAAAAATCAAAACTGCACCAACTCACGCAGCGTCTAAACCTGTTTGTATGATTCCAAACTGTGCAGCGACTCGTCACGTACACTTCACTCTAGATGGCACAGGCCCAGCTGAGCTGACTCCACCTAAATTGGAAGATTGGCCAGAAATCACTCGCGAAGCGAATGAAAACACTCGCCGCGTGAACCTAGACACCATCACCAAAGAAGAAGTGCAAACTTGGCGCACTGGTGAAACTATCCTGCTAAACGGTAAGATTCTTACCGGTCGTGATGCGGCACATAAACGTATCCAAGGCATGTTAGCTAATGGTGAAGGCCTTCCTGAAGGTGTTGACCTAAAAGGTAAATTTATTTACTACGTTGGCCCTGTTGATGCAGTACGCGACGAAGTTGTCGGCCCTGCAGGTCCAACAACATCGACTCGTATGGATAAATTCACTGACATGATGCTCGATGAAGTGGGCGTAATGGGTATGATCGGTAAATCTGAACGCGGTGACGCAACAGTTGAATCGATCAAAAACCACAAAGCCGTTTATCTGATGGCCGTTGGCGGCGCAGCGTACCTAGTGGCGAAAGCGATTAAGAAAGCACGCGTTGTAGCATTTGAAGACTTAGGCATGGAAGCGATTTACGAATTTGAAGTCGAAGATATGCCAGTGACAGTTGCCGTTGACTCAACGGGTGCTAACGCGCATAAAATTGGTCCAGACACTTGGCGCGTCAAAATCCAAGAAGCTGAAAACCAAAAAGCGTAATAAAAAGTCTTGGCAAATAAATGACATAAGCGCAGCGAAAGCTGCGCTTTTTCTTTGTATACTGATCAAGGCTCTTATTCATTGTATTGTTTGAGAGGCGTAAAATAATCATCTACCGTCAGCAGAGGGAGTGTGCCAATGCCACGTTTTGTTCGTTTTTTACAATGGGCATTTTTGATCGTTGTTGGGTGTTTTTTAGCGTATGACTTTATCTTTAACGGCGTTAGCTTGTTTAAAGACAAATACGTAATGATGTCTGGTGTGTTGCTGCTGATGCTTGAGCTGGCACTGTGGGTGATCTACAAACTGATTAATGATGATATTTAAGCTGCTTGTTCGTTAGGCGACCCTTTCGCGCCGTGTTGTCGCCTCATAAATTGTCCCATCCGGTTTGACAACAATTTGTACAGCCCTTTTATTTTAGATAAGCCTCTGAATTAACTAAAAGAGGCTTGTTGTTCATGTAAAATTAATCTTGCTTAAGGTAGTGTGTGCTTTTCTAAACAGCGCATAAGCTGACATAGCGTCTAATAAAAACTCGTTTTTGTAGGTTAGGAGTGGTTTGAATGAAGTCGATTGGTCATGAAGTGACACAACTGATGCATCGGACAACGGATTCACATGTCCGTTTGGCGGTGACAGGGTTATCCCGTGCGGGTAAAACCGCGTTTATCACGTCGCTTGTGAATCAACTATTAAACAGTGCGACTCACGATAATCTACCTCTGTTGGCATGCGCCCGCGACAGACGGCTCATCGGCGCGCGCCGCGTTCCTCAAACCAATTTAATGGTGCCACGCTTTGCTTACGATGAAGCCAGTGAAAAGCTTTATCAAAAACCAGCAACATGGCCATTGCCAACCAAAGACGTGAGTGAAATTCGCCTGGCGATTCGCTATCGTCCGAAAAGTCGTACTAAGCGCTTGCTGGGTTCATCTGCTACCTTGTATCTCGATATCATTGATTATCCGGGCGAATGGCTACTTGATTTGCCGCTATTGGATATGGATTTCAAACAGTGGAGTGAGCAGCAATTTCACGCGCTACATGGTCAGCGTCAAGCGTTGGCGAAGGCTTGGCTCGATGAACTCAACGTGATTGATCTGCAGCAAGAGGCCAATGAACAAGTGTTAGCCGACGTTGCTGCGCAATACACGGCTTACTTGCATCGCTGCAAAGACGCGGGTTTACACTGGGTACAACCTGGTCGCTTTGTGTTACCCGGCGAACTTGCTGGCGCACCTGTACTGCAGTTTTTCCCTGTCAAACACGATTTTGACCCGGAGAAAGTGGTGCGCGGCAGCTTTTTAGACCTACTGATCGCTCGTTATAAAGAGTATCAGCAGCAAGTCGTGCGTAAATTCTATCGTCACTACTTTTCTACCTTTGATCGGCAGATTGTGTTGGTTGACTGTCTCTCACCGCTCAACGCGGGTTTTGACTCCTTTATGGATATGCGCAGCGCTATTGAGCAGTTGATGCACAGTTTTCGTTACGGTCGTACTGGGCTGCTAAGTCGCTTGTTTGCACCGAAAATTGATAAGGTGCTGTTTGCAGCGACGAAAGCAGACCATGTCACGCCAGATCAACACGCCAATTTAGTCAGTTTGTTGCAACAGATGGTTCATCCAGCATGGCAACACGCCGCATATGAGAACATTGAGATGAGCTGCATTAGCATGGCGTCGGTTCGCGCTACGCAGGCGGGGTTTATTACCCACGGCGAGAAAAAGCAGTCGGCTATTCAGGGGACTACCTTAGCAGGAGAGACATTAACACTCTATCCTGGGGACGTACCTGCCAAGTTGCCTGATCCCGATTATTGGCAGCGCCATCAATTTGATTTTACTCAGTTCAACCCATTGACAACCGACAGTGATAATCCACTAGCGCATATTCGCGTTGATAAAGCGCTGGAGATCTTATTAGGAGATAAACTGCGATGAGTGAATACAAAGGTAAAGCGATATTTTCCGAGTCGCTGCACACTGATAGCCCAGAAGAGCTTACGGCTAAGCAGGCTTTTGACAATGGTCAGCAATTTGTGGTGGTTGCACTTGAAGAAGTGGCAGATGAGCCAGAAGTAGAGCTCGAAGAGGTGATTCGGCCTAAATCGGGACGGTTGTGGAAAGTCACCGCACTGCTCACAGGGTTTACTGGTTTAGTGGCGTGGCAGGCAGTCGATTCCGTGGTGACGTCCATCAACCAATCCGACTGGTTATCGTTGGGATGGACAGGTTTTATTTCTTTGATTGCTGCAGGCGGTATTGGTGCGTTAGGTCGTGAAGTCATCAAGCTTAAGCGGTTGAAAAATCATTTTTCGGTGCAAGAGCAAGCAGAGGTTATCATCAAGGAAAATCGCGTCGGCGAAGGCGAGGAGTTTTGTCGCCAAGTGGCGGCCTCTGGTCAAGTGAATGAAAAAGGCGCGGCATTCCAGCGTTGGCAGAACACACTAAATTCCAGTCACTCAGATGCCGAAGTGATTGAACTTTATGATGCAATGGTGGTGGCAGAGCAAGACCAAAAAGCCACTGCGATTGTGACTCGGTATGCGACCGAAGCCGCGGCATTAGTCGCCGTCAGCCCTTTGGCGATGGCGGATATGTTGTTAGTCGGTTGGCGCAGCCTGCGCATGGTCGATAAGCTCGCCGATCTTTACGGGGTTGAACTCGGCTACTGGTCACGACTTAAATTGTTTAAAGCCGTGTTACTCAATATGGCTGCGGCTGGCGCAAGTGAAATGGTGGTCGATGCGGGGATGGATCTGATGTCGATGGACCTTGCTGCTAAAGTATCGGCTCGAGCTGGGCAGGGCATTGGGGTCGGGATTTTGACCGCACGTTTGGGCATTAAAGCGATGACCTTACTACGTCCTTTGCCATGGGCAGAAGGACGCCGTGTGAGATTGGGTGAAGTTCGCAAACACATCTTGACTAAAATTGCAGCATTAAGCGTGAAATAGCTGACAAATTTTTCGTAAAAGTTAAGAGAAAGAAGAGATTACTTGACGCTGTCACGGGGTTGATAGAAACTACTGTCAACTTTTCGTGACACTTTATATTAGGATAGAAACGAAGTGCGTCTTGAAGTCATTTGTGAAGACAGGCTCGGCTTAACGCGCGAGCTGCTAGATATTCTTGCCTCAAGAAACATCGATTTGCGTGGTATCGAAATCGATGTGATTGGGATTATTTACCTCAACTGTCCTGATATCGATTTTGAAACATTCAGTGAACTGATGGGGGAAATCCGCCGAATCTCGGGCGTGAAAGACGTGCGTAAAATTCAGTTTATGCCGATGGAACGTCATAACACCGAGCTGATTTCTCTCCTCGATAACCTCCCTGATTCGGTGCTGGCGATTAACCTCAAAGGCGCGGTTGATATGGCAAACCAAAGTGCGTTGAGTCTCTTTAATCAAAGCTCAGCACAGATGATTGGCCAACAAATCTCGACCTTAGTTCCTTCATTTAACTTTGCCCGTTGGATGGAAGGGAGCAAGGCTCGCTCTCGCGATCAAATTGTTCTTGATGGGTTAGATTACACCCTCGAAGTGATGCCAGTTTACATCACTGGCGAATCGAAAGAATCGACTCTAGCCAGTGCAATGATGATCATTCGCGCACTCAAACCTTCAACGTATCCGCTTGATGATGTGCCACTGCATTCCAACTTAGGTTTTGAACACTTTGTTGGTGTATCGAACCGCCACAAGGCGCTGATTAACCAAGCGAAGAAGCTATCCACTCTTGACCAACCGTTACTGATCGAAGGGGAAACGGGAACTGGTAAAGAGATGCTGGCGCGTGCTTGTCATAACCGTTCTGATCGCAGCGACCACCCATTTTTGGTGCTTAATTGCGCAGCGATTCCTGATGACGTAGCGGAAACCGAACTGTTTGGTCATGCTCCAGGATCGTTTAATCACGAAGTGGGCAATAAAGGCATCTTTGAACAAGCCAATGGCGGCACGGTCTTTTTGGATGAAATAGGTGAAATGAGTCCGCATTTGCAAATCAAGCTCCTGCGCTTTTTGCAAGATGGTACGTTTCGTCGCGTGGGTGAAGAGCATGAAATGCACGTTGATGTTCGTGTGATTGCTTCGACACGTCACCAGCTGTCTGCTTTGGCGGAATCGGGTAAGTTTCGTGAAGACCTCTACTATCGCTTAAACGTCTTAACGCTGCGTATTCCGCCACTGCGTGAACGTCCAAGCGATATTCAACCATTGCTTGAACTATTTGTGGCTAAACATAGCCATAAATTGGGCATGCCTCGTCCAACTTTGGCAGAGGATTTACTCGATCAATTGGTGCAATACCAATGGCCGGGTAATATGCGCCAACTGGATAATATGGTGCTGCGTGCGTTAACTGAAGTTCAAGATGAACCACTGAGCGTTAGTCATTTCCATCTACCACAAACGGAACAGATGAGCAGTGGCAACGCCAGCATTAAATTGGACGGCACGTTGGATGACATTATGAAAGAGTACGAATACCAAGTGTTGGATCGACTCTATCAATCTTTCCCATCGAGTCGAAAATTGGCGAAACGCCTTGATGTATCGCATACCTCAATCGCCAATAAACTGCGAGAATACGGAATCAGGAAACGCTGATGGAGACAATAAGTACGTCTAGCCAAGTGTATGAATGTGATGGTGAGATTGTTTTGCGCACTGCTGATATTGCGGACGCAGAACTTATTTGTAACTACTTTATCGACAACCGCACCTTTTTAACTCCTTGGGAGCCGGCGCGCGATGAACAGTTTTATACTCACTATGGTTGGTATCAACGCCTAACCAAATTGCGCGAATTACACCGAATGGGGATGGGGTACTATTTGCTCATTACTGAAGCGGAATCGGGGAAAATGTTAGGCACCATTTCATTTAGTAATTTGGTGCGTTTCCCTATGTATTCTTGCACCGTTGGCTATTCACTGGCCGAGTCGGCACAAGGAAACGGAACCATGAGTCGCGCGCTTAAAATGGCGTGTGATTACATGTTTCGAATTCATAATATGCATCGTATTCGCGCTTGTTACATGCCGCATAACTCACGCAGTGAAGCGGTATTGATGCGCTTAGGCTTTAATTATGAAGGGATGGCTAAGGCGTATCTTTTGATCAACGGGGAATGGGCTGACCATAAAATGGTGGCACTGATTAACCCCGATTGGCGAGGTTAACCATTTGGATTCAAGCTTAGCACAGCAATTGGCACTGGTACTGGAACTTGACCAGTTAAAGCGCGTTGAACGTCGGACTAAGGTTGCCAGTGCTGGTAATCGTCAAGAGAACAGTGCGGAGCATTCCTGGCATGTCGCGACCATGGCACTGCTTATGGAGCAGCATGCGAATCAGCCCGTTGCGATTGATAAAGTGATTAAGATGTTGCTGCTGCACGATATCGTTGAAATTGATGCCGGTGACACTTTTCTTTATGATGCGGCGGCGAGTTTAGAGCAAGAAGCGAAAGAGCGGGTTGCAGCGCAGCGCCTTTTTGGCCTATTGCCAAAAGAGCAGGGCGATGCGTTACTTCAATTGTGGCAAGAGTTTGAGTCTGCTGAAACCGCCGAAGCTCGCTTTGCTAAAGCACTCGATCGTTTTATTCCGATGATGCTGAATTTTCATAATCAGGGTCAAAGTTGGATAGAAAACGGTGTGACCAAGGAACAGGTACTCACTATGAATCGTCGGATTGCTGACGGTTCAACTGCGTTGTGGACCCAAGCGCAACAGATGATAGATCAAGCTGCCGACAACGGCTGGCTTAAAGTTTAGAGAACATTGCATGTCGTATTTGCCTTTGGATCAATACCAAAGAAAGTGGATTTTCACTCATCAATCTATGCCCGTTCCTGCAGAGGATTTGGAGCAAATTAAACCTATGTCTGCGCAGCGTGCTGCTCAGTTTTGGAAAGATAATATCAGTGCGCAAAGCCCTGATTCAGAACGTCTAAGCTCAACGGACTGGCCACGTAAAAAAGAGTGCTGGCGCGATGAGATCGATTGGATGGCTGAATGGGAAAGTGATGAACCGGATATGCCATCTGCCGTGCTAGCGCATCTTGATTGGCAAGATGATGTTACTGTGTACTTCTGTTATGAGAAATACAACATCATCGAAACCAAATGGCAAATCTTTAAACGTCATTGGAAGAACTTCTTGTTCTATGATGATGGCCCAATTTTGCTCGCCCGTCGCCGCAAAGAAACCTTATGGTTTCACTCTGACGGTAAAGTGAAATTAGGTACGCACGAATAGCTCGTTCGGCTATTACGGTGTGACTCGTTGAGTCAATGCCAATTGAACTGTCGTCAAAAAGACCAATAGCAAGACAAAGAAAAAGCCAATCCCTCGGGATTGGCTTTTTGTCTATCACGTAAGCCAATGATCATCGGTTTGGTCATTGGCTGTTAACGAGAACTTGGCAACTTAGAGCGTGCCGTAGCGTGAGATTACGCTGCGTCGTAGACTTCTTGGTCCAGTTCACCTTCGCTTTTCGCAACGAGAACCGCAACCATCATGTCGCCACAAATGTTCACTGTGGTGCGCGCCATATCGAGAATACGGTCGATACCAGCAACGATAGCAAGACCTTCAATTGGAAGACCAACGGTGCTCAATACCAAAGAGAGCATGATCAAACCTGCGCCTGGAACACCTGCCGTACCAATCGATGCCAAAGTGGCCGTCAAGATGATAGTGAGGTAATCGGCTGTTGAAAGATCAATACCAAATGCCTGTGCGATAAATAGTGCACACACACCTTGGTAAAGCGCTGTACCGTCCATGTTGATGGTCGCACCCAGTGGCAATACAAAACCAGAGACACCTTCAGAAACCCCCATCTCTTGACGTGAAGCCTTGATGGTCGCTGGCAATGTACCCGAGCTACTTGACGTAGTGAATGCAACCGCAGCTGGGTTGGTAATGCCTTTTAGGTAACGCATTGGATTTAGGCGACCCAACACAGTCAACGTACCTGAGTAGAACACAACGATGTGAATGAGCGCACCGATGTAAACAGCGCCAATCACTTTGATAAGCGGTAGTAGTACGTCTAGACCGTAAGTTCCGGCAACCCAAGCCATCAAACCAAAGATACCGTAAGGAGCAAATGCCATCACGATCTCAGTCAGTTTGTACATGGCTTCTGCTAGGCTGTTAAACACTTTCACTGCTGGCGCTGCTTTTTCTTCGCCGATAAGTACCAGTGAAACACCTAAACCAATCGCAAACACAATGATTTGCAGAATGTTACCTGCTGCCAGTGCTTGAATTGGGTTTTGCGGAATCATGCTAAGTAGAGTTTGAATCAAAGCGGGAGCATCTTTCGCATCAGTTGCGTGCGATGAGGTCATATTAAGACCCGCGCCCGGTTGAATAATGGCTGACAAAGCAAGACCGATAGCGATAGCGACTGCTGTAGTGACCATGTAAAGAATCAGAGCTTTACCACCGATACGACCCATCTTGCGGGTGTCTTTCATTGAGGTGATACCCACAACCAGTGAGCAGAACACCAAAGGCACGATCAACATTTTGATCGCATTAATAAACAGCGTACCAATAGGTTTAAGTAGCGCAGCATCCGGTCCCATTAAAGCGCCGACGATAACACCAAGCACCATACCGACGAGGATTTTTTTCCATAGTGCTAAGCGTGCCCAAGGCCCACGTTTAATAGAAGAGGGTGTGTTGTCCATTTTTTAGTCCGTTAAAGTCAAAGTCATGAAAGTGTCAAGAGGCCGATTACACAATAAAACATTGCCTAGGTAAAGCATTGTAGAGTGTTATGCTGGCGTTAAAAAATAGAGCCAATTAATATTGTGCTAATTTAGTTAAAATTAAATTAAATGTTTGTGCGCATAAGAACACATAAATTGTTCTATTTATCATGATATTAATAGAAATTCATGTGAATAATTTGGCATTTTTCTTAGCCTGATTGGTACCAAAAAGTGATTTTAACCACAAAATGTAACCTTATGGTTTGCTGAATATTTTTACTGGTCAGAGCAGTTTGGGTGTAGAAGAGTGGCGTTAATCTCAACGCAGACGGCACACGGAGTGCAATCGATTGCGTATGTTTTGATTGAAGGGAGAGCGTTACACCCATCATCGCTATTAAGTAAACACTCCAATCATAGCGATTTAACGAATACTCAACAAAGAGTTAGGCCATCTGAGAATAGTAATGCTCGGTGAGAAATTGCTCTGCATCTTGCAGGTGCTGTTCACATTTGGTACGTAGAAATTGGTGTAGCGCATGGGTGGTCGGATTGAGCACGCGTCGATCGACACACACCATATAAATAGGACAAGGTTCGGTTTTCCAATCCAGGAGCAGGGGTTTTAAACGTTGCTCTTTCAAGTCATGAGCAGTATCCAAAATGGACTTATAAATTACCCCTTTACCCATTAGTGCCCAGCGGTGCACCGCATCCCCATCATTGGCTGAAAAATGGCCTTTAACGATCACCGTTTCTGAATCGCCTTCTCGCATAAATGACCAGTGGTTATCCATGGTGTTGGTTAATTGAAAGCATAGGCAGTTGTGTTCAATAAGATCATTGGGCTCACGAATTGGCGGACGCTTATCCAGATAGGTTGGGGTAGCACAGGCGATACGGCGATTACGCGTACAGAGCGGTAATGCCACTAAACGCGAATCGGGTGGGACTCCATAGCGAATCGCAATATCAATTGGTTGGTTATAGAGATTGCTGACACTGTCTGCCAATTCCAAACTCACCGTGATATTAGGATAAATTTCGGAAAATTCGTTAAGCCAACCCAATAAGAGATTACGCCCAAAATCCGATGGAGCAGACATGACGATGTTGCCACCAATTTCCCCTTGGGTTTGAGAAATTTGGTCAATGCCTTCTTGAATGGTTTTTAATGCAATGGTCGCTTTGTCGAGCAACATTTCGCCTTCACTGGTCAGGCGTAAACTGCGAGTGGAACGAATGAAGAGAGCGACATCCAGCTGAGTTTCTAAACGTTTGATGGCGGCGCTAATCGCTGCCGGTGTGACCTCTAACCCATGAGCTGCTTTGGAAAAACTGCCGTGTTTGGCCGTTTCAACAAAAATATACAAATCATTCAACGCTTTCATGGGGTTGTCTCGTTTTGGGTAAGGAGACCGATCTCATCACATTGACGCGCAAATGAAAAGGGCGAATCACCAAATCGGCGATTCGCCCTTCACGGAAGTCATTAGCAAGAGGTGTACGGTGACCATCACTACACGCCTCTTGTCGGTTTAACTGTTTAGCTAACTGGCTATGGGGGAAACGGGTTAGCCTAAAAAGTTAAGTGTGCGCGGAGTGATGTATTCAACCCACTGATTTTCTTGAATGGATGTTAAGAAAGACTGAAAGTGGTCTGACTCCATATGCAAATCTAACGAGCGTTGGGAAATCCAAACTTCTTGTAAGATAAACACATCAGAAACAGATTTGTCTCGGTACAGTTCGAATTGGCAGCAACCCAGCTCTTCTCGTGATGGTTCTAGTAACCCACACAGTGCGCTTTCCAACTCTCTTTCGTAACCTTCGCTCGCCTTAATCTCGGCAAATACATGCACAGTCGCCATTAGATCTCCGTGAATACGTCTTCTTCAGCCCAACGCGCTTTTGGCAATTTTGCGTTAAAGTCTTGTTCACTGTGATAACCCAGTGGAACGATCACTAGGCTGGTATAACCTTGTTCACGTAGACCAAGCTCAGTATCAAGTACTTTTGCGTCAAAACCTTCAATTGGCACAGCGTCAACGCCCATGGTGGATACGCCTAGTAGTAGGGTGCCAAGTGCGATATACACTTGCTTTTCCATCCAATGTTTTTCGTCTTTCAGATCATAGCGATGCATATTGGTGAAGAATGAACGACCGTTGTGGCCGCCTTGTTTGGCCTCAGCAGTGGCAAAACGACCTGCTTTGTCTTCAAGATCTAATACTTTTAGCAAGTAATCGTTGTCGATATTGGTTTTGGCGCACAGAACCAACACGTGAGAAGCATTAAGAATTTTTGCTTCGTTAAACACGTATTTTTCTGCAGCAGACTTAGCAATCGCTTGTTTACCTTGTTCGGTGCTTGCTAGCACGAAGTGCCAAGGTTGAGAGTTCACACTTGAAGGGCTAAGGCGCACTAGCTCTTTAATGGCTTGGACATGCTCTTCGCTTAAGCGTTTTGAAGAATCGAAAGCTTTTGTAGAGTAGCGCGCTTTAGCGTGTGCAGTAATATCCATGAATACATCCTTAGTGGTAGTTGAGGGTGCTACCTTACCTGAGGTATATCCATAGAAAAAGCGATGTTATTAAAATCACTTTCAAATAATATTTGAAAAAGCCCTCGATGGATTACACGGTTTTCGTGAGGTAATCCATTTTTAGTTCGTACGCTGACGAGATCTCATCCCTTTAATGATGGGGGAGATGGCGATCAATACCGCCCCAAGGGTAAAGCTCAGGGTTAACGGGCGACACCACAAGAAATTCAAATCACCATCCGATATCATCAAGGCTCGACGTAGGTTCTCTTCCATTAATCCACCTAATATAAAACCGAGCAGCATTGGCGCGAGGGGAAAGTGCGCCATACGCAGCGCAAGAGCAATCGCACTCACCGCAACCATGACGTAAATGTCCATGGTATTAAACGAGACCAAATAGACTCCAGTCATTGAGAAAAACAGAATCATAGGGAGCAATACGGTGCGCGGCACCATCAAAATTCTCGCTAAATAAGGAATGAGTGGCAGGTTAAGTACCAACAAAATCGCATTACCTAAATACATGGAAATGATCACTGACCAAAAGACCTCTGGATGTTCATGAAACATCTGTGGTCCTGGCTGAATACCGTAGGCGATTAAGGCGCCAAGCATGATAGCCGTTGTCCCTGAACCTGGAATACCCAATGTCAGTAGCGGCACAAATGACCCGGTGGACGCGGCGTTGTTAGCGGCCTCAGGTGCGACTAAGCCACGAATAGAGCCTTTACCAAAGGCCTTTTGTTGCTCTTCATTGGCTAAATGGCGCTCTAGGCCATAGCTCAAAAAGGCGGCAATGGTTGCACCCGCACCAGGTAAAATCCCGACGACAAAGCCTAACAGCGAGGAGCGAACGGCAACTGGAGCGACTTCCCGAACTTCTTTGCTCGTAACTTTAGTGCTGGTGATGTGTTGGATATCGTTATCGGATTGAACGGTGTGATGGTTACTCTGCATCAAGCTAATCAAGGTTTCACACATGGCGAACGTCGCCATGGCTAACAATAAAAAGCTAAAACCATCCATCAAATCATTGACGCCAAAGGTAAAGCGTTCAACGCCGATGCCCTTATCAATCCCCACGGTGGAAAGCATCAAACCAAAGATTGCCATCATCCAAGCTTTCAGGATCTGCCCCTTTCCAGCAAATGCAGCGACGGCAGATAAACCAAGCAGCATTAAGGCAAAGTAATCGGAAGATTGAAAGCTGAGTGAAACAGTCGCTAGCGCAGGGGCGGCAACCAGTAACATGATGGCGGAAAGGGTCCCGCCGGTGAAAGAGGCGTAGGCGGCGAGCGCCAAGGCTTTGCCTGATTGCCCTTTACAGGTCATCGGATAACCGTCAAACGCAGTCACCACCGTTGAAGAGCACCCTGGAGCGTTAATCAAAATCGACGACGTTGAACCACCAAACACAGCACCGTAATAAACACCCGACATCAAGATTAAGCCTGATGCGGGGTCAATACCGTAGGTGATAGGTAGCATTAGGGCAATGGCTGAGATTGGGCCAAGCCCCGGCAACATGCCAATAAATGTGCCGATAAAGCAGCCAAGTGTCACCATCATTAGGTTAAATGGTGTTGAGGCAGTGATTAAGCCTTGCAAGATACCGTCAATCATGGTGTTGCTCCTGACTACATCTGAAATATCGAACCGGACTCCAAATAGACGCCCAATCCATGTGTTAACAGCCAGTAAAAGGCGATGACAAAGGGAAATGAGGCTCCCCATAAAATGGTTGAGCGACGTTCACCTAAAAGATAAAAACTCAACATCAGAAATAGACTGGTCGCAACAATGAAACCTAAATAGCTCAGCCCTAAACCATAGAGCAACATCAATACAAGAAAACCAATGAGTCGTGGCCAATGCATCCGAAATGGGGTAGCGAGCTGTTCTTTGTCGGAGCGAGAAAAGAGGAGTAACAGAGCGAGTACCATGCCTGTATAGGCAAGAAATTTAGGCACGGTTCGCGCAGTGAACGGTTCAAGTTCATCACCAGGAAGAATCATGATGTGCTCAGTTTGCCAACGGTAGTAGAGACACAACAGCAAAAAGAGCAGTGCAGCGATGCGATCGCGATTGAGTAACGATAGTCGGTGAGAGGGTGAATCTGGCATAGTGTCCTTCCTTTGCGAAATAGACGAATGTCAGTTGTCTACAATCCACCATGCACATGGAGTGCATGGTGGTACATCTTGTTATCACTCTTAGATTTTAAGAAGTTAACTCGTTAGCGACAGCAAACCTCTTGGTGTAATACTGCTTGGTGTACTATTGCAAAAAGCCTAACTCTTTCATCAGAGCCCGCATCTCATCTTCTTGAGCGTAGAGAAATTGTTCAAATTCGCCCTTGGCTTTAAACGAATCAATCCACCCATTGCGATCACGCACTTGTTGCCACTCTTTGGTTGCGTACATGGCTTTTAGCATTGCTACCCACTCATCAACTTTGGCACTGTCGACCCCAGGAGCGGCAAAGAAACCACGCCAGTTAGCAAAGACAAAGCGGTTACCAAATTCGTTTAGGGTTGGAATATCGGGCGCTACAGCAACGCGTGTAGGGGAAGTGATCGCCAAAATGCGCACTTGTCCGCTGGCTGCCAGTTGCACGACTTCGCTAAATCCGGTGGAGAGAAGCTGAGTTTCTCCAGAGAGTAATGACGCTAATGCTTTGCCGCCGGCATCATAGGCGATGTAACGGACTTCACGAGGATCTTGTCCGTGGCCCTTAAATGCCGCCGCTGCAACCAGATGATCCATGCTGCCGCGAGCTGAACCCCCCGCTACTTTAATCGCGCGAGGGTTCTTTTTGAACGCCGTCACTACCTCTGGCCAAGAGTGATAAGGACTATTAGCGGCGACGACCAGAGCGCCAAAATCTGAAATGGTGGCTGCGACTGGAGTTAAATCACGAAAAGATTGCGGAAACACGCCAGCAAGGGAACGCAACACAATCGGGGTTGAGTTCACCATTAAGGTGTCCTCTTGGCGGTCCGCCGTTTCAACTAAATGAGCGATGGCTTTACCACCACCGCCACCGGATAAGTTTTGATAGGAGACTTTTTCGGCTAAGCCCGCCTTTAACAAGACATCTCCCGTACCGCGAGCAGTCAAGTCCCAACCACCCCCAGCACCACCGGGAATGAGAAAATGTACTGAGGCTACAGGTTGCGCGCTAATCGAAAAAGTGACAGCAAGCAGCGTTGTCGCTAAAAGTAACGTAAGTCGCTTCAACATTGGTCTTGTCCTTTAGTGTTGAACAATGAAAGCCAATTCACCTGTTGTAATCGTTATAACCCTAGCTTGACCTACAAGGCTCAGTGTAGGTTAAAAAAATGTTACGCCAAGAACCCAAAAGGATTATTTTTCACAGAGTGTGCTCAATCACTCTCAAAGTTAAGCTGACAAATTACGGTGTATTTGCTGTAAGTGTCGACAATTGTCTAACGTCTTGGGCGTGATTGACCTGACATATTTCACCAATTTACAAATAAGAACATTAAATTCAGTTTGTTATAAATTTCCCTTTTTTGTTTGTCTCTTATCAGCTCTAGACATTGGTCTACATTGTCGACAATCCCCTAGGAATTGTCGTAGTTCATGGCTAATGTCAGTTCATATGCAAAATATCAATGAGCAGGGATGGGAATGGAAAACAGAAGTTGGCTATCCAAATTAGGCACACTCAACGTGAAAGAGCCGACCAAATCGGAAAACCTCACTGCTTATCTGATTGAAGCCATCGTTGAAGGCGAGCTGCCCAGTGGGAGCAAGATCTCTGAACCTGATTTATCCCGCCGTTTAGGCGTCAGCCGCGGTCCGCTGCGGGAAGCCTTAATGCGCATTGAAGCCCTAGGTCTGATTGAGCGAATCCCTCATGTGGGTGCCAAAGTTATCGAACTTTCTTTGCATCGCTTGGTAGAGCTGTACGCAGTGCGCGAAGCCCTAGAGGGAATGGCTGCGCGTCTTGCCGCAAGGCATATCACTCTTGATGAAGTACAAGCACTGGAAGCGTTACTGAAAGCGCACGGCGAACATATTGTCAATGTATCGGGAGCCTCCTACTTCCATCAGCAAGGGGATTTCGATTTTCATTACCGCATCATTCAGGCCAGTCGTAATGGTCAGCTTAAGTTGTTGCTCTGTGATGAGCTTTATCATCTGCTGCGCATGTATCGTTATCAATCGCCGCGCTATCGCAGTGCCCCGCAAGAAGCATTGCAGGAACACTTGGGCATTCTCCGAGCTATTCGTCAAGGCGATGAAGAACTCGCAGAGTTGTTAATGCGCCGCCATATTTCGGGAAGTCGATTGTTGATTGAACAGCAGTTCGATTTACCTCACACCAATGAGTCATCTGTAGGGAGCCTATGACCATGGAGACACCAGGACAACGTTTTAGATTGGCCGTAAAACAGCATCACCCTTTGCCTATCGTCGGCACCATAAATGCGTATACCGCTATGATGGCCGAGCATGTGGGCCATCACGCGATTTATCTTTCCGGCGCAGGAGTCGCTAACGCTTCTTACGGACTTCCCGATTTAGCCATCACCACGTTAAATGATGTGTTGATTGATGTGGAACGTATTACACAAGCCTGCCAACTGCCACTGCTGGTGGATATCGATACTGGATTTGGCGGGGCATTTAATATTGCTCGCGCCATTAAATCACTGGAAAAAGCGGGAGCCGCTGCTGTACACATTGAGGATCAGGTCGCACAAAAACGCTGTGGACACCGCCCCAATAAGGCCATTGTGCCTTGTGGCGAAATGGTGGATCGCATTCGTGCCGCGGTCGATGCGCGCTATGACGAGGATTTTGTGATTATGGCGCGTACCGATGCATTGGCGAGCGAAGGCATGGATGCTGCAATCCAACGCTGTATTGATTATGTTGAGGCCGGAGCGGATATGCTGTTTCCCGAAGCGTTTACTGAACTTAAACAGTACCAGCAGTTAGAAGCAACACTGCACAGTGAATTAGGCCGCAAGATTCCCATCTTAGCAAACATCACCGAATTTGGTCAGACGCCACTGTTCTCTCGCTCTGAGTTGGCGAGGGTGCAAGTGTCCATGGCGCTGTATCCCTTGAGCGCTTTTCGCGCAATGAATCGCGCCGCTGAAAATGTGTATCAGCACTTACTTGAGCATGAACATCAGCAAGCTCTGCTAGACACCATGCAAACTCGCAACGAGCTTTATCAGCATCTGGGCTATCACCAGTATGAAGAGAAGTTAGATGAGCTCTTTCGCCAATCAGATACAGAGAACAGCTAGGAGACAGATCATGTCTGAATCAAAATCCGTTGCCCATAAAACCCTAAGTGGCGCGGGATTACGTGGTCAAAGCGCCGGATCAACCTCACTTTGTACGGTAGGCAAATCGGGGACAGGGTTAACCTATCGCGGCTATGACATTGCCGATCTCGCGCACAATGCCAGTTTTGAAGAGGTAGCTCATTTACTGTTGATAGGGCATTTGCCAAACGAGTCAGAGTTACGTGCGTTTGAAAACCGATTATTGTCACTGCGTGGCTTACCTCAAGCCGTGTGCGAAGTCCTTGAACGTTTGCCTGCTAGTGCTCATCCCATGGATGTGATGCGCACTGGGTGTTCAATGCTCGGATGCGTAGAAACAGAGCACAGTTTTCAAGATCAAGGGCAGGCATTAGAGCGCATGTTGGCCACGTTTCCTGCCATGATCTGTTACTGGTTTCGTTTTGTGCACAATGGGGTGCGCATTGATACGTTTGATCGCACTGAACGCACATTGGGCGGCTATTTTCTCAAGCTTTTAAAAGATGATGCGCCGAGTGAACAGTTTCGCCAAGTGATGCATTGCTCGCTGATTTTGTATGCAGAACATGAATTTAACGCTTCAACCTTTGCCGCAAGAGTATGCGCTTCAACCTTATCGGACATTCACTCTTGTGTGGCTGCTGCGATTGGCACGCTACGCGGCCCTTTGCATGGCGGCGCCAACGAAGCCGCGATGGAGATGTTAGCCAAATGGTCATCTCCTGATGAGGCAGAAGCTGGATTAATGGCGATGCTCGCGGCCAAAGAGAAGGTCATGGGCTTTGGTCATGCCATTTATCGTGAGAGCGATCCCCGCAACGTGATTATTAAAGAGTGGTCGCGGCAACTGGCTCATGCGGTGGGAGATAACACACTGTTTGCTGTATCAGAGCGGGTAGAGCAAGTGATGAAGCGCGAGAAAGACCTCTTTTGTAACGCCGATTTTTATCACGCCTCGGCTTACCATTTTATGGGCATACCCACTGAGCTGTTTACCCCGATTTTTGTGATGAGCCGTTTAACTGGCTGGGGCGCGCACGTTATGGAGCAGCGAGCGAATAACCGCATTATTCGCCCAAGTGCCGATTACGAAGGGCCAGAACCAAGGGCTTGGTTACCGATGAATCAACGTAATCAATGTTAAGTGGTTGTCTAATCCCATAGTCAGTGACGATGGAAAACGAACAGGAAAAGGAGTGGGTATGAGTCACAATGTTGATGTCAATGAGCGCCAAGCGCCGGATCAGTTACTGGTAACAATCGCCGATTATGTGGTTAATACCCCAATCACATCATCGCTCGCCTTGCAAACCGCCCAGCACTGCTTAATGGATACGCTAGGTTGCGGGTTACTGGCTCTGCGTTTTCCTGAATGTACTAAGCATCTTGGCCCTTTGGTCCCTGGTACAACTGTGCTGCACGGCGCGCGAGTACCTGGAACCGCTTATGAATTGGACCCTGTGACTGCGGCATTTAATATCGGCTGCATCATTCGTTGGCTCGATTTTAACGATACTTGGCTGGCAGCTGAGTGGGGGCATCCATCAGACAATTTAGGTGCCATTTTAGCGGTGGCGGATTATCAAAGCCGTGTCGCTGTGGCTAATGGCAAAGCGCCTTTGACCATGCAGGATGTGCTGGTGGCGATGGTGAAAGCCCATGAAATTCAGGGGATTTTGGCACTGCACAACAGTTTTAATCGGGTTGGACTTGATCACGTATTGCTGGTTCGCGTGGCCTCTACCGCGGTCGCGACTCACCTCTTGGGCGGTACGCGCGATCAGATTGTGGATGCACTTTCTCAAGCTTGGGCTGATGGTGGCGCGCTGCGCACTTACCGCCACGCACCGAATGCTGGATCGCGTAAATCGTGGGCAGCAGGCGATGCTACCTCACGAGCGGTGCGACTGGCGATGATCACCATGAAAGGGGAAATGGGCATACCAACTGTTCTCAGTGCACCTAAGTGGGGTTATTACGATGTGCTGTTTAAAGGTCATCAATTTAAAGTAGATCAGCCATTTTCCAGCTATGTGATGGAAAATGTGCTGTTTAAGATCTCTTATCCAGCGGAGTTTCACGCGCAAACCGCGGTGGAGTGTGCCGTGAAACTGCATCCACTCGTAAAAGAGAGAATCGCTGAGATTGATCGTATTGAAGTCACCACTCACGAATCGGCAATTCGCATCATCTCCAAAGTGGGAGATTTAGCTAACCCCGCAGATCGCGACCACTGTTTACAGTACATGATTGCGGTGCCCTTACTGTATGGCGATCTGGTGGCTGAACACTATGAGGATGGCTTCCATCTCAGCGATGCTCGCATCGATAAGCTGCGCCAGTGCATGGTGATTGAGGAAGACAAAGGTTACAGCCAAGACTATTTAGATCCAGCCAAACGATCTATTGCTAATGCGATTCGTGTGGTGTTTCGTGATGGTACGAGCACTAAGAAAGTGGCAGTGGAGTATCCGATTGGTCATCGAGCGCGGCGCGAAGAGGGCATCCCAGTATTACTGGGCAAATTTGAACGCAATTTGCGCACCCGTTATCCGCAAGCTCAGGCGAGTAAACTAATGGCTTTGTGCCAGTCAGCACAATTAGGAACGCTTGCCGTTAACGAGTTTATGCAGCATTGGCAGATGAATTAACCGATATGGATGACCCCAACTGAACCAATTTAAACATGGGTTCAGGTAGAGCAATGAACAAGAGCAAGGCGATCATGAGTTAAATCCCAACCCATTGGGTATTGCATAGGAGACGAGTATGTTCAGCTATGAGCGAGAGTTTATTCGCGCGCAGACAGATTCAGACGGTTTTTGGTTGGATCAAGCCAAGCAATTGGATTGGTTTCACGCTCCGACTGTCGCCATGCAACCTGACCGTTTGGGGATTGAGCGCTGGTTTAGTGATGGCGTGATGAACACCTGTTGGCTAGCGCTTGATTATCATTGTGAGCAGGGCCGTGGTGAGCGTACTGCGCTGATTTACGATTCACCACTGACTGCCACCAAACAGCGCTTTACCTACCTACAATTGCGTGACCAGGTGGCTCTGGTGGCGGGAATGTTGGCCAGTCTTGGCGTTAAAAAAGGCGATCGCGTGGTCATCTATATGCCGATGGTGCCCGAAGCGGTGATGGCGATGCTCGCATGTGCGCGTCTTGGCGCAATTCATTCAGTGGTGTTTGGTGGTTTTGCTCCCAATGAGCTCGCTATTCGGATTGAAGATGCCAAACCGAAAGTGGTGCTCACGGCCTCTTGCGGTTTAGAAGTCAATAAAGTGATTGGTTACAAGCCGTTGGTGGATCGCGCCATTTTGGAAAGTCGCTATAAGCCAGCCAAAGTAGTGGTCCTGCAGCGTAAAGAAAAACCATGTGATATCCATCCTCAGCGCGATATCGACTGGCACCAAGCCATCGCCAAAGCTCTGCCACACGCTTGTGTGCCGGTGCTCGCAACCGATCCGCTCTATATCCTTTACACATCTGGCACCACCGGCAAACCCAAAGGGGTAGTGCGTGACAATGGTGGACATGCGGTGGCACTCAAATATTCCATGACGGCGGTGTACAACCAACCGCAAGATGGAGTGTTTTGGGCGGCATCGGATGTGGGCTGGGTGGTTGGGCATTCCTACATTGTTTATGGGCCGTTAATTCATGGTTGTACGACGTTGCTCTATGAAGGTAAGCCAGTGAAAACGCCTGATCCTGGCGCTTTTTGGCGCGTATGCGCCGAACACCAAGTGACCATCCTCTTTTCTGCTCCAACAGCGTTTCGCGCGATCAAAAAAGAAGATCCGCAGGGCCATTACATCCAACCTTATGATTTGAGTGCGCTTAATAGCATCTTTATGGCTGGCGAGAGACTCGATCCAGCCACTTATGAGTGGGTCAGTAGTATGACCAATAAACGCGTGGTGGATCATTGGTGGCAAACCGAAACCGGTTGGGCCATTGCATCGAACCCATTGGGTATTGAAGAGCTGCCGGTGAAGCCCGGTTCTGCGACTCAGCCGATGCCGGGATTTAATGTCGAGATTTTAAATGAGCAGGGCGTGGCGGTGACAAGCCATGTGCAAGGGTATGTGGCGTTAAAACGGCCACTCCCACCGGGCTGCTTGCCCACCATCTGGGGCAATCATGAACGATTTGAAGCGGGTTATTTGCAGCAGTTTCCCGGTTATTACGTCTCTGGTGATGGCGGCTATCGTGATGAACAGGGTTACCTCTTCATCATGGGACGCATGGACGATGTCATTAACGTGGCGGGCCATCGCTTATCAACCGGAGAAATGGAAGCGATTTTAGGTGAGCACAATGCCGTAGCGGAATGTGCCGTTGTGGGCGTTCATGATGAACTCAAAGGGCAACTGCCGCTTGGTTTAGTGGTGCTCAAAGATAGCATGGCGTTAGATGATGCTCAGCTCGAACAAGAATTGATTAGCCGAGTTCGTGACACGATTGGTCCATTGGCGTGCTTTAAGCGAGCGATCGTCGTTAAACGTTTACCGAAAACGCGCTCAGGGAAAATTTTACGGCGCTCGATCCGACAAATAGCCGATGGGGAAGAGTATGCTATTCCATCGACCATTGATGATCCTACCAGTCTTGATGAGCTCGCTATGCAGTTGACTCACACACAATCGAAATAGCTCAATCTCGCTGACCGATGTGACAGTGTTACTTAAGTGACATTGTCACATGGAACAGTTTATGCACACTGTTCAATATTTTATTCAACCACACCCCTATCAAAGGCCAAACTTGGCAGGCAGCGCATATAAATACCCAATAATATGATGTTTTTTTACTGAGTTATCTTATAAAATCCTTCTCAATAATAGGTATTGAGCGCCACAGTCATTATGTCGCAAATCGATTTTAAAAGTGCTCGAGCGCAGCATCTAGAACAGCTCAATGAGCTGATGTTTGCCCTCCATGATGAGCATCACCAAGCATGCCCTGATCATTTTAAAACCGCTGAAGAGATTGAACAGGAAAAAAGCATCGCCCGCTATCTAGACGATCCTGAGTGTTTAGTTTATGTCGCCTTAGCCGATGAGACCGTCATTGGTTTTGCAACCGGACATTTTTGTGAGCTCGTTTCCACTGTCAGCAAACCTGTGCTGATGGGGAGTATTGATGAGTTATATGTGGTGCCGAAATACCGAAGTAAAGGGGTCGCTAGTCGACTGTGTGCTCGTTTAGAACAGACCATGCGAGAATATGGAGTCACACAGTTGTTTGTTGAAGTATGGGATTTTAATACTGGCGCACAAGATTTTTATCAGGATATGGGCTTTGGGCACCATATCCATTGGTTGAGAAAGTCAATTAAATAGATTGACTTACAGTAGGTAACTTAACGTGTTTCAGCGTTTGTTCTATGTGGTTTTTGCTGTGATGCTCTTTGGTAGCGTTACGGTTGTGCAAGCTGGTGAAGTTGCTCCTTCTAGCGAGGCACGTTCTGGCGCGTTGTGTTTAATTCGCGCCGACGATCAATTAGTGGTCACACGAGAAATCATCACTAAAAAACTCTCCTTACCCGGCGGTGTCATTGAATCTGGTGAAACGGCGCGAACAGCAGCGCAGCGGGAAACATGGGAAGAGACGGGGATTGTTGTCGAAGTAGGCAATATTCTCGGTTTTACCGAAACCGCAGTGGTGTTTGATTGTGTCGGTCAGTCAGACCTTTTAGTTTACGCTCCAGATAACCGCATTGGCGGGCATACCCTGCCTATTTGGGTTGCGCCGCATTATGGAGTGGAAACATCTGGGGCAATGCTGATTAATCCGTTGCGTGTTGCAAGCGATCAATATCGCTTTCCCAAACAATGGTCCCAAATCAAATCGTTCTTTCATCACGCCAGTACTCAGCAGATACGCAGCGTCACCGATTTAATGCAGATTGCGCCGTGGACCAATCGTGTTGAGTTGCATTGGATGGCAACGGTACAGACATGGGTTACGGCAATGCCCGATTGGCTGGGCAAACTCATCAGCGGTGTACTGTTGATGGGCAATATGTTTGCTAGCCCGCTTGTGGCGATGATCGTGTTCCCATTGCTGTTTGTTTTTCTCGGTCGAAAAATAACGCTTAAGCTATTCTTTAGTATGGCATTTACCTCCATTTTGTGTCTGATATTGCAGCAAGCATTAGCCAGTCCAAGGCCGTATGTCTATCTGCCGACCATTCAGAAAATCATGGATTATGGCTATAGCTTACCCTGTATTATTACCGCGATTTTGACTTGTGCGGGGTTCTTGCTGTGGCAGGAGCGCGAAACCATTGAATGGCCTCATTGGTTAAGTGTGTTGCTTGGCGTGATTTTTTGGCAGGTACTGGCTCAGTTCTTTGCAGGTAATGCGTTTTTGACTGATATGTGGCTTGGTGGCATTCTCGGTATGATCGTCGCGTGGAATATCTACCAACTTGAACAGCGTTCAGAGTTTGATTTGAACCGGTTATTGAATGGCTATCCGCTATGGACGGGTTTGTTTGGTGTGACACTGTTACTCACTTTCATTTGGCCAACACCAGGATTTCGTGCGTGGTCAGCCATTCTGCTCGCTGTTGCGGTGGGTATGGTATTGGCGAAAGAGAAGGATCGCACACTCTCGCTTGGTCAAGCAGGACTATTAGCCATCACGATGGTTGCTGGTCATCAATTAATGTTGGGATTAGCTACGTTAGTGACCACGAGCAGCGTTTGGTCGTTGGTTGTATTTACCTTAGATTACCTACTGGTCGCTCTGATTTTTATGGTGGGTTATTTTGGCTTTGATAGCAGTAGATTACTCACTCGTTTCGAGCGTACGAGCAAAAAAATCGATGCGTAAGCATCGATTTTTTTATTGGCTAGAGATTATCGTCTTATGAGTCTTGCATTGAGACTTTTTGGAGATGTTCAGTGACAGAACCGATATCCATAGGGCGTGAATGCAAATAGCCTTGCTGATATCCCACATCCAATTTTTGTAAATAATCCGACTGTTGCTGAGTTTCCACGCCTTCAGCGATCATTGCTACGTCGAGGCGGTGACCTAAATCGATGATGGAGTTCAGCACTGGCGTACTGCCAGAGTCGATACCTATGGTATCAATGAAGCATTTGTCGATTTTCAAATAATCAAACTCGATGTTTTGCAGTACAGAAAGCGCCGTACGACCAATCCCAAAATCATCAATGGCGACATGGATCTTAGCTTGGCGCAGCTCAGACAGGACTTTTTGTCCTTCGTGTTCCAGTAACTGACGTTCGGTGATTTCGGCCACAAGCTGGATTCCTTTCTGGGCAAACTTATCCGCAAAACGTTTCAAGAATTGAATGTTTTCTGCTTGCTCAAGATAACTTGGCGGGACATTGATACTTAAATGGAGCGACTCTTGCTCGGGCATTCCTTTCCAATCTTCCCACGCCTGCTCTAAAACATACTCCGTTAAGCGGGTGATGATACCGCTGTGTTCAGCGACTTTGACAAAGTGCTCTGGACTGATGAACCCGTGTTTGGGATTAAACCAACGAATCAACGCTTCGAAGCCATGTAAGGCTGTGTCATCACTGGAAACTATGGGTTGATAGACCAAAAACAGTTCATGTTTACGCAGCCCACGTTTGAGCTCTTCAAGCAAATCATGGCGGTGGCGCAGCCACAGAGAGGTTAATAACACTAAGCTAGACAGTACCAGAGAGAGCAATAGGGCGCTAAAGAGGTATAGCGTTAGATTCTGCCCCACAAATCGCCAGCTTGGTGCCAGTGTTAAGGTGTAGCCATATTGTTGTGATGCGTACACGATAGAGTAATGAGAGTGCGTCATTTGAGCATTAACGGGTAGAGTTCGGTCACGAATAGTGAGCGTCACAGCATCAAGACGATCGTCAGTGTGAAAGGGCAATTTTTCCAATAAATATTCATTGCTGACAAACGTTAAAATACCGCGGTCAGGATTACCTGGTTGGGCATCTTCCACTAATAACGTAGTGATGTCAGGTCGTGATAATAAATCCACCAACAGTTCGATAGTGCGCATCTGACCATTGTGCAGCAGTCGCTTCACATCAACTGCCATAGGACCTTGTTTTGATGAGCAAAGTAATTCGCCGTTCTCTACATAAAACAGTTCACGAATAGTGGAGTCGAATAAAAACTGCTGATGAAGCTCATCACAATAAATCGGATTATTCAGTAATGACTGGTTGGTTTTGTGTATATTTCCGATGAAAGTGTCAATATTACTAACCCGTTGTTGAGCTATTGTAACTAACTGATTTTGAATACTACTTACCGCCTCGAAATAACCGAGTAATAGTAAAAAAGGGATGGGCAATAAGTAAAGCATAAGCAACCGTTTGACTATCTTGTGTCTAACGGTGATTGTTTTTATTCGCATTAGAATCCATTCGTCTCATCTGTGAAACTAATTTGTCGGATTGCAGTATAAGCGAGACATGATGCATAACCAAGCATTTGAATATGATTTTGATTACTCTTATAAGTGGTATGACCATTAGGTTAGAGCAAATGCACTATGTAATCGATTTATATAAATTTCGCCAAGTTACAACGAAAAATAATTATTAACACACTGGTTTATATGTGGATTTATAAAATAAAAAAACGAGTGTAAAGTAATTTTTCCATTTAGTATTTATTCACTCGGGAAATAAATGTAGCGCAAATGTTTCTTTTTTCTCACTTCTCTTCCAGCCTTATTAAGTGACGCGGTGAGGAGTATAAAAATGAAACTCGATGATAACCCTTTAGGCACCGATGGTTTTGAGTTTGTCGAATATACGGCAGCATCTCCCGAACAAATTAGTTCACTAAAAAAATTATTTACCCAAATGGGATTTGCTGAAATAGCCAAACATCGTTCCAAAGAAGCTTGGCTCTATCGACAGGGCGAAATTCAATTTATCGTCAATGCGCAGCCACGTAGTCAAGCGATGGAATTTGCCACTGTGCATGGTCCTTCGGTTTGCGGTATGGCATTTCGGGTGCGCGATGCCGCCACTGCTTTTGATTACGCCTGTAATCATGGTGCCAATGCTCATAAAACTGAAATCGGTCCGATGGAGCTCAATATTCCCGCCATTGAGGGGATTGGTGGTAGCGTGATTTATTTTGTCGACCGCTATGGTGAACATACTATCTATGATGTCGACTTTGTCTTTTATCCAGATTATCGTGCACGCCTTGCGCTGGTGAATACAGGGTTACTCTGTGTTGATCATCTGACACACAATGTGATGCGCGGTCATATGGATGAGTGGGCGGAATTCTATGAGCGCATCGGCAACTTTCGCGAAATACGCCACTTCGACATTGAAGGGAAGTATACGGGACTACTTAGCCGCGCTATGACTTCTCCGTGTGGCAAAATTCGTATCCCGATTAATGAATCACGTGATGATCAATCGCAAGTCGAAGAATTTATTCGTCAATACAACGGTGAGGGGATTCAACATATCGCCTTATCGACCAACAATATCTATCAATCGGTGCAGACGCTGCGTAAATTAGGCATGCGTTTTATGGTGACACCAGAAACTTACTATGACCTGATTGATAAGCGAATTAGCCAACACCAAGAAGATGTCGAGAAGCTCAAGTCACTCAATATTCTCATCGATGGTGATGCGGATAATGACGGTATCCTGTTGCAGATTTTTACCGAGACGGTGATTGGTCCGGTCTTTTTTGAAATTATTCAACGCAAAGGCAACAGTGGATTTGGTGAAGGCAATTTCCGCGCACTGTTTGAATCCATTGAAGAAGATCAGGTCCGCCGTGGGGTGATTAATAATGCCTAACCGAATCTGGTATCCTCATCAAGAAGGCATCTGCTCAAAGCAGGCTCATGCCGACTTTCCCGAGCAGACCTTCGAACGGGAGGCGGGGCGTGATGGATTTTATGGCCCAGCGACCCACTTTCATCATCGTCATGCCCCCACGGGTTGGAGTGAGTGGCAAGGAGAATTGCGTCCAAGGGCATTTGACTTGGCTAAATTGAGTCACTCTGAGCACCGTTCACCTTGGCATGCGCCACTTTTGTTACATAACGCCCAGTGCAAAATACGCTTCTGGCATTTAAATCAATCAATGAATGCGTTAGTGCGTAACGCCGATGGTGATGAGCTTTTGTTTATCCATGCTGGTAGTGGCGCACTGTTTTGCGATTATGGTCATCTGGTCTTTAGCGCTGGTGATTATGTATTAATTCCGCGTGGTACCATCTGGCGCATTGAAGTAGAGCAGCCTCTTGCCATCTTGATGATTGAAAACAGTGGCGGTCGCTTCGGGCTGCCAGAGAAAGGGTTGGTTGGCAGTCACGCGATTTTTGATCCTGCCATATTACGGGTGCCCGCCATTGATGAGGCTTTTCGCCATCAATACAGCGAACATACCACGTTAGTTTATGTCAAACGTGGTGACACGATTTCAACCATCACTTATCCGTTTAATCCTCTCGATGCGGTGGGCTGGCATGGAGATTTGAGCGTGGTGAGTTTGAACTGGCGTGACATTCGCCCACTGATGTCCCACCGTTACCATTTACCTCCCTCGGCGCATACCACCTTTGTTGCAGAGGGTTTCGTTGTCTGTACCTTTGTTCCAAGGCCGGTAGAGTCTGATGCCGGAGCATTAAAAGTGCCGTTTTACCACAGCAACGACGACTATGATGAAGTGCTTTTTTATCATCATGGTCAGTTTTTTAGTCGCGACAATATTCATCCGGGGATGGTGACCTTTCATCCAGCTGGATTTACCCACGGTCCACATCCTAAGGCGTATCACAAAGCTCAAACTGAGCCAGCTACCTTTATTGATGAAGTAGCGGTGATGATCGATACGCGAAATGCACTCAGTTTTACGCCACAAGCTAGGAAAGTTGAATTAGAAGATTATGTGTACAGTTGGCAAGTTCGCTGACTTAAGGAGCACACATGAAACTGGCAACCTTGAAAAACACGCGCCGCGACGGACAGCTCATTGTAGTGAGTCGCGATCTTGCAAGCTATGTGGCGGTCCCCGGTATTGCCCACTCATTACAAGAGGTGATGGATCATTGGGATAAAATGCGACCGGGACTCCAGGAGATTTATCAGAATTTAAATGCGGGTAAACGCCCCGATGCAGGGCGCTTCGATCCTAAAAAATGCCACTCTCCCTTACCAAGGGCCTACCATTGGGCAGATTGCTCTGCCTATGTCCATCATGTTGAGCTTGTTAGAAAAGCTCGGGGCGCACAGATGCCCCCCAGTTTCTGGACCGATCCATTAATCTACCAAGGTGGCAGTGATACTTTTCTTGCTCCGACCGACAATATTCCCTTACGTAACTCAAAGTGGGGTCTTGATTTTGAAGCTGAAATCGCGGTGATTACCGATGACGTGCCTATGGGGTGCACTGTAGAGCAGGCAGCCAAAGCGATTAAGTTGGTGATGCTGGTCAATGATGTCTCCCTGCGTGAGTTGATTCCTGGCGAGATCGCGAAAGGATTTGGTTTTTATCAATCCAAACCTTCATCTTCTTTTAGCCCAGTGGCGGTGACACCGGATGAACTCGGGCCAGCATGGGATGGTAGGCGAGTTATGTTGCCACTCATTAGCACCCTAAATGGTGCGGTGTTTGGTCAGCCTAACGCAGGTACCGATATGACCTTCGATTTTCCTCATTTAATTTGTCATGCAGCGAAAACTCGCGCTTTATGTGCGGGGACGATTCTAGGGTCGGGAACGGTTTCCAATCATCAACCGGAAGATGACAGCAGTTTGGTCGCCAATGGTGGTGTAGGGTACTCCTGCATTGCAGAAAGGCGGATGATTGAGATTTTGCAGCATGGACATGCGAATACCGAGTTTCTTCGCGCAGGCGATCGTATTCGTTTGGAAATGCTGGATACCCAAGGAAAATCGATTTTTGGCGCAATTGACCAACAGGTGGTTGAGGTAAGCTGAAATGGACAAAATTGAGCTATACAGTTATTGGCGTTCTTCTGCTGCCTATCGAGTGCGTATTGCTCTGAACTTAAAGCAGATTGACTACCAACAAAAGGCAGTCAATCTGCTCACAGGTCAAGGGCAACCGATCGAATTTCATCTGCTCAATCCAACAGGGTTAGTGCCCGTCTTTGTGCATAACGACGTGGTATTGAATCAGAGTTTGGCCATCATGCTCTATCTTGAAGAGGCGTTTCCTAAACCCGCGTTACTGCCTAGCGGCAATGATCGTTACCAAGTGATTGCCATGGCGCAGGACATCATCAGTGATATTCATCCACTTAATAACTTGCGAGTATTGCGTTATCTTGCCAATCCCATTGGCGCTACTCAGGAACAAAAAGGGGCTTGGTATCATCATTGGGTACATACGGGATTTAGTGCCTTGGAGAGCCGTTTGGTCGCCTGTGCTGGACATTACGCCTTTGGTGACGCTGTCACTATGCTCGACGTTTGTTTAGTGCCACAAGTGTATAATGCAGAGCGCTTTGATGTGGATATGACTGACTATCCGATCATCTGCCGTATTACGGAAAAGCTACGCCTACACCCCGCCTTTGTACGCGCATTGCCTGAAAATCAACCAGACGCTCAATGATTTAGCGATTATTTCTAAAAAATTGGTGTTAAATCATGACCTGAAACGCATTCAATGGCAGTATACTGCCATTGTGTCTTCAGGCGTTATTTGCCTTTTCAATCGAGTAGTAAGCATGTCTCTGCAGCAGTTAGTGGCGGAATACGGGTATCTAGCCGTCGCCATCGGGACCTTTTTTGAAGGGGAAACCATCTTAGTTTTAGGCGGCTTTGCTGCCCATCGCGGTTATCTGGATCTGTTTTGGGTGATTGTCAGTGCGTTTGCTGGCACTTTGTTTGGCGACCAGCTGTACTATTTTATTGGCCGCGCGAAAGGCAAAAGTGCTATCGACAAAAGACCGAAATGGAAAGCCAAATCCGCACGAGTATTTCACTTATTAAATAAGCACCAAATCTTGCTTATTTTGGGCTTTCGTTTCTTGTACGGTATACGCACGGTGACGCCATTTTTGATTGGCGCAAGTAATGTTCCTCCGCAGCGATTTATTGTGCTTAACGTTATCGGTGCGCTTATCTGGGCAATTGCTGTCGGTGTACTGGGCTATCTGTTTGGCAATACCGTTGAAATATTCCTGCATAATATCAAGCATTACGAGATGACCTTCTTTGCCGCGGTCTGTTTCTGTGGTGTGGTGTTATGGTCTTGGAAACGTTGGAAAAACGTCAATAAATAGCTTTGATGAATATACCCAAATAGCGTTAAAATTGCGCATGACTATATTTAATTTATAAATATCAATAGATTAAATTATGTATGCAATGCTATTTGGGTATAATGCCATAAAGTGCATAGCACAACCTTTCATGAAAGATAAATTCAGTGAATTTATTCTGCGAACAACTCTACACTCCTGTCATAAAAAGTATGATGTCCTACACAGCTTTTTCTACTCCTTAAGGTCTAGAGCTAAAATTTTGTTGTTTTCGCAGCAAAGCGCATATCTTTGATTACACTTATTTATATCCTTACAGGGTGTAAAGAGCGTATGAATAACACAAATCAACAAATCATCGATCAGGAAGTATCTTTTCCTAAAGACATGGAATTGGTATCAACGACAGACGTCCGTGGTTACATCACTTATGCCAACGAAGAGTTTTGTCGTATAGCTGGGTTTACTCTCGAAGAGTTAATGAATAAAAACCACAATATCGTTCGACATCCCTCGATGCCGAAAGAAGCGTTTCAGGATTTGTGGGATCATTTGAAGAAAGAGCAAAACTGGCGAGGCGCGGTTAAAAATCGCTGTAAAGACGGCCGTTATTATTGGGTGGACGCGTTTGTTACGCCCATCTATGAAAACGGTAAATTGGTTGGCTATCAATCGGTGCGTCGTAATCTAACGCCTGCGATACGTAAACGGGCTGAAGTCGCTTACGCCAAACTACTGAATGGTCAACGTGCCATGCCCCTGTTTGATTTCAAAGCATCGACAAAGCTCACTCTAAGTCTTATCGCGAGTATTGTGCTGATATTGGGGACCATTTTTGTTAGTCCTTATTTGTCAGTGCTACTGCCGTTTGTCTACATAGTTTTGTTCTATGGAGACATCATCACCAACTCTCGTTACAACGAGGAGCTCTCTGGGGTGTATGACAGTATTTCTCGTTATATCTACTGCGATCATCCCAAAAATAACGCTGAATTTCACATCCGTATGCAAAAAGGCAAGGTCAAGACCATTGTTGGGCGCACCTTAGACAGTGGGCGTGAACTGCTCAGTAAAGTTAAGCAGATGCAGCAGTTGTCCAAAAACAGTCAGGACAACATCGAAGTTCAGACCGAAGAGCTTGAAAAAATTTCGACGGCGGTCGAAGAGATGGTCGCTACCATTCACGAGGTTGCTCGAAACAGTGCGCAAACGTCGGATCAAGTAAGAAATGCATCACAGCTGTGCCAAATGGTGATGAAGAATATTCACTCTACTGAGACAAAAGTGGTTGATCTGGCCGATGAGGTGAACAATTCAGCAGCAGCTACCGATCTGCTCGCCGAGAAAATCGAGCAGATTGATTCTGTGATGAATGAAATTCAAGGTGTCGCTGAGCAAACCAACTTACTGGCACTTAACGCCGCTATTGAAGCAGCGCGCGCGGGTGAACAGGGACGAGGCTTTGCAGTGGTAGCCGATGAAGTTCGCGCACTGAGTCAACGTACCCACAAAGCGACCGAAGGGATTCAGTCGTCGATGAAAGAAGTGGTTTCCACACTCACCACGTTGAAGAAAACCATGCAAGCGGGAGAAAAAGCCGCACAAAGTTGTGTGGAAGATACCAGCAATACCAAAGCCAGTGTGTCGGATTTATCTGAGGCTGTGCGAATAATCGATGATGCCGCAACCCAGATTTCGACTGCAGCAGAGCAGCAAAGTGTGGTGGCTAAAGAGATTAATGAAAACTTAACCACCATTAAAGATGCCTCTGGCCGCAACTTAAACGATGCCAATAGTGTCTACGAACTGGCTAACGACGTGCAGCGTAAAGCCGACCAATTGGCCAACTTAGGGATGTCGTTTAAAGCGTAAGCTTCAGTTTTTCAAGCGCTTAAGCAAGTAAACCATCAATCAGGGCGTTCTCCAAGGCGTGTATGACACTGTCGTGGCGGGCGTCCTGATTTTTTATTAAGTAAAGCGTGGAATTGCGCTGCTGTTGCCCGTCGTCAAAAATGGGTTTTAAAACCCCATCTTGCAGATGCTTCTCTATCTCACTCACCGGAATCCAACCGTAACCAAGTTGATTCAAAATGGCATCAATCGCGGAATTAAGCGAGGTAAAAAACCAGGAATCTTGGTAGCGTTGCCCTGCATTAGCGGGTTGTTGCTGGTGGTATTTGTCCACCACTTGAATCATGGGAACGCATTTTAACTGCGCGATACGTAAATCTGCCGGCAGATTAAAAATGGGGTGGTCACGGTGCGCCACCGGAATCACGCTGACATTCAGTACCACGCGCTTTTCGAGGTTAAGGCTATCGGGAGCGCTGATGATATAAAGATCATCTTCCGACTGTTTGAGGAGCATCACCCCTTCATCTCGAACGGTCTCTTTAACGTGCACATGTGTGTTGGGGTATTGCTGGTTAAAGCGCTTCAATCCGGAAAATAACTGCGCCTTAGGGAATAGGCTATCTACCACTAAGCTAATCACCGCACGTTCCCCTTGGGTCAGTGCTTCTGCGCGCGTTTCTAGATCTCGCCACTGATCCAAAATAAACACCGCTTGTTCGAGCAGGACACGACCTTGTTCGGTTAGAACCAGTTTACGCCCTTGTAGATTGAGGATCTCTACACCAAGGCGTTGTTGTAACTGGGTTAACTGATAGCTGATGGCGGGTTGGCTTTTAAATGTTTGCTCGGCTGCTTTGGCAATGCTGCCTTGCTCGACAACTGCTCTTAGCACCTGCCATTGTTCAAGGGTTGTTTTTAACATATTAAACTTTTGGATGTGATTAATCAGATATTGTGAATTTTATATCGAATAATTTGATGTATAGTGACTTCCAACACAAAAACGAAACGAAATAATGAGGGATTTAATATGTTCGATGTAAATGATCTAAGCGGTATCGTTGGTAAACACCTAGTTTATACCTATGACAATGGTTGGAACTATGAATTCTATTTCAAAAACGAAAACACCGCTGACTACCGTATTCACAGCGGCATCGTAGGCAACCGTTGGGTAAAAGACCAACACGTTTACCTCGTTCGCGTAGCAAAAGACGTATACAAAGTGTCATGGACAGAACCTACTGGTACTGACGTAAGTTTGATTGCCAACCTTGCCGATAAAGTGTTCCACGGTACTATCTTCTTCCCACGTTGGGTTATCAACGATCCTAAGAAAACCGTATGTTTCCAAAACGAACACATCGCTCAAATGGAAGCTTACCGCGCAGAAGGTCCAGCATACCCAACTGAAGTGATTGATGAATTTGCAACGATCACATTTGTACGTGATGCAGGCAAAAATAACGAAGAAGTGATCAATTGCCCTGCAAGCGAATTGCCAGCAAACTTCCCAGAAAATCTAAAATAAACATGACATTCTGTTCCTACGCTAACACTGCCTGTCGACGTTAGATTGAAAAATGTTTAATTAAAGAACGTTAGATAAAAACGTGACATAAAAAACGCCAGAGATTTTGATCTCTGGCGTTTTTGTGTCAGTAAGCGCAACCAACCTTATTTAAAAAAGCGGGCAGGATCGTCACTGAAAATACCATCCACTTGATTCAACAGAGAGAATTTCTCTGGTTTATTAACGGTGTAGCACCACACTTGGTAGCCATCGCGATGTAAGTCTGCAATATGGCGTTGGGTTAGCCACTTGTAATTGACGTTACAACTGAACGCGCGGACCTCCTTTAACACACGTCGATCATTTTGAGTTAGGCGTTCGGTCAATACACCTAACTTATAACCGGGGCAGTGTGTGTAGAGTTGGCGAATAATGTCATGACTAAAACTCGATAGCATGATTTTGTCTTTGGGTAACAGACATTGGTCGAGCTGTTCTTTAAGTTGAGAAGCAACCGCTGCGACATCATGACGATCGACTTTTACCTCGATATTAAGACCCAATGAATGCTCTGTGGCTAAAGAGAGTAACTCTGCGAGCGTCATAATCGGTTCATTGGCAAACTTGGGGTCAAACCAAGTGCCAAAATCCCGCTGACGTAACTCTTCTAATGTCATTTCATCAATACGCCCTTGGCCGTCACTGCAACGGTCAATGGTGTGGTCGTGACAAACGACCAAAATATTATCTTTCGTTGGCTGAACATCCACTTCAACCCAGTTCAGGCCTAAATCAATTGCTGCCTGAACACTAACACGGGTATTTTCCGGGAAATGGGCAGCCACTCCCCGGTGACCAACAATAACAAGTGACATGGTTTATTCCTTTTGTTCGTGAGATCGGTCATCCGCGCTGACAATCTCCACACCCTTCGCTTGGCAGAGTTTTTTCAAAGCAACGGTGGGTTTATCAACAAACAGGCGATCGATGTCATTTAGTGTAGCGCTAACTACAGGGGCATAGCGACCGTATTTTGTATGATCTGCGACAAGCCAACATTGTTCACTTTGGCTAATGATCGCGCGGTTTAATGCTGCCTCTTCAGGAGTAAAGTCAAGTAGCTCTCCTTTGGCATTTAAACCGCCCACCCCAAACACGCCAATCTTAATATTAAATTGACGATAAAAATCCGTCGTGATTTCACCCACGGTATCTTGATCTGAGTGGCGCACGGCACCACCAGCGAGGTGCAACGAGATATTGGGATTGTGACTGAGCACCAATGCCGCGTTAAGGTTGTTGGTGATAACGGTGAGTCCCGAATGATCCAACAACGCTTGTGCGACATATTTTGGTGTTGTGCCGATACCCAAAAAAATACTGGTTTGTTCGGGGAGATGATTGACCAATAATTGGGCTATCTGCTGTTTTTGCGCACTGTTTTGCAGTTCACGATTGGAAAATGACAAGTTATCGTTGGGAGTGGGTAAACAGACACCGCCATGTACGCGTTTAAGCAAGCCTAGGTCATTGAGTTCGTTCATGTCCTTGCGGATCGTTTGCACCGAGACATCTAAATGTTGTGCCAAATGGCCGCTGGTGAGAACCCCCTGTGATTGCTGTAATTCTTGTAAGATCTGCTTTTGTCTCGTCGAAAGGCTCACTCTGATTCCTTATTACTACACGAACGGTTCTAACTTGAAACGGATTATGACTGATAGTGGATCATGATAACTGACACTGGCTATGAATCCGTTTGCCTTGCTCGTCAAAGAGATGCAACTGTGCCAGTGGAATCCAAAGGTCAATCTCCTCGCCAATCGGAAGCGTCATTTCTGCTGTCAACGCTACAAATGGCTGCTGTTGCTGCCCATCAACAATGACGCCATGGACTAACTGATTTGGTCCTAATGGTTCAATGACGCTTACTTTAAAACGCAGTTTAAGCGCAGGTTCATCACAGTGTAGCAGGGCTTGTTCAGGGCGAATGCCTAAGGTGATGTTAGGTGAGGTAATCGGGGTTGAAAGTGCTAAGGTTTGTCCCACCACACGCAGCGCGTTGTGTGAAGCTTCGGCGCTAATGAAATTCATCGCGGGGCTACCAATGAAACTGGCGACGAAAGTGGAAGCCGGTTGGTGATAGACCTCTTGGGGCGTACCAATTTGTTCAATACTGCCTTCTTTGAGCACCACAATGCGGTCGGCAAGGGTCATCGCTTCGACTTGGTCGTGGGTGACGTAAACGCTGGTCACATTCAGTTGTCGCTGCAGTTTTTTGATCTCTAAACGCATATGGGAGCGCAGTGCTGCATCAAGGTTTGATAAAGGTTCATCAAACAAAAACAGCTGTGGGTCGCGTACAATTGCTCGGCCCATTGCTACGCGTTGGCGTTGACCGCCAGAAAGTTTTGCTGGCTTACGATCGAGATACGCTTCAATTTTTAGCGTGGCAGCGACAGAGTGAATTTTCTGCTCAATCGTCTCGCGATCAACACCGCGATTTTTCAGACCATAAGCCAAATTTTGGTACACCGTCATGTGTGGATAAAGGGCGTAGTTTTGAAACACCATCGCAATATCGCGCTCGGCAGGTTTCACTTGGTCGACGCGACGTCCATTAAGATAAATCGCACCAGAGTTGATGGTTTCAAGCCCGGCAATCGAACGCAGCAGCGACGATTTACCACATCCCGATGGACCGACTAACACGATGAACTCACCATGTTGGATATCAAGGTTGATGCCTCGCACTGCGCGATGACCATTTTCGTAAGTTTTCACAATATCCTGCAACTTGAGCATGACATTAACCAATGAATCCGAAGTGACGTTTGACTCAAGCACGCTATTATTTTTCACTTTCGACTAATCCTTTTACAAAATAACGTTGGAAAATTGCCACGATAAGTACGGGCGGTAACATGGCGAAGATGATCATGGCAAAGGCATAATCGTAACGGGGCATCTTGGCTTCGCTGATGTTATTGAGCATCTGTTTAATGCCCATAATGATGGTGTAGTAATGTTCGTCAGTGGTGATCATCATCGGCCAAAGGTATTGGTTCCAACCCACGACAAACATGATGATAAAAATGGCCGCCATCATGGTTCGTGATAGGGGTAAAACCATGTCGATGAAAAAGCGAATTGGGCCAGCATTATCTAACTGAGCGGCTTCATAGAGCTCATCAGGTAGGGTCTGATAGAACTGACGAAAGAAAAACGTCGCCGTCGCCGAAGCTATTAAGGGCAAGATTAACCCTGAGTAGTGGTTAAGCATGCCTAATTGGGTGACCACCTCATAGGAAGGGATGATGCGCACTTCCAGTGGCAGTAACAAGGTGACAAAAATCAGCCAGAACCAAGCCGTGGCGTACGGTAAACGAAAGTAGACCAGTGCGTAGGCCGCGATCATCGAAATAATGATTTTACCGATAGCAAAACCCAGGCCCATGATCAGTGAATTGATGATCATGGTTTGCGCCGTGACATCGCCAGCAAAGCCTAACCCTTGTGACCACGCCTCTTTATAAGCTTCAAGCCCTTGTTTACCGATGTCCCATTGCAGTCCATTACTGATAATCGAGTTAGGCTCGTGAGTGGAACTGGCAAAAATGAGCCACACGGGCGCGAGCATAAATAGCACGCCCAAAATCAAGATAAGATGGTCAACCCATTGAATCCGTTTCATGTTTTCTCCTAATAGTGGATGCGTTTTTCTACCACGCGAAACTGTATGGCAGTCAGTAGCAGCACTAAGATCAGTAGCACCACCGATTGCGCGGCACTGCCACCTAAATCCGCACCGATAAAGCCATCTTGATAGACCTTATAAACTAACGAGGTGGTACTTCCGCCTGGGCCACCGCCCGTCATGGTGTCGATAACCCCAAAGGTATCGAAGAAGGCGTAGGTGAGATTGATCACCAGCAGGAAAAAGCCAGTTGGGGCGAGCAGGGGAAAGGTGATGGTCCAAAAGCGGCGCAGATCGCTGGCACAATCCAACATCGACGCTTCACGCACCGCCAGTGAAATGGATTGAAGCCCAGCTAGGAAGTAGACAAAGTTAACCGGAACTTGCTTCCACACGGAAACCAACACCAGCGCAAATAGAGCATCGTTCGGTTTGGTCTGCGCGGAAAAATCCCAGCCGATTGACTGAAGGGCTTGGGTTAAAATGCCAATGCTGGGATCGAACATAAATCCTCCGATAAGCCCAGCTACCGCGGGGGCAACGGCGTACACCCAAGTAAGAGTGGTGCGATATACACTTTGCCCGTGGAGAATTTGGTTGGCCTTGACCGCCAATAGCAACGCAATGGCTAATGAGAAAAACGCCACTAATGCAGCAAAAAGTAGCGTAAAACCAAGCGATTGCAGGTAATCAGGAGAAGAAAACAGGATCAGATAGTTTTCTAATCCGACAAAGTTAGAGGTGAGCCCCCAAGGGTCTTCCAAATGGAAAGACATCACCAGCGCTTCACCTGCTGGGTAGAGGAAAAAAACAGCGATGATGGCGATTTGCGGAAACAGCAGCGCATAAGGAAGTAGGCTGTGTTGAAATTGTTGTCGACGTTGCACAGTGTTGTAGACCTAATGATGACCAACAAAAAAGGGCAACACCCCAAGGTGCTGCCCAAGCGTGTTATTGCACAGTACGTTTAAAGCGGTTAAGTAGCTGTTCGCTCTCTTTTTCCACTTTGTCTAAACTGCTTTTTACGCTGGTTTGACCGGCAAAAATCTTGTCAAATTCGCGATCCATCACGGTACGAATTTGTGGATAGAAGCCAAGATGATAGCCTTTGTTCCATTCACCAGACGCCAAGGTCAGCTGTTTAACTCCCACTTCTGCATCAGGGTTAGCTTGGTAATAACCGGACTTTTGCGTCATTTCATACGCCGCGGTAGTCACTGGCACGTAGCCTGTGGTTTCATGCCAATACATTTGCACTTCTGGACGTGTCAGGTAATGGAAAAACGCCGCAACCCCTTTATCTTCTTGAGCTGAGTGACCATTGAGTGCAAATAGGGCAGCGCCACCGATAAAGGTGTGGTAGCCCCCTTGTTTGGTCAAAGAAGACCAATAAGGCAAGTAAGTGGTCCCCATATCAAATTTCACGCGTGAGCGTAGGCCACCAAATGAACCGGATGAGCCGACCCACATGGCGACTTCTTGTTTTTCAAAGGGCGTTTGGTTGGCATCCCAATCGGTGCCGTAATATTTGAAATAGCCTTTTTGGGCCCACTCTTGCAGCTTGCCAATGTGCATCACCATATCTTTGGAGTTAAACATCAACTTACTGGAGAGACCTTGATAACCGTTCTCTTGATCGGCAAGAGGCAGGTTATGGCGAGATTTAAAGTTTTCAAACATGGTCCAAGGGGTGAGGGATTCAGAGAAGGTGGCGTAGCCTTTCTCTTTGAGTTTTTTTGCGAGTACTTCAAGCTCTTCATAGGTATGCGGTGCTTGACCATTCACTTTGGCCAAGATGTCTTTGTTGTAATAAAGAACCGGTGTTGAGCTATTAAATGGCATGCCGATCATTTTACCTGTGCTGTCGGCATAAAACTGACGAACCCCAGCAATGTACTCCTTCGAATCAAACTTGTAGCCCGCTTGAGTCAAAATATCCTGTACTGGTTTGGCAACTCCTTTAGCACTCATGATGGTGGCAGAACCGGCATCAAATACTTGCAGAATGTTTGGCGCATCACCGCCACGATACGCAGCGATGCCTGCGGTTAATGTTTCAGTATAAGTGCCTTTAAAAACGGGAGTAATTCGGTATTCGCTTTGTGATGCGTTGAAATCAGTGGCGATTTTGTTGACTGTTTCGCCCAATTGCCCACCCATTGCATGCCACCACGTAATGTTAGTGACAGCAAAACTGGGGCTGGAGATAGCCGCTGACATGATTCCTGCTAACCATAGCTTATTCATTGTGATTCCTTTTAGGTTTCGAACGAGAGTTGTTGGGTTTCGAATGCGATTTATGTTGCGGCAGGAATGTGTCGTTGCTGTGGAGGAAACATGGCAAAAACTTTAAGGATTTGTTGTAAATAACTGTTCTATCTGTCAATTGCACAAATCAGGTGCATATTTTAGCGTATATGCACTGTTTTGGTGTTTTGTTTTAGAATAACTCACTGATAATGTGAGATTTTATGAAATATTGTTGGATTGAAATAGCCAATAAACGCTATCATTAGCCATAGAATAGCAGGCAATAAGGCAGCTCAAACTCGCTTAGGAAAGCCATTGATTGAGTCTGCATGAACAAGGAACGAAGTATGAAGATAGGTATTATTGGTGCTGGCGCAGTCGGCGTTGGTATTTGTAACTACTTGTTGACGTTAGGTAGTGTCAGTGAGCTGGTGTTACTTGATAAGGATATCTCACGCGCTGAAGGAGAAGTGTATGACTTTCGTCATACTGCAGCACTGACCTTTACTAAAAACACCCGCATTATTCCCAGCGATGATTACATGGATATGCTCGGTGCTGATATTGTGGTCATCACCGCCGGCGCACAGATCAAACAGGGCCAATCACGGATGGATCTGGCAGAGATCAATAGCCGAATCGGTGTTGAGATTGCGAGTAAAGTTGAACGAGTCGCTCCCAATGCCATTTTGATTATAGTGACCAATCCCTGTGATATCGTCACACACAGCATCATAGCGAACACCGGGTACAGCGCTGATAAAGTGATCTCTGCCGGTTGTGTGGTGGACACTGCACGTTTAATGACAATTGTCGCTGAACGGGTCAATCTTGATCCGAAAAACGTGTTTGGTTATGTGCTGGGTGAACATGGTAGCCACTGCTTTACCCCAAAAAGTTTGATTAGTATTGCAGGACAACCGGCTGATTATTATTGCGATGCCAATGAATTGCCACGCATTGACGCGGATGAATTGCTCGAGTCGGTCAAACAAGCTGGGTTTGAGATCTTTCGCCGCAAAAACAATACCACGCATGGCATTGCCGCTAGCGTGTTTCGCATCATCCAAGCGATTGTGATCAACGAACGTTCGGTTCTGCCTGTGGGAACCTTACTGCAAGGGGAATACGGACTGCATGATGTGGTGATGAGTTTGCCGGTCGTGATTGGCAAAAATGGGGTTGAGAAAATCCTGATCCATCCTTTTAGCGATGAAGAGCATCAAGTGATGCAGCAAATCGCAGGTGAACTTCGCGAGCATATGACCATAGTCGCTAACGCAACCGGTCTTAATATTTAGTGGCTGAATCCGTTACCTAATAATCTCACTGTCGATGTGGCTCAAGTAGGGCGATTCACAGTCATACGATTAATGGTCATACAATTAACGGTCATAAAAGAAGGCGAATGGGAGACCATTCGCCTTTGTCTATCTATATACCCTTCATACCCTTTGAGGTTAACGAATGGTGCTGATGAAAAGCCACAATGCTATTGCACAGGAATAGGTGTTTGGCTTGGGTAGATAAATTTGCTGGTATCAAAACCAGCTTTAGTGGCTTGTTCTATGGCAATTTTCTTCTGCTGCGCAGTTAACGTCGGTGTCCGTGACAATAGCCAAAAGTAATCTTGGTTATAGCTGGTCACCAGCGCCATGGAGTAATCTGGGGCAAGATAGAACACCACATAACTTCCATAAAACGGGCCAAAGAAAGAGACTTTCAAATGGCCGACATCACTGCTTGATACGAACTTAGCCACGCCCACCGCCTGAGCCCATTGTTTTGCTTGTGGATTCCAGCCACGGTTAACCACACTGACGGTGCCATCACTACTGAGACGATAGGTGGCTTGAATGTTGGAAAGGCCACGTTCAAAACTGTGGTCTAATCGCGCGATTTCATACCAAGTACCAAGATAGCGATTCACATCAAAATGGGTCACTGGCTCGATATTGTCCGGTTTACCAGTACAACCCGCTAACATAAATAGCGTCAATATAAGCGCGCCAACCTGTTTAATTAACCCCATATTAATCCTCCTTTTTTTTACTCATTATTAACGCCTTAGCTCTGTTTAACAACAGTTAAGCAGGAAAATGCGTTAGGTCGTTGAGCTTAGTAACAAAAGAGGATAGAATCCGAAATTCAGTTGATAATGAGAGTGTTTATCAATAACATGTCCGAACTTTCACGCGGTAATTGATAACAGATGATGAAAATAATGAAACCTAGCTTAGTCCTGATTTCTCTGGCAGTTACGATGCCGGTATTTGCCAATTCCCTCGAGGACGCCAAGGCGATTGAAAATCAAACCAACACAGCGTCAGCTGTCAGCCAGAAAACCGTAGATAAAAGTGCTACGGCAGCATTAGAACTCCGCGCTGAAATCGAACAGCTCACTGAAGAAACCAAGAATTTAAAGGTGTATCGCGATCACCTACAAGGCTTAGTCAATAGTCAACATGACGAAATGGGCAGCCTCAATGATCAAATTGCGGAAATCAAGAATACCCGTCAAGGCATAGTACCACTGATGTACGACATGCTAGATGGCCTACAAAACATCGTTAGCCACGACCGCCCAATTAAAGAGGAAGCGCGTTTAGAACGTGTTGCCAAACTGAAAGCTTTGATGCCGCGCGCAGATGTCTCTGACGCAGAAAAATACCGTCGTATCTTAGAAGCCTACCAAATTGAAATCGACTACGGTACCAAGCTTGGCACTTATGAAGGTCGTATCTCTATGGGCGATTCACAACAGATGGAAGCGGAAGTGCTCTACTTGGGTCGTGTATCGCTGGTGGCTCGTAACTTGAGTCAAACTCGTTACTGGACTTGGAATGCCAACCAACATCAATGGCAAGCGCTGGATAGCAGTGATAAGGAAGATATTGATAAAGCCTTTAAACTTGCGGAACAACAGATTGCACCAACGTTCCTAACTCTTCCTGTATCACTTACTAAAGCGGAGGCAAAATAAGATGAAATTGAAACAGTTAGCCAAAGCCATTGCGGTCACTGTTGCTCTCTCTGCCTCTTCAACCGCAAGCTTTGCTGCAAGCCAAGATTTGGCCAGTAAAGCGCAAGCAGAAAATAAGCAAGAACAAGTACATAACGCTAACCGCGAAGCGGACTTTAAAGAACAAGAAGCGGATTTGAAACAGAAGAAAGCCGAGCTTGTTGCGTTACGTAATTCACTACAAAAACAAGCAGATCAACTCTCTGCTCAGTTCAGCAAAAATGAAGACCAATTGGCACGTCTTGAAGAGAAACTGCGTTTAGAAAGTGGTTCTCTAGGTGAGATTTTTGGCGTGGTTCGTCAAAACGCCAAAGAGTTGCAAAGCAATTTAAGCACCTCAGTGACCGGTGTTGATCGTCAGCAATTGGCGGGAGTGGTTGATACCATCGTTGCCGCTAAGTCATTGCCATCAATGAAACAATTGATTGGTTTGTGGCACAGCATGGAAGAGCAAGTACAAGCGAGTGCTGAAATTGCACCAGTGACCATCTCTTACATCAATGGTGACGGCAAAACAGTACAAGAGAAAGCGGTCCGTTTAGGTACATTTGGTTTGGTGACCGAACAAGGTTACGTTCAATGGAATAACGCTCGTAAAGATGCGATTGCCTATGATCGTCAACCAGCCGATGGCCCAACGCTGACTTCTTTAAACGATGTGTTACAGGGTGACGTTAAGAACCTGGTACTTGACCCATCTCACGGCACCTTGACTCAACAGCTGGCGCTAGAGCCAACCATGATGGATCGCCTTGAAGCGGGTGGTGCAGTGGGTAACGTGATTATCGCTCTGTTGGTGATTGGTCTTATCATCGCTGGCTACCGTGGTGTGACATTGACCATCGCGCGTAAGCAGATTAAAGCACAGTTGAAAAATCCAACTCAGCCAACCAACAACCCATTGGGTCGTGTGTTGTCTGTGTACAGCAAAGAGAAAAAATTGACCGTAGAAGCATTGGAACTGCGTCTTTTAGAAGCGGTTGTTGATGAGCAGACGCAACTTGAGCGTGGTTTATCCATGTTGAAACTGCTGGCTGCGCTCGCTCCGATGTTGGGCTTGCTGGGCACTGTAACCGGTATGATCGAAACGTTCCAAGTGATCACGCAATTTGGTAATGGCGATCCAAAAGTGATGGCAGGCGGTATCTCTATGGCGTTGGTGACAACGGTATTGGGTCTGGTTGCGGCTATGCCACTTTTGCTAAGTCACAATATTTTGAGCTCACAAGCTGAAAGCATTCGTAATATTTTGGAAAAACAAGGTATTAGCTTAGTTGCTGAGCAAGCTGAACAAGAAAGTAACGCTAAGCAAGCTGCGTAAGGATTAGCAATGAATCATGCAGACTGGTTATTTGCATTGAGAAACGCGATGGCACCACTCTCTGAGTTTATGTCTCAGGGTGGGGTGGTGCTGTGGTGGCTTGCTGCGGTGGTTGCGATCTACTGGTTGTTGGTGATTGAACGGGTTATCTATCTTTCGGTGGCATTTCCTAAACAGCGAAACGCCTGGATCGAACAATGGCAACAACGTAATGAGCATCACTCATGGTATGCCCAAGCGATTCGTCAGGGTTGGCTTGGCCAAGCTCATGATGGCTTAATGCAAAACCTCAACATTATTAAAGTGTTAGTAGCAATCTGCCCGATGTTGGGTTTGCTAGGTACGGTAACTGGGATGATCTCTGTGTTTGATGTGATGGCAACACTGGGCAGTAGCAATCCCAAATTGATGGCCTCAGGCATTTCCTTGGCAACCTTGCCAACAATGGCGGGCATGGTCGCCGCATTAGCGGGTATGTTTGCTCATGCGCGCTTAGCGAAAAAGTGCCAACTTTCTGAATTGAAATTAGAAAAAGCGTTAAGGAGTCAGCGATGAGACTGGGCCGACGTCAGTCACAACCGGAAGAAGCGCAAATCGACCTTACTTCCATGTTGGACATTGTGTTTATCATGTTGATCTTCTTTATTGTGACCAGCTCTTTTGTGAAAGAGTCGGGTGTGGAAGTCAACCGACCTACGGCATCGCATGTGGTAAGTCAGAAAAATGCGGGGATTTTCGTTGCGATTACCTCTGCTAACGATATCTATATCGACAAGCAACAAGTGGACGTGGAACGTGTGCAAGCCAAATTGGAACATTTGCGCATGGAACAGCCAAAAGCGTCGCTGGTCATTCAAGCGGACGAACACGCCTACAACGGCACCGTAGTAAAAGTGATGGATGCAGCGAAAGGTGCTGGCATCGCTAATATTGCGTTGGCGGCGGAGAAACGCTAATGCGCCGATTACTCCTAGCCACACCGTTTGCTGCTGTTATCGCCTTTGGGCTATTCGCATGTATGGCATGGATGGTTGACAATGGGGTGCAACGCGCTCCTAAAAAATCGGACCCAGTGCGGTTTAACATGGTGATGATGGAGCAAGAGCACGATGTGCAGCGTCGTCAACGTGCTGTACCACCCCAGCCGCAAGCTCCCACTCCACCGGATCAGTCATCGACCAGTCGTCGCCCTACGGCAACGACGGTGAGTAACAATATCTCCCCAGCGAAGGTACCTTCTTTGGGATTGGATACCGCCATTAATGGATTGGCTATCAGTGCACCAAAATTTGGCGATTTTGGGGTAAACCAGCAGGCAATGCCTCTTTACCGAGTAGAACCTCAATACCCAATGCGCGCATTAAAACGCAGTATTGAAGGTTACGTGGTAATGAGTTTTACCATCGATGAGACTGGACGCCCAACGGATATTCAAGTGGTCGACGCTAACCCGCGCCACATGTTCGAACGAGAAGCAAGAAGAGCACTACAAAGCTGGAAATACCAGCCGAAGGTGGCTGACGGTAAAGCGGTCACTCAGCCGGGTCAAACAGTTAAATTGGAGTTTAAGTTAGCCAAATGATGAAAAAATGGATTACTTGTCTACTGCTCTTAAGTTCAACCTCTTATGTCTGTGGTGCTGAGCTAAGTCAGTTTGCCGCGAATAAAGCGGTCAAAGCGAATCAACTTGCGCAAGATGGTAAGTACAGCGAAGCCATCACTCTTTTAAAAGACAATATGCCAGAGCGGGCTTACGATCACGCCTATTTTGATCGTATGCTGGGTGTGTTCTATTGGCAAAATGGTCAAATCAAACCTGCAATTACTGCTTTAACAGAAGCGGTGAACAGTGGCAAATTGGTCGACGATCAAGCGTGGTCTACACGTCGAATGTTGGCAGATTTGCTGTTGATGGACAAAGAGTACAAGAAAGCGCTACCTCACTATTACGCACTGGTAAAATCGCTACCTAAAGATCAAAAGGGCGATGATATTTGGTTGCGTATTGGTCAGACTCATTACCAATTAGGCGAGTGGAAACCCGTATTAGCAGCCATGCAAAAGTACGAAGCCTATGGTTTACCGGATAAAACCAATCCGCTTTCGATTAAGTTAGGTGCTCAGCTGCAACTTGAGCAGTGGGCTCCAGCGATTCCAACTTTAAAACGTTTACTGGTGCTGGAACCGGACAAGAAAAACTGGTGGATGCAGCTTGTTAGCCTAGAGATGCGTGAGCAGAAAATGAAAGATGCTCTGGCATCTATGGCATTAGCTAAACTGCAAGGCATTCCTCTAGAGCGCGAAGATTTGCGTCTGCTGGCTCAGCTTTATGCACGTAACGGCGTACCAGAACGTGCCGCACAAGTGATGGGCGAAATTGCAGGCATTGATCAAAAAGTGGATTTACTGAGCGAACAAGCGACCTACTGGCAACGAGCGAAAGAGTGGGACAAGGCGATTGATACTTGGCAATTGGCATCGCGTTTTAATGGTAAGTACCACTGGAACGTGGCGTTGCTGTTGAATCAACAAGGGCAATACAGTGAAGCGTTGTCAGAACTCGATAAAGTGACTGACCCAAGTCGTAAAGCGGAAGTTGCTTTAGCTCGCACTCGCGCTTTGTATAAGCTTAATCGTCTTGATCACGCATTAGAGATGGCTCGCGCGGCGAATACCATTGCGCCTTCTGATGAAGCGAAAGGTTGGATTAAATATCTAACACAGCTGAAAAAAATCCAAAAAGAACGTACCTCTTAATTCTTAATAGGCGATGGCGGCAACGTTCACCCCTTTTTCAATTCTCATTTTTCTATAGGGCAGCCACGCTGCCCTTTTTTTGAGTTAACACGATGCAATTTACCCAGTTTAATCTGCTTGATCCGCGTTTTGATACTCTGTTTCGACTTGCCAAAGAGGTGACTCCCTATTTGGCTGGCGAAGTCGCTCCAGTGCGCGACAATGGTATTGCGCTTGGTCATAATGAAGCGCGCTTTACCCAAGAGTTATTTGAAGCTATCAGTTTGCAATATCCAGAAGCTGGAACGCCTTATTGGTTAACTCGTACGTGGGAGCTGCTGTGCTGGCAGCCTATCTTTGTTGGCTTTATCAGTGTGTATCAAATGCAAGCCATACCACCGATGGAGAAGATAGCCCAATACAAACTGCCTGTTTTTACTACCGGATTCAGCTTCCCTGGTGGGCGTTGGCAAACAGGGGAACATGCAGAGCTTATCCATCAACTGGCGAACAAACTCAAACAGCTGTTTGATGGTTACCGTGAAGAGATGAGTCAATGGACGCGCATTCGCCCTGGTTTTACCCATCATTTATTGGCTGACGCGTTGCTAGAGAATGTGGCTCGTCAGCGCTCTATTTTCCCAGAGATGAGTGATGAACAGGTCATGACCGAAGCCAAATTATGGCTCGATGCCTTTTCGCTATCTTATGATCATCTTGAAAGCTATCGTTGGGACATACAGCAAGATCATTTGGTGATGATTCGCCATACGTGTTGCCAAGCTCATCGTTGTGATGACAAAAATTGGTGCGGTAACTGTCCTAAGACACCAGAAAATAAAGGGTTAGCCGTTTATTCACCGAGTTAACGTTGAATTGGGCTTTGTGGTTAGTGTTTTAACGTTGTGAATTTGCCCATCCCCCGAGAAGTGTTGCTGAAAATCTTGAACTCATGTACAAGACAGTGCCCATTATAATAGGAGTTAAGTTGCATGAGTGTCGTTGTTCGTCAAGTGATGTTAGATGATGCAGAAGGGATCACCAACGTCCTCAACCCAATCGTTGCTGAAGGCTTATACACTGTATTGGATACCATCTTTACACCCGAACAAGAGCAAGAGTTCATTGCTCAGTTCCCTGAGCGTGGTGTATTTACAGTGGCTTTAACCGAGGAAGAGTCAACTATCGTCGGCTTTCAAAATGTCGAACCGTTTGCACAATACACAAAAGCATTTGATCATGTCGGCATTATTGGGACTTTTGTGAGTGAAATGGCGCGTGGTAAAGGTGTTTCTAAACAGCTTTTTCATGCAACGTTCGACATCGCAAAACAAAAGGGTTATGAAAAGCTATTTGCCTATGTTCGCAGCGATAACGAGCGAGCGTTAGCCGTTTATCTTAAACAAGGTTTTGAAATTGTAGGTATTGCTAAGAAGCATGCAAAAGTACGTGGGAACTACATAGACGAAATCCTTATTGAGAAATTTTTATAGGTGTTGAGCAGCAACCTTTTCCCATTTTTCAGAAATTAATTACGTTCTAGACCATTTTTCTTAGCCTATTTGCATGTAATCTCCTTTGTTTACTGAGAGTTCAAGTGTCATAGCACTGCGATGAATATACCTATCGATGTTAAATATCGATAGGTTTAATCACCTTTTTTCATTTGTTGTTCCGCGCTTAGTTGATTATCTTGGCTAAAGGATCAAATAGGAGAGGGATGCCAATGACTCATTCAGCCTGTAAAGCTCTGGTAGTAGAAGGCGGCGCGATGCGCGGCATCTTTGCTAGTGGCGTGTTAGATGCTTTTATGGAGCAAGAATATCAGCCTTTTGACCTTGCCATCGGCGTTTCTGCTGGGGCGTCTAACCTAGTTGGCTATTTAGCTCATTACCCTAAACGCAGCTACGAGGTGATTACTGGGCTTGCCACATCAGAGCACTTTTTCAATCTACGGCGATTTGTTCACGGCGGTGATTTGGTCGATGTTCGTTGGCTGATTGATGAATCCAATCGTGCTTATCCTGTCGATATGCAAACGCTATTTGGCGATACGACCTTTTTGGCTGCCGCGACCAATGTGGAAACTGGCCACGCCGATTACTATCGCGTGACCGAGAAAAACTTGAGTGATGCTTTAGAAGCGACGCAAGCCTTACCTCTGGTCTATCGACATACCCCGTGCTTTTCAAAAGAGTGTTATACCGATGGCGGAGTAGCCGATTCGATCCCAGTACGCGAGGCGTATCGGCGCGGTGCGCGCGACATTACGGTGATTTTATCTCACCCACTGACTTATCGAATGAAAGCGCCGAAATCGGGATGGTTGATTAAACGGATCTTCTCGCGTTATCCCCACGTGGCTGAGGCGATGGTGCACCGTAATGAAAATTACAATGCCTCGTTAGACTTTATTCATAATCCGCCGCCTGGGGTGCGCATTACTGTGGTTGCGCCTCCTGAAGAATTTCAAGTGAAGCGTTTGACCATGAAAAAAGCGTTGCTCGACCAAGGTTACCAAATGGGCCTTTGTGCTGGTCGTGAATTGCTCGATACCATCGCTCCGCGCTCTTTACAAACTGACGCACTGACAAGTGATGAGGGCGATACAGAGGCAGAAAGTTCGCTAGCGCTCAGCCAATCTTGAGGTGACTCGCAAAGGATTGAGTAACGCTTGGCGATTGCAATACCAACGTTGAGATGTCTCGAAATCTAGGAAAGGCGCGGTAGTGAAGCAACGCGCCCTGCTCGTTTAATAAAGCACTTTGACCGAACGGTGCTTTATATGAACTACACAACTCATCCCATGCTGCTTTCTCCCATCGCCATTGTTCTTGGTGGCGGTGCCATTACTTCTATTTCCTACGTCAGTGTTGCGGCGACTGCTCCAGCTGTGGCGTTAGCCAAAGAGTATCGTTCTGGGACTGATCTCTCCCGTTATTGGATCAGCGAGAAATACGATGGGATTCGCGCCATATGGACGGGCAAACAGCTCGTGACCAAAAGTGGCAAGCCGATTCATGCTCCCAAATGGTTTGTTGCCAATTTGCCGAATCGCATGATTGAAGGCGAACTTTGGGCAGGGCGTGGCCAATTTGCGACAGTTCAGCAAACGGTGTTAGATACCACCGCTGATAATGTGCAATGGCAAAAGATTCGTTGGATGGTGTTTGATATGCCACAAGAGTCAGGCTTTTATCCAGCTCGCTACAAGGTACTTAATGATTGGGTTGAACAAGCCCATCTTGCTCATGTTCGCGTGGCACCTCAAAAAGTGCTGCATTCAGAGCAAGCCTTAACGGACTATTTGCAAACCCTCAGTGATGCAGGTGCAGAAGGATTGATGCTGCATGCGATTGATCAGCCGTATCAAGCAGGCCGAAGTGACGACCTTCTCAAATGGAAAACCTATCAAGATGCAGAAGCGGTGGTGATTGGTTATCGCGCTGGGAAAGGACGTTGGCATGGCATGATGGGGGCAATACAAGTACGCATGACGAATGGCAAAGAGTTCTATATTGGCAGTGGTTTTAGTGACGAGGAGCGTGCACATCCGCCGAAGATTGGGACTGTGATTACCTATCGTTACAACGGTATAAATGACAATGGTAAACCCAAATTTGCCCGCTATATGCGCGAACGAGCTGCTGGCTATTGACCGACTTTGACACCACATCGTTTGAACAGCGCTTGCCAATAGGCGACATGATCTAATGTTGCTTGGCGAAAAGCGTGGTGGACGGTTTCGATAGGAAATGGCGAGTTCTCATGGGAAAACGGCGTCAGATCGTTAGCAATACTTAAATAGGCGCTATCAACTTGCGCTAAGTAGGGTTGAATCTCCCCAATATAGAATTTGCGAAACACATTTTGGAGACGAGTCACTTTGGTTGGATCGCGTTGTGGGCCACACAGAATAAGGTTATCGTTACGCTGTAACTGTGAGGTAAGCGTCGTTAACCAATCGGTTAGGTTAGTCATAGAGAAGAACAGGTCGCCTAATAATGGCTGAGTTTCAAAGGTTTGCTGATAAGGTGTAATAGGCGTTGGACGATCTGCCTTATCCGGGTTATCGATATAATCATCCCAGTTTTTGAGTTTCTTTAACGCGGGCTTTATCGTGCCGTAATCACGTTGTGACCAATACCAACGGTGACTGGCTAACTGAGCACGCATTGCTTCACTGGTAAACAGCAAGTTATTCCAATGTTGGGTGAGTTCCGTGCGCTTGAGCTGGCGAATGTCTCCTAATCGTTGCCGTAATGCTTGATCAATTTTAGGCTCGATTAAGCAGCGGGCTAATCCCTCATAGAGGGTCACTTGATAATCAAGATTACGAAAATCATCTTGCACTTTACCCAAGATAGAATTGCGCTCCGCAATCGCATCAAATAGAGCACAATAACGCAGCTGATAACTGTCGAGCAAACCTAAGCTGATAGGCTCAATATCGATAAGCAGTTGGCGTTTATCGGCTAGACGTTGAGCATGTATGGCAGGAGCTGCGTGCGCTTCGACTTGTTGCACTGAGGCGATACGGGCTAAGTAAGTATTAAGGGAGGATTCGATGTCGCTTTGTTTGGGCTGACAGGCACTTAGCACCATACTAAAGAGGCCGAAACAGAGCAGACTCGCTAGATGTCGAGCAAGTCTGCTGCATTTTACATAGAGGATGAGGTTATGCTGCCACACCATAGCCAAGTTTCTCAGCTCCGCCACGTTTCTGTATCCAGTATAGACGGTAACCCAGCATCAGTGCTGCAGAGCTTAGACCGACAATAAACCCTATCCAGAAACCTTTCGCGCCCATTGCTGGCACGACCCAATCGGTTAAACCGAGAATATAACCTGTCGGTAAACCTAATATCCAATAAGCAATAAAGGTGCGTACAAAGATCGCGCTCATATCTTTGTAGCCGCGCAAAGCACCGCTCGCCACCACCTGCACCGCATCAGTACATTGATAAATTGCGGCAAGGGTCAATAGTTGCATTGCCAGTTCAATCACCGCTCTATTGTGCGTATAAAGCAGCGACACTTGCTCTTTAAACAGCAAAGTCGCGGTTGCCGTAAGTATGGCGGTACTTACAGCCAGCATCAATGCGACATTCGATGCGACCGTTGCACCGCGCAGATCTTCCGAGCCCAGTTTGTTACCCACACGAATTGAAACCGCAGCACCAATGCTCATTGGCAGCATAAAAATCAAAGCAGAAAAGTTAATCGCGACTTGGTGCGCAGCCACAATCAACGGCCCAAGTGGTGAAATTAATAACGACACCAACGCAAAAAGAGTGATTTCAAAAAAGAGCGCCGCCGCAACCGGAAAGCCTAAGCGAAATAGCTTAATCTGTTCTTTCCACTGTGGTTTATGAAAGGTATCAAATAGGGCAATGTGCGCTAGACGCTTCGAGGTCACCACGTAGAAAAACAGCATAAACAGCATCAGCCAATACACAATAGCGGTAGCTACGCCGCAACCAACACCACCTAAAGCGGGCGCGCCGAATTTACCGTACACAAAAATCCAGTTCAGCGGGATGTTGCATAGTAGGCCGATAAAACCAATCACCATTGCGGGTTTGGTTAATGCCATTCCGTCGGTATAACTGCGTAGTGCTTGAAACAGCAAAAACGCAGGAGCGGCAAATACAATGGCGTGTAAGTAACCAATGGTCTTTTGTGCCATCACCGCTTCAATGCCCATGGCTTTTACCACGATACCCATGTTGAGCACTATGGCAATAATGGGCACAGACAGGATTAACGCCATGATGATCCCTTGTTGGATTTCAAACGGGATCTTATGTTGTCTGCCAGCGCCATTGAGCTGTGCCACAACGGGCACCAGTGACATCAGTAAGCCGATACCAAACAACACAATGGGAAACCAGAGACTGGCCGCAACAGAGACAGAAGCCATATCGGTCGCACTGACACCGCCGGCCATAATGGTATCGACAAATCCCATCCCCGTTTGGGCGATAGAGGCGATCAATACCGGGAAGGCCAATTTGATGAGATTGGCAGCTTCTTTTTTATAATGATGCACAAACAACTCCAGATAAGGTACTCCCAAAGAGGATCTAGGATAGATTGGAAGAGAGTACTAGAGAGAATGATAAAGAAATGTCAAACTAAGCTCCATGAAAAACTAGAGGAAAATGAAAATATGTTTACCGGTATTGTGCAGGGTACAGCGAAGGTCATCGCGATTGAAAAAAAAGAGCAATTTCAAACTCACACTGTCGAATTATCACCTCCTCTAAATGAGAACATCGAGATCGGCGCATCGGTTGCCCATAACGGTTGCTGCCTTACTGTAACAGCGATCAATGGCGATTTGGTCTCCTTTGATTTGATGCAAGCGACGTTACGCTTAACCAACTTAGGTCAATTGAATGTGGGTGATAGCGTTAATATTGAACGAGCTGCGCGTTATGGCGATGAGATTGGCGGTCATACCATGTCTGGGCATATCACAACGGTCGCTCCGATTGTCGAGATTGTCGCTACGCCAAATAACAAAACATTGTGGTTTGAATTACCTCAAGAGTTTATGAAATATGTGTTAGCTAAAGGCTTTATTGGTTTAGATGGCTGTTCATTGACCATAGGGGAAGTTGAAGGGCAACGTTTTAGTGTGCATTTGATCCCAGAAACTCTAGAAAGAACGCTGTTTGGCAGACGCATAGTGGGAGAGCAGATCAACGTAGAGATCGATCCACAAACTCAGGCTATCGTAGACACCGTTGAGCGAGTTATGGCACAACGCGTTTAACGTTAACCCGATGAAAGCGCCACACGGTAATTAGCAGTGGCGCTTGGTGGTGACGTTAGAAATATTGTTCATCATCAGCATCGACATAAATGTCCACATCGTTGTTTTGTTCATCCACATTAAGGTTGAAATGGATTGGGTTACAACAGGCTGGACAATCGTCGTAAAACTCTTCACTTCCCAGTGAGGTGTCAAAACTGACCGGAACGTGATGCCCGCAGTGAGGGCATTCAATGGTTCTACCAATCATTTTTTTCATGATGGATTCCTCGCTACCAATCACTATCAATTAATAATGACCATCAATGTAATAGTAATCGGTAGAGGAAATTTCGCCGCTGATTAGCGCTGATTTTGACACTTTTATTTCTCTATCAGCAGCGAAAATCAACGGCGATGGGGCTATCACTTTAAAATGACTCACTATTTGCTAGTAAGCATAAATCTTATCAATCAGCGCTTGTGCTTCCATTAGGTAATGACCACCGAACAGGTTACAGTGATTAAGTAAGTGATAGAGGTTATAGATGTGTTTGCGCTCTTCATAGCCAATATCCAGCGGATAAATGCTTTCATAGGCTTGATAGAATTCGGCCTGAAAACCCCCAAACAGCTCTGTCATTGCAATATCGCATTCTCGATCGCCCCAATAGCAAGCCGGATCATAGGCGATAGGCCCAATAGGGCATTCACCCGCATTACCACTCCATAGATCTCCATGCAGTAACGCTGGACGCGGGGAATGATGGATCAGCTTTTCTTTAATGAGATCAACGAATTCAGCAATATTGGTCAGCTCAATGCCTTTTTCATGGAGTAATTGCAGCTGCCAGCCGATCCGTTGTTCAGCAAAAAAGAGATGCCATTTACTGGCCCATTGATTGGGTTGCAAAGTGGTGCCGATGTAGTTGTCTTCATCAAAACCGTACTGCTTTTGCTCACCCCATTGATGTAATTGAGCCAGCTGGATGCCAAAGTCTCGGCTGGTATGGGCATGTTCTAAGGGTTTGGTAGGCAGGTAATTTAAGATGATGAACGCGTGTTCTTTGGTGTGTCCGGTAAGAACCACTTCTGGCACAAAGAGCGTTGCGGTCTCTTTAAGAGCTTTCAATGAGATCTCTTCGGCCAAAAACTGAGGCAAACACTCCTTGTCGTTCACTTTGACAAAGTAACGTTCTCTGCCATCACTGATCATATAGGATTGGCTAATATCCCCGCCGGAGAGAGGATGCTTTTCTTGAATCTGATAGTCAAACATCAGTACATCTGAAAGTTGTTGAGCTATTGCAGGCCACATATGAAACCCTCCTAAACACACCACTGTTCAAACTTTAAGCTATTTTAGTTGAACTATGAGAGGTAAGCTATTTGCATGCCTATCATTTTATTAATTTTTCTGATTTATCGAGGGAATGATCGCAAACTGTGATCAAGATTGAAATATAAATAGAGTGATATTTATAGAACTCATTCTTAGTCCAGAGAGATTCTGACTATACTTATCAACAAGTAAGCACGTTGGTTTTCACGTTGTTACCCGTGATATGGGCTAGGTATTGAGGACGAAAAAGGGAGCTTGTTCAACTAATTGCTGGAAAATACAGCAAACAGCTATTCAGCTCTGTGAAAATTCGTGTTCATGGCTTAGTATTGAATTGAGTTTATCGTCTGGCAGTAGAAGCGGAGAATAAAAGTGGTTGTAGAAACCGATGGTTACCTAGCTCTCATTGAGCACCTCTCTTTTAATTTGGATGTATTTACCGATGAAGGTGATACAGGCAAAGAGAGTGTGGAAGATGTGGTCACTGACATGGTGGCAAGTAATATCATGGCCATTTTTGAGCAAAATCCAGAATTACACTCTAGCGTTCGCTTTCAACTGTTGAAAGAAGCTGACATGGTCGTTGAAGATTTAGGGGAAGTGCTTGCTGGTGTATGGCATAAATCAGCCACTAACCAACAAATCATCTTCCTTGATGAGTACATTGCACTAGTGAAAAACTTGTTTGACTCTGCTGTTGCTACTTACGATTAATCAAATAGTTAGTTGGGGCGATAAATTCGTCTAAATTGCCAAAATTTACTCGCCCAATAGGGATTATCTAAGCGCGATATGATGACGCCTTTTGATGAAGAGGCATGCATAAAGCGCTGATTACCAATATAGACTCCTACATGCTCTGAATGGCGACTAATACGAAAGAAAACTAAGTCACCGTAATGAGCTTCATTACTCGCAATTTGGGTTCCTACCTTGCTTTGACTCTGTGTGGTTCTTGGTAACGCAATTTGCCAAGCATCTTGAAATGCGATCTGCACGAAGGCAGAACAGTCCACTCCAGATTGTGTCTCTCCACCCCAACGATAAGGCACACCTTCCCATTGCTGATAGACATCAAACAACGATCGTTCATTGACTTCGTTCGTTTTGGCTATGGAGTCGGGTGGCGTGCTATGGGCTTGCAAAGTATTCGATTCTGGTTTGGCAGCACATCCATTAAGAATTAGGCCGACCGCTACTGAGAGCAAACCACGCCGAAACGCTTTTCGAGTTAATAATCGTTGTAGGGGTAACATCATTATCACAATCTAAGTAAAAGTCTGTCATTGAAACGCAATTGCATACAGTGTGCGTCAATGGAGTATAAACGTAGCGAAAGAATCTTGCCTAAATCGATGCAGAGCGCTGCGACTATGGTATTGAATCTGAGGAAATCCACATCCATCACTAGCATCTAGGCTAGGTAGGCAGTAAAATCGCCGCCAATCATTTTTAAGCTCACATCCATCATGCGAATTCACGGTTTTCATCAACTTTATCAACACCGTTTAGCCTTGTCGACTCGACCTTTTGCCGCCCGCGGCGCCAAAATTGAACGTTGTCCTTATTGCCGCGTTGAAACGCGTGTTTGTTTGTGTCAGTACCAACCGAATATTGAGACACAGATAGCGGTGCTTCTTTTGGTCTCAGACAACGAAGTATTCAAGCCAAGTAATACCGGTCGTTTGATAGCAGATACCGTAAAAGAGACTTATGTTTATCAATGGAGTCGGACTGAACCTTCGGCAGATATGTTAGCGTTACTGAGTCATCCTGATTACTTTCCGGTGCTTGTGTTTCCTGCAGAAACGCCAGAAGATGAGGCGCGAACGATTAATCCCGGTTCGTTACCATCCGAAGGACGTAAACCGCTGCTGATCTTCTTAGATGGCAGTTGGCGTGAAGCGAAAAGAATTTTGCGTAAGTCGCCTTATTTGGCGGCGCTGCCTATGATCTCTATTCATCCTCAAACCTTGTCTGAGTATGTAATGCGTAAATCGGACAATGAACAGCATTTGGCCACGGCTGAAGTTGCTGCATTGGTGTTTGAGAGTGTCGGTGAGTCAATCGGTGCTCAGACCCTACATTATTGGTTTGAGGCATTTAAAGAGAGTTACATGATGGGCAAAAGTCGCTGTGCGCATAATGTCGAACGTCCCGCGTTACAACGATATTTATCCCTAGGTGCCCATTCTCTCAACGACGTCGCTTAAGGCGCAGATAAAGCACAACGCAATAGAAGGGCAAGCCATGTATTACGGTTTCGATATTGGTGGCACTAAAATCGAGTTTGGTGCGTTTGATGAACAATTTGAGCGCGTTGCTACTGAACGTGTCGCTACGCCAACCCACAATTATCCAGCGCTTATTGCTGTTATTACGGAGTTAGTCACTCGTTATGACGCACAGTTTGCGACTCAAGGTAAAGTGGGATTGGGTATTCCTGGCGTCGAAGGTCGTGATGGTACGTTATTAACCGCCAATATCCCAGCCGCGTTTCGTCAACCTTTTCGCCGTGATGTAGAAAAGGCGTTGTCTCGATCTGTCAGCATTGAAAATGATGCAAATTGCTTTGCTCTGTCTGAAGCGTGGGCTCCTTCTTGCCAAGGGTATTCATCGGTTTTGGGACTCATTTTAGGGACTGGCGTTGGGGGCGGTTGGATTCAAAATGGCAAAGTGTGGTCGGGATACAATCATGTGGCGGGTGAAATCGGCCATATGCGTTTGCCGATGGACGCCTGGTTCGCCTTAGGTGAGAATGCTCCTATTTGGGAGTGTGGATGTGGGCAAAAAGGGTGTATTGAAACTTATTTGTCCGGGCGTGGTTTCGAGCGTTTATATCAACATTGGCATGAGGAAACGTTGTCGGCCCAGCAGATCATGGCGCGCTATAGTGCAGGTGATGTGGCGACTATCGAGTATGTTGAGCGTTTTCTTGATGTACTTGCGATCACTTTAGCCAATCTGTTGACTGTGCTTGATCCTGACGCGGTGGTACTGGGTGGCGGTTTGTCCAATATAGAGCTGCTGTATCAAGAACTGCCTCAGCGCATCACACCTTATCTGCTCCCCATTGCGCACTGTCCTCCCATTCTCGCTGCCCGTTACGGTGATGCTGGTGGCGTGCGAGGTGCCGCACTTTTGAATTACCGAGCTTAAGAGTAAAAAATTAAGCAAATAAAAGAAAAAATAAAAAAGAGAAACCGAAGTTTCTCTTTTTTATGGCGCTGAGGTTAGCCCTCAGTGACAAGCGTTTGGTTTACTCTTTTGGCTTTTTGCCAACACCAAAGTTCTCTTTTGCCATAAGTGTGATATTGCCAAAACCCAATTTTTTGAAATGGTTATCACGATAGTTACGTACGGCTTTACTATCAGATATTGCTTCGATTTGTTGCTCCATTTTAAGGTAAGCGGTTAAATCGATGCCCTCTTCAGCAGCAACTGCCTCATGAATATTACGAAATTTTTCGTAACTGAATGGCAGTGATTTTTCTTCGTCTTTGTACGTATAAATAATGGTGCGTGACATGCTACTTCTCTTGTCTTTCGTCAATGGCTAGATTCTGCCTTGAAGCGGGATGATTGTCACGCTTTCGCCGGATTTAATCCTATCGATATGAGGACCAATTTCAATCAGGCAGTTGGCTTGCGACATGGAATGTAAAAGAGCAGAACCTTGATGGCCCGTCGTTTTCACGGTGAGTTGTCCATGCTCGTTAATTTGATAGATACCGCGAGTAAACTCGGTACGACCTTGTTTTGAGCGTAAATCCTCTTCTGCCATCGCCATGATTGAGAGCGGTTGCCAATCGTTGTCGCCTTGCATACGGGCAATCGCTGGCTGGACAAATTGAATGAACGAGACCATCGCCGCAACTGGGTTACCAGGTAAGCCAAAGATTGGGGTGTGATGAATAGCGCCAAACGCCAGTGGGCGTCCGGGGCGCATGTTGATTTTCCACAGTTCAATATGCCCAAGCGATTGCATCACCTGTTTGACATAATCGGCATCTCCAACAGACACACCACCGGAGGTCAGAATCAAATCGGCGTTACCACTCATCTCTTCTAACGCTTGGCGAATAATCTCTGGATCGTCGGGTAAGATGCCCATATCGAGTACTTCACAGTTCTGGTGTTGCAGTAGACCACGTAAGCTGTAGCGGTTTGCATCATAAAGACCTGCATCTGACACATCTTCTCCTGGTTCGAAGACTTCATCACCAGTTGAGAAAATGGCCACTTTTAAACGACGATAGACCGAAACACGGTTTACTCCTAACGAAGCGAGCATGCCTTGTTCTGGCGCATGAATAGGTTGACCAGTCGTAAAGACCGTTTGCCCAATGGCAAGGTCTTCACCGGGATGACGGACGTTTTGTCCTTTGGTGATGTGTGCCTGAGGGAAAGAGACGTAACCATCTTGTTCCTGTGCCTCCTCACGCATTATAACTGTGTCGACATCGGCAGGTAATGGTGCACCTGTCATGATTTTTACGGCTTGTCCGCTTTGTATTGCACTAGAAAAAGCGTGACCCGCTAAGACTTGCCCAACGATTTGCCACCGCTGTGATGGTAGGTCGTCATAAGCAATCGCGTAACCGTCCATTGCTGAGTTACGAAAAGCGGGGACATTCATTGTTGACGTGACATTGTCACTTAAAATACGCTTTCCAGCGTCTTTTAAGTCAACGGTTTCACGATCAGTGAGCGGTTGTAAGGCACTGAGAATACGTTGCTTGGCCTCATCAACAGATAAGGTATTGGGATGCGCGAAACTGTCGCAGCTTGCACCTTCTTTTTTGCCCTCATGACGATGGGGGTGATGAAACCCTTTGACATAATTAAGAACAAAAGCGGCTATGGCATCAATATCGTTGATATCGAGCTGAGGAAGCTTGGCATCACAAGGGGTATCAGCCGCAACGGCAATGATTTGTGCATCATTAGGGTAGAGCCAAGGTTTACCGGTCGGCTCTCGATGTAATTCAATTTTGGCAAAGGCAATATTTTTGCATCCTTCCACCAAAATCAGATCGAGCTCTTCTTGGTTAAACTGTGCAATCAGCTGTTCGAATTCAGGTTCACTTTCAGGGGTTTCGGTTATTTTGGCATAACGCAGTCGCGATGCGATGAGCATTTGGCTTGCCCCCGCATGACGTAGCCGATAGCTATCTTTGCCGGGTTGGTCGATATCAAAATCGTGATGGGCATGCTTGAGCACACCAATACGCAGTCCTGTTTGAGTCAGTTTCGGTAACAGCGCTTCAAGTAAGGTTGTTTTGCCGGTACCAGAGTAGGCTGCAAATCCCAATAGCGGGACGTGAGATGAAATCATGGTTGTAATTCTCCAAAGTGAGCAAGCTCATCTGGCGTGTTTAAATTAAGAAAGCAGTCGGGAGAGTCTCTGAAATCGACTTCAATGGTGCGGCACTCGCGAATAAACCACATTAGCTTACGCTCACCACGATTGAGATAATCGGTTAACGCAGGTAATAGGGAGCGATGCAAGAGCGTAAACACTGGCTGCTGACTCTCGCCATCATGAGCCACTAACAAATTGCAATCGGCAGTCACAGCATGGCAAAAGCGATCAACAAGATCGCCGTTGATCAAAGGGCTGTCGCAAGGAACAAAACCTACCCATTCTTTTTCACTATGGGTAAGGCCACTGTGCATACCCGCCAACGGGCCGGGATAATCACGATATAGGTCGGAAATCACGTGCGCATAAGCTTGGTATATCTCCAGGTTACGATTTGCATTGATCCATATATCTTGGGTTTGTGGCAAAAGCCTCGCTAAGACATGTTCAATCAGAGGCTTACCGTTCAGTTTGATAAGACCTTTATCGTTTCCACCCATACGACTGGCTTGTCCACCCGCAAGAATGATCCACTGGGTTTGGGAAGGAGAGAGCATGAGACACAACCCTATTTACATAAGTGCAAATCAACTGTTTGCAATGAAAGATATCCCAATAGGTTACTACGAATAGTGCAGCGAAGAAATGTTCTCCGTTACTGCTGGCTATTTGGTTAACGCTTGGGTAAGACACTGTTTTCACACAGACTACGTGAAGGAAACCAGCCGCATATTGAGCTAAATCAGGGTATCCGTTATTGGTAAGAAATTTAAGATAAAACTATATAGGACAAAGAGTTACACCAAAGAGGTATGGCTAGTTTAGTGGTTGCTGTTAGACTTTAACAGCGAAGATAACACTAGCCCTACACCATTATTCATATAAAACTCAGTTATCTCAGCAATGTTTTTACCCTGCGCACAGTTTCTATGCATGGTATTAACAATTACGTCAACTGGCCTCTACCTTTAATTCGATATTCGTATCTTGCGATGAGATTGATATGAGCTTAGGAACTGAGACCAAACATTTACCTCTATACCACGCTTTCTCTGTACTGGTTATTCACGGTGAATCAGATGAGCTTGGTGGGTTACTGAAAACGTTGGACACCTGGTTTACTACTGTTGATTGTGTAGAAACCTGTTTGGAAGCCAAAAAGAAATCACATCAAAACCACTATGACTTGGTTTTGGTTGACGTTGGCTTATTCACTGAAGAACCTTTGTTATTGGAAGAGCTATCGCAATGGTATCAAAACCGTTCTGATGTGCTTCTTCTTGTGCACAAAAATCAACTTGATATTGCCGTTAGCGCATTTCGTCATGCACTGTTTGATTTTGTACTAAACCCAGTGCACCCCGAGCAGATGGCCTATACGGTGAAACGCTTTATGGATAAGAGAATCAAAGAGCGGCGTCTTTGCGCGTTGCAACGTGATTTTTCAAGACACAGTTCTACCCAAATGATTGGCCAATCGGAAAAGACGAAGGCCTTGCGTCAGCAAATCAGCCAATATGCGCCGTCAAAAGCCAGCGTGATGATTGAAGGGCAACCGGGAACGGGCAAAGAGCTGATTGCTCGGGAACTGCATGAACTGAGCCATCGAATTGGTCCTTTTGTTCCATTTAGTTGTACTAAGTCATCTCCGGAAACCATTGAGAAAGATCTCTTTGGTGAAGTCCTAACGCTGGAAAATGGCGCTCGCAAATTCAATGAAGGGGTGCTTAAGGTCGCCAATGGGGGCACTATTTATCTTGATGAAATTGCCCATTTGCCAATGCGCATTCAAGAACTGTTATTGAATATGCTCGAAGAGCGCACGATTAAACCGGTTGGTGCAAAATACGAGTTTCCAATTGATGTGCGGGTGATTGCGGCAACCAATCAAAACTTGAATGTCTTAGTGCAGCAAGGAAAATTTCGTAGCGATCTTCTCTACCGTTTGAGTGTGCTTAAAATCGAAGTAGCACCGTTGAAAGAGCGTAAAACCGATTTAAAAGAGTTGGTTCCTTTCTTAGCCAATCGTCTTTGTCATGACTTGTGTCTGCCGTTACCCCGTTGGACCGATGAAGATATAGCCATTATTCGTGACTACGAATGGCCCGGTAATGTGCGCGAGCTTCGCAACCTAATCGAAAACTGTATTTTGCTAGGTAAATCGCCTTCTGAATATTGGCGTAATCGCAATCATATTAATAACGGCCTACCGATCACGGTGACTGTCGCCCACGGGAATCAAATTCCTTTTTACGATGAAAAGCCCATTCCGGTGAAAGAGGAAGGGTATCCCGACACGTGGACGCTACGTAAAGTTGAGCGTTCTCATATTGAACAAGTTGTCCTGTTTCATGACGGCAATAAATCGGCAGCGGCAAGAGCGTTAGCCGTTTCACGTAAAACCCTCGAACGCAAATACAAAGAGTGGGAAAACAACGACGACGACAACAGTTATGTCGAGTAATGTCTTTCCGAAGAGGCTTTCATGGATGATTGCCTTAACTTTGTGCGCCCCAATATGAATCAAAATACTCATTTTGGTGCAACATTTACTTGCACTCTCTTCTGTAAATAATCCAACATTGTCTTTTTATTAAATTAAATCATTATGTTATGAAATTTCTTCCTAAACATAATCATTTGATTTTTTAGGTATGTATTTTGCTTAAGACAATAAAAAATAAATAAATCACCATTTTGGTGAGTTGATAATTCTAAGTGGCACAGGATTGGTGCGCACGAAACTGATGGAGTAAAACGAGAATGACTCAAACCATTAACCAGATCCAAGGAGCGGTTCAGACGCTGACCCAAAGCTCTGATACTTTATTCTTGCTGCTAGGTGCCATCATGGTATTTCTAATGCACGCAGGTTTTGCATTTTTGGAAGTTGGCACAGTACGTCGTAAAAACCAAGTCAACGCGTTAGTCAAAATACTGGCCGACTTTGGCATTTCAACCATCGCCTATTTTTTTATCGGTTATTGGGTTGCGTATGGGCATCATTTCTTTGGTAATGCCAGTGAATTGGCGCAAGGTAATGGCTATGAGTTAGTCAAATTCTTCTTCCTATTAACCTTTGCTGCTGCCATTCCCGCGATTGTGTCTGGTGGTATTGCTGAACGCGCGCGCTTTTACCCGATTCTGCTAGCAACCTTTTTCACCGTTGGGGTTGTTTATCCATTCTTCGAAGGGGTAATTTGGAATGGTAACTTTGGTTTGCAAGATTGGTTTGCTCAAACCTTTGGCGCGCCTTTTCACGACTTTGCGGGCTCGGTGGTCGTACATGCCGTCGGCGGTTGGATCGCATTGGTCGCGGTACTTTTCCTTGGTATGCGTAAAGGTCGTATTCGTGCCGGTAAACACACCAACTTTGCTCCGTCCAATATTCCATTCTTAGCGCTAGGTGCTTGGATTTTATGTGTTGGATGGTTTGGCTTTAACGTCATGTCGGCACAAACCCTAAATGGTATTAGTGGCTTAGTTGCAATGAACTCTCTGATGGCGATGGCCGGTGGAATTTTGGCTGCGCTGGTGGTTGGTAAAAATGACCCTGGGTTTATTCATAATGGCCCGTTAGCTGGGCTAGTTGCTGTCTGTGCGGGCTCTGACCTAATGCATCCACTGGGTGCTTTGGTTACTGGTTTAGTTGCCGGTGCTTTATTTGTATGGCTATTTACGCAATTACAAAACAAAACTCGTATCGATGACGTATTGGGTGTTTGGCCATTGCATGGGGTTTGCGGAGCATGGGGCGGTATCGCTGCCGGGATCTTTGGTCAAATCGGGCTAGGCGGTATTGGTGGTGTTAGCCTTGCCGTTCAGATATTAGGAACGCTAGCAGGCATTGCCGTCGCGGTTGTCGGTTCATTTATTGTTTACGGTACACTCCATAAAGTGATGGGGCTACGACTTTCTGAAGAAGAAGAGTTTAATGGCGCAGACCTTGCCATTCACCGGATCTCTTCAACCAGCGAAGACTAACTAGTAACAGTCATTAGCTTGCTAATGAAACACAAGAATAGAGATAAAATGACAATTGGGTCGAGAGGGCTTTGCTCACTCGGCCTTTTTGTTTCCTGAATTACCTTTTACTTTGCGCGAATAAGGCGATGCCTTTCTCATAATCTCGCAAAAGCTTGGTTTCGCTATACTATGGTCTAACGCGTAGCACTACAGCTATGGTGGCACAAGTGTTAAGCTGTGAGTAAACCATAGGAAAGGTAAGTGTCATGAAATTTCCATATCGTAATATTGTGGTACTAACAGGGGCGGGGATTTCTGCAGAATCAGGCATTCAAACTTTTCGTAGTGAAGATGGTCTGTGGGAAAATCATCGTATCGAAGATGTCGCCACGCCGGAAGGGTTTCACCGTGACCCCGATTTAGTTCAAGAATTTTATAATCAACGCCGTCGCGACCTTCTCTCTGAATACATCCGCCCTAACGCTGCACACGTTGCTCTAGGACGTCTTGAATCACAATTGGATGGCAGAGTTACGGTTATCACCCAAAACATCGATAACCTGCACGAGCGGGGCGGAAGCAAGAACATCATTCATATGCATGGTGAGCTGCTCAAAGCTCGTTGTGTTGAATCTGAACAGGTCATAGAGCAATTAACGGATCTCCACACGGGCGACATGTGCCATTGCTGTCAAATTCCTTCGCAAATGCGTCCTCATATCGTCTGGTTTGGTGAAATGCCGCTACGCATGGGTGAGATTTATCAAGCATTACAAGAAGCTGACCTGTTTATCTCTATTGGTACATCTGGTGTGGTGTATCCAGCTGCTGGATTTGTCCACGATGCCAAAATGTATGGCGCACATACTATAGAGTTGAACCTAGAACCGAGTGCAGTTCAAAGTGAGTTTGCTGAAAAACGCTACGGTAAGGCGAGTGTTGAAGTGCCAAAATTGGTGGAAGAGTTGCTCACGTTACAAGATGAATAAGCGGTCGTTATTTCAAATAAAAAATAAGGAATAAAGAAAAAGCCACTTCAGTTTTGAAGTGGCTTTGTGATTCTAAGAGAACGCTTTACTTATTTCTCTACTTTCAGTTTTTGGAAGAGATCTTCGTATAGCTCCGCTTTATCGCCGACATCATCTTGCCATACACCGTTATCCATCACGTCTTGTGGTGGGAAGATGTTGGTATCTTCAGAGAAAGATTTTGGCAGGTATTTATAAGCGGTTTTCACTGGAGTTGGGTAACCAATCTCTTTCGCAATTTTCGCGGCATTTTCTGGGCGTAGCAAGAAGTCGATCATCTTGTGGGCCGCTTCAATGTGTTTTGCGCCAGTTGGAATCGCTAAGCTATCCATCCAGAAAATCGCCCCTTTCTTCGGCCATGCAATTTCCACAGGTGCACCTTCTTGACGCGCCATGTAAGCAGAACCGTTCCAAAGCATACCTAAGCTTACTTCACCAGCGATATAAGGGTTTGCAGGGAAGTCTGAGTTAAATACCAATACGTTAGGCATCAGTTTCTTTAGCTCTTCGTAAGCAGCATTGATCTCTTTAGGATCTTGCGTATTAGGCGAGTAACCTAATTTGCTCAATGCAATGTGGAATACTTCACGCGCATCATCCATTAGCAACAATTGGCCTTTGAACTTAGGATCCCATAGGTCTCCCCAGCTAGTGAATTTATTCTTGTCGTAAAAGTCTTTATTTACGCCGATACCTGTCGCACCCCAAATATAAGGAATTGAATATTTGTTGGCTGGATCGAAAGGTTTATTTAGATAATTTGGATCAAGGTCTTTGAAATGACTTAGTTTGGAATGGTCAATTTCACGTAGCATTCCTTCTTTACGCATCTTTGATACGAAGTAGGTTGAAGGAACGACGATGTCATAACCTGTACCTTGGGTTTTCAATTTCGCATACATGGTCTCGTTAGACTCGTATGTGGAATAGATAACCTTAATGCCGGTCTCTTTGGTGAAGTCTTGAAGAACTTCTTGAGGAATATATTCTGACCAGTTGTAGAAGTACAACTCGTTATCGTCAGCCATCGCGTTTCCGCTAAACAAAGCCACTGCGCAAAGTGCGCTCGCATACAATTTAGTTTTCATTACTTTTCCATGTTTTGATGCAAGAAACTCACTTGGAGTATTTGTACCGAACATCGCAATTTAGAATTGAAAATTACGGTGATGAGTATTACGAAATGCAATAAGGCGAGGAGTATAACAATAAAAAAAAAAATAGGCAGCTTTTGCTGCCTATTTTATTGAAACTATTGAACTATTGTCCCGCTTTTAATTTCAGGAAGTATTGTTCGTATTTCACGTTTTTGTCACCAACAGCCGCTTGCCATTCAACACGGTCAAGATCTTCTTGAGAAGGGAACAGTGCTGGAATGTCTTTGAATTTCGCATTCGATTCTTTAACGCCAGTTAGGTAACCAGTACCGTTAGAGATACGCTCTGCGATGTCAGGACGTAGAAGGAAGTTGATCATCTGGTGCGCTGCGTCAATGTGAGTTGCGCCAGAAGGGATCGCAAAGTTGTCTACCCAACCGATACCACCTTCTTTAGGGAATACCAGTTTAAGAGGTAGGCCTTCTTTTTGGGCTGCGGCAGCAGAACCGTTCCAAAGCATACCAACGCCAACTTCACCACTTAGGTAAGGGTCAGCTGGGTTGTCAGAGTTAAATACCAATACGTTAGGCATTAGTTTTTTCAGCTCTGCATAAGCTTCGTCGATCTGTTTCTCATCGGTAGTGTTACCTGAGTAACCCAATTTTTTAAGAGCGATGTGGAATACTTCACGAGTATCGTCCATCAGCATCAATTGGCCTTTCAGTTCTGGTTTCCATAGGTCAGCCCAGCTCTGGAAGTCTTTTGGATCGTACATATCCGTGTTAACAGCTAGACCTGTAATCGCAACAACGTGCGGAATAGAATAGTTGTTATTAGGATCGAAAGGCTTATTTAAATAGTTTGGATCCAAGTTTTTGAAGTTAGGTAGCTTAGATTTATCAATCTTTTGTAGCATACCTTCATCACGCATTTTTGAAACAAAATAGGTAGATGGAACAACCAAGTCATATCCGTTGTTGTAGGTCTTCATCTTGGCATATAAAGTTTCATTTGATTCATAAGTTGAATAAATAACTTTAATACCAGTTTCCTTTGTAAAGTCCTCGATAATATCACTGCTAAGGTAAGGACCCCAGTTCATGAATACGAGTTCTTTGTCCTTGGCCAAAGCAGAACCTGATGCCATTGTAAAAGCACATGCGCTTACTGCTAATGCTGCCCATTTTTTCATTATGTTTAATACTCCAAACCACTGCCGATTGGCGATGAGATAGAAAAACAGAATGGCTTGGAGTGCCATTCTGTCTCGCGTGTTAAAATAAACCCTAAGAGTTTACTTTATTTTTTCCCTTGCTAGCAACTGAGAAAGAATAACTAATATCAGCGATATGATCAGCATAACCGTTGCCAGAGAGTTAACCTCTGGTGAAATACCAACACGAACCATTGAATATATTTTCAGAGGTAATATTTCGTACGTTGGTCCGGTAACAAAGGAACTAATTATTACATCATCTAAAGACAGGGTAAAACTTAATAGCCATCCCGCTGCCACCGCTGGTTTTGCTAGCGGTAAGATAATGCTTTTCAAAATAGTCCACTCACTGGCGCCTAAATCTTTCGCTGCCTCAAGCATTTTCACATCAAAGCCGTTAAGACGACTGTAGACGGTAATCACGACAAATGGCAAACAAAAAGTAATATGGGAGATCAAAAGGGTAAATAGACCCAGATGCGCACCCAGCACCAAAAAGAGGGCTAGTAGGGAAATAGCCATAACGATATCCGGAGACATCATAACGATAAACAGCATGCTGGTTACCATTTTTTTCCCTTTAAACTCATAGCGATACAAAGCAACAGCAGTAAGGCTACCAATCAAAGTCGCAGCAGTTGCAGAGATAACTGCAACAGTAAGAGAGTGACCAGCCGCTTGGATTAAGCTGTCGTTATACATCAATGAGTGATACCACTCAGTGGTAAAGCCACCCCATTTAATCCCAAACTTGTTGGCGTTAAATGAGTTAGCGATCAGCACGATAATAGGCAGGTATAAGAAAAGGTATACCAAACCCATAAAACTGAAGCGAATAGATTTACCCATTAGTCCAGCTCCACGTTTTTATTCAAGAACTTACCAGCTCGGTAGTACGCGTATAACATCACCGCCATTGCGATGGTAAGGGCAATACTGGTTGCCGCACCAAATGGCCAGTCACGAGCGTTCAATACTTGGCTCTTAATCACGTTACCGATCAGTGGGTTTTTCGCACCACCGAGTAAGTCAGAGATATAGAACATGCCTAATGCTGGTAATAGAACTAACAAACAACCGCCAATAATACCTGGCATTGTCAAAGGTAATATAACCTTTGTCATTGTTTGGAACTTATTCGCACCTAAATCGCGTGCTGCTTCAATGTATGTTCCGTCTAGTTTTTCAATTGCTGAATATAATGGCAATATCATAAACGGTAACAAAATGTAAACTAGGCCAATCATTACGGCTGTTTCGGTATACATCACACGAAGTGGGGCATCAATAATACCAATGTCTATTAGCGTCTTATTCAGGATACCTTGCGTACCTAATACAATTTTCAGTCCGTAAGTACGAATAAGAGAGTTAGTCCAAAATGGTACAATAACTAAAAACAGCATAAATGGACGCCATTTTTCAGGCATTTTCGCTACACTGTAAGCAAATGGATAACCAATAATTAAACACAAAATGGTTGCGATAATCGCCATGTAAAACGAGTGAGCAACTACTTTGGCATATAGCGGATCCAATAAGCGTAAATAGTTATCAAAAGTAAAAGTGAATTTCAGTAAATTGGCTTCATCACGAGTGAGGAAACTAGTACCGATAATCATCAGGTTTGGAACCAGCACAAATAGGGCTAGCCAACCAACAACGGTCAGAATAATGACCTTTTGTAGATTAAATTTGCTGGTCATCATCGAGAACTACCTCCCAACTTTCAACCCAAGTGATCGCCACTTTTTGACCAATAGTATGGTCAACGTTTGGATCGTCTTCGTTAAAGAACTCACTGACAAGAACGGTTTCACCTGAATCCAATTCGATCACTGATTCCAAAGTCATACCTTTATAGGTACGGTCGCGAACATAGCCAATAATGCCAGCATTTTCACTGTCTGAAATCTCTTCGATACGTAAGTCTTCAGGACGTAGCAGTACTTGAAGTTTCTTGCCTGGTTGAATCTCGTTTTCGAAGTAAACTACGCTATCAATGCCATCAATATCGACTAAGATACGTTTTTCATCCAAACGTTGTTTAGCGATAGCAGGGAAAACGTTGATCTCACCGATAAAGCGAGCAACAAAGAGGTTTTTAGGTTCTTCATAAATTTCACGTGGAGAACCGTCTTGTTCGATGACACCTTCACGCATAACAATAATACGATCTGACATCGATAAGGCTTCTTCCTGATCGTGAGTTACGAAAATGAAGGTAATACCAAGTTGGCGCTGAAGTTGTTTCAGCTCACTCTGCATCTGTTTACGCAATTTGTAATCAAGCGCAGATAGGGATTCGTCCAATAATAGGACTTTAGGTTTGTTGACTACGGCTCGTGCAATAGCAATACGTTGTTGTTGACCACCAGAAAGTTGGTGCGGTTTACGTTGCGCCATATCGTCTAAACGAACCATGCGCAGTGCTTCTAGCACACGTGGTTCGATTTCAGTATTTGGCACTTTTTGCATGCGTAAACCAAACGCCACGTTCTCAAACACTGTCATGTGCGGAAAGAGTGCATAGCTCTGGAAAACCGTGTTGACATACCGCTGTTCTGCTGGAACGTGGGTAACATTTTGAGAATCAAGAATTACTTCACCCGAGTCGACATTCTCAAAACCAGCAATCATTCTTAACACAGTGGTTTTACCACAGCCCGAGGGACCTAGGATTGTTAAGAATTCACCATGATTCACATCTAGGTTAAGGTTCGAAATGATTTCCTTACCATCGAAACTTTTACTGATACCAGTGAGTTTTACCACTGGTTTTTCAACGGAATGTTGTTCGTTCAACTTCTGTTTTTCTCCCACCTTGGTCAGTAGACATCAACCTACATAATGACCGGTTGTTTAGACTAAATTGAGGCGCGAATGATAATAGGCATAAACGCGATTTCATAGTTTTTTCTAATATGAAACACAAAAAAAACTACAGTTACATACCTTAACAATTTCAGGGTGTAATAACAGCCTCTTATATAGAAGAATTCAGCATAATCGTTAAAAAATTAAAGAATATGGCGATTACGATTTAGGTCAAGGTTGCATTTCAGTATAATGCCCAACTACCTTAAAAGTCATAATAGCTGAAATTGATGACAAAACGTGGCTTAAAGCGTTCGAATTTCAGATGTGAAAGAGTGAGAAGACCGTTAGAGCAGTTTATGAGTAATGAAATCGAAAGAGACTTTAATTTAGGGGGAACGGTCGAAAGTGCCCTCAGTGGACAGTATGAACTGAGCGTTACTAAGGTGTTTAAAGAGGCATGGGATTGTACCATCAAGCATTTTTTCTCTTTTACACCATCGATTATTCTGTTGACCATTCTGCAAGTGGCTATTTTCTTTATCGCCTTGAACTTGCAGGTCTACGACGTGACGGGCGTGTTTGAACAGTTTGCTAAAACGGGCTCAATCCCCGCAGGTTTTATGCAAGCTCTGTACCTTGCCAACTTTAGTTATGAAGTCGTTAGCGCGCCATTTTTCGCTGGCGTGTGCTTAATGGCGATGAGTCATGCCGCTGGTTTAAAAACCAAAACTCGCCAAATCACGAGCGGATTGCAATTTACGATTACGGTTATCTTTGTCACCTTAATCAGTTTGCTACTGCAAGGTATTGCCAACCTATTATTACCAGTGGTTTCTCTTTATTTATCATTGGCGTTTAGCAATACAGTATTGTTAGTGTGTGAAAAACGTGTTCGTCCTCTCAATGCATTACTTTTGTCATTAAGAGCGGTGAATCGCAAGATTTTTCAGATTGCTATCATCTATGCTGTACTCATGGGGCTGTTTTTGGCTGCACTGATGTTTTATGGTGTAGGTTTACTTTTTGTTTTGCCATTTTACTTCCATGTAAAAGGGATTATCTACCGCAATATGTTTGGTATTAGACTGAAAATTGTCGCGACAAATCAACAGAATGGTGATGATGATCAAAACAACAATAATCAGGTGTTTAATGCATAAGTACGTCATTATTGCAGCAGTATTAGTGATGGCCAGTTGCAGTGTTTATTATGCAAACCGGCAAGAGATCTGGGATGGTTCGTCGTCCCAGCAATACCGAAGAATGGCTCCTCCGCCCGATTTTTCACAAATTAAAGACATCAACGAGCGTAAAAAGACGTTTCTCGATTATATGCGTCAAGGCGTCATTAATGAGAACGCGCGAATTCAAAAAGAACGTACTATGTTGCTTCGTTTGCGTGAAAATTACGCCACCAACTCGGTTAGTTCTCGCGATATCGTGAATGCTAAGGTATTAGGAGAACTTTACGGCGTTGAGCTTGAAGACAATCAATTGAGTAAATCATGGCTTGATAAAATGTTACTTCGAGTCGATGTTTTACCTCAGGCATTAGTTCTAACTCAGGCTGCCAATGAATCGGCATGGGGAACCTCTCGCTTTGCGAAGCAAGCCAAGAATTATTTTGGTCAGTGGTGTTACCGCACTGGATGTGGACTTGTGCCAAAGGAGCGTAAAGAGGGCATGACTCACGAAGTTGCTAAGTTTGCTTCGGTCAGTGAATCCATTCATCGCTATTTTATGAATGTAAACCGTAATCGTGCTTATCGGCAGTTGCGTTTGATTCGAGCTGAACTTCGCGAACAGGATATCGATATCACCACCACGGATGCTGCTATTTCAATGGTTGAAGGGCTTAATAAATATTCTGAACGCGGTCAAGATTACGTGCAGGATATTCAAGCAATGATTCAGCATAACAGACAATATTGGGACAATTAGGCATGAAATTCTGCTGGTTAATACTTTGGGTATTAACTCTGTTAGGCATAACAGCAAAGGCTAATGCGCAACACTATTTTTTCTATTATTCTGATCTTCATCATAAGGTCCGCTTTAACGAGGTAAATCGATACCCCGATGTTAAAGTGGGCCTTTTTTTTATTAATCAGGCTGATGAAAGTCTCTGTACCATAACAGATGCTTGGATGTCGAAAGAAGACAAAGTGATGCCACTCACATCGAGTTTAGAGCAGGGACTTATCTTGCCATCACGAGTGGTGTTCCATTCAATAAACCCACACGTATTTGTGGATACACAAATTGATAGCTATTGCCAATATAAGCCGCTGATGATCGTGAGATATCCGAAGGGAGGGCGTATTTCAACCCGCTATCTATTAAGCATAGTGTCTGAGATGTCGCAGATGCGTAAAGAGGTTTTTGGCCCAATTAATTTTAGTCCAGAACCTAGTATCAGTGGTCTTGATTTCTTGTGGTATACACAAACAGAAATGAATACCACGGAATATCACCATCGAACGATCACTATCTCTGAATTGACCCAACAGCAATGGGTTGATGTCCCCCTAGAAGTGAGTGTGATTAGAGCGCTTATGTAGTGAAAATGGTCATAAAAAAAGCTGCTAAAAGCAGCTTTTTTTATCAATTTATAGATTAAAGATTGGTCACATCCAACTGAAGGCTTGGATCAAATGAGACAACACTGTCTTCATCATCGATTGGTTGCTGTGGCATCTCTTCTTTATCAAAACCGATATCGCCGCCATTAATGACACCTGAATCACGATCTATTGATTTAAAATCAAATAGCTCAAAGTCAGCTAAGTGGCTAGGAACTACGTTTTGCATCGCGCGGAACATGGTTTCAATGCGACCTGGAAATTGCTTATCCCATCCATTCAACATCTGTTTGATGTTTTGTCGTTGTAGGTTAGGTTGAGAACCACACAAGTTACATGGAATGATTGGGTAACCACGTAAATCAGAGTATTTAATAATGTCTTTCTCACGACAGTAAGCGAGAGGACGAATCACCACATGTTCACCATTATCGGATACTAACTTAGGTGGCATACCTTTCATTTTGCCGCCGTAGAACATGTTCAGAAACAGGGTTTCCAAAATGTCATCACGGTGATGGCCAAGCGCGATTTTGGTTGCACCTAATTCTTTTGCTGTACGGTATAAGATACCACGACGTAGTCGAGAACAAAGGGCACAGGTGGTTTTACCTTCAGGCACTTTGTCTTGAACAATAGAGTAGGTGTCTTCTTCGACAATTTTATATTCGACGCCTAGGCTCTCTAAGTATTCAGGCAAGATATGACCTGGAAAACCTGGCTGTTTTTGGTCTAAGTTAACTGCCACAAGTTCAAATGAGACTGGTGCACTTTTTTGCAAACTCATCAGAATATCAAGCATGGTAAAACTGTCTTTACCGCCAGATAGACAAACCATGATGCGATCGCCTTCTTCAATCATATTGAAATCAGCAATAGCTTGGCCTGTATTACGACGAATGCGTTTTTGCAGTTTATTAAAATTATAGTGTTGAGCTTTGGTTAGCTCTTGAGTTTGCTCAGTCATTAGCTTGCAGTCTTAATCTTGAAAACAAAATGAAGTGCGTATGATACGCATAAATAGGACAGATTCCAGTTTTTAGCGCTTCAAAACGAAAAAATCCCCTGAGCATATGCACAGGGGACGTTAATTTCAACTAATGACCATTGTGTGGGTCAAGGGGGCTGATGTAACCATTTGGTTTTAGTGCGAGGATATCGCAATCGATCTTATCAATCACATGCTCTGCGGTGTTTCCAATAAATACAGCAGAAAGTCCAGTACGCCCGGTAGTGCCGATAATACACATGCCGGCATTGAGCTCTCGCGCTACTTTAGGAATGATGTCTTCTGGTAGGCCTTGCATGACCACTGTATTTTCTTCAGGTAAGCCATGTTTTTGTCTGAGTGCTTTCATCGCTGTTAAATGATGACCTCGAACGGCATCGGTATAAGCGGTGGGGTCAAACTCTGGTAACTCAACGGTGATATTGGCCGGCGTAACCGGATAAGCGTTAACCAAATAAGGTTTTGCATCGAGGCGATTACTTAAACACAACAACTGTTCTACCATAGTGTCGTTGAGATCTAAGTGCGCTTCTATTTCTGATGCAACATGCACAGAAGCAATGATGCTGGCACCTTGTGGCCATTCCCCATTTTTAACTAATAGAACAGGAGTGGGGCATTTTCTCAGTAGGTGCCAATCGGTTGGAGTAAAAAGTACCGATTCCAGCACGTCATGCTTGCGGGTACCTTTGATCAGAATGTCGTGTTCACCACTAAACACCTCACCAATAATCGCTTCATAAGGGCGATTATGCCAAACGACTTTGACATCAAAATCAAAGTTGTCATTGAGATAAGGTTCAGCGATTTTTCTCATCCACTGCTCACGTTGATGGATAACACCACGGCGCATGGCATCACGTTCATCAGCTGAAAGCATGGATGTCATGTCATAAGAAAAATCATAAATAGATAAGAATAGGGTAATGTGACTTCTAGAACGGCTTTGTGCCGCAAGTTGAGTTGCCCTTGCCAGTGCTGGTTGATCATCACGATTGATATCTGCAACCACTAAGATTTTGCTGTAGATACTCATAACATTCTCCTTGTCATTGGAGGAGGACACTAAGATTACTTTAGCTCAGAACTGAGGATTATATTAGAAATTACGCGGGGAAAGGGTGAGAAGTATGATGTAGCTCCACAATGAGCTACATCATTGAAAATCTTACTAAGATTCTTTTGTGACGCCTGCCATTTCCATCAGAGCACTATGATCGAGAATGGTAATGTACTTACCTTTCACACTCAAAATTTCTGATTTTTGGAAGCGTCCAAGTAAACGGCTGATTGTTTCAACGGTTAAACCAAGATAGTTACCGATGTCACCACGCGTCATAGTTAGACGGAATTCACGAGGACTGAACCCACGTTGAGAAAAGCGTGTTGACAAGTTGTATAGGAATGCAGCTAAACGTTCTTCAGCATTCTTCTTAGACAACAGAAGGATCATCTCTTGGTCGCCTTTGATTTCATTACTCATCAAACGCATAATTTGCTGACGTAACTTAGGCATCTTGCCTGACAAATCATCCAAGATTTCATAAGGAATTTCACAAACCATCGAGGTTTCAAGAGCTTGAGCGAAACTTGGGTGAGCATCACCCGTAATCGCGTCAAAGCCAACCAAATCACCAGCAAGATGGAAAGCGGTAATCTGTTCGTCACCTTGTTCGGTTATTGTGTAGCTCTTAATTGTACCGGAACGAATTGCGTAAAGGGACTTAAGTTCGTCTCCCGCTTTGAAGAGTTCTTGACCTTTTTGAATCGGCTTTTTGCGTTCAATAATTTGGTCGAGTTGATCCAACTCTGACTCATTCAAAGTAAACGGAATACATAACTGACTGATACTGCAATCTTGACAGTGAATAGCACAACCACCAGATTGAATGCGCTTCGCAGCAGGCTTCTCAGAAATCATAATAACCTTTCACTAATTGATGTACGTCAATATTTTAGCACTACTAAAACATAAAGCATAGTTAAAATAAACATCATTAAAATCAGATAGTTGAATGATAAAAATCTCATTTAATGACTTTCTGTACGCCATGCAATTACCACAATATCAATTTTTGCGTGTTATCAACTAGCAAAAGATAGAAATAAATTGATAACTACTTGTTATTTAAAGTGCTATGTGAAGTTGGACAAAAAACTAAGTAGCTAAAACCAACAATCAATAACAAAAGACGGTAGGGTAATTGCAGTGATAGTGAGTCCGGTTTGATCAAATTTGCCCAAATATAAAGCAAATGAGCAGTAATTGAGTAAGGTACGCTGTCCGTCATTAGGCTTAACTGATAATATTCATGCTTTATCGTGTGAACTCACATCAAGATAAACGCCATGCAATATACTCAGTTGTGTTGATATAAACTGAGAGTTTAACAGTATTTTTCATCATCAGCTGGCGGTATGGGTGTGTAAAAATCAAGCACTATCAAAGGGTAATTCGATGGCAGCAGAAAAACTCACTAAACAGAGATTAATCCAAATCGTATTCATGTTAGCGATACTGATCATCGCTTTTGTTTGGCGCACGGTGACCTATACCGAGGTAAAAACGGTTGAATGTAAAGGAGAGCAGCAGTGCAGTGTCACTGTCTCCTCGCAAAAGCTCACTATCACTCGTACAGCGATGGGCACTTATGAAATATCGCCTGTTCCGCACCAGTGGCAAATCAGCAGCGATATGGGGACGTTGTCAGATTTAGGTGAGGGTAAATGGAAATTTTCAATCGATGTTAGCCAAATGGAACAAAAGCCGACTATTCTCATTAATGGGAAAGTAAATATAAAAGTCATTAACACGATACAGTAGAGTCAATTTTTGCGAGCAAGATTGAATCCTTAGTAGTGTAGACTTCGTTTCAATGTGAAATTTGAGGTATAAATGCAGCCAAATTCAATACTTAACAAGTCGATGCGTTTTTTAACCTCTGTTTCTCATGTTCTCGATGAGAAGGTGGCTCTTACTGAACTTGGTGAGCAGCTTCTCCAGGAAGACCTCGTTTCTCTTCTTTGCTATTACACCGAAGATTATGTACCAGAAAAACTGGTCACAGCCATTCAATCTACGTTTCCTGGCATACCGTTTATTGGTTGTTCTTCCTGCAAAGGCGTAATGACAGAGACGGGTTTTCATCTTGGTCCTGTGATCACTCTGATGGGCATTTATGACAAACATCCTTGTGCTTACGGTACAGGCTTAATCGATATGGCGGCATGTGACGACAATCACCAAGCGGCTATAAAAACGATTGAACAAGCGTTATACAGCGCAGACCGTATTGGCGAAGTGCCTAGCTTAGTGGTTTTACACGCCACACCAGGGAATGAAGAGTCCTTTATCGACGCCATCGATCAGAAATTTGGTACTCAAGTTCCCATCATTGGTGGCAGTGCAGCCGATAATCATATCGAACACCAATGGTCTATTATCAGTGATAAAGGTGTTAGTTATGATGGGCTAACGATGCAGTTGTTCTTTCCATCCAAGCAATTGACAACCGGATTCAGTGCAGGTTATTCACCGACTGAATTTGAAGGGATGATTACCAAATCCTCTGAACGCACAATTTATGAGATAGATGGGAAGCCTGCGAAAGATGTCTATCGCGAGTGGATTCAACAGCACGCTGGTGAACAGATTTCTGAGCAGTATATCTTCGATCATATCGCGCGTTTCCCAATCGGGCGAATTGCAGGAACAATTTACGATCAACCCTATTATAAATTGACACACCCTCTACAGCTTACACCAGAAGGTGGGTTAGAGTTATTTGCTAATGTTGAAGATGGAGAACGTATTTGTTTAATGACCGGATCTTTAGAGCAGTTGATCTCTAGGGCATCACGCGTTGTGAAAGAGGCAAATACGAAAAACTATCATGAATCATTAGTGCTAGGCGCAATTATCATTCACTGCGGTGGTTCGATGTTACGACTAGGAGCAGAAATTGAGAAAGTTTACGCCAAATTGCTTTCTCAAATGAATGGGCAACCTTTTATATGTCCGTTTACTTTTGGCGAACAAGGACGATTCATTTGTGGCGAGAATGCCCATGGCAATCTGATGATTTCATCAGTGATCTTTTATGAATCAGAGTAACTAACGATCTATGAATTCAGATAAAGCAGAGTTATTAAATGAAACCTTACTGGAGTTAGAACGCAGTAAGGAACGTGAGCAACGCTTAGCCGAAGAGAACCGCGTGATTCTAGCGGCGTTGTCTGCACTCAGTAATGCCGACAATAAGTACAAAATATTTGATGAGTTAAAGAAAGTACTAAGTCGATATATTGAGTTTGATGATTTCATCGTTATCTCCAAGAGTAAACATCATTCGTCCTTCTTTACCTTCTTGACCTCGAATGTGGCATTCCAAGGTAAACAATGGCGTCATACGGATAAATTCCAACGCGTCTTAGATGGTGAAGGCATCATTTTATTTGATCCTTGCAATCAGGATGAATTTCGCCATCTTAGCCGACCATTACAAATGCAGATCGGCACTGCACTGATGACTGGGATTCGAGCAGAAGCCAGTGACTCAGTCTTGTTATTGATAGGCAGAAGAAAAGGGCAGTTCAGTCTCGAAACTAAAGCAACTTTGTTGCGTTTTCGCCCTTTATTAGAACGCGCTATCAGTGACATTGAATATAAAGAAGAACTTCAGCAACTCGTTAACATAAAGACGCGAGAACTTTCTATTGCGCAAAGACAAGCTGAACAAGCCAACCAATCCAAATCACAATTCTTGGCAATGATGAGCCATGAACTCAGAACACCGCTTAATGCAGTGTTAGGTTTTATTGATGTATTACGCCAAGACAGTAATCAAGAGCAATGCAATTTATTGGAGCAGATGGAAAGCTCTGCAGAGCTATTGCTTGTTATCATCAATGACATATTGGATCTGACTAGAATTGAATCTGGCCACTTTATGTTACAGTGTAACTGGATAGATTTGGATAAAAAGCTTGGCCATTCTCTAACGTATCATCATCAATTAGCTAAAGAAAAGGGCATCGATTTCTTTGTAAATCAAAGTCTTTGCTCATCTTGTCTCTATTGGCTAGATCCAACGAGGCTTACTCAGATTCTGTTTAACGTTGTCGGTAACGCAATCAAGTTTACTAAACAAGGTTCCGTTAATGTAGATTTGGCAACGAATGATAGTTGGCTAACTATTGTGGTTAGAGATACGGGTATTGGCATGGATGATGCGCGTATTGACCAACTTTTTTCTCCATTTATCCAGGCTGATAGTTCGATCACTCGCACTTATGGTGGTACCGGACTTGGCTTAACGATAACGAAGCATCTCGTTGAATTGATGAATGGCAAGATCGAGGTAAAGAGTCAACTGAATGTAGGTAGCACATTCACAATTCGGCTACCGTTACGTTCTAAACTGAGCACAGAAAAAGTAGATGTGCCCGAAATCAAAACCACAGTGATTGCTGAACCAATCCAATCGAACAATCATATCTTGGTTGTAGAAGATACCAAGACCAACCAAATGGTTATCAAATTAATTTTGAATCGTCTTGGGTATAACGTATCACTGGCGGATAACGGACAAGAGGCCGTGGATTTGCTGACGTCTGACGAGCAATTTGATTTAGTCTTTATGGATGTATCGATGCCTGTACTTGATGGTATTCAAGCAACAAAGTTAATAAGAAACAAGGGATTAAAGCTACCAATCATCGCCTTGACTGCTCACACCATGATCGAAGATAAAACCCAATGCTTAAGTGCCGGCATGGATGACTTCATCATGAAACCAATCCGCACAAAAGATTTATCTCACGTTCTGGCTAAATACATCGTACATTAATCATCTAGCAATCATGGCTTTTAGTTCAGACCCTAATAATCATATTTTTAATCGAAGATGATAAATATGATTATTAGGTATTTTATGGTAAATACGATTATGTTCAATAACACTACCAAAGCTGACTTAAAAGAGGGTTCTTTAAAGCCGGCTTTGGTTTGTAGATACTTAATTTAACATAATATACATAATGCGTACTGAGATAGGCGCAAAAAAGGCATAGTGGCGAGCGCTGTTAAACTGACGTAAGCCATTGTATTTAAATGTAATCCATGCCCATTAAATTTTTTTGCGATGCTTTCCCATAGCTGCTTAACCTGCGGATTCTCTTGGCGGTCAGCGTGACAACCAATTAAAGCAATCTGTGGGTCTATTCCTGCATTTTCAGCGAGAAAAACCGCTTGTGAATCAGTCATATAGCGTTTGCATCTTCGAAAATCACTTATTCTTTGCTGCGGAATGTTCATGTCGTGTGCAATTTGCTTGTCTTGTACGTAGTTTAGAGCCTTTTTGTAGGCTTCAATCAGTTGATTTTGGTACATGGCAAGTCCTCCTTTTTTGCAAGTTTAGCGCAACCGTAACCGTTTTTGGTGTATTGCGTTAACCAAAATTGGTGTATAGGCTTACACCATATTTGGTTACTCAATGTCGCTCTGGGCGTTAGCCCTTGAAGCTCTCGCTTGGAGCGGCTCCCTTTATCGGTCAACTGTTCAAGGTGGTTGCTATGGCTGTTCAAGTTCTTCCTAATTCAAAGAAATTGACGTTTTCCTATATGCCTAATTTGGCGCTTTCTCTGTCAGCTAAACATGTAGCCAGTATTCTGCTTGGTTCTGGTGATGAGCCTTATACGGTGATCATTTCATTTCAACCGCTTTCTCTTTCGCATTCGCAATTTGGTTCAACTTATTCCGTTTCTTCGTTTGGTGTTCCTTACTTTGAATTAACGTTTCAGTCCTATGCAGACTATCGCGAATTTTGCGAATTCTATGATATTTGCCTCCAATTCGCTGACGTACCTGCAACCGTTGAGGGCTGCTGATATGACTGAGCATGTGTATGTTGATATGTGTCCCGATGGTGCTTGTAACGTATTCCTTTTCGGTGATTGGGACTATTTCAAGTCATATGCTCGTTTGGTTGCTTACCTAGATTCTGAGTGTGTCAGCTATGAATTGCATGACATTACAGGCACAACACTTGATGAACGTTTAGCCATTATGGGGGTTCAGTTATGAGATATTCATGTACTGAGTGCGGCTCAACGTATCACACCGAAAAAGCGGGTTTTTGTCCTGATTGTGGCGCGTCTCCCCTTGCTCAATTGTGCATTGAGGACACTAACCCCTTTGACCGTTTCTCTAAGTTGCCAAAAGGCGATTACGTGCACCGTCCTCGCAAATCTGAAATGCCTAAGGATTTCACAATCCATTCTCCTGAGGAATACACGTTTATCGAAGATTACGAGCAATCGCCTGTAATCATTGATTACCTATGTTTTACGGTGAAATTGGCTGATTTTCGTCACTGCCGTAAAGAGTCGCCCTATTCTGGTATTCACTTCCCAACTGAGCCAGTTTTTAACGCTGGTCATGCTAAATCAGTGGAGGATTTGGAGTCCTACAACAATTACTTTCGTGAAGTCTATCTTGATTACCTACAGGAAACAGTTAGACGTTTTATCACGCATGTTCTGGGGTTTAACTACGGTGCACCTCGTGGTTTTGGGTTCAACTATTACCGTGATTCGTTCGTGTTAACCGATGCCAATGGCACCGATTTTTGTGGTCAGGTGGGCTTTGGTGGCAACCTCGATACCATTCACTTTCAGATTAACGGTCATGGTTGCAAGCATCTGTTTGCACAGCGTTCTTGTAACCATGTTCATCACTGGCTTAGTCATATTCTTGGTGTAAAACACTTGGCACGTCTTGACCTTGCTTTCGATGATTATGACGGTGTTCACACCTGTGAAGCGGCAGAAAAAGCGGCTATGGCTGGTTTATTTAAACGTGCTCGCGGGTTCTCTCCTCGGATTAAGAATGGGGATGAATACCAATACTCTGACACGGGGAAAGTGTTCTTTCGTGAGGAGCGGGATATTGGTTCGCGTCAATCTAACGTTTATTGGCGCATTTATAACAAGAAGTTGGAGCGCAATATCGAAAAACCTGATTTTTCTTGGTATCGGTCAGAAGTCGAACTCAAGAAATGGGATACCGATATTTTGCTTAATCCTTTGGGTGGATTTGCTGCGCTATGTCCTTATGCGGCTTCACTTCTGCCTGAGGATGTTAAACCAGTTCGAACCACGGTTAAGGCGAAAAAGCGTGTTGCCTGTGATGTGCTGTCGGCTTCGTTCTGGGCTAAACGCCAATACGGTCGTTTGGTGAATAGCTTAATGGATCTCTATCAAGGTGATTCAGAAAAAGTGGTTTCTATGTTGCTGCGTGATGACGGGTCGGTGTCGTTCTCGTCCATGCACCGAAAATTAATTCAAGCATTGGAGTAGATAAACATGGCTCAACGTATCTTTGTTCTGGGTATTTCGTTCGTAACTAACACCTTTCAAGGTGATGTTGCTCAACTCAATATTTCGCGCCCTCTGCGTGAAGTAAACACGGAAAACTATAAGCGTCGTACTTATGGCGAATCTGGTGAGGTCAATGCTCGTTATGACCAACCTATCATGATTGACCGCAAATATGCGGAACAGTTGGAACGTGTAGGCGCTTTGGTTCCTCGTCGTGAATATGAAGTCGAACTTGATTTGAACCCTCTTGACCCATTAGCGGGTTCGATTGTCACTAAGTTGATTCCAGTGGATGCGGACATTAAAAAGCATTTCGCTGAATCGCTGAAACTTCCTCAATAAGGGGGATGGTATGTCTATTTGTGTTGAGGTGGTTAACGGGGTTCTACAGGCTTCAAGTTCTTCTTGTGAGCTTGTGGTTATCTCCAAAGACCAACTCACGCAATTAGTAAACGGTCAATTTGATTGGTCGTTGTTGGAGTTCGATAAGGACTTGTATTCCTTTGTTACTACTCAAGCCCTTATCTCGTTCGTGAGCGGTCATGTACTTGGTCGCATCATAAAATACTTTGGTAAAGCATAGATAGAAGGAAATACATTATGAGTATCAAAACTTTAGTTCGTCAAAATGCTGTAAAAGTCGTTGCTGCTTCAACTGCTCTAGTTGCTGGCGTTGCCTCCGCTGAGCCTGCTGCTGGTATCGCTGACGCGATTGCCGCAGGTTCTGAAAACGTGGGCGCTGTAACCGCTGGCGTTATTGCTCTGGCTGCGTTGGGCTTTGGTCTAACCATGATTGTGTCATGGCTTCGTAAGTAACCATGATTTCGACAATTGCCCTCGCGTCGTTAATTACATTCTCGTTTCTTTATGGTGTGTATACGGGGGTAATTTCCGGCTAATCATAAATAACTGTTAGGGGGCTTCTGCCCCCTTTTTTATTGGTGATTTTATGGCTACGCGTTTTTTAATGTTATTCATGTTGTTACTTCTAACAATGTTTGTTGGCATTCCCAAATCATTTGCGGGTGAAAGTCCTCGTGTCGATTGCTCTGTCACTCCTGATGCGGTGGGTTGCTATGACGGAAATACTTATTTTTGTAAGCATGGCGTTGTTACTCATGACGTTGCCACTTATTGGCTTCAATCTCAATATGGTGATGACCCTGTTCAATGTGTTGATGGTTGTAAATCATATCCTGGTAGCCGTGGCTGTATGGATGGGGAATGTTGGGCGATGTCTTTTACCTCACGTAATGGTGAGGTGTGCACTGAGGGAATGGTTGAGGGATTAAACGCTGGCGGTAATACGAGTGACCCTGAACCTACCCCTAGCGGTGAAATAAGCTGTGATAAGAATTTCGGTTGTGGCGATGTTCAGAAGTCGTTAGATGTGCTTAACCCTATTTTGCAGCAGTTTTCACAAGCATATCAGGACTTAAAATTTAACGTGAATGATACGTTTAAGCTCATGCAAAACGATTATCAATATTTTCGTGCTGAACTTGTAAAAGCACGCGATGATATTTTCAAATTAGGTCAAAATTCGGATGCTAAGCAACAAGAGATATTGGATAAATTAGATAACCTCGATATTGGCGATGTTGATTTGAGTGGGGTATTTAGTTCTTCCGATGCTTATAACATGCAGAACTCTATTATCTCCAATATTCGTAGCGGTCAAAGTACTCAAACGTCTGCTATTCGACGTGACCTTACTGATATTGAGTCGCGTGTTTCAAGTCTTAGGTCGGGGTTTAACCAAGATTTGAGTTACTTGTTACCCAGTTATTTAGCTGCCCAAACTAACGATATTGTTAACGCTTTGAGTGGGTCAGGTAATGATGTTGACTTGAGTCCCCTTGAGGGGAAAATTGATGGTCTTGCCGATGATGTTGGTTCATTGGATGGGTCGATTAAAGACGGTGTTGATACGCTTACAGGTGCGGTTAACGGTGTTAAAGATGCCGTTGATAGTGGGTTCTCTGGCTTAGGTGAAAAGCTGGATGGGATCATTAACGGTAATGGTAATGTGTTCAGCTCTCCTACTTCTGGCGGTTGGTCTGCTGGCACAGTTATTAGTGACGGTGTCACGGGTATTCAATCAGAAATCGAGGGGCTTCAAGCTCAATTCGAACAGCTAGTTAAAAATCCTCCTATGTTGATGGGGGTCGCTGACTTTAACGGTGGCTCTTATGACGGTATATCCTTTGACGTTCGCGGTCAGCGTGTCTCATTTAATCTCTTTGGGTTATTAGGTAATAACACAAGCCTAATTAGCTCCATCATTATATTTATCGCTACGCTCATGGCGGCGTTTATTATTCTTTCTGCTGGTCGGAATAAGGAGTGATTTAAATGGAATATATTTATGATGCCTTAAATTATTTAGCGGATGCCTTTTATTACATCAAAGAGTTTTTTGCTTCTATTCCTGCCTTTTTTATGGATGCCATGACGTACTGTTATTATTTGGCGTTCAAGTTCTATCTATATATCAAAATTCAAACGGTGATGATGGCTTATGACGTCGCGCAAATGTTACTTGGTGATTATGAAGTGTATACCGTCCTAAGTAATGTATTTAACGCGATGCCTGACTCTATTCGTTATGCCGCTTATCAGTTGGGGGTTGTTCAGGCTGTTCGAATTGTTATTGATGCCTTTGCCACTGCGTTTGTCTTACGGCTTATGGGGTGGTGATATGGCGGTCTATTTTCGACACGGTTCTAACGGCTCTTATAAGTCAGCTTATGCAGTGTGGTTTGAGGTTGTTCCTGCGCTTCGTGCGGGTCGCTTGGTGGTAACGAACATTGAGGGGCTTAAATCACTTCAAGGTATCGAGGACTTACTAGGCGAGAAGTTCCCCGCTTCTGCCCGCTTGATTCGCATTTTCAGCCGTTCTGAGGAGGGGGTTAAACTCTGGCAAAACTGGTTTTGTTGGATGCCTATAGGCGCTCTGGTGGTCATTGATGAGTGTCAGGACTTATTTAGTGCTGACGTGGGATTCAAACGGGAAAAGTCACAATATATCGCTCCTGAGCATTTCAAAGACCTACTTCCTGCCGATTTTATGGACTTGTTTTATTCTCGTTGGTTGCCCGTTCCGGTTGACCAACGCGGTGATGATGGTGAGGAGGATGATACTGGACGCACTCAATATGATGAGCTTGGACGGCTAGTCTATCCATTTAACTTCTATGGTGCGTTCATGCGGCATAGAAAATACCAGTGGGATGTGATCATGTTAACTCCTGATTGGACATCGATTCCCACTTGGCTTCGTGGCTGTGCTCAAGAAGCCTATTCACATCGTTCTACTGATACCTTTTTTCGCAAACGTAAGCCTAGGATTTTTAACCATCTTCCTAACTCGTCTAAGACTGCCCCCACAACACGGGCAGATTATGCAAGCTGTACTAGTAAGAAGATTCCTATCGATGTATTTGCGCTCTATAAGTCTACAGGGACAGGCGGTTTTAATGCGTCCACAGCAGATATAACCCTGCTTAAATCCCCTAAGTTCATCATTTCAATTTTGATTGGTGTCGGGGCGCTCATTTACTTTATTTGGAGTATGTCAAATGTACTATTTCGCGATCGTTCTGCTACGTCTCAAGAAGTGGTTGAGACTGTTCAAGGTGCTACGGTTTCCGCTTCCACGGTATCTAAATCTAGTGATTCGCTGGGCGCTCCAGCCACTCAAGCCAGTTCTAAGGATTCTGGGGGCGTGGCTAATAGCAGTAATAGCAATCAAGATAATTCTAAGGGGGATATTGCTGATAATGTGAAGCCGTTTATCGCTGCTATACCCGCTCTGGATGGTGTCCAAGCGGTGTATGTAACGGGCGTTGAGTTTGTTGGTCGCAGAAATGTGTCTAACTGGTTGTTAGGGTTTAGGCGTTACTATTTTCGGTTAGATAGCCCAAATGGTTCGTTTTACATTCAATCGGCTACGTTGGAGCGGTTAGGCTTAACCTTTAAATATTACGATGATTGTTTATTATCGGTGATGTTTAAAAGCCAATCATTTACGGTGACTTGTCCGCCAATTAATGCAATTCCTAGCGTTCAAGATATTGAGCCTCAATTAACACAAAGAGGTGATGACATGAGAAATAATAGTAAGGTTATCGATATTTTCAGCATGTAAAATATAAAGTGTGACATAGTTAAAGTCATATTTATATTTATTCATTAACATTTATATATATTTATATTTCCTACCCTTTATGGTGCAATTAATATATTTATTTAAAGTGGTAAAATATATTAATTGCCTATTTTTGCTATATATTCCCTCCCCTTTGTTTCTAGTCTGAGCACCTGAGTATTTCGCGCTGGCGCGACTTGGAGCGGAGCGACCCACCGCTTTAGCGGTAAAAGCACACTCACCTAACTCAAGGGGTTGTTGCTCTTAAATGTGCGTCAACCTGCGTCCTAGACCACTGAGAAAAACCGCCCTTCACCTTGCCAAGCCATAGATGAACCATCCGCGCACACATAGTGCCGGTTCTTGCGTCTTTGTTGTGTTACTCGATGAAATAGGGTTTTAAGGCTTTTACACTGATACCGCTCGCCTTAAAGCAGTAAGCCTAAGCGCACTGAAGCAAGGGAGCGGAAAAGAGATCAAGTTATTGGTTTCGAGTTTCCAAGCTGTTTCTTGTCTCGGGTTAGGTTTTGGGGTTGGGCGGCTGCTGATTCGCGAGAACTGAGCAGGGAGGCAGCCGCCAGACCCCCGACATTGTACTACGGGGGTACTTTCCTCAATCTTCCTAAGTCTGAGGGGGGATCTTCTTACGGACAAAAAAAACCTGCCAATGCTGACAGGTGAATAAAAACAAATCCAAGATATATCAAAGTTGTAATAACAGTATAGAACCATCTAAAAAAAAGCTCACAGGGTTGTGAGCTGAATGGAAGATAGTGTGACTCTTATTTTAATAATAACCTTGATCCTCCCCCCCCAAAAAAAAAAGCCCGATATGGCGCGGGCGTAACGGATAACGTAATTTTGGGGTATCAAGGTGTTGTCCTACCATATGAGATTAGAATAAATACTCTTCTTATACAAGAAGATGCATAAAATATTTAACGTGAGTTTTGTTTCATCCTGCTAATTGCTCTCGCATACCTTAATAGTTTATGTAATACCTTGATTTCATTGTCACTCTGGATTTCCAATAAAGCGATTCCCGTAATGATTTGTTGAGGTGAAACTAATTGACCACTAGGTAGTTTCATTCTTCCACCTCTTAATTCAAACTGTCCCCACCGTTCATCGTGATGTAATTCTCTTTTGGCTGTTATCCTCATTAGTCGCTTACACTCTGGAGGGATCTCTTTCCCTGTATCCCACTCTTTGACTGTCCTCACAGTTTTGAAACAAAGTTTTGCTGTTTCTTCTAAGCTTAATTGGCACTCTAACTCACGAAAAATGTAGTTTTTTGTCATTTCGTGGTACTTCATGTTTTTCTACTCCGAAAGGAGTAGATAGTAAATTAGAGTAAATACGCTTGTATTTAACCGTAAGGTAACATAATGCGAACTATGATATCTGGATTTAACATTGATTTTCAATGCCTTATCTAGGTTCGATTTTACGCTCACCGTTAGCAAAACTCGATGTTGCCATCGCCTTGAGCTATCCTGCGATTATCGTCATTGACTTGGATAAGTTCGAACGGCTTGCCATTGCAGAAGTCACTTGCTGCACTGTCAATATCGCGACGACTTTTGCACATGTAACCGATGTTCAACTCTGGGATGGTCAACTGGATCATGTCGTCGCTGAACACATCATAATAAACCTTGATCATAACGACTTACCCTGTGTGATGGGTTCAATGATTAATCAAAAGCGCGTCAACTCCAAGCCGCCAAATTGGTTCACGCTGTAACTACTTGGATGCACGCTATAGGTTCCCGCGGTGTATGCTGGTTGATTGGGCTCAAGTTGAAGCTTCATCTCAACTGGGAATTTACGGTTTAAGTGGTTTTTCTTTTACCGTCCATTTTATTATTCAGCAAAATGTGCGTTGATTTCATTACTTGTACCATTCCTTTAAGGAAAACGTGACACTGTAATTAATTGATTTTAGCTTCGCTTTCTAACCAATTGTCTTGGCTAGTTTTTTGAATCCTCTTTGGTAGTCAAATTCATTAGCTTCGGATAGCGATTAACCCCAAATGGGTAAATTGAATTTTAAATTGAGTTATATACTTTAGTTAGCTCAATTAGTGTAGAAGGATTTACTTATGGCCCAGCTAAATGAAGTTAGTTCACTACTACATCAACTCAACACCATATCTAAACACGTGCATGATTTGGCATTAAAAACTTCAGATAACATTCAGCGTGCAGAGGGAAACTTTATTCCTGAATTGGCCGAACTGAATCAGAGCTTCTTGGAAGAGCTTCGAACGATTTATTTAAAAAAGAAAGATCTGGTTAGCTGCTACCCAAAAGCGAGATCTCAATACTTCAAGATTCTCCGACCTTCTATGTCTAGCTTCAGTTCTAATCAGTCCTACTATCAGATGAATATGATTGATTTGGCAGATCTTTTTGTTAATTGTGAAGAGATGTGGCTAATCTACGATGTTGATAAATCGATTATTGAATGGTCAGGTGTAGTTCGTTTAGCTAATGCTAGATTCCCCGGTGGCGTAGAACGTTACATGGATGTAAATGTTAATCAATGGTTAACTAGTTTTCACCAGTAGGGTTGATTGCAATCGGTTGGTACTACTTCTCCAACCGATTGACTAATTTCTTTTTGATTTTCTCTAACATATTGAAATTAAAATATTATTTTTAGACACCATCTCTTTATCATCTCAACTGTTTTTTTCTAGATGAGATGTTCTAATCTTCCTCTTTTTTGTGTTCATCTTAAAATTTTATCTATAGAAAAAACCTTTCATTATTGTATTTATATATAGGTATTTCCATTACGGGATTTAACTCTGGTTAGGAAATAACAATCACAGGTAACGTACTGATTACATGAGATATGTTGCGATGATTCATGTACAGTTTTGGGGGAAGTTAGTTTATTACGAGATTTAGGGTGGTGAATCTGGCTGCAGTCTACATACACATGGGAAATGTTTTGTTTCTTGCTTGAATCGATGGCTACCCATCGACGATTGATAATGTTTTGAGTTGTTATACGACTATATCCGTCCAAGACATATTGTGATTCAGTTAGTTCGTAGGTAGATCTACGAGAATAGACATATAATAAAAGCCCCCAAACGATGTGTTGGGGGCTGGTTTATCTTTGTAATTGAAGCAGGCTAATTATTTAATTTGGATGATTTTTTGTAAGAGTTCTCCAAATTTTGCTTCTGTTAATGGTTCGAATTTATTAGCGCTAGATTCCCAACTGCAACCTGCTTTGCTAACGATGAATTTGTAGCTTGGATTGTCAGTTGCTCCACGTAACACCATCAGCTCTTGTTGTTTAGAACCTTCACCTACAATGCCCTTTGGTGTTAAGAAAGCGGTATGTTTTCCTGCGATGAATTCTAAGGCATTCAAGTGATAAAGTTCTGATTCAGAATCCTTAAGTGTTTCTTGTACCTGGTTTAGTTTTACTTTGTTATTTTGAACCAATGGATTTACCCATTGTTTAACTTGAGCGTAGAACTGTTCTACATGATGCGTGTATTCATTAGTTTGCGCTTTAGCTGTTTCTACATTTTTATGGATTTTCTTCTCAATATTTCCAAGATCATGAAAACTCATTTGAGGCTCCTTTGTTAGCTAAGAAACTGATTTCATTCTAGTCCTTTTGCAACGGTTTGGTTACCTAGCCTTTCTGTGAATTTCATTACTGACATATCAGTAGATTAATTCCATCATCTTTGCTCAATTGAGAAGTTCTTAATACACACAGCCGATTGAGCCGAAGTTTCTCCCTGAATATGTCTGTTTTTGCTCAAGTGAAGACAATTTATGTATGAGATTCCCATAATAAAAAATAACCCGCCGAAGCGGGTCAAACAGTTATGCACTGAAAAAGGATATCAGACAACGTAGATGCTTTGTCTGCAGGCAAAAATGTAGATGAGTTTGTAACAGATGACTAACATACACTTCCCTTTTTTAGAGGCATTTCTCGTTTAGATCCGAAACTGGATGTATCCTGAGCAGATAACTTTGATACGAATAAAAATTATGGACAGATTATCTTCTAGGATAACTCGCGAATGCCTAAAACTGTACATATATACAGTATTGCGACAAAGCCTTAGCTGATAGCCTATATTTCGATTAAAAGGTGTTCAAAATACCCAAGCCTCCCCTTATTTTTAGAGCGTTTTCTCTTTTTCTATACTGTGTTTATATACAGACTATCATTATTGATAGATTTGTTACATGCGCATAAATCACGTCTATACTTTCCCTAACTTTGCTTGGTTTATCTGTCATTACGGGAAATGCATCGATGTTTCTAAATAGTAAAAAAAATAAGCTTCTTGAAGAATCTAATAAGAGATTACAATCTGTTATTCACAAAGAGATTAGTTTTCAATCTGGTCAAGATAGTTATGTCCATCTACTTGACCAAGTTAACGCTGTCATAGATCAGCTTTCTCTATTGTTAAATGACAAAGCGGAGCTCGAAGCAGAAGTTGCCACGCTCAAGTCGCAGTTATCTCAGAGTCATAGAGAGATGAACGACATAGAACAACGCTTTAATTTGATGTGTGAGGCTACCGCCGATGGTTTATGGGATTTAACGTTTATACCTGGCCGTGATTTTGATGAAGATTACCCTTTCTGGTGGTCACAAGCCTTTCGTCACATGCTTGGATACGAAAACGAACGAGATTTCCCCAATATAGCGCGAAGTTGGTCAGATAGATTACACCCTGATGATAAAGCAGGAACGTTTGCTGCATTCGGCGCTCATCTGGACGATCGAAGTGGCAACACCGGTTATGATATCGAATATCGTCTAAAACTCAAAAATGGTCAGTATCGGTGGTTTAGAGCTCGAGGAGCAACGCTTCGTGACTCTAAAGGTAATCCACTTCGAGTTGCTGGTGCCCTCACTGATATACACGAGCAAAAGACGGGACAGACTGAATTAGATAAGTTTATTGACCGATTTGAGCTGGCAAATGAGATGCTTTCCGATGGTCTTTGGGACATGGAGGTTATTGCTGGAGATCCCGTCAATGCTAAGAACCCTTTCTGGTGGTCTAATCAATTTCGCCGCTTACTTGGTTTCGAAAATGAACATGACTTTCCCAACGTTCTTGATAGTTGGGCATCTAGGCTGCATCCAGAAGATGCTGAACCGACCACACAAGCATTTCTTAAACATTTAACGGATAAAACAGGTCGAACTGGTTACGACGTAACGTATAGATTAAAAATGAAATCGGGAGATTACCGTTGGTTTCGAGCAAAAGGTGAAACAAAACGAGCAGCTAATGGCACACCATTACGTGTTGTTGGCGCGTTAACGGATATTGATGCGCAAAAACAACAAGAGAAACTTCGTGAAGTTGAATTAGGTCATCAGCAGCAAATGCATGAAAACTTCGCCAAAATTGGTGAAATTGTAACTATTATTAGTGACATTGCTAAGCAAACGAATCTCCTTGCATTGAATGCCGCGATTGAAGCAGCGCGTGGGAGAACAAGGTCGTGGGTTTGCAGTCGTTGCTGATGAAGTAAGAACTTTGGCCTCTCGAACACAAAATGCGACAGAGCAAGCAACTGCCCTTGTGTCAGGTAATCATGGTGATTAAATTACATAGCCTCCTCAAAAATTAAAAAATGAAAGCCCCTTATTAGGGGCTTATTTATGGTTTTAAAAAGCAAATTATAAATTGTTATTGCTCATTTTCTGTTTACATACTCTTTAATCTATATGGCATGTTTCACAGCAATGGAGGCATGCTCGACAACGATGATGTAACCGTGATGCTTTTTCCAGAGCAGCTTGAACAGAATTAAAATGACCTAAATAAGTTCTGTCGCTAGGAAGTGGCATATGGGTACAACCTTCTTCATGAACATGGTATTCGCCATTGGGTTGAGCTTTTTTATCCAGATAATATATAGGCATATTGTTCACCTTATTGGTTTTCTTATACCACTTAAAAACTTAGTATTTTATCTACCCAATAAGGGTGATTTAGTTTCCAATAACGATAGTGAACGATGTGATGTACCGCCCGATTTTTATAAGTTTTGTGGATACATGATTAGGCAAGTGTAGAAACAAAGATGGTCGCAGATGTTGAGGGGGGAATTTGGGAGAGATAGGCTTAGTTATAGTGCTTTAGTGCGTATAAAAAAGTCCTGCTATATTGAACAGGACTTTAAATCTCAACGGCTTTTCACTTTCTGATTTAGCGTTTTGAAACCTTGGTGGGGAAATACATTACGGATACGTTGTTGTATTTTCTTGGGTACTTGTGTCGAAAAAACTAATTTTGCGCCCGTTCTTAATTGATAAACTTTTACCATTCCATCAAACGGCTCACTGTCTCCAATGTCCTTCAAATGGTGTTTAAACGTGGGTGGGCAATGCCCTTTTATCGACGTCAATTTACCATTTTTAAATTGAATTTTAAGGATTGGTCTGTCTAATACTAACCAAGTAATGACAACAGCAGCAACAATGATCAAATACCACATGATATTCCCCTAATCAGAAAGCAGTTTGCTCAAATCTTCTTTTAAACTGGTAACGGTGCGGCTTGCTTTTTCACTTCTCGATGCTTCACTAAGCAGATATTCAATAGCATCAGATAAAGTACAACCTAATTCATTAGCTCGTTGAGACAGTTTTTCCCAGACACGATAATCCAGATCAATAGACTTTTTACGAGTATGAATCTGTTCAGCGTTGAAATGGCGTTTACGTTTGGCTCGAATGGCTTGCTTTAGCTTGTTTTCCAATTCAGGTGCCATGTGCTTATCAATCCACTGGAGAACCATTGTAGGTTCGTGCTCGATGGATTTGAGTTGGGTAATCGCTAACTCAACTTCACTACGATCAATATGTTGAGTAATCGCATCACCAGCTTTCCACTTGTTGATTAAGTATTGCCATTTCCAGCCACACTCAAGGTTTTCAAGTTGTTGATATTTCATTATTAACAAGTCCGTATCCGTTTAGGGTGACAGCGTAACCCAAGGCATTCATGGTTGCAATTTAAAAGAGAAAAAACTAGAGCCAGATCTTATCGTGACAGTGCTATTCGTCCGAGCTATTTTTCTATATAATTTAACCCCTTTTATTCAGTATATCATTTCAATGACACAAGAAATTTGGCGTGCAGTTACGCCTCAATACGATGACTACGCCACGCAATTCGAGTGCTACTCATCTTTATCAGAAAAAACGCTGCTTGACGTGCAACCACGTCTCTCCATGACGCTTTCTCAGTTTGTCGAAATGGAAGGCTTTACTCGCCTACTACTGATCAATTCGCCCGACAATACGATCTATCGCGGCGAAATCAAAACCTATTTACAACAATTAGTTGGTTCCGATACTCCGGTTATTTCTACCGAAACTCTCGATATGAAAACGGTTTTTGGTCAACTGGTTACGGAGCACGGGCAAGTCATCAATTCGATTCCTGGTTTGTTAGATAAAGCCAATGGTGGGTATTTGATTGTCTCAGCCAATTTGCTGTTGATTAACCCTGCAGTCTGGCCATTATTGAAAGCGGCTATTTTGGGGGAAGATGCCTATCCGCAGTTGAGTAATCCAAAATTTCCCGTCGCGGATGTACAACCTAAGCAATACCAAGTGAAACTGGTCGTGATTGGCGACCGAAATCAATTGGGTGATATTGATTATCTCGATACCGATATCCACTCAGGCTTGTGTCTCTATAGCGAAGTAGAATCAGATTTAAAAATTGATGCTGATTCAATTACCGACTATTTGAGCTATCTGAAATGGGTTTGTCAAAAGTACCAAATTCCTCAACTGACGACAGATGGCATCCACGCTCTGATGCGTGCCGGTGCGCGTTATACAGAGGATCAACACTACGCACCACTTTGTTTGATGTGGCATCGCGCCATACTGGTTGAATGCAAACAGAAGTCAGCAGGACAACTGATTGATGAAAGTCATGTTGAAGCCGTTATCAGCGATCGTTATTTCCGTGCGTCTTACCTTCCTGAACGCGCGATTGACGATATCTTGGATGGTCAAGTTATTATCGAGACAAGAGGTGCGCAAATTGGCCAAGTCAATGGTCTAACGGTTGTTGACATTGCAGGTCACCCAGTCTCTTATGGTGAACCAGCACGTATCTCATGTGTTATTCACTTTGGTGACGGTGATATTGCGGATGTGGAGCGCAAGGTAGAGCTTGGTGGCAATCTTCATGCTAAGGGCATGATGATTATGCAAGCTTTTGTGAGCAGCGCCTTAGACCTCGATATGCCGCTTCCATTTTCCGCGTCGATCGTATTTGAACAATCCTATAGTGAAGTCGATGGTGATAGCGCTTCATTAGCTGAGCTGTGTTCATTGGTAAGTGCCCTATCTGGCTTACCTATCGATCAACAAAAAGCCGTGACGGGTGCTGTTGACCAATTTGGCCGTGTCCAAGCCGTCGGTGGTCTTAATGAGAAGATCGAAGGATTTTACCGCGTTTGTGAGCATCATGGCTTCACCGGTAAGCAAGGTGTCATTATGCCGAAAAGCAATCTGAAGCATCTTGCCTTACATCCAGCCGTTGTAAAAAGTATCCAATCTGGTGAATTCAATATTTGGCCAGTGGCGACAGTTGAGGACGTCATTCCTCTTCTGATGAACAAACCATTCCGTGGCGATGATGAAAACAGTGTTTTGAGCCTCATTGCGGAACGTATTGATAGTTTTGAAAAACATGAACAGCCAACCTCACTGATCGAACGCTTGAAAAACTGGCTATTTTAGTACTGATCGGACTTGTTTGGCGTACAGGTGTTCACTAAGATTCACCTGTCAAAAATTGGAGTAATTGATAATGCAGAATAAACGAGATTCATATAACCGTGACGACCTACTAGCCTCAAGCCGTGGTGAATTGTTTGGCCCAGGTTACCCACAACTTCCAGCACCAAACATGTTGATGATGGATCGTGTGACTAAAATGTCTGAAACCGAAGGCGAACATGGCAAAGGTCTGATCATTGCTGAACTCGATATCACTCCTGATCTATGGTTCTTTGATTGTCACTTCCCTGGCGACCCAGTAATGCCTGGTTGTCTTGGCCTTGATGCGATGTGGCAATTAGTTGGTTTCTTCCTAGGTTGGGTTGGCGGCAAAGGTAAAGGCCGCGCACTAGGTGTTGGCGAAGTGAAATTCACTGGTCAAATCTTACCAACTGCGAAAAAAGTGACTTACGAAATTACCATGAAACGTGTTGTTAACCGTAAATTGGTGATGGGTTTGGCTGACGGTCGTGTTCTTGTTGATGGTAAAGAAATCTACGTAGCAAAAGACCTTAAAGTTGGTTTGTTCCAAGACACTTCTGCTTTCTAATTCAGCGGAAGTATCAAAAAACGGCACTCAGTGTCGTTTTTTTGTTTCCAATAAACTTAGTTATAGTGCGTTAATGCTATCTAATAAAGCCCCTTTGAGGGGCTTATCTTCCCATTGAAGGGACTCTATGGATAGTGTGTTAATGTTGGACGTGCTACTTATAGAGACCGGTGTGTTTGTCTTCCCTTGCATCTCGCCACCCACCTAACCAGAACGAACGAGCATCCGTTTGTGTATAGGGACATGCTTCTTGCGACCTGCCGTTGATACCTGCTTTATATCCTTGAGATTGAGCTCTTTCTAGGCGATCACGCTTTTGTCTCTTCATAATGGAGTCCTCATACATTACTTTGTATTAAACATCGATTAACGATATGTGGCGTTTTTATGACCACTGTTTAAGAATTACCCATTCTGATGCCTTTCTCAAGGACAAAAAAAAGCACAAACTCATTTTTGTGAGTTTGTGCCCTTATTGACAAAAAACTATTTTTTACGACGGAACCCAAACAGGCCTAATGCAATCAAAGAGCCTAAACCTAGAGAGCCACCACTACGTGATACTGAGTTGTCATCGGATTCACCACGCTCAGAGATGTCTGAAGCCGTTGCTCCCGCAATTGGCAAGAGTTCCACTGCAACGATCTCTTCATCCTGATCACCACCGCCACAAGTCGCATCATAAGCCGTCGAATCATAACCACCATCGCATTTTAGTGCCGTAGCAGAAATAACACCGGCATCGTTGATACCTGATGCATCAATGATACGGTAAGCATTGTTTGCAGAAGAGTAAGTACCACCGTTAGTTAAGTTATCCAACCACCATGCTTGATTACTAAAGCGCGCACGGCGAGTAGAATCGGTACCAGTGCCACTATAAGGATAAATAAAGGCACGTTTACGACGAACTTTACCATCGCTTTCACGTACATTTTCCGCATCGACTTGACCAACAATTTCATTATAGTTGTTGATCGCTTCCGCTTTACCACCAGCGCCACTAAAGAAAATACCGCCAGAGAAGTACGTTGCTGTCGGTGACGAAGAAACATTGCTCACAACGAACATGCGATTTGCCGCAGCACCGTTTGCAGGGTGGTTACCATCACGTTTTGCTTCACCGATCGCAACTAAGTTCTTATTCATCCCAGTGAGTTTACTGTTACTGTAAATGTAATCGCCGCTGACTTCAGAAGTCGCATTAGAAACAGGAACAGTGTTCCATTTAGCAGGATCTATCCATGATGTTGTATCACCTAATGCACTGTAAGGCACTGAAAATACAGCAGCATTCATGTAGTTATTGTCATCATCAAACGTACTATAACCTACTGCATAGATCTCACCATTGGTGGTATCGACGTAAAAATCACGAATACTACCTTGTGCTAGACGGTCATCTTCTTCTTGCTTGCCACTTGGCCAACTTAAAGAAACAACACTGCTACCGTCAGCAGACCACAATGCCGGCTTAGTCGAATAGTAAGTACCATAACTTCCATTAGTATAATTGGTCGCAATACTACCAGAAATAAACGTACCGTCTGTTTTCCAAGCACGCACTTGAGCACCTGAAGGATCGCTGTACGAACTTGAGCCATACAAACCTGTGACATCGTCACGAATATAGCCGCCATTTGATCCACTCGCATAAGTTACAGAACCCGCCGCCAGCTTAATCCCCACAGCGTTACCACTACTATCTAAGCTATTGATAACCGTGTTGTAGGTGTTTGTGGTATCCGCTAGTGTTGAATTAACAAATGCGATGGCATTCGGTGTTGTGCTACCGCTTTTCTCGTCATTCCATACATCCCAGCGAACTTGAGCCCAACTCTCACAGGTAGCGTATAAAAGCTCACTGTTACAGTAGTCTTCAAAATCGTCTTGGTCTTGAATGTACCTAAAGGCGTTATCGATACCCCAGGGCACTTCTTCACGGTAGCTAATGCCATCAACAGCTTGTCCAGCATTAATTGCGACAGAGCGAGTCTCACCTGCAAAAGCAAAGTCAGAAGAAGTACAGTTCGTTGCAGAGCTATCAAAGCAGCCTTGACTTAAAGTCGCTGAGCCATCAGTTGCATCACCCGGCTGAATTGCCACACCAAAGGCGCTTTCATAACCGCTGATAGGTGGCGCCTTTTCAACCACCTGATACAGTGCCGCTGATGCATGAGTTGATGCGAGCAGCACAGCTGCCGAAACTAGTGTTCTTTTAAATGTTTTACGTCTCATATCTATTCTTTAACTATCCTGTTGCATTGCCTCTAGCTCTTCCCATCGCTCAAAAGCAATTTCAAGCTCCTGCTCTGCTGCAGCCAACTTATCTAAAATAGGTTGCGTCGTCTCTACAGGTTGTGCAAAGAAGTCAGCATCATTAACTTGTTCTTGTAAAGTGCTAATAGCGCTCTCTAATTGTTCGAGTTTTTCTGGTAACGCTTCTAATTCGCGCTGCAGTTTATAAGACAACTTCTTAGACTTCGGCTTCAAAGGTTCAGATTTGGGACTTTCCTCAACTTCTTTTACCTTCTCTTTACGTTCATCTGGTTTGCGAGATGCCTTAACCTGTGCCCGTTGCTGCTGAGCATCATGATACCCACCAACAAATTCTTCAATTTCCCCGTTACCTTCAAAAATCCAACTAGTAGTCACTGTATTGTCGACAAATTCACGGTCGTGACTTACCAACAATAAAGTGCCTTGATAATTGGCAAGCAAATCTTCCAAAAGTTCCAAAGTTTCGATATCTAAATCGTTAGTTGGTTCATCGAGCACCAATAGGTTATTCGATTTAAGGAAAATACGGGCAAGTAATAAGCGGTTTTTCTCACCACCAGAAAGAGCTTTCACTGGTGTACGAGCTCGTTTAGGAGCAAATAAGAAGTCTTGCAGGTAACTTAGCGCGTGACGAAGCTTGCCACCCACCATCACTTCTTGCTTACCATCGGCGAGGTTATCGATCACGGTTTTCTCTGGATCCAAAATCTCACGATATTGGTCGAAATAAGCCACTTCCAGTTTAGTTCCGCAATGCAAACGACCACTGTCAGGCTGTTTTTCACCAAGCATCAGCTTCAACAAGGTACTCTTACCACAACCGTTTGGACCGATTAGAGCGATACGATCACCACGCATCACATTAAATGAGAAGTTATCGATGATATTTTTACCATCAATAGAGTAATTGAGATTTTCTGCCTCAAAGACAATTTTGCCTGAACGCGCTGCGTCATCAATTTGCAGATTCACTTTACCCTGCACTTCGCGACGTTCACTACGTTCCATACGCAGTTGTTTAAGGGCACGGACACGGCCTTCGTTACGAGTACGGCGCGCTTTAATCCCTTGACGAATCCACACCTCTTCCTGAGCCAGCTTCTTATCGAACTCAGCGTTTTGCATCTCTTCAACACGCAACGCTTCTTCTTTAGCGACTAAGTAGTTTTCATAATCCCCAGGGAATGAACTCAACTTACCGCGATCAAGATCGACGATACGAGTCGCCATCGATTTAATAAACGCACGGTCGTGAGAAATGAAGATGATCGAACCACGAAAGTCTTTTAAAAAACCTTCGAGCCATTCAATCGTACTCACATCCAAGTGGTTGGTTGGTTCATCGAGGAGTAGAACATCAGGATCGCATACCAATGCGCGCGCTAAAGCGGCTTTACGTTGCCAGCCACCAGAAAGATCGGTTAAACGGGTTTGACCATTTAACTGCAGTGCAGTCAGCACATTATTAATGCGATCATCAAAGCGCCAACCACCGTTGTGATCAAGTTGCTCTTGAATAGCCGACAATTTCTTAAAGTTACTGTCTGATGGGTCTTCTGCTACTAAATCGAGTAAATCGTGATAAGCCTTAAGCTGTTTAGCCACATCATCTTGGCCACCAGCCACATAATCGTATACCGTGCCGGCTTCATCGCGTGGAGGATCTTGTTCTAGGCGTGACACCACCACATCTTGAGTCACAGCCATTTTGCCGTCGTCGAGGATAATTTCGCCAGCCAATACCTTCATTAGTGTGGATTTACCCGCACCGTTACGACCAACTAAACAAACACGTTCATTTTCTTGCAGAGCAAAGTCTGCGTTATCGAGCAATGGATGATCGCCAAAAGCAAGCAGTCCATTATTGATGGTAATCAAAGCCATTATTTTGTAACCATTGAATCAATTCGTTTAAGGTAAAAGGCCAATTCAATTGAGCATCCCGATAACTGAGTACAGGAATAGTGACCCCGTAACGTAAAGACAGTTCGTCATCGTCTGCGATGTCGACTAAGTTGACCTGTTGGCTTACGCCTGCTGTTACCAGCAGGTCGTAAGCATCATCACACAAGTGACAGCCCTGTGTGCTAAAAAGAGTGAGTTGCATTAGCAAGGCATTAGCCTTTATGAGTCACTAACCAGCAGTTATGGATCTGTTTATTACGCTCGAAATCCATAGGTAACGTCTGATTGGAAATATTTTGAGCCTGTAAACCAAGCTCAGCAAGGCCATCCAAGTCCATCTTAAAGTGACGTTTGTTATTGGAGAACACAATCGTCCCCCCTGAACGTAAAATACGTTTTAGGTGAGTAAACAGCTCAATATGATCGCGTTGTACATCGAATGTTTTTTCCATGCGTTTTGAGTTAGAAAACGTAGGCGGATCGATGAAAATCAGATCATAGTCACCACGAGCTGCTTCTAGCCATTGTAAACAGTCTGCTTGTTCAAAACGGTGTTGACGACCTACTTGACCATTGAGCTGCATGTTCTCTTTGGCCCAGTTGAGATACGTCTTAGACATATCCACTGTTGTCGTTGAACGTGCACCACCACAAGCAGCATGTACCGTTGCTGAACCAGTGTAAGCAAACAAGTTTAAGAAATCTTTGTTATCTGCCATTTGGCCAAGGCGACGACGAGTCAGTTTATGATCCAAGAACAGACCCGTATCCAAGTAATCATAAAGATTGACTTGCAGTTTCACGCCATACTCTTGAACAACCATGGTTTCTGATTGCTGTGCCAATTTTTGATATTGGGAGGTACCTTTCTGTTTCTCACGAACCTTCAGTACTACTTTGTTCGCATCCATATCCAACACTTGGATTGCAGCACGAATAATATCGGTTAAACGGCGTTTTGCTTTCTCTTCAGGAACGTCTTTAGGAGCCGCGTACTCTTGAATAACAAGGCTATCTTGATAGATATCGATCGCAACGTTGTATTCAGGTAAATCGGCATCGTAAATACGGTAACACTCTAACCCTTCACGTTTGGCCCATTTTCCGATCTTTGCTACGTTTTTCTTCAAACGGTTAGCAAAGTCCGGAGCCACTAAGCTTTGTGTTTGATTCAGCTCATTCTGTTCACGAACAGCAATCGTGTAGTTCTTTTGGTGACACGGTAACGCACCGTTATTCAATTTAAACTGTTTGTCGGCACGCATGCGCAAGCAGCTTAGTAACTCGTCAGAGCTTGAGAAGATAGAAGCTTGGCAGCCACCAAATTCGGCTTTCAACTGACCGCCAAATGCTGTGTATAGTGCGATCAAGCCTGGATGCGTACCAAGACGCTCACCATAAGGCGGGTTACACACGATAACACCATTATCAAATCCTTCTGGACGAGCCAATTTCGCGGCATCTGAAAGAGAAAAATCGATCAGCTCTTCAACCCCAGCACGACGGGCGTTATCACGTGCGGTTTGTAATACTCGAGGGTCATTATCCATACCGAAAAACTTAGCGCCAACATTCTTGACACCACGTCTTGCTTGAACATTTGCCTCAGCTTTAATCTCAGCCCATAGCTCAGGTTCAAAGTCTTCTAGCGCTTCAAAACCCCATTTTTGACGTTTCACACCAGGTGCCATATTGGCCGCCATCATTGCCGCTTCAATGACAATCGTCCCTGAACCACACATAGGGTCAAGAAGCGGTTTCGAGGCATCCCAACCACTACGCAAAATGATTGCAGCAGCGAGAGTTTCACGTAGTGGCGCTTTACCTGCTTCAGGACGATAGCCACGCATGTGCAAACCACCGCCTACCATGTCGATACCTAAAATGGCTCTTTCTTTGTTCAGACGCACGTGAATACGCAGATCAAATCGATCTTTATCGATCGAAGGACGTGGCAAGTTCTTTTTGGTGAAGCAGTCAACAATACCGTCTTTTACCTTCATTGCACCGTACTGGCTGTTACGAATTTCACGGTTAGTACCGTTAAAATCCACCACAAATTTCTTTGAGCTATGGAAGTGATTGACCCAATTCACTGCAGACGTCGCAAGATATAAGTCCATATCGTCTTGGCAGTTAAACTCACTCACGATGCGAACAAAACGTGAAGCTAACCGGCTCCATAAACAGCAACGATAAGCTTGTTCATTTGATGCAGTAAAACGCACCCCTGCTTGAACAGGTTTTGCGTCAGAAATTCCTAATTGGGTTAGTTCTTCAACTAATAGGTTCTCAAGTCCGTTTGAGGTAACCGCCAGATACTGATTCATAGTGCTCTTTGACTGGTAAAAATGGTCTGTGATTATAACTGACATTGGTAACCATTCCTAAATCTAACTGACGCTTTTTACTAAAAAACCCGCTAATTGCTTAACCAAGCATCAATTCATCTCCACCAACAAACAAATCGCCTTCCTATAAAAATAACTACCCATTTATAAGGCTCAACCGGTAAGTGAATACTTATTCACACTATCATTTGGTCTATACCAGACGTTAAAAATAGCTGTAATTAACCTACATTTTTACGCAAAGGGGGAATTTTTGGGGGCAAGATCAGCTAAAACGAGTGACAAACGTGTCACTTTTGCGCGGGGAATGACCGATTAATTTGCACAAATCTCACACAATGAATGCGGTTCTGCGGCAAAAAATCTCCTTGAGGACGTCTCATTTGCTAGACGCGATAGTAGACTGGCGGTTTAACAGACAAAAAAAATCGGCGTTAAGCCGATTGGAAAATAAAACAAAGGAACGAAATGACTTAGGGAAAAGACCTCAACCTTAACCAACCATGGCTATGGTATGAGGAATAAGTACGTGGTTTGCACAGGCCATTCTATCGTGCATCACTTTAATGACCTGACCGAATTCTAAGGATTTACTCCCGTTTAAACTAAATGGCTCTAGATCGACCAACGCCACTAGGCTAGCGTTTTCCCCTACTTCAAGCACAATGAAATGCCCGTGGTTGTAGCTGTTAGTCAAACTGACCACATCACCGATATCAGGCTCATAACCATGACCTTGATAATCAAAGAACCAACTCTTTGGCTGGACAGGCTTGTGAAAACGTTTCGCAGCCACACAGTAAAGGCCTAATTCCGCCTTACGGGGCTCACTTAAAGGCAAATAGGCTATCTGCTCTTTGTAGGTTTGGTAATCTGAAGCATCGTCAACTGAGAATGGGTGACGTTCGAAAGCACAATCAACCAATAGATTACGACTAAGGTTGGTTCTAAACACCATATCCTCGTCCAGGTCTAGCATCAGATAGCCTTCACTATCTGAGTAGTACCAAGTCCATTTGTCACTGGGTTTAAGCATTGTGCCCTCTCTATACGCTCTTCATTTTTAGAATTTAGGTAAACGCTTAATTACCTTTGCCAACGAATAGAGGTAATTTTATTAGTGAGTTAGGAAAAAAAAAGAGGAAATGAATCACTCATTTCCTCTGAAAGTCACCCTGTCACATTCATTCAACGATCGAATAATATGTAGTGTTATATGATGGGATCTACAGATTAGTTACGATATCACGTACTAAACCCGGGCCTTTATAAATAAAGCCACTATATACTTGGACTAACTTCGCCCCTGCCATTAATTTTTCTTTGGCTGAGACATAGTCATCAATGCCACCGACACCAATGATTGGAATTTGCTCACCCAATTCTTGATACAAGCATTTGATCACTTCAGTGCTACGCGCTGTTAAAGGACGACCACTCAAACCACCAGTTTCGGTCGCAAATTTCATTCCTTCAACCAAACTACGATCCAACGTAGTATTCGTCGCGATTACACCATCAATATTATTTTTAAGCAGTGACTGACAAATTTGGCGCAATTCATCATCACTTAAATCTGGAGCAATTTTCAGAGCAAGCGGAACGTACTTATCGTACTGTTTAGCCAATTCGGTTTGTTTAGCTTTCAGAGCTGCCAACAATTCATCTAATGCTTCACCGTACTGCAGCGTACGAAGTCCTGGAGTATTAGGAGAACTGATGTTAACGGCAATATAACCAGCACAGTCATACACTTTGTCCATGCAAATTAGATAGTCATCTACCCCATTTTCAATCGGTGTATCTTTATTCTTACCGATATTAATGCCGATGATGCCGTCGTATTTGGCTTTTTTCACATTCTCAACAAGAACGTCAACGCCTTTGTTGTTAAAGCCCATGCGGTTGATGATCCCTTCAGCAGGAATCAAACGGAACAAACGTGGTTTGTCATTACCTGGTTGTGGACGTGGCGTTACTGTACCTACTTCAACGAAACCAAATCCCATCGCACCAAATGCTTCAATGCACTCACCGTTCTTATCCAAACCGGCCGCTAAGCCAACAGGGTTTTTGAAGGTTAAGCCCATACATTCGACAGGACGATTAGGAAGGTGTTGACGATAGAAAAGATCAAGAGGAGTGCCGGTGAAACGTTTGAAATTTTGGATGGCAAGATCATGCGCCTTCTCTGCATCCAATTTGAAAAAGCCAGTTCTGGCTACGCGGTAGAGCATTGTGCCTCCGATAGAAAAAAGCCCCGATTAAACGGGGCGTTATTATTGACGCATTCGGCGGACAATTCAATTATTATTCCGCAACTTGACAGTTTAAGTTGAGCAACATCAACTCTCGCAATGCAACAGAGAATTTTGCAAACTCATGAACCGACCCAACTTTGAACTCATTGAGGATATTTTCCCAACGATGCAAAGAGGGTCCATTGAGTTTCAACCAGCTCTCTAAAGCGTTCATCACGTCCAACTCTTGCGGAGCACAACGACAAGACAGCACCTGCGCAGTTAATTGACGTTGCTGCCAATCGAGATCTTCACGAAATGAGGCTCGAGCTAATGCTTGCCAGTTGTTGTCCACTGCTTGACTGTTGATCTGTTTCAAGAACCAATGCAGTGATAGCCTGTCACCCAGCATGAAATAAACCTGGGCGGTTTTTTCCATAGTTTGACCTTTCTCTTTTGCCACACAAGAGATATCCAGAGCCGAATACAAGCTTGATAGTCGCGCCACATAATTTGCAGTATCACTATCAATACCCTGCTCAACCCAACGTTTGGCACTCTCATTGTGTTCTGCAACTTCTTCAGCCACCAACACTTTGTCGAGTTGCGCAGTTAACGTTTTCACATCCACTTGGAAACGATCGATCAACTCTTGCACCGATTGTTTACCCGGACGATTACGCAGCAACCAACGAGTTAAACGTCTTAATGTTCGGCGCACCGAGAACATCACATCATACTGCGCTTTAGCGGTTGCTTGGTTATCAAGCAGACGCACCTTTTTCAAAACATCGGCGAAGCTGAAGATTTCCCGCGCAGCTGCATAAGCATTGGCGATATCGACCACGTTAGCACCGGTCTCATCATGCAAACGGGTAATAAAGTTACAGCCCATTTCATTGACCATCTGATTGGCCAGCGCCGTTGCGATAATTTCAGCACGCAGTGGATGATTGGGCATGTGCGCTTTATAGTGCTCACGAAGTTCAGTTGGGAAATAGTTCACGAGTTGCTGAGCATGGTAAGCATCATTAGCGATGCCTTCGCAAGCCAACTCCTCTTTCAGGACCATTTTTCCGTAAGCAACCAATACCGCAAGTTCTGGACGAGTCAGGCCAATGCCTTGTTTTTCACGTTCTAGCAGAGTTTCATCATCAGGGATGTACTCCAAGCCACGATCCAAATGCCCCGCTTTTTCCATAGTATGGATAAAACGGATCTGCTCTTTCATCACCGAGACGCCTTGATGCTCAGTCACTGAGATCGATTCAGATTGACAGTAAGCATCATCGATAACGATAGCACCCACTTCATCTTCCATTTTTTCCAATATCTGGTTGCGCTGCTTCATAGTGAGATCACCATTGGCCACCAGCGTATTCAGGAAGATCTTAATGTTCACTTCATTATCGGAACAGTCCACACCGCCCACGTTATCTACAAAGTCGGTATTAACCCGTCCACCTTTCAGTGCGTACTCGATACGACCACGCTGAGTCATACCTAAGTTACCACCCTCACCGACAACCCGCGCATTCAAATCTCGCCCGTCAATGCGCAATCCATCGTTGGCACGATCCCCCACATCGGTATGCGTTTCTACCGATGATTTCACATAAGTACCGATCCCACCATTCCACAACAGATCCACTTCCATGCGCAAAATGGCTTTAATCAGATCATTAGGTGCCAGAGAGGTCTTTTTCACGCCCAGCATTTTCTGTACTTCGGTCGATAATGGGATCGACTTGGCTTTGCGCGAGAAAATACCACCACCTTTAGAGATCAAATCCGCTTGATAATCTTCCCAACTGGATCGTGGCAATTTAAATAGACGATCCCGCTCTTGCCAACTGGCTTCTGGGTTCGTCGGATTAGGATCAAGGAAAATATGAATATGGTTAAAGGCCGCCACTAACTTAGTGTGCTTAGATAAAAGCATCCCGTTACCGAAGACGTCGCCAGCCATGTCACCAATACCAATTGCGGTAAAATCAGTGGTCTGTGTATCAATGCCAATTTCACGGAAATGGCGTTTTACCGATTCCCAACCACCTTTTGCGGTAATCCCCATCGCTTTATGGTCGTAGCCATTTGAACCACCGGAGGCAAAGGCATCCCCTAACCAGAAATGGTACTCAGCCGATACCGAGTTTGCCAAATCAGAGAAAGTAGCCGTCCCTTTATCGGCCGCTACCACCAAATAAGGGTCGTCTTCATCATGGCGAATCACCTGCTTAGGTCCGACTACTTCACCTTCGATGATATTGTCTGTCACATCGAGTAACGCACGAATAAAGCGTTTGTAACAGCGCTGACCTTCTGCAAAGATTTCATCTCGCGTACTGAGTAGTGGCTGCTTCTTACACACAAAACCACCTTTAGCACCCACAGGTACAATAACGGTGTTTTTCACCTGTTGCGCTTTTACTAAGCCCAAGATTTCGGTACGGAAGTCTTCTTGCCGATCAGACCAACGCAGACCACCACGTGCGACTTTGCCACCGCGTAAATGAACCCCTTCCATATCAGGTGCATAGACGAAGATCTCATACACTGGCACAGGCGCTGGAATTTCCGGAATAGCGCGCGGCTTCATTTTAAGAGCTAGCCAAGGTTTAGGCCGCTTTTGTTCGTCAGTCTGATAATAGTTGGTACGTAGTGTCGCTAAGATCATGTCCATGTAGCGACGAATGATCCTATCGTCATCCAAGCTCTCAACGTTTTCGAGTTGCTCAGTCATCTTATCGATCAACTCTTGCTGACCTTTTTGCGCTCCTTTGTATTTAGGATCAAAACGGCGCACAAACAGATCAACTAGTCCCTTAGCGAGATCAGGATAATGAGTTAAGGTGTCTTCGATGTATTGTTGACTGAATGGGAAACCTACTTGGCGCATATAACGAGCATAAGCACGTAATATCGAGACTTCTCGACCAGTCAAAGAGGCACTCAACACCAAACGGTTAAAGCCATCGCTCTCTAATTCTCCAGCCCAAACCTGAGCAAAAGCTTGTTGGAAACGATCGCGAGCCTCACGTAAATCCACGTCGGTGTCGCTCTTATGAAGCATGGAGAACTCTAAGATCCAATAAGTCTGCAGATTGGTTTTCACCACTTCATATGGTGATTCACCAATCACACGCAAACCTAAGTTTTCTAGCATTGGCATCACATCAGACAGATGGATAGGCTCTGCACGGTGATAGAGTTTTAAGCGTACCGCTTTTGAGTCTTTGTTCTCTTCCTGTGGACGATAGAACAACATTCCCAAACGGTTATTTTCATCTAGTGCTTCTAGACGTTCGATGTCTGCCACAGCAGAACCCGGCATAATGTCTTCTTTGTAGGAGCGAGGGAAAGCACGCATGTACTCTTTCGACAGTGGCAGACCTTTACTCTCACCAAAGTTAGCAATGATCGCTTCAGACAAACGATCATCCCAACTGGTGGACGCTTCCATCAAGTTTTGTTCGATCTTATTGATGTTAATTTCCATATTGTTGTCATCTACCCTGACAATGTAATGGGTGCGAGCAAGCGGACTCTCTGAGAAGTAAGTCGTAAATTCTACTTCTTGTTGGCAACCAAAATAGCGTTTAAAAATACGCTGAGTTTGGCGTCTTAGCTCAGTGTTGTAGCGCTCTTTGGACACATACACCATACAGCTAAAGAAACGGCCGAACGGATCACGACGCACGAACAAACGCAGCAGATCCCTATCTTGCATCTGCACAACGCCCATTCCCACTTCCAACAACTCTTCTTCTGTTGCTTGTAGCAGTTCGTCTCTTGGGTAATTCTCTAGAATGTTATGCAAGGCTTTATGCGCGTAGGACGCTTGACGATAACCACTCGCCGCAATAATGCGCTGCACCTTTTCACAAATCAGTGGAATGCTCTCAACACTCTGGTTGTACACTGCCGAGGTATACAAGCCGCTAAAGCGATGTTCGCCAATCACTTTGCCGTTAGCATCAAACTTCTTAATGCCCACATAGTCGGTATAAGCGGGTCGATGAATCCGAGACTGTTTATTGCCTTTAGTGACAATCAGCAGGTAAGGTTTCTGCGCTTCTAAGCGAGCGGAATTTGGGAAGTGTGATAGCTTCACACCGCGAACTCGCGCAGGATCAGAAAAGAGTCCTAATCCTGCGGTTTTGGTTGGTCTGAGTTCATTTTCCCCGTCATTTTCGACCAAATCGAACTCTTTATAACCCATAAAAGTGAAGTTATGATTCCCAAGCCAGCGCAAGAACGCCACGGTTTCAGCAAAACGATCATCTTCGATCGGAATCTGCTTACGGTCTTTCTCCAGTTGATCAACGACTTGTTGTAATTGATTGACCATAGGTTGCCAATCTTTCACGACTAAAGCGGTATCAGCAAGAATCGACAGTAGCTCTCCTTGCAACTCATCCATCTCTTCTTGAGTGCTTAAACGATCCACCTCAATATGAAATAGGGAATGCAACTGCCCTTTGTTTTGATTGATACTGGCGATTGACCCCCTCTTGTTGCGAGCAATTTGGGTCGGGCCATTGAGCATAAGATGTGACGTCAAATCCAAACGACTCAACGCCATTTTTATCGAATCCACCAAAAATGGTGTATCGGGGACCACAATTTCAACTATGGTATGGGTGGATTGCCAACCTTGGCGACTGACTGTTGGGTTAAACACCCTAACAGATTGTTCTTCCGGTGATTTTTCACTGATGTGATGCCAGAGACTGACAATCGCACCATACAGATCAGACTCGTTCCGTGAGACTAAATCGTCCTGAGAGATATTACTAAATAGATGCTGAGCTAGCTGAGTCACTAAAGGCTGTTGGGCAAGCTCTATACGGTCTTGAATTAGTTGATACACCTTTTCAAGTAAAACCGGCATCAGAGTTTCACGCGCGGTCATAGGCAACTCCAAGATTACAATGACGTTTTGTTATTGGTGTGTTGTAAGCATAGCGCTTACATTGGATTATGCATGCCCATTGTAAATACTTTATTTACATTATGTTAACCACTTTAAATCATTTGTTAGAACAAATGTTTAAATTTGTGCGTTAGATAGGAATTTGTCGCTGGTGTGACTCGGGGATTTATAGAATATCTATCTGTTTAATTTTATTGTTTTGGTCAGTTATCAGCCTAAACCGCCCTCTTATCCCTAGTTGACTTAGGTATGGACGTAGACGAGCTGCGGGAAGTTGCAAACGTAGACCGTTTTCGGTGATAACAAGCACTGTCGACGCTTGGCCAGAATAGTGGCTGAGGAAAGTTTGGTAAGAGATGTTGAGAGTAAAAAAGTATTGATTCATAAATAAAAAAAGTGGCACCGAGATGCCACTTATTGTACGAAGTTATTGATTACGCTTCTAACGCTTTGGTCACTTTTTCGAACAGATCACGAGCCAAATTGTCCATCGCTTTCAACGCTTCTAGCTCTTGTTTAATCAAGGCTTGACGAGCTTCATCGTAGCGGCGGAACTTCAATAGCGGGTCGATAAGACGAGAAGCAACTTGTGGGTTACTGCTGTTCAATTCACGCAAAATTTCACCAGCAAAACGGTAACCTTCACCTGATTTTGCATGGAAGTTCACTGGGTTGTTATTGAAGAAACTACCGATCAAACTGCGAGTACGGTTCGGGTTCTTCAAGCTAAACGCTTTATGCTCCATGGTTTCTTTGATGGTTTTCAGTGCATTTCCTGCTGGGTTAGTCCCTTGCAGAATAAACCATTTATCCATCACCAAACCATCGTGAGCCCATTTATCACTATAGTCCGCCATGATCTCTGCGCGGCAAGCAAGTTGCGCATTATTTGCTGCACTCATTGCGGCCATCGTATCGGTCATGTTGTTAGCAGCTTGGTACTGCGCTTTCACTAGCTTGTTACCCTGCTCGGTAAACGCTAGGTAGCCAAGACAAGTATTGCGTAATGCTCGTTGACCAATCGCAGCATGATCAATGGTGTATTTATCTTGCTTCAATGTGTGGTAAGTCGCACTGAACTCATCTTCTAGTTCTGTAGCCAATTGAACTTTCATTGCGTGCAATACAGTGGCAATGGCATCTACATCCACACATTTATACCAACCAGACACCTCATTGTGACCCGGTAACGCAAGCATCTCTGCGACAAACGCAGGTTCAAGTTCATCACTCAATAGTACGCCACGGAAAGCATCGACTACGGTTTCAGGCAGTTCAACGGCTTCACCGTTTTGTACTTTGATCACATTGCTGCGGATATATTTTGCTAGCAGCATTTGACCTGCGTCCCAACGAGCAAACTCGTTACGCGCGTGAACCATCAAGAAGGTCAACTCGGCATCGGAGTAGTTGTATTCCAGTTTCACTGGCGCAGAAAACTCGCGCAGTAATGATGGAATAGGTTGCTCTGCTACGTTATCGAACACGAACGTTTGCTTAGCTTCTTTCACATCGAGTACGTGATGGACAGGCTTTCCGTTACGTTGTAACTCAATAACCGAACCATCAGCGGCATACAGCTCAATATCAAACGGGATATGTAGCGGTTGTTTTTCTTTCTGTTCGTGAGTCGGTTCAGTCACCTGCGCGACAGTGAGCGAGTAGGTTTTCGCTTGTGCATCGTATTGGCTTTCAACTGTAACCGTTGGCGTACCAGACTGGCTGTACCATAAACGGAATTGTTTTAGATCCACGCCTGATGCATCTTCCATTGCCGCAACAAAGTCTTCACAGGTTGCAGCAGTACCATCATGACGTTCAAAGTATAACTTCATGCCTTTTTGGAATGCCGCTTCACCTAGCAAAGTGTGCATCATGCGAATCACTTCACTGCCCTTTTCGTACACGGTTACCGTGTAGAAGTTGTTCATTTCAATCACTTTTTCAGGGCGAATTGGATGAGACATTGGGCTTGCGTCTTCAGCAAACTGAGGACCACGAATCACACGTACGTTATTAATACGGTTAACCGCGCGAGAGCCGAGATCGGAAGAGAATTCTTGATCACGGAAAACGGTTAAACCTTCTTTTAGGCTTAGTTGGAACCAATCGCGACAAGTCACACGGTTACCAGTCCAGTTATGGAAGTATTCGTGACCAATCACGGATTCAATGCCAAGGTAATCGGCATCAGTCGCAGTTTGGTCATTGGCTAGCACATATTTAGAGTTAAAGATGTTCAAGCCTTTGTTTTCCATTGCGCCCATGTTGAAGAAGTCAACGGCAACCACCATGTAGATATCAAGATCGTATTCAAGGTCGAAACGTTCTTCATCCCACTTCATGGCATTGATGATAGAGACCATCGCATGGTTTGCTCGATCCAGGTTACCTTTATCAACAAACACTTCAAGTGCAACATTGCGACCAGATTTCGTTTGGTATTGGTCACGACGCACATCAAAGTCACCTGCAACCAAGGCAAATAGATAACATGGTTTTGGATGAGGGTCTTGCCATTTCACCCAATGGCGACCGTTATCGGCTAGGCCTTCTTCGATGCGGTTACCGTTGCTAAGCAAGAATGGGTAAGCGGCTTTATCAGCAATAACAGTGGTTGTGTATTTTGCTAGAACGTCAGGACGATCTAGATAATAGGTAATGCGACGGAAACCTTCCGCTTCACACTGAGTACAGAAAGCGCCGCCAGATTTGTACAAACCTTCTAAAGCGGTATTCGCTTCAGGATTAATCAAAGTCACAATCGTCAGTTCGCACTGCGATGGCAATTCACGAATTTCCAGGCTTGATTCGTCAGCGGTATAGTTCGACCAATCAGCACCGTCCACTTTTAATGCTTCGAGTGTCAGTCCTTCACCATCTAAAACCAGAGTTGTTGAATCACCAAGCTGCTTAACGTAAGAAACAGCAGTTACAGTCGTTGCCGTATCGTGTAAGTCAAACGTCAGTTCGATATCAGTGATGGTGTGGGAAGGCTGTTTATAATCTTTTCTGTATTTGGCTTGTGGAGTTTGAGCCATTGCCGTAATCCTTTTGACATAATGAAATGTGACTAAATGCCAACAACCTAAGCGACGATACAAATTTTTGCATCATGAGCAAACGTATCAAATAACTAATGAACTTAGATTAAGTTGGTCTTACCGATCTTAGGCTTGTTAGATTGAATAACAACCCCTAGGCAGAAAAAAACGAGGCATTTGCAGCAAATACCTCGTACTGTTTGGATAGAGTTTAATCAGTTGGACGGATTTATATCTGTTGCATAGGTGCTATTTGACGCGATCAAGCACAGCAAGCATGGCGCCATTTTCCACTTCAAGGGTGAGCTTGTTATCGGTCAATTTGTAACGCGTGTCGTGCTCACCTTGCTCATAAAACAAAACCAAGTGATCTTGCTCTGTGTAATAGACACCTTGATGAACCTTCTCTTCCCCTTTCGCATCAATCGCTCTGAATAAGAAGACAAAGTCCGGCTGGAGTAACAAATCGACACGAGTGACAGCGTCACTTAAATGACTATCATCACTGGTGACATATTCACTCGACCACATTCCCGCTAACGCGTTGGGCAGTGCCTTAGTGAAGTAAAGACCATTAACATAGAGCATGTTGTGATTGCCCTTGTAATGATAAATTTGCGGATGGTCATTGCCCATATCCATCAAAATCGTATCTTCAGTGGCAGAATAAAGCCCTTCCCAATGGTCAATTTCAAAGTCCTGCTTTTGCACATCGATTGAAAATTGATAGTTGGAATGGAAACTGAGCTTAATCGCAACAAATTTGTCAGGTGCATTTTCAGGATCTGGATTTAAAAAGTACCAGTCCCCCAGCAAAAGTGGCTGATCAAACTGGGTTAGGTCTTGGGAATTGTCTTCGTGACTCCACACCCAAGGGGCAAATACCAGAATGAAAGTGGAAAAAACTCGCTTAATCCATTTCATTGTTCTCTCCTTGTTAAGCATCGACTTAACTTAAGCGTAGGAGAGATCATGTTGTGCGCCCTACAACTTCAGGGTAAAACCTATTGCACAAGTCACACCATCAAATGAAATTGGTTGAAATACTGGGGCGAATGCCAAAATTTGGGTAGAAAAAAAGCGGGCAACGCCCGCTTTGACAATTTTTCTAGAACCCGATTATTTCTGATCGTTCACCATGTCGACAGTGATATCCACTGCTTCATCAAGGTACGCATCAGGTGCTTGATAATCTTTTGGCACATCTTGCAACGTTTTGAAAGTTGGCTTACCTGCCGCTTTCTCGCGTTCATTAATGCGCGTTAAACGCAATTGATCAGCTTCTTCAGTCTGTTGCTTACGTACATTTTCATTCAAAGACAAGGTATTATCGTCTTTCTCTGCTTTGTACTTGGCAATATCCTGAGCGATGAAACCAAACTCCATATCTTTTGCAATACGTTGTTTGTGCTGCGCAGTCAGTTCAACAATCAGTTTTGATTCGTCCTGCACAGGTTGGTAGTTCGCTTTATCAATGCTATCCCATGGCAGTGCGTTATCTTCAACACTTTCCCCAGTATCTTTAGGATCGATTGGGGTTGGGAACGGGATGTCAGGCACGACACCTTTATTTTGCGTACTACCCCCATTGATGCGATAAAACTTCTGGATAGTGTATTGAACATAACCTAGTGGTTGGTCAAACAGATCGTAAATATGGTTAAGCGAACGATGCTGTTGCACAGTACCTTTACCATAGGAGTTTTCTCCGACGATAACGGCACGTCCATAATCTTGCATTGCTGCAGCAAAGATTTCTGACGCGGAAGCACTATAACGGTTGATAAGCACCGTCATTGGTCCGGTGTAACTCTCTTTACCGTCCGTGTCACTGTTGACATTGACACGACCATAACTGTCGCGCACTTGTACAACTGGGCCACTGGTAATAAATAGACCGCTTAATGCTGTCGCTTCTGTCAGTGCACCGCCCCCGTTATCACGAAGGTCAACAACAATACCATCAACGTGCTTGGCTTTCAGATCGGTAATTAACTTATCGGTATCAGCAGCAAGGCCAACATAGAAGCTTGGTACTTCTAGTACACCAATCTGCTTACCGTCTTGTTTCATGATCTTAGATTTAACCGCACGGTCTTCAAGACGAATCTTGTCGCGAACAATTGTGACAACGTGACTTTTAGCATCTTTTCCATCAGGGATGACTTGCAGTTTTACCTTAGTCCCTTTCGGTCCTTTGATAAGCTGCACTACATCATCTAAACGCCAGCCAACCACATCGACGATTTTTTCACCATCTTGACCGACGCCGATAATTTTATCGCCTTCAGCCAGTTGTTTACCCTTCTCTGCCGGTCCACCTTTTACCAGTGAACGGACGACCGTGTAGTCGTCAGTATCTTGCAATACCGCACCTATCCCTTCGAGAGATAAGTTCATCTCTGTCTGGAATTGTTCAGCACTACGCGGAGAAAGATAGCTAGTATGAGGATCAATAGAGCGCGCGAAGGCATTCATGTACATTTGAAATACATCTTCGCTGTGGGTTTGAGTTAGACGTTTAATGGCATTGTCGTAACGCTTTGCCAACGTCTTTTTGATTTCTGGCCACTCTTTACCTGATAACTTCAGGTTAAGCGCGTCATATTTCACTCGCTTACGCCATAAATCATCAAGCTCTGCCACGTTTTGCGGCCAAGCTTCTTTAGAACGGTCTAACTCGATTGACTCATCGGTGTCGAACTTAATTTCATGATCAAGTAGAGATAACGCGTATTGATAACGTTCAAAGCGTTTTTTCTCAGACAAGTTATACAAATCAAACGCGATTTGGTTATCACCTGCCTTAAGTTGATCATCCAGTTCTGTGGACCAAGTTTTAAATGAATCAATATCCGCTTGGGTAAAAATGTTGTGGTTGTAATCCAACATATTTATATAGCGGTCAAAGATCTTCTTAGAAAACTCGTCGTCGAGATTGAAATGTTTGTAATGAGAACGGGTGAATCGAGAAGTCACTCGCTTGCTTGCAATTTCATGTTGAGCTTGAGGTGCAAGAACAGGCAGGTCTGATTCATGAATGGTGGCTTCGACAGCCTCAGCTGAAAAGGCTGCTAGCCAAACGCTAGCAGCAATCAGAGTCAATTTTGAACGGCATTTCATGCGTAGGAATGTCTCCTTTATGCGCGTAGATGCTCCACTTTCACAACCATTTGTAGGCCGTTGCCAAGCTGAACACGCACATCTTCCTTATTGATTTCAACGATGGTCGCAGCCATGTTGCCTTTGCCCATGTTGACATTCACTTGTTTACCGATGATCACTTCATCAGCATTCAAAGAACGAGTTTCCACTGGCTTTTCTGCTTTTGGTGCTGTTTTTACTTGTGGACGACGAGGCTGTTGTGGCTTTTTCGCTTTTGGCGATTTTGCTTTTGCTTCTTCACGAGCTTTTTTGTTCTGCTCTTTACGACGTGCATCAACACGAGCTTTGCTTTCTGCAAGTGCTGCTTGAGCATGATCAACATGTTCTTGCTCTAGTGCACCACACTCGTTTCCATCTAAGTCCACACGTACAGCACCAGGTTTAACACCGTGCAGATAGCGCCATGAAGAAGTGTACTGTCTTAACGCAGCACGCAGCTGAGTTTTGCTCACTTTCGGGTCGTCACTTAGGCGATCAGCAAGGTCTTGAAAAATACCAATTTTCAAAGGTTTTGCTTCACCATCTAAAGTAAAGCATTTAGGGAAACATTCAGCAATATATGCAATCACTTCTTTGCTGTTTTTTAACTTTTCAGTGTTTTCCATGAGGATTCCTGGTTTGTGCGGCTAAGTCCGCTAAACATTTTGACAAATATGTCCGGTATTATAGTGACCTGTCTAGGAAAAACCACAGGTAAACACCAATTTATGCGTTGTTAGCGTGTGAATTAAGCAGCTTTTCCACCTCAGTCATCAAATTGGTCAATCCTTGTTGATCAATTTCACTAAATCGGCCAATAGATGGGCTATCAATATCAAGCACACCTGCTACTTTGCCATTGATAGAAAAAGGAATAACCAATTCAGAGTTACTTGCAGCATCACAAGCAATGTGACCTTCAAATTCGTGTACATCGTAAATACGTTGCACGCTATTAGTAGCGACAGCCGTACCACACACGCCTTTACCAACCGGAATACGAACACAAGCGGGTAAACCTTGGAATGGGCCTAAAACCAATTCATCTTTATCCATTAAATAAAAACCGACCCAATTGAGGTCTTCAAGTTCCATATTTAATAGTGCGCTGACGTTCGCTAGGTTAGCAATGAGGTTAGGCTCTGACTCGACAAGAGAGACAGCTTGTTTGGTTAAACGTTGGTATTGTTCGATATTCATAAAAACTTCCGATTGAAAAAAACAAAGACTTCACTAAAAGGAGTTCGTACAATGTTGCCCTACTTATTATAAGGATGCACTCACTACTCTAATGACGTACTCCAGTGACACTATTAACGGTTCTTGGCTCATAACACAAGCGAAAAGACATAGGTCAAAGCTGATTTTAGCCAATATCATCGCCCTGCTTGCTACCGCAGTCAGCGTTCCTGTTCCCCTCTTAATGCCACTGATGGTCGATGAGGTTCTCATGCATAAGCCTGGTAAAGGCTTAGAGATCATGAATCAGGTTCTACCGAGTGCTTGGCAAACCGCCATTGGATATATCTTCTTTACGCTGTTCCTTGTTGTGCTCATGAGAACCATAGGCCAGCTACTTAATATCTTGCAAAACCGGCAATTTACGTTGGTGTCAAAAACCATCACGTATCAAATGCGCTGCAAGATGATCGATAAATTGGGACGAATTAGCATAAAACAATATGAGACTCGTGGGAGTGGTGGAATAAACGCCCATTTAGTCACAGATATTGAAACGATTGACCAATTTATCGGCACTACCCTAAGTAAATTTCTTATCGGCATTCTCACGGTAACAGGAACCGCTGCAGTTCTTCTCTGGCTTGACTGGCGCTTAGGGCTGTTTATTTTGCTGGTCAATCCCATCGTGCTCTACTTCTCGAAAAAACTGGGAAGTAATGTAAAGTCGTTGAAGAAGCGCGAAAACCAAGCCTTTGAATCTTTTCAAAATAAATTGGTAGAAACCTTGGATGGCATCTATCAACTGCGTGCAGCCAATCGCGAACGTGAATTTCTCCAACGGCTTAAAGAGCAAGCCAATGAAGTTCGTGCCAACGCTGACAAATACGCTTGGCAGTCAGAAGCCGCTGGTCGCCTCTCTTTTCTGCTGTTCTTAATGGGCTTTGAACTGTTTCGTGCCATGGCGATGCTGATGGTGCTATTTAGTGATATGACGATTGGGCAAATTTTTGCCGTATTTAGCTATCTTTGGTTTATGCTCGGCCCTGTTCAAGAACTACTGGGAATTCAGTTTTCTTGGTATGGAGCCAAAGCCGCGTTGAAGCGCATTAATGATCTCTTGGAACTCGAAGAGGAACATCGCCCAGTCTCCAAAGTGAATCCTTTCACCAACGAGCGTCATGTTGAGGTTCAAGTGGAGGATGTGTGCTTCTCTTATAACGGTGAAAATGCAGTGCTCGATCACCTTAGCCTAACGATTCCTGCAGGGAAAAAAGTCGCTCTTGTCGGAGCCAGTGGCGGTGGTAAATCGACGTTGATTCAACTTCTTATCGGCGTTTATCGGCAGAATTCTGGCACCATACGCTATAACGGTGAAGCTACTGACGATATCTCATTTTCTATCATTCGCGATAAAATTGCCGTGGTGTTACAGCAGCCGGTGTTGTTTAACGATTCACTGCGCAATAACCTCACTTTGGGTAATGACTATACTGAAGAGGCGTTATGGAATGCCCTTAATGTGGCTCAAATGAATGATGTGATTAAACAACTAACTAATGGACTAGACACCCAAATTGGTCGTAATGGCATTCGTCTTTCTGGCGGACAGCGTCAACGCCTGGCTATCGCGAGAATGGTGCTCTGTGACCCGCAATTTGTGATCCTCGATGAAGCGACGTCCGCTCTCGACACAGCTACAGAAGCAGCGTTACATCATGCATTAAGTGTGTTCCTTCAGGGCCGCACGACTCTGATTGTTGCGCATCGATTATCTGCGGTAAAACAGGCGGATCTTATCTATGTCTTAGAAGATGGTCGCGTCACTCAATCCGGTACGCATGGCGAACTGGTCAATCAAGAAGGCTTATACCAAACTCTTTATGGTACTGTACAATCCCCACAATAACTTAACGTCGGGGCGAAGCATGACACTAAGTAGTGACGTTGTAACACGAATGGATAAAAGAATTGCACGATAAAGATACACCTATATTTCAATCCTTTACCCCTCTAAATGACAAGGTTCGCTTATGTCAGGGGTGCGATTTGCCAATCCGCGTCCAACAAGAGTTACCTTACGGTAAAAATGCCTATTGCCCGCGCTGTGGTACCCAGCTAAGCCGGGGCGGAAGCCCATCGTTATCAGGTAACTTAGCTCTGGCGATCACCTGTTTACTGCTGTTTATTCCTGCGTTTATCTTCCCGTTTATTTCTATTCATTTACTTGGCGTCACTTTCAGCGCGACGGTTCCAGAGGGCGCATGGAATTTAATGAGCCATGGTTTTCCTTTGCTCTCACTGTTAGTGCTGTTTTGCAGTGTTATTGCCCCTATTGTTCTTTGTGCAGCTTTGGTGGTTTGCCATCTAGCATTACATAAACACTGGTTTACCGGCATGAAGCTTGGAACAACGATAATTTATCGTTTAAAACCGTGGGCAATGATTGATGTTTTTCTTGTCAGCGTGGCCGTCGCTTGCTTTAAATTAAAAGACTATTCCGACATTATTGTGGGTCCAGCTCTTTATGCATTGATAGTGCTGCAACTGCTCTCGGTGCTGTTGATCAGTCGAGTCAGTTTGCGTCGTTACTGGGAAGCGTGGCGACCAGAGCACACCTTTGAACATCAAAGCAAAGAACGTCACTGTATTTACTGCCATCTTTCGCAACCGGTTGGCACTCATTGCCAACGTTGCCATCAACCGCTGCATCATCGTAAGCCGCGCTCACTTGAACGCACACTGGCGTACCTTTTAGCTGCCAGTTTGGCGATATTTCCAGCAAACCTCATCCCAATCTCAATTTTGATCACCAATGGACAACGCTTGGAAGATACTATCTACTCCGGTGTGATTTCCTTGTTTAACAGTCAGATGCCTGGGATTGCGATTATTATTTTTGTTGCCAGTATTCTCGTGCCAATGGCAAAGATATTGGGCTTAGGTTATCTATTGGTATGCGCCCATTGGCGCAAAGAACGTTTTCAGCGCCAACGAATGAAAATCTATTTTGTGGTCAAGGTGATTGGCAAATGGTCAATGTTAGATCTGTTTGTCATCTCCATCATGTTGACCTTGGTCGACAGAGGCCAAATTCTCGATTTTGTGCCCGGCATTGGTGCCATCGCTTTTGGTTTAGTGGTGTTTCTCACTTTACTCGCCACTGAAAGTTTAGATTCAAGATTACTTTGGGATAATCACCCCAATTCTCCTACTTCTGGCAGGTCTATTAATGAACGATAATCCCTCTTACTCACCTGACATCAAACGCAGTCGTGGTATTTCTCCCCTGTGGATTCTACCCATTATCACCATGCTGCTGGCTGGCTGGTTGGTGTTTAAAGCCGTCAATGATGCAGGCGAACGTATTCAAATTCACTTTTCTAATGGTCAAGGTTTAGTCGCCGGACGTACGACAATCCGCTACCAAGGCCTCGAAGTGGGTATGATTCGAGACATAAAACTTTCTTCCGATTTAGAAAGTATTTACGTTGATGCTGAAATCTATCCAGAAGCCACCAAGCTTTTGTCCCCTGAAACGCAATTTTGGCTTGTTAAGCCGCAAGCGAGCTTGTCAGGCATTTCAGGATTGGATGCTTTAGTTTCAGGTAACTACATTGCCGTTCAGCCGGGCAATTTGGACAGTAACGATCATCCAAAGGAGTATCACGCTCTCGATAATGCTCCCACTAATCAAGTGTCCCATAACGGTTTGTTATTAAGCCTAAAAGCAAAAGATTTGGGCGGATTATCGGTAGGTTCTCAAATCATTTATCGCAAAATCCCCATTGGTGAAGTGCTTAGTTATCAACTCAATAAAGACAATCAATCGGTGTTGATTCAGGTATCCATCAAAGATGAGTACCAACAAATCATTACCAAACAGAGCCGTTTTTGGAATGTCAGTGGCGTCTCAGCTGATGTGGGATTTGATGGCATGGATGTTCGCCTAGAAAATATGAGTGCTCTCATTGGCGGTGCTATTGCAGTGGATTCACCCGACGGCGGAGAACCGGTTGAACAAAATGCCCAATTTATATTATACAAAGATGTGAAGACTGCTGGTCGTGGTATCCCTATCACTATCCAACTGCCAGATAATAGCCAAATTAACCCTAAGGGTTCGCCAATCGTTTATCGCGGCATCGAAATTGGCCAAGTAACCGATATCTCTTTTAGTAAAGATCGAAAGCAGCTCATCGCTGCAGCCTCGATTGAACCGGCATTTAGTGACATGCTTAATAGTGGCACTCATTTTGTGGTTGAAGAGCCAGAGTTGTCGCTAAATGGTATGCGTAACGTATCAAACTTGGTTAAAGGTAACTTTCTCTCTATCAAACCAGGCACTGGGGAGAGAAGTCGCCAATTCACTGCCCAACGGGCGCAGCTGACACCGGATGCAAAATCCATCAGCCTCACTTTAGAAGCGAGTGATTCCTACGGTTTAGAAGCCGGAAGTAAAGTGCTTTATCGTGGCATTCCTGTGGGTATGGTCTCTGCGGTGAGCTTGCAAGACGACCACGTGCTGTTTAATGTGAATATCGAAGAGCAATATCGCGCTTTGATTCGTCACCACAACCGTTTTTACATCACCGGAACAGCAAAGGCTGCTTTGGATGAAAATGGCGTAAATCTTACTGTCCCACCAATGAAGTGGTTATTGGCTGGCTCGATCAGTTTTATCAGCGAAGGCAAAGAAGGTAACGAGGCGCACTATCCTCTTTATCCTAATCAGTCGTTAGCGGAACTAGCACAATTTCATGAACAAGGTTCGCAAACCATCACGCTAACCTCACCAGCATTGCCTTCGGTGCAAATGGGAAGTCCACTGCTCTATCGCAATTTAAAAGTGGGCAGCATTACAAAATACGCTTTATCAACCGATGGCGTGACCATTGAAGCGAAAATTGACAATCAATATCAATATCTTATTACTCCGGACACGGTATTTTGGAACCATTCTGGCGTAAAGATTGATGCCTCATTGGCAGGTGTTTCCGTTCAAGCCGCTCCACTACAAAGTTTAATCAAAGGTGGGATCGCTTTTGATTCGATCAAAGGTGTAGAAAATAAAGTGGGTGAAAAATGGAAACTCTATGATAGCTACGAACAAGCCAGTCAGCATGGCAGTGCTATCACCTTAACCAGCTCATCCAATCCGGGAGTAAAAGTGGGCACTCCTTTGGAATACCAAGGCGTGAAAGTGGGTGAAATCAAACGAATCACGCCTAATTTTAAACAAAACAGTGTCGCCTTTATTGCGGAACTGAACCCTCAATACTCAAGCCACATTGCTAAACAGGGCTCGGTATTCTGGCTGCAAAAAGCGCAAGTCAATCTCAACGGCATTGATAATATCGACAAGCTCTTGCAGGCAAGCATTGCGGTAAAACCAGGTAAAGGCGAAGCGCTCACCCAATTCACTTTGCAAGATAAAGCAATGCAACCTAACGGTGTTCAGTTTGTACTGCAAAGTCGCTCTCGCGGTTCTGTTACCCTGGGGACTCCTGTGCTTTATCGCGATATTGAAGTTGGCCACGTCACCGATGTGCGTTTAGGGGATTTATCCGATCGCGTGATTTCAACCATTGAAGTTAAACCAGAATACGCGTATCTAATCCGCAGTAATACTGTGTTTTGGAACGCATCAGGCGTTGATGTCTCGATTGGTTTAAGCGGAGCCAATATCAAATCAGGCACTATGGATAGCTTGCTGCGTGGCGGCATCAGTTTTGCCACTCCACCAGATCTGCCACTAAAACCCATCGCCACAGCAGAGAGCAGCTTTTTACTGCATCGTTCCGTCGAAAGCGATTGGCTCACTTGGCAAACACCGATCCCTAAGCCATAAAGCATTAACTTCTGCTTTAATTAGGTTATTTCTCACAAAACCACCGCTTGCGGTGGTTTTATTTTGCTTGGTTAGATCTGCCACCGAGCCTTGTTTTAGGTATAATGCGCGCCAAGTTTAAAAATCGAGATACCGTTTTGCATTCCAATATCCAACTTCCAGATGCGTTTATCGCTGCCATGAAAAACTCCATGCCAGCTTCCCTTTCTATGGATGAGTTTATTGCTGCCTGTCAGCGACCTCTGCGCAAAAGCATTCGTGTTAATACGTTAAAAATCTCGGTGACGGATTTTGTAAAGCGTGCAGAAGAAAAAGGCTGGCAATTATCACCGGTTCCTTGGTGCGAAACCGGCTTTTGGATTGAAGCTGATGAATCTCAGGTGCCGCTGGGCAATACTGCAGAACACATGGCTGGTCTGTTTTATATTCAAGAAGCCAGCTCCATGATGCCACCCGCCGCCCTGTTTTTTAAACAAGACGATCATTTTGCTGCTGTACTCGATACAGCCGCCGCCCCTGGTTCCAAAACCACCCAAATCGCAGCCTTAATGAATAACGAAGGTGTGCTCGTCGCTAACGAATTTTCTGCCAGTCGCGTTAAAGTGCTGCATGCCAATATCGAACGCTGTGGCGTACGTAATGCAGCGCTAACCAACTTTGATGGCCGAGTCTTTGGTGGCTGGTTACCAGAGCAATTTGATGCGGTGTTGTTAGACGCCCCATGTTCTGGTGAAGGTACGATTCGTAAAGACCCTGATGCGATGAAAAACTGGAGCATCGAATCGATTCACTCCATTGCCCAGACACAAAAAGATCTGATTGAAAGTGCTTTCCAAGCGCTTAAGGTCGGAGGCGTGATGGTCTATTCAACTTGCACGCTCAGCGTGGAAGAAAACCAACAGGTTTGTCACCATCTTAAAACGTTATACGGTGACGCGGTCACGTTTGAATCTCTTGAAGGACTTTTTCCACAAGCAGACAAAACATTAACCGCAGAGGGTTTCCTACATATTTTCCCTCAAGTGTATGATTCAGAGGGATTCTTTGTAGCAAGAATTCGTAAGACAGCATCAGTTCCTACACCAGAGGTAAAGAAAAAGTTGGGTAAATTCCCATTCGAAAAAGCCTCAAAGAAAGTGGATCAAACCATTCGTGACCAACTGTTGGCAACTCTAGGTATTTCCCTGCCAGAAAGCGGTGTCATTTGGCTTAGAGATAACGACGTTTGGCTTTTCCCACAAGCGCTCGAACCGATGTTAGGTGAACTGCGTTTCTCACGTATGGGCATCAAAATCGCTGAATCTCACAGACAAGGCTATCGTTGGCAGCACCAAGTGGCAACCTGCCTCGCAATGTGGAATGAAGATCACAGCGTCGCACTAAATACTGAGCAAGCTCGTGAATGGTTTATGGGACGTGATGTTCGACCAGAGCAAGCATCAGGAAAAGGTGAAGTGATCGTCTGCTACGGTAAGGATGTGATTGGGTTAGGGAAATGGGTCGGAGACCGAGTTAAGAATGGACTACCTAGAGAATTAGTCCGCGACAAAAACCTATTCTAGCCACAAAACCATAAGCGATTTCGCCTGTGAGCGAAGTCGCTATTTCGACAGCCTGTACTAAACTTGAGTGTATGAAATAACGCTTCTTCGTATTAGCGCAGGCTCTTCGGAGCCATTCCCCTAGGCCCTTAACTTGTGAGGTTATGGGCCTTTTTTTAGGCTTTAGATCAGAGGCTTAGTTAGCTTTCACTAAACGAATGCCATCCGCTTCAATAACAAGAAGACCTTGTTTGTAAAGAGAACCAATGGTCTTTTTGAATGTACCTTTACTGGTACGGAACTCTGCGAAGATTGCTTCAGGAGAGGACTTATCAGAGAGAGGAAGAAATCCCCCTTTCTTTTCTAAAACTTCAATAATTTTAGAGCTTAAATCGTCCATCTTAGCCGTACCGACTTTTTGCAGAGCTAAGTCGATTTTGCCATCTTCACGGATGCTCTTAATGTAGCCTTTCAGCTTTTTACCAATAAAGAGCTTACCAAATACGTCTGATGGGAAAATCATGCCCCAATGGCTGCCATTGATAATCGCTTTGAAACCCAATTCTGAACGCTCAGCAATGATCAAATCCACCTGTTGATTACGCTCGTAACGCGCAGGAGATTTATCCAACCACTTGTTAAATTTGGTGGTGCCGACGATGCGTCCTGACGCTTTATCTGTGTAAACATAAACGAGAATTGTCTGACCTACCGTCAAACGACCACGTTGTTCACTAAATGGTATCAGCAGATCCTTGCCTTTGATTCCCCAACCGGCAAATGCACCTGTACTGTTAACGCCTTCGATTTTCATCAAACCCCACTCGCCTACTTGAGCAACAGGTTGTTCTGTTGTGGCAGCGATTTGGTTTTCTGAATCGAAATAGAGAAACACCTCTAACTGTTGGCCGACGTCAGTTCCTTCAGGAACGAAACGATTCGGTAATAAAGTGGTGCCATACTCTCCAGCATCTAAAAAGACGCCAAATTCAGCGATTTTAACTACTTCCAGGCGGTTAATTTGACCTACATTAATCATCTAAAACTGTCTCACATCAAATTTGCAGAGATTATACGTTATCTCTGATATCCTTTCTCTAAAGAAAAGAGAAATTTATAAGTTTTTGGGGAGTTTTCTTTGATCACGGTAGATAAACATGATGCAGTGACACTTAAAATGGCCACACAGGTGTCCGAGAGTAAAGAATTGGATCTCGATGTGTATCTGTTTGTTCCCGGGGAATTGGGTCTTGGCCCAGATATTCTCTCCGAAGTGGAGTTTTACCTAAGCGCGATTCACCAAAAGCGCGCTTATTTCAGTGACCAGATGCACCTTCCGTTGGTGCACAGCCGCTTAGCGCAGCGTGGTGGATTATCCAGCACTCAATACCGTGTCAGTTTG